>MFJF01000001.1 GCA_001779115.1 Candidatus Gottesmanbacteria bacterium RIFCSPHIGHO2_01_FULL_40_15
CTAATCCCCGTAAAAGTCTGCGCCGTAAACGGACTTTTAACATGCCCCAACTGTCCCCAGGAAAAAACGGAATATTTCACCGCGGACAAAGTCCCGACTAAAACATGTTTCTTCAGGCCGCCCCATGAATGTGAGGAAGCTAAAAAACTGTCGGAGGGAAAATCAGACGAAGAAAAAAAGCAACTCCTTGCCAACTGTCCCTTGACCAACTGAACCTTAGTTAATGATATAATTTAAGAAAATATGTCATTACCGTCTCCTGATATTAAAGCCAATACTCCTCCACCTCCTCCCGAAGGTTCAAAAATTACATTCACCGGAGTCGATTTTTCTAATTTTGGCCGCGATCTCAGGAATAATCTTCCTAAAATGGCTAATCCTGAAACTGCTTCGTGGGTTAGTGGACAATTTGATGAAAAATTTCGCCCGATTTTAACGGTGATAATGTCAACTGCTAAAAAAGTATACGGTGAATTTACCGAGTCCGGCATGGCTTCTCAGGACCTTTTATTTAAAGCTATTAAAGTAATTACCGGTATCGGTCCTTCTGAAAAAAAACTACAAAAACTACTGTTGGATAGATATACGGGAATCAACCCTAATCCCGATCCGTTATCACCCGGAGTAACCATAGAATTAGAAGAAAAAACTCTAAATCAAATTGCCGAAATAATCGGCACATTGATAATCCATCACGGTATAAATGATCGGCCCTTGAAAGAAATCAATCCTTTACGGGGAGAATTGGGAATTAAACGGGGAAAACTGTCTATAACAGATCCTGACCAACTTAAAGCCTTGGATACTATTCTGCTAACTTTAAGAAATAATGAAGTAAATCCCCAAACCCAATGAATTTATGTTAATAAATTCAATGCCGGCCTGTCAATACGGTAAATTATTTCTCTTTTAAATCTGCAATATATATTATTCCGCTCTTTAATTTTCCGGTTATTCCGTCATAAAAATTATATCCTTCAAATGCCGGAGCTATATTCCCCTTTGTAAACTGGTATTCTATAACTTTCTTCTCCGGACCGGGATTATATAAACACCTTTTGACTAATTGGTAATCCTCATCGGTTGCCTTATCTGCCGCCATTTTTATTAATGCGGCAATCGGTTTGGCCAATGATTGAAGTCTTAATCTTGGATGAAGTACCTGGGGATTTAAAGGATCAACAATCTTTTTGTAGTTTGGTAAAGAATCCGTCGTATAAATATAATCTAATATTCTCTCATCCAGGGCATGCAGTAATATTTCAGGAGAAGAAAAAACCGGATGTGTTGCGCAAAAAACAACTTCTCTTGCACCGGCCGCTTTTACTGCCGAAGTGTCTTCAATAGCCGTCCGGCCGGTATCCATCATATCATCGAAAAAAATCACTCTTATTCCCTTTAAAAAATCATAATTCTTTTTCTCAACCGATCCGTCCTTTTTAATTAGGTAAACTCCTTCTATCTCAACCCTGTTAGGTTCAGGCCTTGTTTTCTTAATAAAGATTAATTCTTTTCCCAACACTTGAGCCATTTGTCTTGCTTTGGTAATGCTCCCGAAATCCGGTGCTGCAACAAATGTTTCATCATCAATTAGGCCGTCTTCCTGGAGTCTATCGGTAAATAGTGGCATTGCCGTTATAGAAATCACTTCCGGAATATTTTTTCTGCCGTTTACATTTTTCAGTTTGTTCAGTGTGATTACATCATGAACATCCCAAACAGCATATACTGATATTTTTTTATAAGAATGTGTCCTGACATCTCTGATATATTGTTCTAATGCCGTAACACCGCCGAAATGTTTTTTCGGATTGCTGTCCCTTCCTTCAAACATTGTAAATATTGTAATTATCTCTCCTTTAAGTCCGGTTTTGGGACTGGCAACTGTTTCCAAAACATTCCATGCATCTGCATAATACCTTCCCAATGATGGAGTCACAGCTTCAACAATAACTCCTCCAAATGAACGGTTATCAGGATGAATTCCGGCAAGCAGAGTACTGTCAGCCAGTCTTTTTTGAAATTCATCGGCAACCAGAGGAATTGTTAAAACGTTATTTCCAAGTTCCTTTCGAATTCCTTTTATAAGTTCAGGATTCGACGGTGCCTGCCGTTCTAAATCTAAATGGAAAAAGGCAAACTTACCCGTCTCTAAATCATTGGACATATATATTTAGCGAAGGCAGGAGTGATCTTGAGGAGGATGGACTTAGTTTAAATTCCGACCCGTTCCCTGTCAACTGTTTCCGCAACAGTTCTTCCAGAATAAATAATTTCCTGAATTTCATCTTGGTTCTCAAAAGGCACCAATCCCATTGCTTTTAATGCCAGTAAAGTCATGTCAGGAATTTCATCGTGTAATTTCTGAGTATAGTGGATATGCGTTTGATCTCCATTATCGGATTCCAAAGGCGATTTTGAACTTTCCACTTTTCCGGTTTGCATATCAACAGCTTTAGTCATGGTTTTTTCCGAAACTTCATCAGGCTTTAATAATTTACTGATTCGGCTTCCGACACTTCTAATTAGCCTATGTATCATTTTTTGGCGGTCGTTATTTTCAGGAACAGGTTTCCCTGTAATAAAATCAACTTCTTCTTCCGGTCCTAATCCGTTTGTATGTCGATTTATTCCGGCCTGATTTGAATCAATGTAAGCTGTTTCCTTGGCTTTTTCGATTTTTTCTGCCTCATCTGGTACTGGTAATTTTTTCAAAACCGGATTAAGCCTTTTAGAAAGGCCTTTTTTAAAATTAACTCTGTCTTCTTCCGGTAATACAATTGGAACCGGTTCTTCATTGCTGTTACCGTTTACGAATATCCGAAAATTAGTCAGATTAACGGTTTCTCTTAAAAGAATCACTCCATCAGCGTGGCTTAAAAATCCGATCAAATCCTGCAGATTTTTCAATTCTCCCGATTTGTCCCGTTCACTGAAAAAATTCCTTAATTGATTTCTTTTTTCATCCATCGGCTTGATATCATTTTTATCTTCTTCGGACGGTGCAAATGCAACTGAATCGAAAAGCCATCTTCTTGCCTTATAAAGCGGCAAAACAATTTTTGGGCTTTCCCCTGTTACGGATATTGGTGTTTCCATTACATCCATAGGTCTTACAATTTCAATTATTCCATACAATCCCGTCGGTGGTAAAGCGGATCTCTCCGTCAGTGTCTGTCCTGTATATCTTAATTTTTCGCTCATCTAAAGTAAGAAGGGCTTCTTTGGTCGGGTGTCCCCAGGGATTTTTCCCGACGGAAATAACCGCCGCCTCCGGTTTAATTTTATCCAAAAACTCGGTCATTATGCCAGTCTTTGATCCGTGGTGGGGAAATTTAAGCACCTCAACATCGGGAAGTCTGCCTGCTTGAAGCAATAACGGTTGCACCTTAATATCACCGTCTCCGGTAAAAAGAGCGTCAAATTCCCGGTATTTCAGATGAAGAATATAAGAAAAATCATTTAGATTTATCTTCGTTGACAGTCCCAAAACGTGGCTTCCCGGTTGATTAATATTTGCTGCCATAATTTGGCCTCCTGCCTCTGTATCAAGGCTTTGGGCTGCCCAGTTTCTGTCAGGCCATAAAACGTTAAACCGCACCTCATCCAGGGAAAAATAATCTCCCCGGTACAAATTTTTATACGGTATTTCATTACCGGCAATAAGCTCCACCAATTTTTTATAACCCTCCGACTGGTTTCCGACGGCTCCTATAACAAAATATTTCACACTATAACGTTCCAGTACAGATATTAAGCCCTGCAGATGGTCTTTTTCCGGATGGGTAAGAACAACTATATCTATCGTCCTGTCATAAAAGGGCATATTACTGCCAAGACAAGACAAAACTTTATCATTGGGTCCGCCGTCAATCAGAAGATCGCTGCCGCCGGGAGTTTTAATATATACCGCGTCTCCCTGGCCCACATCACAAAAAATAAGATGCAGTTTCCCGTCCGGCTGGCTGAAAATATATGTAAATAAAAGAACCAATCCGAAAAGTAATCCTGATAGGAAATATTTTTTGGAAAATTTCATATAACTAGAATTCAACTGACGCCATGGGAAATTTAGCCAGAAATTTAACTACCGTCAAAAGATACGTTAAAGGTACCCATGTCATCCATCCGGCAATTTTACCCACAGGCAAAAAAATCCAGCCGGTAATTGCAGTTATAAATCCAAGTACCATAATCGGTTGGATTGTCCATTCAATCAGAAGATTGGCAATTGGTGATATTAAGGATAACCTCCGGAAATTAAATAAAATAACCGGCAAAGTAAAAATTTGGGCCCAAAGCGTCAGTCTTAAATTTTCATATATTGGCCATAGAAAGCTTCCCCATGCTTCTTTCCGGTATTGGCCGGTACCTTTCTTATTTGCCGTAATCAGTCCCAAAGTTGCCAAAAATGACAGTTGAAAAGAAAGATTTTTAATTAAGCTCAGATCCATTAAAAGCATTAATATGGAGGTCAAAATTAAAGATAGCAGAGCGAAATATCGTCTGCCAAAATAAACTGCAACAAGTGACATACTGCCCATTATGGCGGCCCGGACTATTGTCGGACCGGGACCGACAAACCGGACAAATAATCCTATAAGACAAATTGTCAAAAGACTGGAAAATTTCCGGCCAAAAATTAAGGTGACCTTGGCCGTCAGATTAGTCAGAATAGTGATATTCATCCCCGACAGGGCAATTATATGAAGCGTACCCGTATCAACTAAGGCCCGGTAAAAAGAGCCGGAAATGTTTGATCTTATTCCGAATAATATCCCGTTGAGAAGTCCCGCTTGAGGTTCGGGCAGAAGTGAATTTATTACCTGGGAAAAAGGATTAAACACTTAAAATTCTGGATAAAAATTGAAGTCTTCTCTTCTTGGATAACCGGGAAAATACCATAAATTGCCGGGCTATAAATGTTCCGATTATTCCCGTAAATACCATTGAAACAAGGATATTCAAGGGATAATAAGCCAGTTTTAAATTATCACTTCTGTAAATTCCCGTTAAAACCAGAAGCATGGCCAGTGTAATTAAAAAAAGTGGTTTATTGTATCCCCCGAACCAGGTATTGGTATAAAAAATCATTTTTGTTGCTGAAAATCCTCCCAAAGTTCCCGCCATTATAATAAATAATATTGAAAATTGTGTTAATTTATCTGTCATCGGGTAATTTATCTCCAAAAGCGCCAGGGTAAAAAGTACCATGTAAACACAGACAAATGTAATGTAATGGCTTAATTTTCCGTGGAAAATCTCATTAATATAATAAATTTTGGATTGGGTATTCCTTCTAATGTATCGTGAAAGAACTTTCCCGACAAAATGAACGCTCATTCCCACAAAAGCATATATTAAAAAAAGTGCGCCTACCCCCAATAACTGGACATCCTCAAAATCAAGAATATTTATTCTTGGCCTGATCATGATATTTTTAACAATCATTGTCAGGCCGAAATAAAAAATAATCGGAAATACAAATATGTTCAGCCAGTCAACCACGGGAATATTTTTAATGACTCTTTGCTCAAGCTTTGGCCGCCGGTAAGAAACTACGGCAATAAATGAAACTAGGGAAATCAGAAGAATGCCGGTTAGCATTTACCAAATATTGTAAATTGTTAATTTATATTGTCAACTTGTCCTTAATTTTATTATAAAGGCTTTCTCCGATAACTTTTTTTGACTTGAGCTCTTCAATGGACTGGTATGGCCTTCCGTTAATAATTTTTTCCGCGTAAACCGGTCCTATCCCCGGCAAGCTTTCAAGCTCGGATTGGGTAGCGCTGTTAATATTAATTAAGTCTGCCGTTTGTCCGCTTGCCGCAATACTGTATATTGATTGATTTTCTCCCCCGGCTGCATTACCGGCAACGGAATCCTTGGTATCACCGGTTTTTGGAATAAATATTTTACCCCCGTCAATTAGTTTTGCCGCTTTATTCAAATTCTTCTCCATCCAGCCAAGATCAGCTTCCTCGGTCAATCCCCCGGCTTTCTCAATTGCATCCCAAATTCTCTCACCTTCGTTAAACTCATATACGCCTGGCCTTAAAACACTTCCTTCAATATCAGCTTTAATCGCAAATCCTGCAGATACGCTCGCGTCAGTTGAAAACAATACATTACCCGTCTCTGTTGAAGGTTTAATAAGTAACGCCAAAGATATTCCGGTTAAAAAGAAACCGGAAATAGAAAGAACTAGGGGAATTTTATAAAATGACAGGAAGTTTTGAAGCTTCTCCGTGTTAATGAAGGGACTTTCATCTTCTTTGGCAGGCATATTTCCTCTTTCCGTTTACAGACTAGCATAGCCGGTATCACTTTGTCTAATCAACTTAACATCTTAACTACAAATATGATTATCTATTAAGTAATATATAAATAGATAACCTTTTAGGTTAATTTACTTGAGGATATTTTCAGAAGAAACTTCTCTCACCCGGACTAATCGGTAACAACAACAACACATGCTCCGTTCCGGCATTCATACCCGGCAGCACATTGGTAAATTCTGACATCTGGTTCGTATACTATCCGGTTTCCTGTCATTTCAAAAGAATCTTCTGGCTGTTTCGGATTGCAGTAATTCTCCTCAACCTGGTTTAACCCCTCAATGCACTTGTCAAATAAAGTTATTAACCCTTCCCCGGTCGGATTGGAATAGGTAATGCTGCCTCTTTTAAAATAATTCAATCCGTCACTGTCCAGACAACCATTGGGTAATATACATTCGTCATTCATAAAAGATCCGGGACAAAGTGTTGTCATAGTCAAGCTGGCAGGAGATCTGTAAGGTGTCGGTGTCGGTCTCATTGCGTAACTGGGAATTGAATAGCTGATGCAATCATAACCTTTCCGGTGGGATGTGCTCGAACTGGAATTACTATATATAACGCCTCTTTCAGGTCCCGACTTTTCGGTATCCGCGGAAAACTCCGTGCATAATTTATATTGCGTTGAACTGATGACTGCAAAGTCGTATTCCTTTCCGCTTTTGGGATCGGATAATTTAATATTTGACGGCAAAATTCTTAAATTAACAGGTAAAACTTTCTTATCCCTGTAATAATTTTCAATTGCGTATTTGATCGTATTGAAATCGTTTAATCTCTGTTGGTCAAGCTTTATCAGTTTTTCACTGAAAGGACTGCCTGTCAGGGACAAACCCCCGATTATAAATACGGCCGTCAGAACGCCCAAAGCGGCAATAAAAATATAGTATTTACGCATAAGCTTTCCGTTCTTCTTTAATTTCATTTAAAAGATAAGCAAAAATAATTGAGGCTACTCCCACCGTTGCCGCGAAATGAAGAAGAAAATTTAATGTGACGTTCCCGCTTAAAAAATTATAAATTATCGATGTAATATTGATAAGAACAATGATAAAAGCCACAATCATCGTAAAATAAATAAGCCTTTTCCTTGAAGCTAAATGCCTAACATCCGGATTTTTCTGGGCTCTTTTTTTCACTCTTAAGAAAAAAAAGGAAAATAAGGGATAGGACACAATAAGTGATGCCAGATATCCTCTCACCAGATATTTGGAAACATATCTTAAAGCGTTTGTATTTTCAGCTGCCGGGGAAATTCCGTCAATAAACTGGTGGAGCATTAATGTAAAGGCAATTGCAAAAACATAAAGGCTGATAAAAAGAAGGATATGCTCAAAAGTATCCCAAAGACTCTCTTTTACCGGCAGGTTGACGACTTTATCTTCAGCCACAACTCTATCATAAGATGAAAATCAAACCCGTGTCAAATAAATATTACATGAGGGGAAATTATACCTGGGCAATTTCATCAGTCAGTCTTACGGCTTTCACATCAGGATTAACCAGTTCCAACATAATCGAAAACGGATCATCAGGAATAAAATTTGTATCCGGTAGTGGTTCAGTTAACAGCAGAAAATTAGTTCCGTGGTCCATCGCGTCAAATGCAGCCACCTGTATTCCCGATCCAACCGGAGTTGTTCTGATTAATCTTCTGGCGGCATCTGTAGATGTGGCAAACATTATATCCTTTCCGCAACCGACCGGATAAGGATATTCATCTAAATTAAAAACGATATAGCGGAATAATTCCGCCACTTTTATACCCCTGACCGCTTCATAATTACGTATTTCATCCAAACCCTGATGCAAATGTACAAATCCCCTGATTCTTGGAAGATTAATATTTCCTCCGGGATCAATTTTAAAACCTGATCCGTTATCATGCCGGCTCACTCTTACGGCCCCGGAATATAATATTGCTGCTGACATCTCATCAAATTCAATCGAAGGGCCGACAATTCTGTCTCCTTCAATACCTAATGAGTATCTCCGGAAGGAATCTAAATTTAAAGGATCATCTTCCTTAGGTGAATAATCGGCATTTGGCACAATCGCTACCGGAATAGTATCTTCTCTTTGTAAATTTGTCTTATCAATATTAAAACGACCGGATTTGGAAGAAACTATGACTCCGTCAAACACCCCCATCCGGTATGCCGGAGGTGGTGTAATATTATATGCGTGAGCGGCAATAGCGCTTTCTGATTGACGGCTCCATCCCATAATTCTTTCAATAAAATTGGCTCTCTCGTCAGTGGCTATGTCTCTGATAACAAAAGGTTTATCAATATAACCCCAACCGGCCAGAGTCCGTGAAGCGTTGGCAATGTGTTCGGCAATTCCATAGACTTCCCAATCAGATCTGGTGACGGCGTTTTCCACTTTATCAAATCTGCCTGATTCCCTGGCACAGGCATGAGTCACCAGTCTGTCTCTTAGTCGATCAATCGCTCCTTCCCTTCTGGCATTTTCAATTGCCAAACCGCCTTCCATTGTCCCTAAAGCGTAATAATCAGCATTTCCATCATTTCCGCTCTTAATTATCAGTATTTTCAGAGCGCCTAATCTGGCCATTAACATTCTGGTAATCTTCTCTGACTCTCTCTTAGGCAAGTTTCGTATATCCTCATCAATAGTCACTGCCAGAGTATAGTTTTTGGCAAATGCATCAACGTCATATTTTTTACCTGCCTGTATGATTAATGGAGTTATCTCTTTCACCCTTTCGAATAAACTTCCTTTCCCTTTTGGAATATCATGAAAACCGATTATTAAATCCGTATTTTTATCAGGTAATTGCGGTAATTTATGCCCTTGTGTTGTAATGGAATGAGTCAGAGATTGCTTGAGTTCCTTCTGCAATGAATCGGTTGGCTGTCCGGTTTTTAAATCAAAATCAATCTGAACAGCCCGGTACCACCAGCATTTTTCAATCTTTCTGGGATGGGAAGCTACAGTTTCAGTGAATACTCTTACAGGTCTCAGAATATCTGTTGGTGATGAAGTAAAACCCCGGTCGGCATTATAAAATGCTTCAATACGCATCTTTATATCACAAAATTAATCAGTTTGCCGGGTACAAAAACAGTCTTTTTAATTTTTTGTCCTTCCAGATATTTACTGACTCTTCCGCTTTTCCTGGCTTCCTTTTCGACTGTTTGCTGTTTTTTTGCTTCCAAACTGGCTATTTTCAGGCTGTCCCGTAACTTACCGTTAACCTGGATTATTATGACTGTCTTTTCCTCCTTCAGATACTTCGGATCAAAAGAAGGCCAAGGATGGATATGGATCGAATCCCTCCCCAACGCCAAATTATTCCACAACTCTTCCGTTATGAAGGGGGCAAACGGCGCCAATAGTAACAGAAGGTTTTTAATATAAATTAAATCCAGATTTAACATTTGAGATTTGACATTTGATATTTCATTGACATACTCCATGATGTGGGCAATTGCCGTATTGTATTTAAGCGCGGCAATATCGTCGGTCACTTCCTTAATCGTCTTATGCATGGAACGTGTCAATGTGTCTTGAGCCCGATGATTATCGGAAGAAGTAACTCTCAATTTATTTGTGCTCGTATTCGCAAGAAATACTTCACTTTGGTTCAGGACCACCTCACTCCCGAGTCGCCAAACACGATTAAGAAAACGGTGCATCCCGGCAATTCCTGTATCCCGAAAATCTCCTCCCTGGTCAAATGGACCTAAAAACATCAAATATGTACGAAGTGTATCAGCTCCGTATTTGTTGATATAGGCGTCGGGAATAACAACATTTCCCCTGGATTTACTCATTTTGGCTCCTTCGGCAATAATAAGTCCGTGGGCATAGAATTGCTCAAATGGTTCCTCAAAATCCAAATATCCGAAATCCTTTAAAGCCATTGTAATAAACCGGGCATACAAAAGATGCAAGACTGTATGTTCCGCGCCTCCGGTATACTGGTCAACCGGTAACCATTTTTTGGTAATATCAGGATCCCAGGGTATATTTTTACCGTCGCTTTCTTTGTTAACTGACGGATATCTTAAAAAATACCATGAACTGTCTAAAAACGTATCACAAACATCGGTTTCCCGCAGTGCCGGTCCTTTGCAATTTGGACATTTTGTTTCTACAAACGATTTGACTTTTGAAAGGGGTCCCTTACCTGTTCCCTCCGGTTTCCAGTCGGATACATCGGGAAGTTCAACAGGCAAATCTTTCTCAGCAACCGGATACCAACCGCCCTGTGCTGGAGCTGTTGAAGCACATTTTTTACAATAAATCATCGGAATCGGCGCTCCCCAATATCTTTGTCTTGATATGCACCAGTCTCGTAAACGGTACGTAGTCACCCTCTTGCCCCACCCCTTCTCTTCTAAATAATCCATAATTTTTTCTGTCGCTTCATGAATATCCATCCCGTTTAAAAATTCCGAATTGACCATTGTTCCTTCTTCTTCCTGAACCTGTTCTTCACGGGTAATTTCCGATTTGTCTCCGTTTTTCCCGACGACAACCCTGATAATCTTCAGTTTAAATTTATTGGCAAACTGAAAATCCCTTGCGTCATGCCCCGCAACCCCGACGACCGCTCCGGTGCCGAAATGTCCTAAAACGAAATCGGAAATAAAAATGGGCATTTTATAATCGTTCAGCTGGTTTACCGCGTAATATCCGGTAAACACTCCTGTTTTCTCTCTCCCCTCGGCAATCCTCTCCATCTCCGACTTCGCTTTAGCCCTTTTGACATATTTCTCAATCTCTGTTAGCTTTGAGCTTTGAGTTTTAAGCTTTGAATTTAGGAGGGTAGCGACGAAATCGTGTTCCGGAGCAACAACAACGAAAGTCGCACCGAAATTAGTATCCGGTCTGGTTGTAAAACAGGTAATTTTCTCTTTGGTTGGTCCGGTATCTGAAAGGATAGGATAAGTAATATTTATTCCTTCTTTTCTGCCGATCCAGTTTCTTTGGCCTACTTTTACTTTCCCGCTCCATTTGAATGACTCCTTAAAAGTATTTTGGTACAATTTCTCGCCGTAGGCTGTTATTTTGAAAAACCATTGCTCCATCTCCCTTTTCTCAACCAAAGATTTACACCGCTCGCAGTGTCCGTCTATCACCTGCTCATCGGAAAGAACTGTCTTGCATGATGGGCAGAAATTAACCAGCGATTTTTTCCTGTATGCCAATCCGTGTTTAAACATCTGGATAAAAATCCATTGAGTCCGTTTGTAATAATTAGGATCATAAGTTTCCAGTGTATTTTCCCAGGCGAACCCGTTACCCGTAGCATGCAATTGCCGGTAAAAGTTTTTCTCACTGACAATAGCCTGCTCCTTTGGGTGCCTGCCGACCTTTAAGGCATAATTTTCACTGTGGATCCCGAAGCCGTCCAGCCCGATCGGTTCAAAAACTTCAAAACCCTGCATTCTTTTGAAACGGCCGTAAATATCGGCACCCGTAAACGCGTAAACGTTACCCACATGAAGGCCTTCAGCCGAAGGATACGGAAACATCATCAGGTTATAAAAAGGTTTACGGGCGCGTTTTAAATCCGGCTGGTAAATTCTGACCTTCTCCCAATAGTGTTGCCATTTACCTTCAAATGACGTTGGATTAAAAGCCTGTTTACCCCGTGAATGCTTTAGCCTTTTACGGGGCCATTTTTTTTCAAACCCGGTCGGATTATATTTAATTTCTTTATCCATATATCTCTATCATACAAAAAAATCCTCTCTTGGCGAGAGGATAATATTTTTCCCACGCTCCTTCCTCGCCTTTAAGCGATTTCCGGAAGGGTAAGTGAAGACTTAAAAGTCTGAAATCCCATATCGGCCCGATTTAATCGGGACTGGTATTGGGATGATAATAATCTTTTCATTTTGATCTATTTTATATCCTCTGCAAGGAAAAAATCAAATAATTATTTTTTAACCGAATAAAAATATTTTAAAACCGCTTCCCTGTCAGTAAAGCTCACCAATGTCAAGATTAAAATGCAGCACCTGCTATGTTATACTGACTTCCGATGTTCACAAAAACCGCCAAACACTCAATAATGCTTGTTATCGCTCTTTTATTGACTTATTTTTGGATAAATCACGCTATTTTATCAAATTTTTCCCTCCAGTTAACCGCTTTCCTGATAATCTTCCTCATTTTGGCACACCGTTTACTAAAAACACAAAATTTTCTCTTAACCGAATCGGTTATCTCAGGGATTAGCGTTGTTCTTATTACCGCTTCAACAGGCGGTCTTGCCAGCCCTTTTTTCTTTCTCAATCATTTCCTCCTCTTTGAGCTTTCACTCCTCTTGGAACCCTCAATTGTTATTACTTTAACACTATCACTAATGACCCTTTATATATTCAGTCATCGTGTTGCGCCTTCATTTCATGACTTAACTCTTCTTCTCTCGTTTTTATTCATGACACCTATAGCCTATTTTACAGGTAATATTTATAACAGAATCAAAAACCAGAAAAAAGAAATAAAAGTTCTTTCGGAAAAAATTGAAAATCTGGAAGAAGAGCTGACTCACGAAGAATTGGAGCGCCTCCGCCGGGAACATTTTGCTCTGCCTGCCTGAAATTTCCGGTTTCTCCTAAAAAGAGACTGCTGTAACAGTCTAAACCGTTAATTACTTCACTGAATTAGCAGTCAAAAATCTAATCTGCCAACCTACCGCCTTCGCGTTATTACAATAAGATAATCTGTTTTCGAAGAAAGAATTTTTCTGATATGTCTTATAGACTTTTTACGGGTTCTGTTTTAGTCTGAAAATAGAATGATCTTTAATCTCTTATTTTTGACTTTTTCACTGTTGTCCTTTTATTTGGGCTCTCCTCCGGTAATGGCCCAGGATATGAACTCAGAAAATTATATTTTGCAGGGAGGAAACTTCAATATTGCCGGAGGCAATAAATCCTCTTCGGGATACCGCCTTATCGATCTTGTTGGACAAACATCTGCCCAGGTTTTTTCCTCAAAAGGATACCTTATCCAATCGGGATTTAACAACCGTGCGGCTGGTTCCTCCCTGATTTTTTCCATATCACCCCTCGGAGTTAACTTCCCTGGTCTGGTACCCAATTTGCCGCAAACTCGGGATCTTCTGATAACTGTAAAAAGTGGCAATTTCCCCGGATTTGCTGTTTATTTGGCTGAAGATAAACAGCTGTCATCGGAAACTAACGCCGTAATTCCCGATACTGTCTGTAATGCCGCCAAAGATGCTCCCTGCAATAAAGACTCAGCCGGTCTCTGGAATTTATCGGATTCATACGGATTTGGTTATCAGTTGGAAGGAAAAAAGATACCTGAAGATTTTAAAAAACCAGGCTTTTTTCGTCCTTTCGCCTCACTTAATAAAAATGAGCTTGCTTCCCTTATTATGGAAACAGCAGAACAAAATTCAGAGCAAAATGCCAGAATGATACTGAAAATTAATGTCTCCCGCACACAGCCGGTGGGTATCTACAGTAATAATTTAAATTTTACAGCCCTGCCGGGTATTTAATCGATGCTGAAACATCTTTTTTATTGCCTCTTATTGCAATTATTTCTGATTATTCTCTTTTCAGTTTTCCCCCGTGTCAGGTCTGAAGTATCAGCTCAGTCACTTTCATTAACTGTAGAACCTCCGGTTACGGAAATTATGATCAAACCGGGACGCTTCGTCAGTCAAAAATATACTCTGAAAAACCAGGGTGAAGACACACTGATGAGTGTTGTCCTGTCGGGATTTAATGAGAATGGCCTGGCTGATATAAATAGCCATGATATGGTTATAGACTGGATAAACCCCGTCTCAGCTAAACTTTCCTCCGATATTACACCTGACACGCGGGATCTGAAAATAATTTCCCCGGTAGTTTCCCGGGACCTGTCAACCGTTTTGTTGATCGATCCCTTTCTTCTGCCGAAAAACGGTCGTCTGGATCTTATTCTCAATATCAGTCCAGCCAAATCAACAAAAGAACAGGATTACTATATGGCACTGGTATTTTCTTCAAATCCGAAATTTCCGGCCCGGGAAAACCGGAGCCAGTTTAATCAATCTCTGGCCGGTCTTCTATTGGTAACAGTAACTGAATCAGGTTTGAAAAAAATTGTGGAAATTCCGGAATTTAACCTTCCCGTTATTCATGATTCCTTTTCCCCACTGGAGGTTGACATACAGGTTAAAAACTCCGGTCAGACATATTTCCGCCCCAACGGCAATTTGGTAGTTATAGGACCGGTCGGACAGGCTAAATTCCCTTTAATCCCCCGGGTTCATTTAGTCGGCCAAAGCCGTCCGCTCCTTCTGGAAGGCATGAGTGAAAATAAAATATCCGGCTTTTTTCTGGGTAAATATCAGGTTAGGCTCGATTTCGTCCTTGACGAAGGTAAAATAAAAATAATCCGGGAAAAAACTTTATTTGCCCTGCCTTGGAAATTGGCAACTCTAATCATATCAACTGTTTTATTAATAACACTAATGAATAAATTGAAATCACGTTATAAATCTTCTGATTTGAAACATTCCAAGAAAGTTCAGACAAAAAAAACCCGCCGGAAACATACTTTGTCATTGTTATTGCTGTTGGAGTTGCTGCCGGCGCTTTTCCTGAACTGTCAGCTTTTCTTTCCCCGATCTGTCTTTTCAGCCAATAACCCGTCCTCAAATATTCCTGTCAAAGCTAAACTGGGTTTTCGCTCCTACGTCAGAATTTACGGTTATACGTCACCATATACTATTGTAAAAGCCGAAGCTCCCAGAACTTATGGCACCGCGGTCTCGGATAATAACGGATTTTTCTTTCTTGATAATCTGGCTGTTCCCGATAGGGTTAATGAAATTTGTCTTGAATCATTGGACGCTGAAAACAGATCCGGTTTCCCGGTTTGCCTGCCTGTACCTCAGGGAAAAATTAAAAAAAATCTCGGACCGGTTTTTCTTCCTCCGACCTTATCTCTTTCTCATAATCTGTTTTATGTCGGCCAACAGGCCTTCGCCTCAGGACGAACATTACCGTACCAGACGGTTAAAATTGCTCTATTTGAAGCAAAATCCGATCGGTCCCGTCTTTCTAATTTTACTATAGGACAA
Organism: Candidatus Gottesmanbacteria bacterium RIFCSPHIGHO2_01_FULL_40_15; assembly: GCA_001779115.1. Lineage (GTDB taxonomy): Bacteria > Patescibacteriota > Microgenomatia > 2-02-FULL-39-11 > 2-02-FULL-39-11 > 2-02-FULL-40-10. Next base: position 15,427 of record MFJF01000001.1, read on the forward strand.
GTCTTTGCTTATAAATTACCGGTTTTAACTACTGTCTCCGATTATGAAGGTAGATTTAACTTTACTCTTCCGACGGGAAAAGTTTCCGCATTCCGATTGTATGCTGCGGGAGATTATAAGGATAATCCGATTCCGAAGAGTCAAACTATATACTTCTATATAAATCCACTATCACACTTTTATTTTCAACGGCTCTTACCGCTCATTCTTTGGACAATAACATCGGGCGCTATTTGTGTTGCACTTTATTTATATGACAAAAAAACCGGAACAATAAGTTCTTTACTCAAAGAAATAAATTATTTTCTGTCTGATTTTATTGATAGGAAATATGCACCGTTTGGGGTAAAACTGCGTTTGAAACGGAAACGTTTATGGTATAATCTCCGGGCTTTGCTGAAGTTGCGTCAAAAATAGCTTTACCGTATTGGTCGGTCATCTGTTGTACCGGGTCGATTTCAATCTCATCAGGAGCTATTATCAACGTTTTCTGCCCTGAAACGCCCAGTCCCTGACTGTCCAACAGAAATACTGTAATGCGGATGGCAGTTTCTCCGTCAGCTAATGCGGAAATTGGCGAAGCAAAAATATAAGAATTGTCCTTTGAAAAAATACTGCTGTATCTTGTTCCTGACCCGGTTGCCCTTCCTGAAGTAGACAATCTGTCGCGGGTAATTGAAATTGCGGTAATTATTATAATGAGCGACAAAACTATACCGGCTATAATATAAGGTTTAAGGAGTTTCATAATCTTATTCTGGCAGATAAGGAATATGGTAGTCAAGTTTTGATCAGGCTGATGCTTAATATACAAAATGTCCTATAATAATAAGCCTAAAGAAGAATGATACTGTATTATATAATTTGGATCATAATACAATGTTTTATACTTGCCCGAGCGTAAGAAGGAGAAATTATATTCTTTTGTAATAAAGAAAGTCTTCAAAGAACAAAAAAGATTGTCCTAATAACCCAAAATCAGTGTACCCTTTTTTTAGCAGTTATGATCGTCTATTTGCTAATATAAATATTAATCTATCTTCAAAAATTATTTTAAATATTACCGAAAAATCACCAAAAATAACTATTAGCTGCTGTTAGACCTATAGTACATGGATTTTTGGCGATATTTCTTTTGGTTTTTAATTATTAATTATTACTGTCCCATAATACTATATTATATATATAGATATATTTAAGATTATTTAATCTATGGGGTATCCTCGATTTTTTCCGCAAAAATTAAAAATTTCTGTTTTGCTTGAAAAAAATAACAGATCATACTATATCATTAATCGGAAAATCAAACAATGGAATATCTGATATCAAAAGATATATTAAGCATGCGTATAAATAAATGCGGGAATTCGTGAAATGTGTCAGTCCCCCACATATCTTCCTCATTCTCCCATATCTTCCTACTATACATTAAATAGGTCAATTCCTATTGACAAACTTATTACTATTGTGTTTACTTTAATTAATGAGTATATCACAATATAATTTATCTAATTTTGAGGCTAATTTTTATATCTATCTTAAAAATCTGAGTATTTCCCGCATAGTAAAAAAAAGGCTTAAAAATGACTTTAAAGACTATCTTACTGTACTGCGGTTATCTTTTCCCGCATATAATCTCGGGAATTTCAACAGGCTGTTTACCGCAAATATATTGCAAACTGTTTTGAAGCTGAATCGGAGAAAAAATAAAAATATCAAGAGGTGGTCTCATTTTAAGGAAATTCTGCTCTCCTACAAAGATCATCTTAATCGTCAAGAAAATATATATCAATCTACAGCAAATAACAGCCTAAGTGACTCAGAAATCTTTTCAGAATATCTTAAATCTCTTACTAAGAAAAAATTATCCTCATCTACGTATCACAATTACAAAGCTGATATTAAACAATTTATTGCCTATATTTACTCACGTCAATTAACCCTGGACTTTATCAATTCTTCCTCTACCCTGGCTGATTTTTTAGTTTATTTAAAAAATAATCTTAAATTATCTGATCAATCAGTTTCCAGAAAATTATCAGCTTTAAATTCATTTAAATTATGGATAAAAGAAGCTGGAAAAGAATTTAATTACCTTCAAATATTATCCGAAGAAATCCCGAAAATAAATGAATCCGGCCTTAAAATTCCGATCGGGAAAACAACTCCTGAAAGTTTATACTCCGACCCCCAATCGAATCCGGCTGTTTCTTCAGTATCTCCTCCTTCTGCTTCCCCGTTAACTTCATTTTTCTATTCTTTTATTTTGCTCATCCTTTCAGTATCATTAAGTATCGGAATATATCAACAGTTCTTCAAGGATACTCCGTCACCTCAAGCCTTTCCGGCTCAACCGGTCAGACCGGGTCGGGTACTAAATTTTCAAGGAAGACTGACTGATCAGACAGGAAATCCGGTTTTCGATAAAACCTCTATAAAATTCCGTATTTGGGATAAAGATTCAGGAGGATTGGAACTTTATGATTCTGATTTCTGTTCCATAACTCCCGACCAAAATGGTATTTTCTATATCTTATTAGGATCAACGTGCGGCAAAGAAATTGACAGTAGTGTTTTCTCAGAAAACCTTTACACTTATCTCGGAATTACTGTCGGAAATGATGAAGAAATGCGTCCCAGACAACAAATCGCCTCAGTAGGCTATGCACTAAACAGTGAAACTTTACAGGGCTTGCCTCCGCAATCACCGGCCGGTATATCAACAATACCGTTTATTGATAAAGAGGGCCAGATGTTAATCAGTGCTCCCGGTCCGATGATCAGATCAACATCGGGCACTTTCACTTTGGAAGGAAGAAGTATTAATTTTCAAACAGGTTCGGGTTCGGGAGGTTCCATCAGTTTTTCTCCTGACGGCAATGGGACCGTTAATCTGAATTTGGGAGGATTCTCACCTGCCTCCGGATCCGGATTCCTCAATGTCCTGGGGCCTAATATTATTTCAGGCAGTTTAATTTCTGCTATAGGATCAACTCTGACTGCCGGATATAAACTTATAGAACTTTCTTCAGGTAATCCCTCGACCGGTAAATTTTCCGTAGATGCCGGCGGAAATACTATCATTTCCGGAGATTTAAGTATCGGCAACCACCTCCATTCAACACCTTCCGGTACTCTTGTAAATTCACCTCTTAGTGTAAACGGCCAGATTTATGACGGTGGTCTGGGAATTTACGCAACAAGCGGCCGCAGAATCCCTGTTGCTTTTGACTTTACTAAAGATACCGTTATTGAATTTGATTTCAAATCAGCATCAAACAAGATCGAAATACAAACAAATATAAATGAAGAAGGTTTAAAATACTACCTTTTTACCTGGGCTGCGACAGGTGCTATGACGATCGAGAAATGTAATCCGGCTTGCACTCAACTAACCTCCTCTACTCTTTCTTTTACCAATGACACCTGGCACCACGGTTTTATCAGCTTTTCAGGCAGTAATATAAAATGGGATCTCGATAAAGGCGGAAAAACAATAACCGCATCAGTAAATTCAGATGTGCCTAAAATTTCAGGAGGTTACACCGCCTTTACTTCCGGATTTCGGGCCATATCAAATCTTCGGTTTTCCCCGACATCTGATCTCATCTTATCTTCCGGAAATGCCGCTTTGGGAGGCCGGTTAACGGTCGCAGACCATATTGTCACTTCTGGTCAGATTCAAACAGGCAGCTTTTCTTCGGAGCCGCAGGCATCAGGCAACGGAGCTTTGTATTTTAACTCCACAGACGATAAGCTTTATTATTACAACGGCACAGATTGGACTTCAACCAACTTGGGTGACACCGGTCCGACCGGAAGCGTCGGTGCCACAGGTCAAACCGGCCCTACGGGAAGCGCCGGTTCAACAGGCGCGGTCGGCCAAACCGGCCCCACGGGACCGGAAGGAGAATCAGGTCCGACAGGTTCAACTGGTCCCTCAGGCGGAACAGGCACAACAGGGCAAAGTGGTCCGACAGGCTCAACCGGAGCTACCGGTCCGGCCGGACCGGGAGGTGAAACTCTGCTCTACTATTCAGGTTCGGGAGAATCCGCGTTTCTTTATCCGAATACCGACTACTCATATGATCTGGCCATGAAAGGCCTTATCCTGGGCTACAGCGGTGCTGCCGGAGCCACCATCACAACCGGGGATACCAATGAAGGCCTGGTCATCGACCCTGACGGAACAGGCTCTGTCAGTATAGTTGGGAATACGGATATTGAAGGGTATCTGACAATTGACACTGATCCTTCCGGAGCATTTAACGAAAGTCTTTGTCATAGCGGTGGTGACGGAGATACAAATGATCTGAAATTAGGAGACTGTATAGCCGGAGGAGCTGATCTGGCCGAATATTACGGTGCCTCACCGGATGTTGCTGCCGGTGACATTGTCGTAATTTCAGCTGAAGGCTACCAGATTGATAATAAAAAGTTAGGCCGATCTTCAAAAGCATTTGTTGCCAAATCATCAGTACCATATCAAAAAGATATAATTGGCATCGTTTCTGCAAATCCTTATTCTGAAATACTCTCCGAAGGCGTCTTTGAAAATGATGAAAACCCTGTTCCCGTCGCCCTGGCCGGACGTGTTCCTGTCAAATTCTCTTCGGAAAATGGTCAGGTAGAAAAAGGTGATCCGGTAACTTCGGGAAGCATTCCCGGATTCGCCATGAAAGCAAATGAAACCGGGCCGGTTGTCGGTAAAGCATTGGAAAGTTTTAATTCTGACTATTCCCAACTATCCTGTCCTGATGGCACTCCCTCCCGTATAAAATGCGGTGAAATTTTGGTTTTGCTCAATTTGAGCTTCTATATTAAAACCCTTTCCCAGGATGAACTCAGCCGGTATACCCTGATAGCTGGTGGGTACTCTGGCCAAAGCACTCTCAATTCCTTGAAGGAAGTTGCTGCCGGTGTTATGGACTCTGCCGCCGGTGTACTCTTTTCCCTCAAAGCTTCTTTTGAATCACTTACTGCCGGGGATATTGAAGCGGAAAAACTTACTTCGGCCATTATTGAGTCGGATGAAATTTTAACGCGAAACTTAAAAACTGATGTTATTTCACCACTTTCTGATAATGGGGAAGTAATAATTGAAGGCAATTTGGCAGTTTATAACGAAAATGGCACCATTTCAGCAATACTTGACCGTCAGGGTAATCTTAACACTCAAGGTAATATCACCGCCGGTTATGCTACTTTTAGATCACTCCTTGAGGCTGAAAATGCTTCCGTTGCCGGATTATTAAACACAGCCTCACTGAGAGTGGAAAATGCTACTGTTACCGGAACTCTCCACGCTGACGATATCCGTTCAACCCGTCTTGATAATCTGCAAAACTCATTCGGCAGTCTTTTGGAAAAATTAAATGAAATTGCCACAGCATCCGCCGCTCTGCCTGCCCCTTCTCCAAAAACGGGCGTACCGGCACCGACCGTGTATCTTTCTCCGACTATAAGTCCGCCATCCGATACGGCATTTCCCAAAGAGACGGGATTTTCAACGCTCTCCGCCTCATTGCTTGTTCAATCTGATAAGTCCGGTTCGGACCGGTATATTTCCGACCTTGTCACAGCTTCTCTGCAAAATACGGATAATCTGCTTACGTTAAACCAAAGAATTGAGGATTTCCTGAAAAATTCTTCCTCAGTGCTTGACGATACTTATAAGAAGTTTCCCTTATCGGATTCACATTCTTCCATAAATGTGGATTCACCGGTTGAAATTGACCCCGCTATGCTGAAAAACCTCACCGTTACCGGAGAATCTTCTCTTGCCGATACATCAATAGCCGGCCAGCTTCTGATTGACGGATCCTTAATATTGGAAAATAGCAGTATAAAAGCTTTAGAAACTTTATATCTTTCTTCCGAAAAAACAATTGATCTTATGGGAGGAAAAGTTTTAGTTGACGAAAACGGCAATCTAACCGTTAAAGGTGAAATACTGGCTGAAAAAGGAATAAAAACCAATACCGTTAGCGCCTCCGGCAACCTTAATATTAATTTGGCCCCGTTGCCTTCTGAAACGCCTGCAGATTCTTCTTCCGGGCAATTTGATTCATCACCCATAAAGGATCAATCTGGTCAGGCTGCTTCGGAAAGAATAGGAGGCTTTGGAAAGCTTCTTATTAATAATTCTTCAATTACGGTGGCAGCCATTGACGGACAGGGAAATGCCAAGTTCTCGGGTGATCTTCAAATTGATAAAAATGCCAGTGTTAAAGGCGCCTTAAGCACCTCGAAATTATATCTGCAAAATTCGCAGGATAGTTCCGGTAATCCTGAAACTATATCCGCGGCCGAAAATTTTCTGCAAAATAATATTAATGCTCCCGGCCTTAATGCGTCGGGTTCGATAGGTTCGGCAGTCATTCCCGCTTCCAACCGGGAATTCGTCATCTTCACCGACAGTCTTTCCCAAAACTCGCTTATCTACCTGACTATTACTTCAAAGGTACAAAATAGAACATTATATCTGGCAAAACAAAAGTCCTGTCAGGAGGATACCGCTGCCGATTCTGTTTCCTGCCGGCCTTACTTTACTGTTGCGCTCGATATTCCTTATGAGAAAGATATTTCATTCAATTGGTGGCTGGTCAATTAAGTCTTTCCGCTGCTCATATATTAAATAAGGTATAATGAAAAAATGCTAAATCAGATAAAAAAAGACCCTTTTATTCCGGTAATTCTTGTTCTCACTTTTATGCTGTCTATTATGATCACTTCGTTTGTTAGGGGAAAAATCTATAAACCGCTTCAATATAAAAATTCTTCCAATGTCCTGGGTCTTTCCACATTTCATCCGCTCCCTCCTGACTGCCGGCCAGGCAGTTGCGGCTTCTGCGCAAATTGCGGTTCAAATCCGGGAATAAGTTGCGGACCTTTATCCCGGTGTTCCCAAAAAGACGAAAATTACTACTGCCGGTTTGACTTCAATTGTCAATAAAATAGGGCAATAATAGACCTGTTGAGCCAATAACATGAGGCTATATAAACTGAAAAGTTTACCTGATTCCTTAATAACCGCTGTTTTTACCTTTTTCATACTGAGCTTTCCCTTGTTATTTCTTAATCTCACTTTCGAACCGGCCGAACACAGCAAACTTCTATCGTTAATTTTAATTTGCAGCCTGCTGCTTTCTCTGATGTCATTAAACATTCTGAAGGTAAAAAAAGTTACGCTTGTCAAAAGCACTTACGCGATACCGCTGATTTTGATTACCGCTTTTTACCTGTTAAGCTCGATTTTAGTCTCGCCTAATATATTTCTGACTCTCAATACTTCCCAATCAACATCATCTTGGCTGGCTCTTCTTTTCCTTTATTTAACCCTCACGGGATTTTTTTCATTTAATGACCGGTTCCGGAAAACCACACTTATTCTGATTTCCGCAGGAACATCACTTGTAGCTCTCTATCAGTATTTAATGTATTTGCGCTATATACCGTTTAATCTTATTCTGCCGACCGGCAATCTGCTCTCTTCAGCAGTTTTTTTCTCGGTTGTCATTATCTTAACCATTGCCAATTTAACCGTACTGATAAGTAAAGAAAAAGATAATCTGGTTCAAACTATCAAAAAAAATATCATCCTGCTTCTGTCATTAGTAATCCTCATCCCTGCGGATATGCTTCTTATTCTCCATCTTCTTTCTGATCAAAAACCGATTCTTCTTCCGCACACCATTGCCTATTCCATAGTCGGCCAAATAATAAACCATCCAAAAACTTTCTTATTAGGAGTCGGGCCGTCTAATTTCATTTCCGCTTTTACTTTAGGCAAACCCCTTTCAATAAATTATTCATCTCTTTGGAATATTACTTTTACCAGTTCTTCTTCATTTTTCACGACACTGATTACGGAAACAGGAATTTTAAACGGTATTATTTTCCTGTCTGTTGCCGTAATATCGATCTGGCGTGTCAGAAAATTCAGATATTTGGACCGCTTTCCTGCCCTTTTTGGATTGAATATCCTGCTTATATTACTGATAATATTTCCGGGTAGTCTTTCTCTTCTTATTCTTCTGGTTATTCTTTTATCGCTGTCGGCAGACGTTAATAATAAAAAGACTGTCAGTCTTAAAAGAATTGGTCCCCTAATCTATTTTCTGCCGGTTTTGTCAATATTTATATCCTTCTTAATAATCTATTTCACCGCAAGAGCCTATTTAGCTGAAAGTTTTTACCGTCTGTCATATAACTACCTGGATAAAAATGACGGAACAAATGCTTATAATTATCAAAGAAAGGCCGTCAGCCTTAATCCTTATATCGATAAATACCATTTGGCTTTATCCCAAAGCTCAATCATTCTGGCTGATGCCATGGGCAAAAAAAAGGATTTATCCCAAGATCAAAAACAGATGATACCCAAGCTGGCTCAACAGTCAATTGAAGAAGGCCGGATGAGTATTAGTCTTAACAAAACCAATGTTTTTAATTGGGATAATTTGAGTAAAATTTATTCGGCTCTTATTAATTTTGCCGCAGATTCTGACCGCTGGGCAATTGAAACCGCCAAACAAAAAGTAACTCTTGATCCCAAAAACCCCAATAACTGGCTCAATTTAGCTCTTATATATAACAAACTGGAAAATTATGATGATGCGGAAAAATCGCTTCTCCGGGCTATCGAACTAAAAAATGATTTGCCCGGCCTCCATTATCAATTAGGATTAGTCTATAAAAATAAGAATAATTTAGGGAAAGCCCGGAGCTATTTTGAAAAAGCCTTAAACATGCTGCCTGAGGATAGTCCCGATTACATAAAAGTCGAAATGGAGTTAAAAACATTTGCCTCTCCTTAGTTTCACTTAACAATGGCAAACACCGCTCCGGAAAGGATAATAAGATATAAAATCCAACCGGTAAAAAATGACTTTACGGCAAAAAGTGTTCCTTCCTCTCTTGCTGAAAATAATAGAAATTTTCTGACCCCCCAAAGATGCACTAAAAGAAATAAAATAAATCCGGCAGCCGTTAAAAGAGACCAAAATCTTAATCCGAAGATTTGGAACAGGATATATAATCCCAAAAAGAAAGCTGTCAAACCGGCCGATATTGTCGTTAGTGCTTCCTTGGAGGTAGTCGCCACCGGGTCAAATTTTTTTCTTTCCCGGTATATCTTGCTCCAAAAATAACTTCGCCAGAAATATTTTTTGGCAATCGGCAGAAAATCCTCAAACTCATGCCTGACCATAACTTTGGGATTAAATACAACAGCGTATCTTCGGGCAATTCTGTAAGTCAGTTCAATATCTTCTACCAGTGCCGTTTTATATGTCGTATCAAAGCCCTTAAGTCTTAGAAATAAGGATCTGTTTATGGCGGCAATCCTGGTCGAAAAAAGATAATAGTAATTCCGGGGATCTCTTTCGTTAATCCAGTAACTCCAGTCTCTTAATGCTTTAAACTTTGGAAAAAATTTTCTGTTTTTCTGGGTTCGGGTCCAGACGCCGGTTAGGGCAAATAGGTCCGGATCTTTCTTAAATGAACTGATTACCTCAAAAAGCGTATTTTTATATAGATAAACATCAGCATCCAAAAAAAGGGCAATTTTCCCGCGGGCGTATTTTACTCCTATATTCCGGGCTTTTGCCGGACCGCAATTCTCTTTTAAGGAAATTATTTTTACCCCGGAAGTATTTTTCCTTTTCGCAAATCTCGCAATAACTCTTTTAGCTTCCGGCAAAGTTTGATCAATGGAAAAATCATCAACTAGACAAATCTCTATTTCATTTAAATCAACGCTTTTTGAATTATAAATGGACGTGAGTAATCCGCCGATCTTTCCCTGGCTGTTATAGGCCGGGATGATAATGGAAAGAAACGTCATGCTGAAAATTCCAACCCATCTTAAGCTATAATCAATTTATGTTCAAGTATAAAAATTGTATTTTGCTTGGCATCTTGCTCTTTTTCCTCACCTTTTCCTTTTACCCGACCGTCTATGAAATACGCCAGTCACCGCGCCTAAAGGTCAAAAACCGGAATTTTATCCTGGAACACAACTATTACTGGCCTGATTTTAACCTCTATCTGTCCAAAGTCAGGCAGGGTTATGAAAACAGATGGCTGGCGGTTGAAAAATATACCTCGGAACCCCACCGGGGCTCCCTTATTCAGATCTTCTATCTCTATATGGGAAAAATCGGTATGAGTTTGGGTCTTCAACCCAATATTGCCTACCAGCTTGGCCGGATAATACTCTCGCCGCTCCTTTTAATAGTTATTCTTATGTTGGTCCAGTATTATTTCCGCGCTCCTTTATGGCAGATTCTTGCCTTTGTCATAACTCTTGTCTCCGGCAGTTTTTTGAAAATCAGCCGGATTGACGGCACTTTAAGATTGGAGCGCTTCATGGAATGGTGGTCAAATATTGATTCCCTCCAGCGTATTACTTTTATTCCCCACATTCTCTTCGGTCAGGTTATTTCTTTTTATCTCCTTTTCCGGATAACCCTGTCAAAAAATCCCCTAAAAAAAAGCCGGCTCCTTATTTATATAATTCTGGCAAATCTCGTCGGATTAGTTTTTCCTCCCAGCTTGATTACCCTCTTGGGTGTCTTAATCCTGCTTCAAATAATTGAGTTTATAAAAAATCCGAAACCTGTTTCTCAAAAAGTAAACCTTTTGCTTTCATCACCCGAATTGCGGTTTATTCTATTCTCTCTTCCTTCACTTTTATACCTTTATATTACCACCAAAATTATCCCCTGGTCTGCCCTGGTAGAATTTCACCGTACCCATCCGATGATGATTCCTTTTGATCAGTATGTTCTGGGCACCGGCCCGGTCATATTTCTTGGATTTTTGGCCGGAATTTTGGCAATTATCAGTAAGGAAAAAAGATTTTACCCGATGATTCTCTGGGTAGTTGTTACTTTCCTGTTTGCCGCGCTGTTTTCGGTTGTTAAGGAACAAAGTCCTCTCCGCTTCACCCAAACAGGACTCTTTATTCCCTTAGGCATATTGGGTACTTATTTTATGTACCGGCTTGCCGGTGTAATCAACTTAAACTTCTATAGGTATTTGATCTTTTTTTTAATTGTTCTGTATATCGGATCAAACTTATTCGTTATGAAAATGAGCTTAAATTGGCAACTTTCTTTCATTAATCAAAGGGTTGGTGCTGACATTCCCGCAGTACCCTTTCCTCCGCAAACCATGTATCCGCTGACCGAGTGGATGGACGCTATAATTTGGCTGAAAAATAACACCGGGAATGAAGATGTTGTCCTGGCGGAAATAACAGCCGGGAATTTTATTCCGGCTTATTCCGGCAACTTTGTCTATTTCGGCCAAAGTAATACCGTTGATTACAACCGGAAAGGTGATGAAGTTAACCGCTTCTTCACCGCTCAAATGACCGACAGCCAGGCCGGGATTTTCCTCCGGAATGGCCGTATCGGTTACGTTTTCTTCGGAGTCCAGGAAAAGGAAAAGTTGGGCTGGAAAAATCTGGAAGAATATTATCCCTTTTTAAAACCGGTCTTTAAGAACAATTCTGTTGTTATTTACCGGATTTAACTTACTTAAATATTGCCGATCCTATCCTTATCATGTCGCTACCCTCGGAAATTGCTTCTTTCCAATCATTGCTCATACCCATTGATGTCAGTAAATCGTACTTCTGAGCCAATTGCTTCAACCTCCCAAAATGCGGCCGGACATCCTCAGGATTATCAGAATAAGGCGCCATGGTCATAAGGCCTTTTAAATTAAGATTGTCCATTTTTCTTATTTTTTCAATTACCTCTCCGGCTTGATCCGGAATAATTCCCTGTTTTGTCTTCTCACCGGAAACATTAACCTGAAGATATATAGGCACAACTTTCACTGCCCTATAATTTACAGCCTCAGCTGTCGCCAAATTGTCAAGGGAATGAATTTCGTCAAATATTGACAATGCTTTGTTTATCTTGTTCTTCTGTAAAGTCCCGATCATCACCGGTGTATATTTCCCGTCAAACCCCGCCCCTAGTGATGATAGATATCCGAATTTCATAAAAGCTTCCTGGACGCGGTTTTCTCCGATAATGGCGGCTGCCTTCTTTTTTTTATTAATAAGACTAATAAATACTGCCAGTTTTTCGCCGGATATGTATTTAGTGGCAAATAAAACCTCTATCTTTGCCCGGTCACGGCCGCAATTTACGGCTGCCTTTTCAAATTCGTCATTAAATAAATCCAGTTTTTTTCCGGTTTCCTCCTCCCAGTCTAAAATCGAAGTTTGAGCTTCCTTAACCATATAAGTTCACCTCCTAAAATTAATAGTCCGGCTATAGTAATCATATTGGCAACTTTTTCAGTTTGGCTGTAAGAAAAATAAAGTTTAACAAGATGTCGGCCTGCCGGTATCTGTATTTGCATTCTTCCGTTTGGATCATTCCTTATTGCTGCCTCTTTATTGTCAATTATTGCCTTCCAATTCGGAAAATAAAAACTGTTAACTGTTAAAGTATTATCACTTGGAGAACTGTATTCAACCGACAATTTCTCAACCCCCGTTTCCTGTCTGTTAATTTTAACTGGCTGTAAAAACTCAAACTTTTCAGGTAGTTTCCCCGTTTCCAAATAATTTTTTTCAACTTCAAGTATATATGGTATGGAGACATTAACCGGTAAAAACTCCGCCGTTGCCATATTTTTTAAAGTTCCCGGTGCCAGTAAAAATGTCTGCGGCTGGGAAAAATAATCGTCACCGAATGGAAAAATCTCAACCCAGGCTTTCGTATAGGGATATCCGGCAATTACGGCCAATATGACAATAATAACAGCCGCCTGACGTCGGCCGAAAAATAATAACCCGGCAAGCAATGATCCCAAAAAGGTAACAGGAGAAAGCATCCGGAAGGGATAAACAATAAATTTTAAAAACGTTAATTTTGACCAGATAAAATCAGACTGCAATGTCGTCAGGAAAAGGCACAAAATAAAAAGTATATACAAAGCTAAAAGAAACACTTTATTGTTTCCGGTATTTTGCCCCTTTCCGTTAAATGGCGTCTTTCGCCTGCGGGTCAACAAATAAATTGCCGGAAAAAGTAAAATTAAAAAAAGAATGGGTAATCCGGCGGTGAAATCATAATATTTGGCAATGCCTGTCTTTATCGTCTCAAGGGAAGTCATAAGCTGAATCTCCAAGGATTTGTAATATGATCCCCTCATCCCCATTTCCTTACTGATAAGTGAGGGATAAGCCGTCAGATTATTTAAAAAAATTGCCGGCAGGGTAAAAAAACTGCTTATAATTGAGGCTGATATGAATGAATTTATATATAAAAGCATAGGCGCTAGAGTAAACCGGTAAAGAGTTGCCCCCAACAATAAAAGGATTGGCGTATAAATAAGAACGGAAACGTTATGGGAAAGAATAAATAAAAACCAGCTTAAGGTTAGAAGTACAAAGGGAATTGCCTTCCCTTGAGTCTCTTTTAATCTTAATGCCAGATATAAAATAAGGGGCGGATATACAAAAGCGGTCATTTCTCCCCAACCCTCATACAGATAAATTGTCAGCAAATGATAAGGAGCGTATGTATAAACAACCGCCGCAATAATACCGGCTGTTTTCCCCCGCAGCTTTTCGGCTAAAAGGAACATAAAAATAAACGACATTACCAAAGTCAGCCCCTGGTAAATCTGCACTGAGGCTCTGATATCGAATCCCGACAGTTTAAAAATCGAAGTAACGTAATAAGGCAAAAGGTAATTGAACAAAAATATCGGCGAACCGAAATTCAATGCCTGATCCGACAGCCACCTCACTCTCAAATTTCCTTCAGTTAGGGATCTGGTAAATGACATCAGCCGGAATTTATGGGCCAGCCCGTCAGCCGTACCGTATACATTCGGTGAAAAAAGCGGCAGCATGACCGGTATCAATATCACGGTACTTAAAACCAAAATAAGTATTCGCTTTTTGTCCCGGATATTTTTCATAAATTCACTTTATAGATAACCATTGTCTTATTGTCATAAACAGGTTCAAAGATTGGAAACTGCCTGAAATAATTATTGGCCGAATACAAAAGCAAATGGCTTATCCTGTATTTTTTCAAAATCATCGAAACTTCATCCCCGGATGCCTTCCCGTCTATTAAGGAAAAAGCATCTCTGACCTTCTCGGAGATATTGATGGTAAACAGATCGAATCCGAAAACTGTTTTCCGGCCGGTAAGTCCCGGAAAGGGTTCATTATAAGGCCATTGCACCAGAAAAATATCCTGCGGTGTTGAAATGTCACGTGCTTTTATAATTGCCAGGTACACGTTCTTGGGAATGTAGTAATAACTGTTATTTATCTTAGGGGTCAAAAGATCCTTGTACTGCACGTAATAAGTAGGTAGAAGTGAAGCGCAATAAATAATTATAATAAATACTAAAATAAATACTTTTATCCGTTTGAAACGGGAGGAAAGAAAAATTATTCCCTCGGTTGCCAATACCGCAATTGGTATATAGACTTGCGATGGCCAAAACCTGGCGTTGGAAATCCTTATTTTCTCGGGAACTCCGGACAGGTAGAAAAAGACTGCAAAAGATAAGAAAATAAAAACCAAAAGTCTTGCCCAGGAGGGTTTCCGCCAATACTGCCAGATACCCAATATCGCCAAAATCACGATAAGCCCTGAATTATAAAATAACCATAAAGGTGTCATTTTAAGTTGTTGGGCTGATTCCCAAGCTGAAGATAATAAGTAAGGACTGACGGAAAAAACCGATTTTACGTAAATTGCCGGTAAGACCCCGGCCAAAAGAAGAATTACCCCCGGAACCAGATACTTAAGTTTTTTCATCAATCCTCCTGCAACTGATGCTGCCAGTGTTGTCAGACCCCAAGTCACCGGATTAATTGAAGAAAGTAAAAATCCGCTTGCTGCCAGTAATGACAAATCAAGCTTTTTTTTGAATCCATTTTTTACCCAAAAAACTGTTAAGAGAAGGATATAAGTGCCTAAAGAATAAGCGATTAAATGATGAGGTGTCGGACCGAACCGTGCTAAAGATATACCCAGGTTATACCAGTGGGTCCAATATGAAAATTCCCATCCTCCTCCCGCTTTGGGTAATATCTGAAACATCGAATTTGAAGTTATAAAAAGAAAAAGCGCCAGTAAGCGTTTTCCCCAATTCTGGGGAAAAATCTCCCGTAATAAAAAATATGACACAACCAAATAAACACCCAAATAAACGGCTACTGCAACCTGGTAGGCTAAAATCACATCAAGTCCAAGTCCGGTCAATATCCGGCCGGTTAAAACATTCTGCCATCCGACCAGAACCGGTTTGAGTTTCTCCGGGGTAAAAAGCATGGTCGAAGATAAAAAATTGTAAGTCCCCTGGGCAAATTGAGACAGATAATAAAAATAATCGGAAGGCCAGTGAACTGTACCCAGATAAACCATGTTGGGAGGTGTCGCCAGCTTGCCTACAATATACTGCAGTTCAATCCCAAGTATGGCTGTCAGAATAAGGATAGTTACAATTATCCCTTCCATAATATTGCGTTTTCATTTATCGGCCTGGGTTCAATTGAGACGGACCATTATATTTAATGCCGGCAGTTTCGGATCAACCATTGCCGGATCACTCGTAAATTTTTCCTGGATTTTACGTGTATGTAAAATTGGTAATACTTCAAGTCTGTCGGTTATACCGATATGCACATATTTCGTTCCCCGCCGGATAAGTTCACTTTCAATTTCCGGAAAATTAAAATTCAGAGATTGCTCATATTGTCCGTAAGGGAGGCAGCAGAAATAATAACCGTTGGGATAAAACACCGTCTCCCCGGTCAGATCAAATACAGGCTCATTTTCAGGAATTCCTGATAAAAATCCTTCAATCTTTTTGAGTGCTGGCTGGTTTGTCCATTGTGATTTAGACTGATACATGAGTTTAGAAAGGTAAAAACTGCAGCCGATCACCAAAAGGTAAATTGCCGTCCTTACCCCGATTTTAAGATTTGGCATCTGCGGAAAAAATCTGCCTGCTTTTTCAGCAAACACCCTGACCAAATCGGCAAAATAAAATGCTACAAAAGGTGAAACCGGAATCAGATACTGAAGGTGTTTCAGGGGAAATATTTTCACAAATGCATACAGATTGACGAATAAGGATAAGGAAAACACAAATTCCCGGATATTTTTATCGGCCTCATCATAAGATAAGGAGGATATGAAATTTTTAATCCCCCAGACTGTTCCCAGAACATAAACAAAAAGATTGGAAAGAAGAATTCTGTTAAGTCCCGGCATACCGTAGAAAATATCATTGGGATAAAAAAAGATATCCGGCCTCATGTAAAATCTCAAAGCCAAAGTCCGGGTTACATCGCTTGCCAGTTTGGAAATTAAGTAAACAGAAAGGGTTATGTTGCCGCTTAAAAAAAGTAATACCCCGACAACTGCCAGATTAATCCCCATTCCTGCCCCCATAAATAGCATGTGTTTTATAAAAATAGCTGATTTAGGCTTCTTTAGTGTTAAAAACTGGTGGATCAGTATAAGTGCAACCGGTACCAGGAAAAAAACAGTTTTCGGAACTACCGCCAGGCTGGCAGTGAAAAAAAATCCGGTGAGAAAATAATATACGGCCTTCTTTTTTTCATTTGCCAAAACAAAAAGGTAAAGCCCGGTAATGGATAATAAGGCCGCCAAAAGATCGGGTCTGATTTCCAACAGTTTGTCGGAAGGCAGGGGTAAATAAATAAATATTACTAAAGTCAAAAGTGCGGTCAGGAGTCCTCTTAATTTTCTGGCCCATAAAAATAAAATGGCATATGTGGCCATTTGCACCAGAAAAATGAAAAATCTGACGGCAATAACGGCCTTTACGGTTCTCCCGAAAATTGACATTATAAATGCCACCGGCAATAAAAAATAAGGAGGAAATATATAAAAAAAGTCGGTATAAGGTTTTTCTCCTGTCAGAAAGCTATATCCCCAGTGAAGATGGGCAAATTCATCGGCGTCAAAATAGCGTGTCAAAGTAAGTTTATAGCGGAAAAATATCAGGATTAAAATGGTCGGAAGGCACAAAAATATTAATAAAAAGTAGGCAATTCTTGCATTTTTAGCCTCTTTCATAAACCCCATGATACTATATATAATCCTTATTATTAAAGTGGAAAAAATACCAATTAAAAAGGTTCCTTTAAAAGTAATCTTCTTCCTCGGTTATATCATAACAATTCTTATCCTTCTCAAATCGGTCATAACAGGCGGTATCGGCTATATGTATGATATCGACGAACTGTTCCACATCCAGTTGGTCTGGCTTTATGCCAAAGGTTTTATTCCCTTCATGGATTTCTTTACTATCCATTCACCCCTTTTCCATAAATTGATCGTTCCGTTTATGAGTAGTTTCGGCTTTAAATATGAATCTGTTTTGAATATCAGAATTATTATGTCGGCAATTTTTATTTTCCGCCTTATAATTACATTTCTTATCGTCTTTCGCCTCTACAGCCTTCCGGTTGCTCTTATATTCTTGCCGCTTTTTCTGCTTGATCCCCTGAGCAATTTCTCGGCCATGCAAATTAGGCCTGATAACTTAATGATGCTGTTTTTTATTTTGGGATTGTTTTTTCTGGTTTTTGAAGAAAAACGGTTGACATTTTACCGGCTTTTCACCTCCGGCCTCTTCTTTTCACTCTCAGTTCTCACCAGTTTGAAAATCGCTCCTTCCGTATTACTTATAACCGTCTTCCTCTTTTTTACCGGAAAATTGAATAAGAAAACACTGTTGGCAACAATAGCCGGACTTATTCTTCCTGCTCTTATCTTTATCCTCTACTTTTCTCTCCATAATCTCCAAAACGAAATGATTCAACAATTAATTTTGGATGCAAGAACTGTCAACAGCGCCATTCTTAATCCCGGAAAATTGTCCGCTTATTTTAAACCGGATAATATTTATTTATATACAAGACCGGGTAAACCGCTTCTCTGGTACTTTCTTATAAGCTTGCCGATACTGTCTTTATCGGGGTGGCTTTTAAATCTTTATCGACTGGTAAAAATTAATATAAACCGTTTTCAACTTCTTTTGAGCTTAATTTTCATTTTCCAAATATTTTTTACTCTGTCGGTCCGGTCAGTATTTATCCAATATCTTTTGCCCGTCAGCTGGCTGGCTTCTCTCTATTCTGCTTATCTTCTTAATTTCCCTCTGAATTTAATAACAAACAACTCCGTTAAAAAAATTTATGCCTCACTGATTACCGCGGTTTTATTAATTCTAATATCTTTATCAGTCGATATTAATTACCGCCGGGCCAAATATGATAATCCCCAAACCGGAGAAAATCTAGAAAGACTTTGGCGGCAAATCCCCGAAAACCAATATGTCTATCCCAATCTGCTATTCCGTCCTCCGGTTTACCCGCTTACCTATGGAGTTTTTATCGGTGATATCCCGCCGGCTCTTCTTTCCCGGTTCCCAAAAATCTCATACAGCCTTGAAAAACATCAGGTAAAATATTTGCTGGTTACCGAATATATATTGGGTTTTCATCCCAAAGAAGCGCAGGATTATATAAGGAAAAATTACCAAAAAGATCCCGTCAGCGGTTTTTGGCTAAGAAAAAATTAAAGATAACAAATAAGCCGAAACCGCCAAATAGGATAATCAGAGGATAAACGGGCAGTGAGTACCTCTCCTCGGTACTGGAAAATGCATTGGCAACAGTTGTGTAGAAAATGGGAAAACCTGTAAATAAAACTAACCCTTTACCCTTAATAAAATTATTAATTGTTTGAGCTTTTGACCAAAAAATAAAGCCCATTGCGGCCAAAAACAAATAAATAACATTCCCCCAGTATGAAATAATGGAAAGTATGGGAGTTTGCCCGTTATTATAAGGAAAAATCATGTGTTTCTCCCAGATATACCACATTTTTTCAATTCTCCAGATAATAAATTTTACCGGATTATTCTTTATTTCTTCTAAAGCCAATCTGAAAAATAAGTCCCGTGTGGTTTTTCTTTTTTCAGGAGTATCCTTCCGGTATGAATACTCATTATAAGCCCATCGGACTTCTTTGGGATAATCGTCCATTGAAACCGGAATTTTTTTTGATCTCTTGACAAACATGCTTATATAAAAATTTTCAATCGATAATCTGTCCACATCCATTAAAGAAATTTCACTATACCATTGGTAATTGCCCCATACCGTATAAATAAACGGGATACAAAAACCGATGCTGAGGAAAAATAATAAAATCCATCTGAAATCTTTGACAAACCGTTTTAATACATAAAAAAGCATCAGGAATAACATGAATATGGAGAAAAAATAGTATACCGGTCTGACCTGTGGTATAAAACCAAGAATTATACCGGTGAAAAATACTAAAATTAAAGAACGTGATTTTAAAAAAGTAATGCTTAAAAAATAAAGTGAACTGAATAAAAATGCCGCTAACACCTCGGGCAGCATCACCCCGGTAAATCCGGATGTAAACGGATTAAAAAGGTAAAGGATGTATGAAATAAGCGCTTTTGTATAACTTCGGAATAATGCGCCGGCGGTGCCAAAAACCAAAAGTGCTGATATTGTATCCAGGACCGCCTGGGCTAATTGAAAATTATTAAATCCTAAAAAAAGTCCGTTATTTGATATTTTATCAATCACTAGAATAAACAGCGGATAACCGTAAATTCTGAATGAATGCGCGTATAATCCGTAGACTTTCATTAAATTAGCGTAATCCCGGTATTGTAACTGGTCAAACGCGAACGGTTGGGGAAAAATCTTAATTAAAAGCAATCGGTATAAAAGTCCTGTAAGAAAAAGAAGTATTATAATAAGAAACCTTTTTTTCTTGGAAGAAAATTGCTTTTTAATCCCGGATTTCATACTCATAATAATTCATCAACTCACCCATGAATTCAAAACTCTCGGTAAGTTTGCAGCCGGTTTTCATGTAAAACGCATTGGCCGGCAGCCTGTCATAAACGCTTATTTTGAATTTTTTTATTCCCTTTTTCTTCATATCCGAGGCGGTTATTTTTAGAAGTTTTTTTCCTATTCCCTTCATCCGGTGGTTTCTGTCAACGGCAATGGACAGAAGTTCTGCACGTTTACTTGAAAATCCGGGATAGGCGATGATTTTAATGAATTTTACCGTTTTTAACGGATGAGTAATTATGTACCTCAATAATACAATTACGAAGCCTAATAGATCCTTTTTTAATATTCGGGAATTTAATCCTTCCGTGTTTACGCTGTAACTTACAAATCCTCTGACTTTTCCGTTTTCTTCTTCAACATAGGTCACCAAATCAGGAGTCTCTAAACTGGCACGGTAAAATTTCGTCAGGAATTCCTCCCCCAGTTCAGGTAGGAAACCGGATAATTCATTTCTATGCAAGTTAACCACTTGATCAATTTTTTGATCTGTTAACGGTTTAATCATTTGATTTGCCTTCCGGGAAAAACTTATTTATTTCCGAACATACGTATTCAACCTCCCCGTCAGTCAACTCCGGAAAACAGGGCAAAGACAGCTCTTCAAGGCAGGCTCTCTCGCTCTCGGGAAAATCACCTTTTTTGTACCCCAGGTATTTAAATGATGGCTGCAGATGGATCGGTTTTGGATAATGAATTCCTGTCCCGATCCCCTTTCTTTCCAAATATGACTTCAACTTATCTCTTTTTTTACTTCTTACCGCGTATAAATGATAAACATGCCTGGCATATTCTGCTTCTCCCGGTACAACTATCCTTTTATTTAATTTTGCATTTTGAATTTTGACTTTATATAAAGATGCAATTTCCCTTCTCCTTTCATTCCATCTGTTTAGATATTTCAGTTTAACAAGTAAAACAGCTGCCTGTAGTTCGTCCAGACGGCTGTTCCTGCCCAAAACCGTACTCTTATATCTTTTTTCTTCCCCGTACATCCTTAACAGTCTGACCTTCCTGTAAATATCTGTGTTGTTGGTTACAACCATTCCTCCGTCTCCTAGGCAGGAAAGGTTTTTTGTCGGATAAAAAGAATAACATCCGGCATCCCCGACTGTCCCTGTCCTTCTCCACCCGTTATGCCCAAACCGGATTTGTGCTCCGTGCGCCTGTGCGCAATCCTCAATAATTTTCAATCCGTGTTTTAATGCATGAGGGGCAATTTTGTTTAAATCAGCCGCCTGACCGTAAAGATGGACCGCTATTATTGCTTTGGTTTTCCCCGAAATAGCCTTTTCAATTTTATCCGGATCAATATTGAATGTTTCAGGATTTACATCAACAAGCTTGGGTATTGCTCCGATTGTTGTAACCGAAAATGCCGTCGGATAGGAATTAGCCGGCATTATTACCTCATCCCCGGAAGACACTCCGGCTGCCGTTAAACTCAAAGATAAGGCATCGGTACCCGATGCCACTCCCACTGCGTACTTTACTCCCAGATACGAGGCAAATTTCTCCTCAAATTCAAGAACATTTTCTCCCAGTATGAATCTGCCTCCGCTCATTACTTTATCAATGGCTTTTATTAACTCTTTTCCGATATTCCCAAGTTGTCTTCGGGCATCAAACACTGGTACGGTTCTCATTTTCAGTAATTCTAAATTTTTGTTTTATAAATAACAATGTGTTCCTTCCGGAAAACAGGAGCCATAAATTCGGAATATATTTCCGGCAGCGGTCCGCTGTCCCAAAACACATATTCAATTCTATTATTCCCTAATATTTTTTGGACTTCATCCCGGTTCATATCTTTTTCATAGAAAAACCTGTTTGACAATGCGTATTTGCCCCAAAAATCAGCAGTTGATACTTCATGTCCGATATAGACTTTATTATGGGTATATGCCGGAAGTAATGTTCCGATATTAAAGGGAATTAAAACATTGGAAAATTCTTCCGTGTTTCCGTTAAGATAGTCAGCTGCTTCAAAATAAATTGTCGGGATAAACTCATTGTTATTATAATTGGTAATTTTAACATCTCTTTCCCGGTAATTTTTTAAGCTGATAAAAGTATTCGGCAAAAACAAAAGAAACAGAAATAAAGCAGGAATCAATTTATTATGGAATTTACCAATAATCAGCCTGATTGCCATTATTGCCGCAATCCCGCCGAAAACATAGGGAGCCCCGTAAACAAACCGGATCTTGTTAATTGTTAAAATCCCGCCGGCTGACAGTAGATAAAGAATAATGGGCATCATACCGATTAATAAAAGAAATATCTTCTCAAAAGTCGGTTTTAATATCGTATTTACAAAAAGAATAAGCATGAGATACGGAAGAGTCCCGTATGAAGACAAAAATATGAAAAACTGGTAAGGAAAACGCTCAGCGTGGTATGTGTTGTATTCCCAGATAAGGTTATCGCTCCAGGGATGGCCCAATAATTTAAGCTGAAGATAAACAAAAGCCTGCGTCAGGACAGACAAAGCCAGAATAATAATAAGTCCTGTTAAAATCTGCCTGTTAAAAAATACCTGAATTTTGTTTTTTTTCAGGGGTTTTATTGCCGATAAATAAATTATTGCCGGAAAAATTATACAAGCGGCAATAACCGAAACCAAAAAGATAAATCCCGGTACGGCGAAAAATAAATTGGCCGTTCCGGTAATAAGTCCGCAGATTATAGCCGGTTTAATCTTCTTTTGGCGCAGGTACAGAATAAAATAAAAAACAGTTCCGATTAATAATGCGCCGGTAAAAAAATGATGAGGAATAAGGCTTAATCGGTGATAAATATCCGTATTCGTCCACCAGCCGTATGTCGTTGTTATTTTTTTATCAAATAAATAAAATGTGAAATCGGGCAAAGGTGCCGCCAGGTATATAATCAGAAGTGTAGGTATCATCCATTTTTCAGGTAAAAGTAAACGGATTAGGCGGCAGGTATAAAAGTAAAAGATAATAAGCGAAACAGTTATCGCACCGTAATAAGCGTCAGAATCGGAAATCCCGGTAATTCTGGCAATTTTGCCCAAAAATAAATAAAACAAATGGACCCTGCTTGGATTAGTTTTCTCGGTTGTATATTGGTCAACCTCTGCCCAATTACCCCTTCCTTGCCTGATTACCGACAGATAATAATAGTAATCTTCAAAAATCCGGTGGACTTTCGTGTAGGTTTTTCCCGGAGGGACGGCTTTAATCCTGTTAATTACCGGTAAATATAAAATCGTCAGAAATATCGTCAGGAAAAAAATATGCCAAAAAATCCGCTTCATCATTCCTTTCTGAAAAGAAAAATTTATTATCTCTTTACTATTTATATTATATTTATTTGAGAAACCATGGCTTTTAAAAACACTTTACTGTTTCGCTTATTTCCCTTTATCCTTCTTTTTATCCTTGCAGTTTTAGTCCGCTATCAATATTGGACCGTTCATCCTGTTCTCTTTGCTTCTCCGGATACTTACGGTTATTATATTGCCGGCCAAAGGTTGATTACCGAAGGAATTATAACCGATGATGCCAGACCTCCTTTTTACTCCCTTATTCTTATTCTTCCTTCTTTTTTAAAAGGCAGACCCGAAACACCGATACTGTCAGCGGATTTCTTTGCTGATATGCGGATTATCATTCTTTTTCAGTCATTTTTGGGACTATTATCACTTGCGGTTCTTTACCGTATTTTGAGTATTTTGAAATTCTCACGGCTTGTTTCTTGTCTTTTTACTCTCTTTACCGGTCTCAATATCATGATTTTTTCCATGGAGAGGATACTGATGACTGAAACCGTTACCGCATTTTTGATTCTTCTCTATACTTTGACTTTTATTAATTTGATAAAATCCTGGAGTTATAAGAAATTAACTGCCCTCTTTTTTCTGCTGATACTTATTTTTCTGACTAAACCGATTTACATTCTTCTTCCTGTTTTCAGTTTTATTATAATAATTCTTATTTTCGGAAAGAAAAAAATCATTCCGGCTTCGATTCCTCTGCTTTTTTTTGTTTTGCTCGTTTTTTTATACAGCAGTCTCAATTACGTCCGTTATGGCTATTATGGATTTTCCAGAACCATTGACTTTAACCTCCTGGGAAAAATTTTAACCCAGAATCTAAATATTGAACCCTCCCGGGATAATTATTACTATCCTTACCTTTCCCGGTATGTTTCGGCGGGCAAAGAGCCTCAACCGTACCGCTTTATGGAGTCTGTTAATCCTCTGTATTATCTGGATAAAAAGAAAATGAATAATCTCCAGCCGCTTGTAAGATCAGTCATCACCGCAAATTTTCCGGTTTACTTATATAAATCCCTGTTGGAAATTCCGATTGCCATGGTACAACCCAATCTGGAAGTAATTGAAAAACCCGGTTCGGGATCACTTGCCCATATCATTGTTTCCTTTTTAAAATTCTTTTACGAAAAAGCTCTTTATATAACACTCCTGGCAATTCCTTCTGTATTTTTAATCTCCCTAAGTTTTATTAAGCAAAAAAATTCTGATAACTCTGTTTGGATAATAATTGCCATGATAGCTTTTTATCAGGTATTTTTTACGGAAATGTTCGGATATGGGGAATTCGGCAGGATCATATCAGTGACACAACCCCAAATTTATCTCCTTGTTCTCGGCTTTCTCCTAAAAAAATTTCCCCTTAATATTTTCAGATTGCCGCTTGATAATGACTGATAAAATTGTAAAAAACTGTTTCCGGATAGGTTTCATCACAATAATCTTATCCTTACTTTACTTCCTGATATTTTCAGCTGTTACTTATCCCGTCATAAAATTTTTCTCTTCGCATTTTTTTACCGGAAACACTGACGGTTTTCTCCATATCTGGAATCTCTGGTGGATAAAAAAGGCAATAACCCAACTTCATACTGGTATTTGGTATACCAATTTTCTGAATTTCCCCCATGGAGTCTCCCTTCACGGGCATACTCTCAATCCGTTTAACGGTTTTCTGGCTTTATTTCTTTCAAATTATTTTTCCCAAATCCAGTCACATAATATTATTATCATCTTCACTTTTGTTTCCGCTGGTGTCACTGCTTTTTGGCTTGCCTTCTATTTTTCCCGGTCTTTCTGGGCTTCATTTATCGGAGGATTTATTTACACTTTTTCCAGTTATCATTTTTCCCATGCCATGGGACATATGGAACTTATCTCTATTGAATGGATCCCGCTGTTTGTTCTTTTTTGGTTTCTCCTGCTGAAAAAACCCGGTATTTTCTCTGCCCTCGGATCAGCCCTTTCGCTTTACCTGGTATTTTTATGCTCCCACTATTATTTCATCTATTCAATAATTATCGCCGTTATAATACTTATCTGGTTTATTGTTAAAACGCGCGGTTTTATTCTCTTGAATAAAAACTTTTATATTCCGTTATCGGTTTTTATTATTGTCTTTATTGTTACTTCTGGTCCGCTTATCTATTCATATTTCATTTTGCTGAAAAATGATGTGCTAATGGGTTCACATATACCTGAATTCAACTCGCTTGATCTTTTTGGTCTTATTATTCCCGGCGGCCAGTGGCGGTTTGCCGAAATTACCAAATTTTACTGGTCCCGTCTTGCTTCCGATAATATCAGTGAAGACAGTGTTCATATCGGCATTTCAACCGTTATAGTTCTTGTCTATCTTCTGATTAACAGGAAAAAAATAAAATTCCCTTCCCTTTATCTCTGGCTTTTTATTTTTATTTTCTTTGCTGTTGTGAGTCTCGGACCGGTCCTTCACATACAGGGTCTGACGATTCCCTTGCCCTTAATGCCTTATGTTTTACTGGAAAAAATATTACCTGTTCTTTCCGGTTCCGGAGTTCCCCTTCGCCTGACTCTGATAGTCTATCTTTCTCTTTCCGTACTGGTGGCCATAGGTATTAAAGAGTTGGCTGCCGGAAACACTTATGAAAAAATCTTATTGCTTTTTGTAATAATTCTTCTTTTTATTGAATATTTACCAAAGCCGATTTCTATTACCAAAGTTGCGATTCCTAAGTACATAAATACTTTAAAAGATTTGCCTGACGGCGCGGTTATCGACGGGGTATCCGACCGTTATCAAATAATGTATAACCAGACGGTTCACGAAAAACCGATGGCTTTCGGCTATACATCCAGGGTTCCGATCAGCGTTTGGCAGAAAAATAATCATTTGTCCGAACTGATTAGACTTCGGGATTACACTGCACTCTGCCGTCAGTATAATTTCCGGTATTTCTTAACAGACAGTGTCGTTGATAATTATTCTGCTTCCGTAAAATATGATGACGGCCGGATTAAAATTTATGATTTTTTCGGGGAAAAAAATAAGTGTGCCGGATAATATAAAAAAAATAACCGGCAAACATTAATACATATGGATAAAGCGGCAGTGAAAATCGCTGTTCGGAAACTGACAGAACATGGACCAGTGCATAATATCCTGTCATTAAGGTAACACCGGATACGAAAATTAAAGCGGTCTCGCTTTTGGTTTTCTTTAGCCTTGTAATAAATCCCAAAAGTCCCGCTGCGGCGCTAAAAAGAATCGTTCTGTTTAACCATAACAGAAACACGCTCAATGTCTTATTTTCAGGCTCGGTAAAATAATAAAGAGTTTCTTTATCGAATATATACCACATCTTTAAAAGTGCCCGTTTCAGGTAAAAAACCGGTTTTGATTCTATCTCAGAAAGTGATAACTTCAGATATTTTTCAGCCATTTCTTTTCTTTCTTCCTTGTCTTTAGGAGCAAATGAGAATTCACTGTAAATTTGCCCTACCTGATACGGATAGCTGCTGTTTTCCGTAGGATGAAGAGGCCACCTGTCAACATAAAGCGACAGGTAGAGCTGTTGAACGAAAAAATTATCAACAGTCATCAGGGAAAATTGGTTGAAATATTTAAGATTACCAAAAATATTGTAAACAAACGGTAAAAAAAAGAAGAATATGCCGGCAATAATTGCTGCCGCCTTCCATCTGAAACTATCAATTATAGACATGCTTTTATAAATTATAAATGGCAAAATCATTAAGGCAAAATATAAATTGGTTGATCGCACTTGGACCAGATACCCGGTTAAAATAGTAATTATTGACAGCTTAACAAGAGTCAGTTTCTTCCAAAAACTGACCAGCAGGTAAAAAATAAGTGCCGTAAAAAATATTGCCGCCGTCTCAGTCAGCATCAGTCCGCTATAAGTTGCGGTGAAAGGATTAATTTGGTAGAGGATAAATCCCGTAAATGCCGCGGCCCGGTTTTTAAATATTTTTTTCCCGGTAAGATATACCAGAGAGCCGGTTGCTATATCCATAATGATCTGAAATATGTAAATGCTCCATTTAGCGTCAGGTCCAAAGAGAAGAAAAAACGGTGCGATTAGAATTGGGTATCCGTAAAGCCGGTAAGTTTGGGCGAAAAGCCCGTTATTGGCAATTCCAATGGCAAAATCCCTGTATTGCAGTTGGTCGTGTACCAAAGGTTGCGGGACAAAAGTAATAAGTATTAGCCGGAAAATAAATCCCGCCGCCAAACCGGTCACGATGAGGAAAAATTCCTTTCTGTTGTCTGTTTTTCCTGTCACTTTTTAGGTTATTATAGTCATAAATGTTAATTCTCCACAAACCTGCATTGGTTCTTTTCATTCTGTTAACTGCTATCTATTTTGCCTCAACATCGGGAGGAGTTAACAGCGGTGACGGATCATCTTATGCTTTGACGAAATCCCTGGGAGAAAGTCTGACGGTTGAAATTGACCGTTTTAAATCATTCACCTATGATGTCGATTTCGCGCGGGTTAAGGGCCATTATTACCTTGATCGGGAACCCGGTTTGTCTTTTTTAAGTCTTCCCTTCTACGTCTTGGCCAAAATCCTTTCTCCTTTTGCTTTCCCTCCCTATGCCGGCACTAATCCTGTTGTTGACAGTGAAAGTATCCTACAATCCCTGACTTATCTGACAACGGCCGTTTTCGGCTCTTTGGCTGTTGTTTTTCTCTTTCTTATTTGCCGGTCTTTTGGTGCGTCAAAATGGATTTCTTTTTTATCCGCTCTCGTTTTTGGTTTGGGTACGCTTAACTGGAAATATTCCGCCGGCTATTTCCGGGAACCAGTCCTTACTTCATTTCTTTTGGCATCCGTTTATTTGTTAATTCTCCCTCTGCCATTAAAGAAGTTAAAATCGGGTTTTTGGGTCAAGGCAATCTCCGGTTTTCTCTTCGGAATGGGACTGTTTGCCGATTACTCCAAGTTTTATCTTTTTCCCTTCTTTCTTCTTTATCTTTTTTTCAGGAATATATCGCAGGTAAAATATGCTGTATCCGCTTTTTTATTAGGGGTAAGTGTTCCTTTAATATTTATCTTTTCTTACAATTTCAGGGTTTTTAACAATCCGTTTACTAATCCTCATTTGCATAAAACATATTTCCGTTGGATGAGTGATCCTGCCCTTCTTTTCTCCATTCCGCTTATTCCGGGAATCCGGACTAATCTGATAAGTAACGGGCCGATTGCGGAGGATGTTCTTGTTTTTTTTAAAAATAACCCGTCCGTTGCCGAACAATATGCCGTGGAACTTTACCATACCTGGATGTACAAAGGAATTCTGGTTCAGACCCCATTGTTAATTTTGGCGATATTCGGCTGGTTTTTTATTTTCCGAAAAAAGTTTTGGGAAAGTCTGCTTTTTATTATTTGTGCCGTATCAATATTTGTGTCAACTTCCAAATTGACGGTTTTTTGGGGTTCAATCAATCAGGACGGCCGGTATTTCTTGCCCGTTGTTGCCCTCCTTTTTCCCGGATTGGCCGTTTTCATTAATGAGTCATTAAAAATCAGAAATCGGTTTGTCAGAAATTTATTAATTCTGGTTACCGTTTTTTTGTCAATTATTTCCGTATATAATGGCTGGTATTCCAACATTACCCAATTTGCGCCTAAAAATACCGGATTCTATCGTTTTAACTATTCATCTCTTTCATCTCCGTTATTCTCTTTAAATAATCTTAAATTGATACTGATAAATACCTTCCCTAATTTTCTTAATACGATATTTCTTATTCCCTTATATGCATTTATTTCTCATATACCGGTCAGGATATTTAAGAATATCAAAACCCGTTCTTGAACAATGTTTATTTTTTTATTCAGATTATTCTTCTTTTTTTCAATAATCCTTTTTGCTCTCCGTAAGGGTGTTTCTTTCAGTCGCAAAATTACCGCCTTATTCCTTTTTTCGGTTTATTCTCTGGCCTTTCTGTTATCTCCGTATTGGCTTATATTTATTCAATCGGATAAACGCGTGTTTGCCGTTATTACTCTTCTGTTTATTGGTTTGTTTTGGTCTTATCACTCATCCGGATCATTCAAAATCAAAAGAAAAATTCCTTATCTTCTGCTCATTGTCTTAATTCCGGTCATTATCATTAATTTGCCTCCTTTGTCCGCCGATATCGCTTATCGGGGGGATGAAGATTACCATTTGACAAGACTGATGGGCTTGACCGGATATTTTGAGCAGTTCAAAACCGGTTCTCTAAATCTCAAGCTGTTATCGGGCGAAAAACTTTTCCGGTACCCCTACTTAGCCAATTGGTTTTCTTTTTTTCTGTCTTACCCCAATTTGTATGTTCACACATCCTTAATCAGAATTTTGCCGTTTTTTTCACTGTTTCTTTGGCTTTACTATGTTACTGCCCGGCTTCACGGATTAAAAATAAATCCGGCAGTTATCTTTATTTCCGTTTTTCTTATTGCTTCGCTTCCCTTGGTCTTTTTTTATTCGTCTCTTTTATATCTGGAACTTCCGGCAGTATTTCTTATCACAGTCGTGCTCTTCAATTTGCCTATACTGATAAACTCTCCCGTAAACCAACTCGTAAAAACACCATCCTGGTACGCCCTTCTTATATCCGGATTTATAAAAGAAACAGTCTTACCCGTTACGGTTGCCTTAATCATTTTAAGACTGGTTAAAATTATATTTTCGGGGCCGCTGCTGTTAAAAGAGGCAAAAATTATATTCTTTCTCATGCTCCCCTATTTTATTTTTCTTTTTTTCCATATATCATCAGGTTTTGCAGCCTCCCGTTACACTTTAAATTTGACCGCTCTATTAACTCCCGAAAACTATCTTATTTTGGCAAACTCTTTTTTTTCCCAGTTCGGCTTTTTCTTGATATTGGCGGTTTCCGGTGCTGTTGTTCTCTTTATAAAAGACAGGCGGTTGTTTTTATCATATTTTCTTGTGGCTTTAATTATTTTTCTCTTTTTCCTGTCATATTCCGAAAAATATCTGGGTTATTCCCGCTGGAATCTCTACCTTTTACCCGTCTTCATCGTATTTTTCATCCGTTTAATTAGCCTCATACCGGTCAAATTTTCGCTTTTGCTTCTGTCATTATCGGTGACCTCTAATCTGCTCCTATCCCCTGTTAATCCGGACGGCAGCCGCCGTCCTAACTGGGGATCTCCGCTTATTGATACCGCCGAATACAGCTACCCCTACCAAAAAGCTCTGATCTCGCTTAAAGATTCAAATATATCCTCTGTAATTCTTGCCGGCATTTATTATCCTTATGACGGTTTTTCCTATTACTTCCGTAACCTTGACTATCATCCGTACATGAAATACGAGTTTTTTCCCGGCCTGGCAAGCCCGGAAGAGGAAGAATCAGTGTTTACCGGTTTTTTGTCAGCTTATGCTTCAGGAGCCTCATCTCTTCCCCAAAATGCCGCCATTCTTTATCATTCCCAGAAAAATCTGAATGTTGACAATTCTCTCCTGAATAACGCGGGTTTGGTGGTTGATAAAAAAATAAGAAATATTGAACATTCTCTTTATATCCTAAAAAGTAATAAATGAAAAAATTATTTACCCGGTTATCATTATTCCTGCTGTCCTTTTTTGTTGCGTTTCTATTGGGAGAAATCATTTTGTCATACGCCGGCAACAGATATATAACCGGAGACTCTAAGGAAATATTGGTTGCCGACCCTATCCTCCATCATAAATGGCGGCCTAATCTGACATATTTGGATAAAGCCAGAAAAATTCCTTATCTGATTGAAACCAATTCTCAATCTTTCATTGAAAAAAAGGATATTAAAATAAAAAAACCCGGCGGAACTTTCCGCATATTCTTTATCGGTGATTCAAATTCTCAGGGAGTAGTTAATTTTGGTAAAAAAACCGCCGATATTATCGAAAATGAACTCAATCTGCCGCTAAAAAACAAAAACCGGAGTGTGGAAGTCATAAATAGCAGTACTTCAAGTTATGCCATAATCCAGTATTATCTGCTGGTTAAATACATATTGCCTGTTTATTTTCCCGATCTGGTCATCATCAATATTGATATGACTGATATCCCTAATGACTATGCCTACAGAAAATTGGCTGAATTTGACAAAAAGGGTCTGCCTGTTGCCGTCAAACCTTCCTCCGGTCAAGCACTTCTTACACCCCGCGGTTTAATTAATCCTTCCGGAAGTAATTTTTTTGTCCGCCTGATCAATAGATCAAAAATCTTATCCATGGTTTACGGTTTGTATTTAAAAACCTTTTCACTTGACCGCTTTGAGGATGTTTCCAATATCGTTGATACTTCAGCTGACTGGTTAAGTCTCAATTGGACGCCCGGCATTCAACAAAATGTCAACTGGTCGCTTAACCTGCTTCTGGAATCTGTAAAAGAATTAAGAAAGAAAAATATTGCTTTTTATGTGACGAGCGTGCCTCACTATCATCAGTATACGGGCCTTTGGTCGGATAAACCCCACCAAGTTCTTTCTCAATTAAGTTCCCAAAACGGTTTCCCTTTTCTTAATTCGTATCTTTCACTAAAAAAGTATATAAATACTGTTTCACAGGATGTTTTTTATTGGCCTAATGATCCGACACATTTCAATGAAGAAGGCAATAAAATCTGGGCCGGGGCTCATCTTGACTTTATCCGGAAAAATAACATTATCCCTCCCGGATTTAAATAATTTTCGATCAATAATAATGAGTTCCCGACTGTTACTCGTTCAAAGGGATTACCAGTATTTATTCCTGTACTTTAGATAATAGCCGATTGTTTTTTCGATTCCTTCCGTAAGTTTCGTCTTCGGTGCCCACCCGTATGTTTTTTTAATCTTTTCGTAGGATGCGATATAATCTCCTATTTCAATTTTCTCCCGCTCCTCGGGAAACGGTACAACGGATACCCTGCCCATTTTCGCTGTCTTGACGGCTGTTTTGACAAACTCTGATAGAGACACCGGTATTCCGCCCAGATTATATGCTTCTCCCCATCCTTTTTCGCTTCTCCCGGTCAGATATAAAGCTTCAACCACGTCGTCAATATAATTGACATCCCGTATCTGGTTGCCGGTCCCGTAAAGCTTAACTTCCTGCCCTTCCAAAATTAGTCTGATAAACCAGTTTAATACACCCTGGCGGGAATGTTTCATCTGATGCCTGGGCCCGAATGTATTGGTCATCCGCAGGGAAACCGTTTTAATTCCGTATACTTTTGTATACATCAGATGGTATTTTTCAGCCGCTATGCTGTTAATTCCGTTTATATCGGTCGGCTCCTGCGGATGGTCTTCGTCAACCGGCAAATATTTGGCTTTACCGTACTGATTTCTGGTTCCCGCAAAAACTATCCTGACATCTGGGTTATATTTTCTGACTGATTCAAGAAGGGACAATTGTGCCCGGCAGTTTATTTCAAGATCCGTCATCGGATCTCTCATTGAATCAACATGGGATAATGTTCCAGCCAGATTAAATATTAAATCTTGTCCGCCGACCAGTTTGTTCATTTGCCCGGTATCTCTTACATCGGCAATAATGACCCTGACTTTGTCTTTAACGGGATTAATATTAAACAAATTTCCCCCGTATCCCGGTATTAGGCTGTCAACTATAACAATCTTTGCTCCCTCC
>MFJF01000002.1:0-25729 GCA_001779115.1 Candidatus Gottesmanbacteria bacterium RIFCSPHIGHO2_01_FULL_40_15
AAATTCCATAATTTCGGGTATTACAAAAAGTAATTATTTTTTTGTTTTACATATAATTCATAGTCATTAAAATCACCAAATTTGATGAAGTTTTTTTTAATATAATTATATATTTGTTTAAGATTATTATATTCCATTTTTTCCATATCGGGTTTATAAACTACTGCAATATTCACATTTGACTCTTTGAGGTCTTTAATTACCTGGTTTTCATACATAGGAATATAATTTTCAATAAGAGGAAACTTGTAAGGAAAATAAGTTGGCGGTAGTTGATTTATTAGCATATAAATTTGTGAATAATTGGTAAATGCATATATAATTTTATTTTCTAATTTCAATTTATTGATTGCTTTTGTAATAGGTATAATTCTAGAATCTGATTGCCATGGTATACGATTATTATTTAAATAAGTTGGGTGTTTAATAACTTCATAACTAGCATCAATACCGAATAAAATTATAAAAATTATAAATAGCGTACGGAAAAAAACCAATTTTGTATTGATTGCCTGTGATATCAATATTAAAAGAAAAGTCATTAAAGGAACATAATGCTCTCGGACAATAGCTGTTCCAAAAAAGAAAATAGAAGATATAACAAATATAAATGAAAGATATGTAATTTCTCTTTGTTTTGACTTAATAATATAAAAGAGAGTAAACATGAAGAGTATAAAAGAAAACGCGATAAATATTGGTTCTGAAAACCCGATCGGATGATATGATTTAAACAAATAACTATTAAACCCTATCACAGAATAAAAAAATTGCATGAACATATCATTTATTAGGAATAATATCAAAACAATGATCCAGGAAAGCATAAAAGAATAAATAAGATAATAATCTTTGTATAAAAAATAAATTGGCAATATTAATATTGCAGTATTAGGTTTTATCATCGAAGCGATTGCGATTAGTATTCCAACAGATAAATATAGAAATTTGCTTTTTGAAGTAGTAAGAAGAAAATAAGTAAAAAGTAAGACAACTGTAATTAATTCATCATACCAGAAATTATTTTCCACAATGAAAAATCCGACTAGAACCGACAAAAATGCACCAATACCATAACCTACTTTGCTTGTAGTTCTTTTCAAAATTAATAATATTATGATGAGTTTGAAAGATTCAACAAAAATATTAAATAATTGAAATTTATAGAAGGAAGAGTCAGTAGTTAGTGGTGCCAAAATATAATAAAGTAAAAAACCATGGTGGTCAAAGAAATCTTTATAAGGTACTAATCCTTTAAGAACTAGCCAGGGAAAGAAATATAACTCAGGGTAAATATTTAAATTAGTTGAAAGGATTAACAGTGAGTTAACGAAAAGACTAATTCCTGCAATCAGAAAATAAAACACTTAATAGAAAAAGAAAAAAATACAGAATTTTATTTTACAATAATTTAAGAAAAGATTAAAGAAATTGATAATTTACTCCTTGTATTAATCCTAATTCATTTATAGGCCAGTATCTGAATATAGCCTTACCAACAATGGATTTCCTTGGAATTGGTCCAAATTCACGGGAGTCGGAACTATGAGGTCTATTATCTCCCATAACAAAATAATGATCAATTGGAATATCAATAGTAATTCCTTCCTGTACAAATCCTCCTGGAAATAAAGGTGTAATCTCTTCAAGATAAGGTTCGTCTAATAATTTATCATCTATATATACTTTACTTTGAGAAATCTTTACTTTTTCTCCAGGTAAACCAATGATTCTTTTAATATAGTCAACATCAGGATTAATTGGTGCTTTAAATATCACAACATCTCCCCTTTGAGGATTGCCAAAACGATAACTTAATTTATCGGTAATAATATACTCATTATTTTGAAAACTAGGTTCCATTGAACTTCCTTTAACTTCATGGGGTTGGATTATGAATAAATATACTACTACAAAAACAGAAAGAGCTACTACAATCGTTTCAAGAAAATCAAAAAAGAAATTTATTACAGATCTCAATAACTTAATCATTATAAAAGGTTTTTTCTTAGATATGGACTTTTCTTCGTAAAATTCAGAATTTTCAGAAACTGCAACATGGCTTGCCTCTTTGTTTTTATCTTCATTGAATACAACATTAGACTTTAAATTTATATTTTCAGGCATAATCTATATTATAGGAATTGTAAAGCTGGAATAGCAAGATTCATTTGGATATAATATTTATAGACTGGACCCGTAGCTCAGTTGGTTAGAGCGTCGCGTTCACATCGCGAAGGTCAGGGGTTCGAGACCTCTCGGGTCCACTATTAAATGGAAAAGCTATTATCATTTATAAAAAAGATACGCATTTTTATAAAATATTAATAGTTTATTGATTTTAATTTTATTTTATTAAAATTGGTATCATCGTAGGTTAGTTCAAATTGCAAAGAGCTATTTTTTTTAAGTTTTAATTTATATGTTTTAAAATTTATATCTTCTTCGCGTGATGATAATAATAAAAATAGTAAAGAATCACTTGTTTCTTCAGGTAAAATATTTAATTTGTAGATCCCTTTTTTAGGATTTATTTTAACTAACATATTTCTTTCACTTATACTTTCGCTGATATTATCAGTTAAAACCATAGATCCATTTTTTTCAAGAATTATACTTAATAACTGTTGATCTGAAAAATTCAATAATTCAGGCGCTTCATCAATTTGGACGTTAAAATATTTTAAATAAGCTAAAATATACTTTATCGCTTTTTTTGAAGCAATAACATCTAAATGGTCTCCTTCAATTTCTATATTATGATTAATTCCAGGAATGATACTGCTATCTCTTAAAACTGTTCCATCACCTTCTAAGACTGTTTCTACTTTTTTTGGCTTTCCATCAATCCAATTTCCTATATTTGCATCTTTCTTGGATGCGTCAGTCACTACAAAATATTGTAATGTTTTATTATTTATTCCTGATATCGAATAAACATAAGGATAACCTACAGAAATGGGAAAAGGATGGTCTATAATCCAATTATTTTTTTCAAACATTTCTATAAAATTTATGGTCGTTTCTTCCTTCTTTATAAAATTAAACACAGGTAGTAATTGCTTTATAACAGGAACATTATTTTGAACAATCTCTCGATCAGAAGTCAATAAATTCAATTTGTTTAAGTCAATTTCTTGAAAAGTATTATTATTCTGACTTTTAGTTAATTTTAACTTACAATTCAAAAGAAGAATTTTTATTAATGTTTTCGCAGGTATATTAGCTATCCATTTAGTATCACCATTCTCCCATAAAGGATATGAATCTAAAGTGCCTTTGTGAGGAGTACCTGCAGTTAAAATAGTTAATGCTTTATGATCCGGATTATTGAAAACATAATTCCTAAGCACTAATCCACCCAAACTATGTCCAATCATTCGAAATTTAGTACCTGGCAAATGCTTTTGAGAAATTTTGTTAATATATTTTTTAAAATTATCTCCTAATTTATTTAAAGGTTGTCTCCAATCATAAGTATAAAAATAAAAATCTTTATCTCTTACTAATTTAATTTCACTAGCTAATATAGTCATTATTGGATCATATATTTTTGCAGTATAAAAAGGCATAGATTCCCAATTATTACTATTGGACAAATTACAAGAAAATAAATCATTCCAATTTATAGAAGCTCCTAAACCCGGTACAATTACTATTGGAGAAAATAGTGGAACCGTTGGTGTTGGACTAAAAGTTGGAGTAGATGTCATAGAGGGTGTTTGTGTTGGTGTGTATGTTGGTATAACTGTTATATTTAAAGTAGGAGTGGGAGATAAAGAAGTAGTAGGTGAAGAAACTGGAGTGAGAGATGGAGTTATTGTTGGTAATGATATATAAGGTAAAGTCTCAGATATGGCAAGACCTATTTTATAATTATCTCCTTCTGATGCGCCCGCATAATACATCTTATATTCTTTATTATCGTATATTACATTTTGACCACCAATAAAGAAAGAATCCCATTCAAAATTATTTCCTAGAGATAATACTGGGTTATTTGGATATTTAAACCAAGTGGTTCCATCATAAGATACAGCATAACCTATCCCTGGAACGTGATACCACATATGAAAAAGATTTCCATCATAAAGTACATTAGGACCTGAAGTACCATCACCTTTATTAAATTCCCATGGTTGATCTGATATTAAGATAGGATTTTTTGAATATTTATTCCAATGAATTCCATCCGTTGAAGTTGCAAAACCAATTCTCCAACGCGGAAAAATTGACAGGAAAGATATTGCTGAATACCACATATGATAGATATTATTGATTTTAAGAACCATTGGATGAGCTACACCCCTATCATCCCAACCTGTAGCTGAATAAGTTAAAACCGGATTAGAAGTATATTTTTCCCAATTGACCCCATCTAAAGAAGTTGCAAATCCAATTTGATATCTTTCATTAAAACCATTATAGCCTAAATACCATATTAGATATTGATCTTCATTTTTTATTACACTAGCTTCACTGATAACTTTTGAATCCCATTCATTATTTAATCCGACTGCTAATACAGGATTTTTGAAATGCTTCACCCAATGAATTCCATCTGTTGAAGTGGCATACCCTATTTGTTGAAAACCATTTGCATTCGTTCCTGTATACCACATTTTATATAATGAATCTTCGAATAAAATTTTTCCTGGTGCCACAAATTTACTATCCCATTCACCATAATTTCCGGGTTGAATTATTGGATTAAATGGAGATTTTAACCATATAGATGAGGAGTAAACCTTAGAAGGTGTAATAATAAATATTACTACACTATAAAGAATTAATAAGTAATTGGAAAAATATTTTTTAAGCAGGCTGCTTTAATGGATATATAATTAAATAATAATTTCATAATATTTTCATTATGTCAATAGGTCTTTACATAAATCAAATAATCTTTAACAAAGATAATAAATTTAATATACTATATAAAATTTAATTAATTAAAAATTAAAAAAATAAACTATTTAATAGAATAATAAAAGTTTTATAAGTGAAATATACTTTAAAAGTTTAAACCTTTAAAGATATCAACGCTTAAAAATTGTTTTCAATAATTTTAAGTTAAAGTTTATCTAATAACTTTTTAATAATAAGTTAATTTAAATGAAAATTGCGGTGGTTCATAATGTGCCTCCGGGGGGGCTGAAAAGAGCACTCTTTGAACAGGTTAAGCGCTTGTCGGAATCTCATCAGGTAGATACTTTTACATTTTCCTCAACAAATGATTCCTTTTTTTCTCTCAGGGATGTCTCACGGAATTACATCACAGTCGACTATAAATACCCGGATAGTTTCCCCTTATCCATAATCTCGGTGTATTGGAATTTAAGACATGCTTATCGGAAAATGGCTGAACTTATAAACAAAGGAAAATACCATGTCGCTTATGTCAACCCCTGTTTTCTCACTCAGGCCCCTTATGTATTGCGATATCTTAAAATTCCTTCTCTTTATTTCTGTCCTGAATTAAGAAGGGAATTCTACGAAAACATTCCCCGTGTAACCAATAAAATTACATACGGCATAACATACCCATTCCGTTTGTTCATAAAAAAAATTGATATTGATAATGTCCGCCGGGCTGATCTTATTGTATCCCTGTCAAAATACATGCAGGAGAAAATAAAAAAAATATACAAAAGAGACAGCCAGGTTATTTCTCTTGGTGCCGATCCTGATAAATTTACACCCATTGATATCCCCAAAAATAATACTGTCTTTACCGTTGGGGGATTAAACCTCATGAAAGGTCATGATTTCCTCATCCGCAGTCTAGCAAAAATTGATAAGACAAAAAGGCCGGGATTGGTAATAGCCGGATTTGGCGGCCACGAAAGAAATTATATCCGGAAATTAGCGGGGAATTTAAATGTTAGTCTGGAAATTTTCGATAATCCGTCTGATGAAGAACTTAATAAATTGTATAATTCATCAAGACTTTTCCTTTATGCTGCCCATAGTGAGCCTTTTGGCCTGGTTGTTCTTGAAGCATTGTCCGCCGGAGTTAAGGTAGTAGCCGTCAATGAAGGAGGAATTCCCGAGATCATAAACCAGAAATATTTGGGAACGATAACTGACAGGGATGAGAATAAGTTTGCTGGTATTGTTAAAAAGGAACTGGAAAAAAAGGAAAACACCGAAATCGCTTTAAAAAGAAGACAATATATTCTCAACAATTGGAATTGGGACAATTCGGTGGAGGATTTGTTAAAGCTTCTTCAAATCGCTGCCGTATTAAAATGAAAAAAATTTATGCCGTTGTTTTAAATTATAACGGCTACAACGACACTCAAAAGTGCCTGGCCACACTTCATCACCTAAAAGATAAAAGTTATTCCCTGAAAATTGTTGTGGTTGATAACGGCTCTAATCCCAATCAGAAAAAATTATTGAAAAATTATCTCAATCACGTCAAATGGGGAAAAAGCATCAGGCTCGGAAAGATCAAATTGATTATTAATAAAAAAAATTTCGGTTTTGCCGGGGGTAATAACATCGGAATAAAATGCGCCCTGAAAAAAGGAGCCGATTATATTCTTCTCCTCAATAACGATATCAAAACCGAAATGAATTTTCTGAAAAATCTTTTAAAAATTGATGCCCCCATATCCAGTCCGGTTGTCAAATTCCGGGAATTCAAAAACAATCCCAAAATGATTTACGATCTGGGAGGCATTGTCAATTGGTGGACAGGCAGGACAA
Organism: Candidatus Gottesmanbacteria bacterium RIFCSPHIGHO2_01_FULL_40_15; assembly: GCA_001779115.1. Taxonomy (GTDB): domain Bacteria; phylum Patescibacteriota; class Microgenomatia; order 2-02-FULL-39-11; family 2-02-FULL-39-11; genus 2-02-FULL-40-10. Next base: position 6,715 of record MFJF01000002.1, read on the forward strand.
CCCACATAAATGTTTATTCAGCTGAATATAAAAAAATGAAGGAAAACAAACCGGTAACTGTTGATTATGTGGCCGGCTGCAGTATGCTCATTAAAAAAGAGACCATTGAAAAAATCGGCTTTTTGGATGAATGTTACTTTATGTATTTTGAGGATGTTGATTATTGCGTCACCGCTAAAAAAAACGGATTTACTATAAAAGTTGATCCGAAGGGAGTTATCTACCACAAGCTCGGCGGTTCGATAGAACGCTGGTCCGCAAAAGCCATATTCCATAATCTTTTCGGCAATTTTATTTTCATATCCAAACATCTCGGCATAAGGCGCATCACCGGTTATGCTTACTTGTCCGCCTTAACAGCAAAAATCATTGCTGATAGAATTAGATCAAATCTTAAAATATGATTTCAGCCGTAATCTTAACCAAAAACGAGAGTGACAATATCGCCGATTGTCTCAAGTCACTAAATTGGTGCAGTGAAATAGTTATTGTTGATGATTTATCCGCTGATGGGACGGTTGATGTAATAGAAAGATTAAAAGATGAGTTTAAAAAAAACGGGACAGTTATCAGGATTTACAAAAGATCCTTAAACGCTGACTTTTCCGCTCAGAGAAATTTCGCTATGTCAAAAGTGAATAATGAATGGATTTTGTTTATAGATGCCGATGAAAGGGTTCCGGAATTACTCAAAGATGAAATATTAAAAAGAATGAACGGATTATCTGATTTTGCCGGTTTTTTTATAAAAAGGCGGGATTATTTTTACAATAAACCTCTGTTACACGGGGAAACCGCCGGTTTAAAATTTATCAGGCTGGCAAGATTAAATACCGGTCTGTGGCAGGGGAGAGTACATGAAATCTGGAAAATAAAGGGGAAAACGGATGTATTTCAAAATCACCTTGATCATTTTCCTCACAAAAACGTTGCCGGGTTTTTAAGTAAAATCAACCGCTACTCCGACTATGTCGCACAATCTTGGAAAGAGCAGGGGAGGTCTATTTCATCATGGCAAATATTAATTTATCCCGTGATAAAGTTTATTAACAATTATATTGTAAAATTAGGCTTTTTGGACGGGGTGCCCGGACTGATTATGGCTGTTATGATGAGTTTTCATTCCTTTTTAGTCAGGGGCAAATACCTGACCCGTTATCAATGAAAAATCCGATATTGCTCCTTCTGGCTATTATTATTTTCTCATCCCTGTTGGGCCCCCTTTCCAAACTCCCGTTAAATCTTGACCCGGTTAATGTTTATCTCTCCGATATATTTGTTGCCGTATTACCGGTTTACCTGATTTTAAATTGGAAAAAAGTTTCCTCTCTGATCATTCATGATAAACCGATAAAACTTCTGGTAATTTTTATAATTTTTGCCTTTTTTACCCTTTTTATAAGCCCGATAAGACTTGCCTGGCCGGAAAGATTCGTATCGCTTCTGTACTTGTTAAGATTCACCGCTTATGCCGGCATATATCCGGCTGTCATCCTGGAAACTTACAAAAACAAAAAAAATAAGGATAAGCTTATGCTTTATCTAAACTTAAGCGGCATTGTTCTTATTGCCACCGGTTGGCTGCAGTATTTTCTTTATCCCGATCTGAGAAATCTCTATTATCTCGGTTGGGATCCCCACTTTAAAAGGATTTTTGCCTTAATTCTCGATCCCAATTACCTGGGTCTTCTTCTGGTTTTCTATTTCCTACTTATTCATATTAAAGGAAAGAACCAGAACAGGAATTTAATTTTAAAAACATTAACCCTGATAACTTTGGCATTCACCTATTCACGAGGCAGTTTTCTGGCTCTTTTATCATCAGGCATCTATTACGCTTACAGGATAAAAAAACTTTTTCTGTATACCGGGGTTGGCTTAATTTTGTTATTCTCGCTGGTACTTTTGCCCCGGCCGGGCGGTGTCGGCGTCAGACTGGAGCGCCTGTTTTCGGTTGTTGAGCGCGTTGAAAATTGGCAGTATGCGGCCGGAATCACTGTTAAAAATCCGTTTTTCGGAATAGGTTTTAACACTCTCCGCTATGCCGGAAAAATTTATAAAAACCTTCCTGCCGACTGGCTTACCAGCCATTCGGCCGCCGGTATTGACAATAGTTTTTTATTTGTTGCCTCGACAACCGGTCTGATCGGTTTATGCCTTTTTCTATATTTCCTCGTCAGTTTATTTTCCGCGTCCGGTATTTTAGGTAAAAGCATAATAATCGCCACAGTTGTTCACAGCTTATTTATTAACTCTTTCTTTTTTATATTCGTCAATATCTGGTTCTTTACAATACTGGCAATTGACAGGAAGTTTGATGTTAAGCAGAGTAGTTGACCGTCAGTTCCGCTTCTTTTTTGTTGCCGGCCGCGTCTAATGCCTCAAATTTAAACTTATTTTCTCCTTCCGACAAAGACACCGGGTATGAAAAGTTGCCGTCATTGTCAATTATTATCAGCCGGTCATTGATCTTTAGCCTGGCATCACTGTCGGTAATTCCTTTTATGGTAATTTTTGCTTCTCCGTATATTTGCTGTCCGTCAGTCGGCTCGGTTATTTCCAGGTTGGGAGGGTCTTTTTTAAATATTATGCTTTGGACACTTTTTTTGCTAACCTGATCACCCTTTTTAACCGCCGCTTCAATCGTATTTTCCCCGTCATCCAAAATAATATTCCGCAGCCGGAATTTCCCTTCACTGTCAGCCTCAGTCTTATCGAATTCCTTTCCGTTGACCGAGATAATAATCTCGGTGTCTTTATCGGCGTAACCCTCAACAGTCAGGGAAGCGGAGTTGGTCGCCGAAGGTATTGCATCAAGAACAGGTGGGAAAATAACGGCACTTTCTTTCTCTGCTGCCGTCTCTTTATCTCCCCGGATCACCGATAATCCGACCGCAATTTTAGCCAAAAGCGGTAAACCTACATAAATGGAAAGTAATATCCCGCCGAAAATATAAATTAATGTCCAAATAAGTTTTTTTGTTGTCTTTTTTTCCATCGCTCTTAACCGGTGAGATGTATATTTCATATTGGTTTATCAGAACATATTTTATCAAAAATAACAAATATAAGCAGTCGGAAAAATGAATACCTCTGATGTGAAATTATTTTTTATTTGTACTTGTATGATACAATAACTTTACAATTGAATATTATAAAGCATTAACCGGAGTCGCGATCCGGAAGCTGAGAGCCAAAATGCTCTACGGAAGTTGAACCGTAAAATAAAACAAGGAGTGTCGGCAACGGAGCTCTGAAACGAGGTTTGTTACTATTTCATTGTTCCCGCTGAGCGGGACTTTTAGTTTCAAACGAAGCAAGGTGGCACCACGGGATGTCCCGTCCTTGAATTCCAGAATATTTGGAATTGGAGAGACGGGATTTTTTAATGGAGAAAATATGAAAGAACAGTCAAATACAATGCCATTTTCAGAAATTAAGTGGCCTCAGGAAAACAGAGTTAAGGTTGGTTCTGATTTGGAGTTTGTATATATCATGAGAAAAGACGGTTTATTTACCATGACCCCCGTTGCTCAAAAAATGGCAACTGATTATAAATCAGGTGAACATATATTAAGACAAAACCTTTTGGAAGAATATGATACCTTCTTTGCTAAACTGGCAGACATTATTAAATGGGGATTCGTTTCAAAAGGTAACTTTGAGTTGCACTTATTTGATGCTGATGAATTGGATAAAGAAGTAAGGTTAAAGTCAGATACATTACCAATTGTCAGCCTTGATCCGCTGATGAATCAAGGAGTATTTGAACTTAAAGTATCTCGAGGATTTTATTTAGGAGGAAAAAAAGATTATGGACAAGTATCAAGACCGGAAAGTGAAGCATTATCAACTCAGGCAGAGAAAATTAGTTTAATACTTGAGGGTCAACCAGTTTGCGTCTCAGAGGATGATATTTTTAGCGGAGGCAGCTTGATAACTTCCTTGACTGAGTTGTTATCTAAAAGAGTTAAAATTCATAAGGTTATTCCGGGAATTCAAGTGGGCAAGCCAAAGAAATTATCCGAAATGGGGGTTAAAGTTGATCCGGTGATTGAATATCAGACAACAGACGGGGTAGATATTTTTGATAAAGTTGATTTAGGAGATCCGAGAGATTACCTTTTAGGGGCCAGTGGCCTGGTTATCAAATTGCCGACTGGAGAATATGGCAGAGCACCATATATTTTGCCCTTTGTCAGCACCACGGCAAGGGCAGGTATACCTAAAGAAATAGAAAAAGACTTCGCCTTAAAAGTACTGCAAGCTAATTTAGATTTTTTTAATAATGTGCAAGATAGGGCAGGCGTACCTTTGCTTCTAAAACATATGGATAATAGCTTTAAAGTCATGATGCATCAAATGTATGGTATTGACCCGAATAATGAAATGAGTCTCGTTACAAAATGGTTGATGGAAAATATTGATATCTTTTGGGAAATTACCGAAAAGCAGGGCATATTTCATGAAAAACTTGAATCTCTTAAATTACCTCAAAATATAGTATTTATAGATGTTAACGGGACATTATTTCCAGATAAGTCTGTAGACGGTTATATACCTGAAGAGGACATTGAATCGTTTAAACTTGCAGTTTCAAATGCAGGAGAATTAGGATTGTCAGTAGGACTATGTTCGGATTCGCCTTTACCGCAACTGAAAAAACTTTTAGAAAAACTGGATATCAACGGTCCAATTCTGGCTGAAAACGGAAACATTTTATACTATTCAAATAAGACTTTTGTATTAAATGAATTACCGGGGATTAACGGATATAAGAAAAAAATCAGTTTGTTGGCTGCTGAGTTTGGATACCAGCAATCAGATGATTGTATAGCGCCCGAATTTGGCGGAAAGCCGATTAATTCTCAAAATTTTCAATGGGCTTTTGGTGCAAATAGAGAAACATCAGTTACGGTTTTTGGCCCATCTCAGTTGATTAAGAAACTTGGTTCGCGTTTTAACAATCAGAACAAACAATATTGTATTGATTGCAGTCCGGAATATAATTATTTTGCTGTCCATCCGGGAAAAAATAATAAACTTAACAAAGGGCGGGCATTAAAAACACTGTCGGCTTATGGTCACAATATTATTATGATCGGTAATAGCATGTCTGACTGGGTAGAGCCGGAATATGGAGTTATATGTGCCTTTGTAAGTGACGCTGTAATAAGTCCTGAAGTATCAATTAGGGCAGGCTATATTGCTGATAAACCGGTCATTAGAGGAGTTATTGAAATTTTAAAGAAATTAAAATGAAAAATATTACGGTCATATCCGATCCCGGAATAGATGATTTGGTGGCGTTAGCCTTGCTTCATAAATTAAACACCAATGCAAAAAATTGTCTGGTCTCTGCATTTGGCAACGCTCCGGAAAAAATAACGGCCCAAAATGCCAAAGAATATATTTCCTTTGTGTCACCCGGGTGGCAATTTATGCACGGTTCTTCAACTCCTTTTAATAATAAATTCGAGCACCCGTGGCCTGAATATTTCCATGGTCCGGACGGAGTCTGGGGTATTCATCCGGCCGCTGATATTTCCGGAATCGATTCCTTGAAAGTGTTTCCCAACAATAAAGGTGTTATATCGTTAGCTCCGCTAACTGATGTTAATAAAATTCTAAAAGGTAACAGACTAAGCAAAATTACCGTCATGGGAGGTGCTATTAATATTGAAGGCAATGAAACACCATTTGCTGAGACTAATATTGCTTTTGACCCGGATTCAGCCCGTCATTTTTTCAGTCAGTGTTTGAATATTAATGTCAGGGTAGTGCCGCTGGATGTTACCCGAAAAGTATTTTGGACCAAAGATATAGTAAATAAAATTCCTGAGTTAAATAAACTGAATATTTGGATAAAGGAACTACTGTTAACCTGGTTTGATAAATATAATCATGACAGGGAAAAAGATTTCAACCTCCATGATCCGCTGGCAGTCTACCTGTCATATTTCCCGAAACAGGCCGTCTGGACAAAAAGCGGGATTGAGGTAATTATAAAAGGAAAAAGGAGAGGCCAAACTATTCTGAATGAGGATAAACCCGTATGCTCAATCGCGCTTGATCTAAAAAACGCAGCGGCGGTATCGGAAAAAATATACGATTTAATTTTTGCTGAATAATCTTCGTACTTGAGCCGCCTGTGAGAATCGAACTCACGACCTACGCGTTACGAATGCGTCGCTCTGCCAACTGAGCTAAGGCGGCTCCCAAATATTTTAACAGAGGCTGATATCATTTCAAAGTTCCGGCCAAGTCGCGGGCTTTTTCAATATCCTTTTTAAGCTGGAGTTTATAATCATCGGAGCCGGAAAAAGAAATAACATCGCGGATTTTAAAAAGAATGTTAAAAGAAAGATCGCGTCCGTGGGTCTTTTTTGTAAAATCAAGAATATAGATTTCATAACTTGTTTCCAGGTCGCCGATTATTAATCTTGGCCCCTTGTAAAAAAGTCCCAGATATGAATCGCCGGATAAATTTACTTTCACCGCGTACACGCCCTTTTTAATTTTTTTTAAAAAAACGGTCTCCTTCAGATTGATTGTCGGAAACCCGAGTGTCCGGCCGATTTTTTTCCCGGGAATTATTGATGTTTTATGCATATTGTCAGTCGCCATACCCTTTGGAATAGAGGGTTACCGATAATTGTTCCGCCCTTTTAAAAGTCCGGTGAAGTAAGGGAATAATAACCGGCTTTATATTCTTCCAGGGAGTGATAAAACTTTTTTTATAACCTCTTGATTGTTGAATGATATTTATCAGGTTTATTTCATCAAAAATAACGGTTAACAGACTCAATGTCATGGTCAATCCGAGCCGGAATGTTTTGGGTAGAAAAAAAAGCCCTTCGATAATGTTGCTAGGATCGGTAACCGCTGTGTAAAGAAAAACCAACAGGCTTAATGAGACTATTCTGAGGCTGGCTACAATTCCCCCGGCCAATCTTTCTTCAACAGTTTCCTCAATACCTAAAACCAACCGGAATAAAATAATTAGAAGTGAAATGAAAAAAAGCGGTTTTAGCCGGGAATAAATTTTTTGTCCGGACAAAACTAGCGCCAAAGTTATTAATAAGGAATTAATCAGAAAAATTGAAATAGTATTTTTCTGCAAAAGCAGAAAAGTACTGGTTAATATTAAAGCCAGAATCTTTACCGCATTATAATATTTGCTTGTCACAGATTTCAGATTTGTCCGGGTATTTTAATACCCAATTTTTTTAATTCATTTTTTTTCCTGAATATGCTGCCCGTTTTACCTTCCATAATAATTTCCCCCCGGTTCATAACCAGAACATTATCCGCGTGCTTGAGAAGAAATTCGGTATTATGCTCAACCGTAATAACAGTTATTCCCCGCCGGTTTAATCCTGACAGCAAGTTATACAGTTCAACAGAACTTTTATAGTCAAGCATGGCCGTTGGCTCATCAAGAACAATATAGGCGGTTTCCATGGATAAAACGCCTGCCAGGGAAACTTTTTGTTTTTCTCCCAGTGACAAGGTTTGAGGATCGCGTTTGTTAAAGCCCGTTAACCCGACAGATTTTAGCGCCCGGTCTATTCTGGTCTCGACATTTTTCATTTTCAGGTTAATCAGTCCGAACCTGATCTCTTCTTCAACCGTCAGGTTAAATAAGGAAAGTTCCGGATTCTGGAAAACCAACCCAACTTTTTTAGAAATTAGTGCCCCGTCGGTATCCCTGGTGTTTTTTCCGTCAATGATGACATCTCCCCGGAATATTCCGTTATACATCCGGGGGATTATCCCGTTAAAAAGATAAATCAGAGAAGTTTTGCCTGATCCGTTGACTCCGGTTATACCGGTGAATGATCCGGAAGAAATCCGCAAATTAATATTTTTCAAAACCGGTTTTTTTTTGGAATAGGCAAAAGTTACTTCAATAAGTTCAATCCCGTTTCCCATAATTTTACTCATTCCAGGCGGCATACTTTTGGAATCCGGATTTAAATACCAGAAGATGGGCAATAATCACTTCAATTAAAGTTTGTACGGAGTTAAATCCGGCAATTATATACCAGGGGATAGCTCCCATAGCTTGGCCAGGGGTCATTCCCGTCCAGATTGGAATGGCATAAAAATAATTTACCGGAATGACGATTAAGCTTCTTACGATTATCCCCAATATAACCGGTACTATTATATTTTTCCAATTCCGGAAATATCCCGGATTCTCCTTTTTAATTACCAGAAATAAATACAGGCTTAAAAAAACCGGCATGGTCGCCATCCACTTCATCGAGGCGCCAAGCCAGGTATCGGGAGCAAATAATGTGATAATAACCGCTCCCAAAAGCGAAACGGTAAATGATGCTTTCACTCCGAAAAGGAAAAAAGCCATGATCCAGGTAACAGCCACAAAATCAATCCACATACCCCATTGGGCTGACTGGTAACCCAAATGAAACAGCTGCAGTGCTGCCGATACAGCCGCTAATGCTCCAAGGTAAGCCAATTCCCTGGTAGAAAACATTTTTTTCATATAATCCTCCCTAAAATATTTAATAAAAAATCCCCCTTCCGGGGGACAAATAAGGCAATACAAGATTAGCCTTCAAATCTTTCTTTCATCCAGACTGTTACGGTCGGCGCCCCTTTTAAGGGGACTCATGTCCCGATTTTTTACCGGGACTCGTGGGCTTTTTCCCCGTTCAAATTTTTAAAATTAAAACTTGTCCGGATTAACCACCGATTGGGAATTGTCCCGATACATATCGGAACTCACCCGACCCCGAAAGACAGTCAAATAATAACCTTCCCGTGAAAAACTGTCAACTTGTATTAAGTATCTGGTAAAATTTGAGATATGGAGTCTCCCCGAATATTGGCATTGCCTGTCGGTCAGCTTCAGTCCAATTGTTATTTAATTTCAGACCCGCAGACCCGCCAAACAGTTATTATTGATCCGGGCGATTCAGCCGATTATATAGAAAGAATTATATCGGACAATCACCTTTTACCGGAACAAATATTCGCCACTCACGGTCACTTTGATCACATCATGGCGGCGACCGAATTGAAACTTGCCTACAATATTCCCTTTTTAATCAACTGCCGTGACAGATTTTTGGTAAATAATATGGCTTCATCGGCTAACCATTTTATCGGTATTGATCCGGGACCTCCGCCTGAGATTAACAGCTGCCTGGACAGGGAAAAAAATATAAAGATCGGAAGCCATAAATTTAATATTATCAAAACGCCCGGGCACACGCCGGGTAGCATTTGCCTTTATAACAAAAATCATAAAATTCTGTTAACCGGCGATACTCTTTTTGCCGACGGAGGTATCGGCCGGACTGATTTTTCATATTCTAGCCAGGAAGAAATTATTAGATCCCTTGAAATGATATTTACGCTTCCCGATGAAATTATTATTCATCCCGGACACGGAAGATCTTCAACCGTTGGGGAGGAAAAGAAAAATCATCTTTTTTAAGAATTTAAACGCGTCGGATGTTTTCTTCTTCCCTTAGGCCGACAATTGACCGGCAACCCTGTGGTCCGCATTTACCGCTGTGGATTGTTCCCGGTGAAAATTCAAATCGCTCCCCTTGGCGGATTGTCTTTGTCCCGTTTTTATCGGTCAGCGAAACCTCTCCTTCCAGAACAACATGCACTGTATGTTTGTCATGGGTATGGACTTCTACAACATCGTTAGGCCCGCCGATAAGATGAACAACCAGCTCTTTAAAACCTTCCTTTTTTAAAAGTTTCAGCCACTCCTTTTCATCGATCATGAAAACTTTTTATATAACTTTAACAAAAGGGGATATGAATAAAGATATAAGAAGAATATAAAATAACGCCGGCTTGGCTGATTATCGAGCTTTGCCAAAGTTAATTTTTCTACACTTTTTAAGACTTTTAAAGCTCTGTAGGTAATCCACTTGCTGGGCTGTTTATTGGAACCGGTGTCAAACCAAATTTTATGCGAATAATCATATTCCATCGGCCATTTCCCTTGGGCATCGCCTTTATCCGATATTAATTTTATGGCCTTTCCCAGTCTTGGATCGCGACCGTAACCCAAAGAAACAAAAGATTCGACATTTTGTAACCGGTCGGTTATGTAAAATACCAAAAATCCGAATTTCCACCAATTGCTGTTTGGTTTAATTCCGCTTACGGTCGGATATAATGCTTTCACCGGGTCACTGCTGAACAGGAACTACACGCCGTTTTTTATCGCTTTTTTAACCAAAGGTGTTCTTTCCGATACCGGAATTTTGCTTAATGCCAACATAGTTTTAACAGCACCCCATGCGCAAGGCAGTTTATTGTTTGCTCCGCAGGCAAATCCCGGTCCTCATTTATAACTGAAGAATTTTTCCGATGGCGCCTTTGGTGTAGGCTTCTTTCCGGGCTAATTCCAGTTCGGCATTACCGTCAGGAAGGTTTTTAAGAAACCGTAAAGCTAGGTATCTGACATACAGATTCTCTTTTTCCAACAGCCATCCAATAGAAATCTCGGGTAATTCCATAGTTATCTAAAATATAAGTCTGGATTGGCTCTTAGGCTTGCGCGTAAACTTGAGCGGGTGGCCGTACTTTTCTCGAACCTATCAAAATATATCACAGCTAAAGAGTATAAGTTTAATTAGCCTCTTTTCTGTAAAATCATTTCGGCTTTATTGATAGCACCCTCTTGTGTCCCAAAATGGGTTCCGGGAATTTCATCGGTATGAGGATCTGTAATTATTCGAAACCTAACATCGGGTAATTCTATACCAACTTTTTGAGCTGCGGTTTGAACGTGCAGGGAAGCTGCGTCAACGATTGGTTCAAATAGTCTCGGTGCAGCTTCGGCGGGGCGAATGTGAAGGACTTGAAAAGTCTTTATTTCGTCTCCACCAGCGGTAGCTTCTATTCTTTTTAAATTTCTTAAAGGCCTAAAGAATCTTTCTAGCATCTGCTCAACTCCCTTAAAGAAGTTATCTTTTATATCGTTCTTTTTATATTTGGTTGTTTTTGTCCGTTTTTTTTCGCTTGTGAGCGGGCGATGGGATTTGAACCCACGATCTTCTCCTTGGGAAGGAGACATTCTACCGCTGAACTACGCCCGCGATAAACCTTATTGAAATTTTAACAAAATTAAGCGCAGAAATCATTCTTACCGGAGAGGTAAGAGGTAAATTGCAGTTATGCCGATTAAATCTACCGCGGCAATCTCAGCACATTACCGGGATGGATAATTCCGGGATTTTCCAGATTATTCTCTTGTGCGATCTTTGTCCAGGAAAACCCTGTTGCGTATTCCCGCTCGGCTATACTCCAGAGATTGTCACCTGTTACAACGGTATATTCTTTAGGCGGTGCGGTTGTTGCCATGACATCACCTTCCGGTTTAATAACCTCTGCTTCAGGCACCGTCAATTCCTGTCCGACTACCACGTAATCGGGATTACCCATATTATTTGCCTGGGAAATAGATACCCAGTTATATCCCGAATTATAGTGGTTTAAAGCGATACTCCAGAGAGTATCTCCCTCTTTAACAGTATATTTGGCGGGAAGTTCAGGTTTTTCTTGAGCTTTGTTCTGTTGTTCAACTTTGGCTGTTTCTTCTTCTGTCCTTTGTACCTGATTTTTTACGAAATAGTTGTAAGTGAGGATTCCGGCTACTAATACCACCAGCAATCCAAGGGTAATTGAAATGTACGATTCCGGCAAATCCAGCTTCTTTTTAAACTTATCCCACATTGAAGGAAATTAATCCTCCTTTCCGGGCAGTAAATAAGAAATTTTCTCAGAAAATTTCAAGAGCAGATTGTTTTTTTAAAGTCCTCCTGTTACCACTTTAAAACTTTTCAGAGCAATTATCAAAGGATATTGTTATTTCCGAACTCTTTTCTATCGTTAACAAATTTATGCGGGCCCGACCGGATTCGAACCGGCGATCTTCGCCTCGACAGGGCGACATGTTGAACCGCTACACCACGGGCCCTTTATCCCTAATAATCCGATTAACATATTGGTGATTCTTATATGATTTTAATTTTTGTTCTCTATGCATTGCTTCAGCCCGACTAATGAATTTTTCAAAATAAATTAACTTTAGCGGACGACGGTTTCTAGTAGACTTAATCTCCCCTTGATTGTGTTTTATTAATCTAAAATCAATATTATTTGTTTGACCGATATAATACTTTCCATCTTTTATACTTTTTAAAATATAAACGAAAAACATATATTGATTTCCTAAACAATCGGCGATCTTCTCCTCGTCCCGACAGAGTCGGGATGAACCGCTACACCACGGGCCCTGAAAATACAGCCTGAAACCCTTTCAGGATAATATCAAATGATTGGTATTGGGTCAATACGTATGCTAGTATTTAATCATAAAAATTACCCGGAATAAATAAATTAAGAAGTTATGGCGGAAAAACTTACCAACGAAAACATTGCCAGGCTGTTAAGACAGGTATCCGCTGCTTATACCATCAAAGGAATTAACCGTTTCCGCATAATAGCTTACGATAAAGCATCTGAAGCGGTTGAAAAAAGTAATATTGAAGTCAAAGACTTATGGGATGAGGGCAGATTGTCAAATTTACCGGGAATCGGACCGACGATTGCCGGCCATCTGGATGAATTATTCAAAACCGGCCGGGTTAAAAGGTTTGAAAAAGCATTCCAGGATCTGCCACAAGGCATGTTTCCCCTTTTGGATGTACCGGGAATCGGACCCAAGTCCTCATATAAATTGGCAAAAGAATTCAAATTACATGATGCCGGGAAGGCAATTACCGGTTTATTAAAAGCTGCCCAAGCCGGTAAAATAGCCAAATTGGACGGATTCGGGGAAAAGTCCCAGGCGGACATTTTAGACGCTCTGAAACGCTTTAAAAAAGGCCAGGTTAAAAAGAGAAGGATGTCTCTTCCGTATGCCGGGGCTACAGCCGATCAGATGCTTATATATCTGAAAAAAAGTCCCGCTGTTGTTGAAGCTGTTCCATTGGGCAGCCTCAGACGGGGAGTCTCAACTATCGGCGATATTGATATCGGAGTGGCGACTGAAAATCCTGGAGCAGTCCTTGAGTGGTTTACCGCTTATCCCAAAAAATCAAAAATAGTCGAAACCGGACCGACCGGAGCGACCATTCTGCTGGAAACCGGCCAGCAGATAGATATCAGGGTGCAAAGTCCGGTTTCATTTGGAGCCATGTTTCAGTATTTTACCGGCAGCAAAGAACACAATATCCGTCTGAGGGAATTTGCCCTGAGAAAAGGTTTTTCCCTGTCGGAATACGGCATTAAAAAAACCTCAAAAGGGCACAATACCGGTATTCCCGGCAAATATTTCAATAAAAAGCTAAATATTTATGAATTTCCGACAGAGGAAGAATTTTATCATGTATTGGGATTGCCCTGGATTCCGCCTGAAATCCGGGAAAATAGCGGCGAAATTGAAAAGGCGGTAAAAAACCGTTTACCGCGCCTTATTGAATTGAAAGATATAAAAGGGGAAGTCCATGTCCACTCCGATTACAATCTTAAGCCTTCGCATGATTTGGGAAGTTCATCGCTTGAAGATCTTTTAAAAACGGCTGACGGCATGGGTTATGAATACCTGGGAATCAGCGACCATAATCCCAGGTTGGCAAATCATACGGAAAAAGATATAGAGCTCATCATGAAGGGACGTAAAGATAAATATGAACACATTTTAGTGAGTAATAAAAATGTTCGGGTAAAATTATTTATCATGTTAGAGGTTGATATCCTTCCTGACGGTAAATTAGCTCTTCCGGAAAGAGCTTTTCAATATGTAGATGCGGTAGTCGTTTCCGTCCATAGCAGTTTCGGTATGTCAAAAGAAAAAATGACGGATCGGATAATAAAAGGATTGTCCTATCCAAAAGCAAAAATACTCGGGCATCCGACCGGCCGTTTAATCGCCAGCCGCGAAGGCTATGAAGTAAATTGGCAGAAAGTTTTTGACTTCTGCAAAAAATACAATAAGGCTCTTGAAATCAATTCCTATCCGGACCGTTTAGACCTTCCTGATGTTATGGTTAAAAGAGCAATAGAAAACGGTAACAAATTGGTAATCGATACCGACAGCCACCACAAAGATCAAATGCGTTTGATTGCCTACGGTGTAACCGTAGCCCGAAGAGGCTGGGCTGAAAAAAGTGATATTCTTAATACTTTACCCTATAATGAATTCAAATCCTGGTTAACGGCATAAGGGGGTGAATTAATTTTATGTTCATTGTTCCATTGGTTATAGTCGGTTTGCTTATTTTATTTATCTGGTTTATTTACAACGACCTGGTAACCGTAAAAATGCGGGTTAAAGAAGCCTGGAGCCAGATTGATGTTCAGTTAAACAGAAGGTCGGACCTGATTCCAAACCTGGTTAAAACTATAAAGTCCTATGCCAAGCATGAAAAGGAAGTTTTTGAAAATGTCACCAAGGCAAGGTCAGCTCTGGTCTCTGCCACCACTCCGGCCGCCAAAGCTGCAGCGGAAGGCCAGTTCGAAAAAGTTTTAAAAACGCTTTTTGCTGTTGCTGAAAATTATCCAGAGCTTAAAGCCAGTGATAATTATATCCAGCTTCAAAAAGAATTATCGGATACGGAAGACAAGGTCGCCTTTGCCCGGCAATTTTATAATCAGGCTGTCATGGACTACAACACCAAATTGCAGCTTTTTCCGCAGACTGTTGTTGCCAACATGATGTCTTTGAAACCGGCTGAATTTTTCAAAGCTGGTGAAAAGGACCGCCAAAAAATTGAAGTTATTTTTGATAAATAACGATTATGTCCATTTACAACCGGGTTAGCGAGAATAAATACAAAACGGTTGCCATCATGGTTTTTTTTACCCTGTTTGTGGCAACCGTTGCCTTCCTTTTGGGTAAAAGCCTTGGTTACGGCAACGGTTTCGTCGGCATTGCCCTGATTATTTCAGGAGTTTCTTCATTCGCCAGTTTTTATTTTTCAGATAAAATAGTTCTCTCTTTGTCGGGAGCCAAGGAAGCTGACAGGACGCGTGATTTCGACTTGTATACTGTTGCTGAAAATATGGCGATTGCCGCCGGACTGCCCAAACCCAAGGTTTATATTATTGAGGATAGCGCCCTGAATGCCTTTGCCACCGGCCGCGATCCCGAACATGCCGTAGTTTGCGCTACCCGTGGTTTGGTTCAAAAATTAAACCGCCGGGAATTAGAAGGGGTTGTTGCCCATGAAATGTCCCATATCGGCAATTTTGATATCCGCTTAATGGCGGTCGTTTCCGTTCTTGTCGGTATGGTTGCCCTTATTGCCGATTGGTTCACCAGGCAGCTGTGGTGGAAAGGCAGAAGAGATGATGACAGAAATAGGATTTCGGCCGCCTTATTTCTTATAAGCCTGGTCCTGGCCGCTGTTTCTCCCCTTATTGCCACACTGATCCAATTGGCCATATCAAGAAGAAGGGAATTCCTGGCTGATGCTTCCGGAGCCCTTCTGACCAGAAATCCCGACGCCCTGGCCAGCGCCCTGGAGAAAATCTCAGCGGATAAGGAAGTATTGGAAACAGCAACCAACGCCACCGCCCATCTTTTCATCGAAAATCCTTTTAAAGAGAAGAAATTTTCCGCCTGGTATTCCAATCTTTTCAATACCCATCCTCCGGTTGAAGAAAGAATCCGCATCCTAAGACAGATGTAGCTAAAAATATCATCATTTCACCTCGGATCGAAAAGTATTAACGATATTGGAGGAATACGTTCAAAAACTGGACCAATTAAAAAGCTTCTGGTACCTTGATTAACTCTCTGATTAGCACTCTTTACAAGAGACTGCTTACGGATTTATAATATACCGTGACATGCAAATAAATTATGAGCCGCCCGCGGAAAAGGGTAAAATTCTTGAAAAATATACCAATAACCTGAATCAAAAAGCCAAATCGGGCAAGCTCGATCCGGTAATCGGCCGGAATGAGGAAATCAGGCGGGTAATGCAGATCCTCTCAAGAAGAACGAAAAATAATCCCGTTCTTTTAGGCGATCCGGGAGTGGGCAAGACGGCCATTGTTGAAGGATTGGCCCA
Organism: Candidatus Gottesmanbacteria bacterium RIFCSPHIGHO2_01_FULL_40_15; assembly: GCA_001779115.1. Classification (GTDB taxonomy): domain Bacteria; phylum Patescibacteriota; class Microgenomatia; order 2-02-FULL-39-11; family 2-02-FULL-39-11; genus 2-02-FULL-40-10. The sequence continues at coordinate 22,794 of MFJF01000002.1, forward strand.
AAGAATCGTATCCGGTGATGTTCCCGACACCCTGAGAAACAGGGAAATACTTTATCTTGATATGGCCTCACTGGTAGCCGGAACAGCGTTCCGCGGAGAATTTGAGGACAGGATCAAGAAATTAATAAATGAAATTGAAAAATCCGAAGGCAGATATATTTTATTCATGGATGAACTTCATACTCTTGTCGGAGCCGGCAGTGTCCAGGGCGCTATGGATGCCGCCAATATCCTAAAACCGGCTCTTGCCAGGGGAGGTCTTCATGCCATCGGCGCCACAACACTCAGGGAATACCGGCGTCATATAGAAAACGATGCCGCTCTGGAACGCCGGTTCCAACCGGTTAATATCGATGAACCCTCCCAGGATGACTCTTTGGCGATACTTCGGGGAATCAAGGAAAAATATGAAGTCCATCACGGCATAAGAATTACGGATGATGCCTTAATTGCCGCGGTTAATCTTTCAGTAAGGTATATTGCCGACCGTTTTTTACCCGATAAGGCCATTGACCTTATTGATGAAGCCGCTTCCGGATTAAAAATTGAAGCCGAAAGCCTGCCCGACGTCCTGGATGTCATTAAAAGAAAAATAACAAGGCTGGAAATTGAACTGGCATCATTTAAAAAAGACAAAGGGCACCAAGCCCGCAAAAAAAAACTTGAGACCGAGATTAAAAATCTGAAAAATGAGGAAAACCGGCTTAATTCCGATTGGCAGGAGCAGAAAAAAATAATAGGGGAGCTCCAGAAATTGCGGGTAAAGCTTGACAGCCTGAAATCCGAACTGGAAACCGCTGAAAGGCAGGCGCTCCTGGAAAAAGCCGCTGAAATAAAATACGGCCGGATTCCAGAAGCGGAGAAAAATTTAAACCGGCTTGAAGTTGACTGGAATAAAATACCGGAAGATAAAAGACTTATTAGGGAAGAAGTTACCGAAGAAGACGTAGCCAGGGTTGTTTCCCGCTGGACCGGGATTCCGGTAACCAGGCTTCTTAAATCCGAATCGGAAAAACTCATAAATTTGGAACGGGAAATACACAAACGGTTAATCGACCAGGAAGAGGCGGTCAGCAAAGTCTCAAGAGCCATAAGAAGAAACAGGGCCGGGCTAGGTGAGGAAGAAAAACCGATCGGCAGTTTTCTTTTCTTGGGTCCGACCGGTGTCGGTAAAACAGAAACGGCCAAAGCCCTGGCCGAATACCTTTTCAGCGATGAAAAAGCCCTGGTAAGGATTGACATGAGTGAATATCAGGAAGCCCATAATATCGCCAGAATGATCGGTGCCCCTCCCGGATATGTCGGTTTTGAGGAAGGCGGCCAGTTGACTGAAGCCGTCAGACGGAAGCCTTACAGCGTAATTCTTTTTGATGAGATTGAAAAAGCCCATCCGCAGGTATTTAACGTATTCCTCCAGATACTGGATGAGGGCAGATTAACCGACGGCCGGGGAAGAATTGTTAATTTTAAAAATACCATTCTGATTTTGACTTCAAACCTTGGCAGTGACATTATCCAGTCTTTTATAGGAAAGGATCGGGATAAAATGTACAACCAGGTTATCGGTCTGGTCAGGAAAGTCTTCAGGCCTGAATTTCTTAACCGACTTGATTCAATCGTCTTTTTTAACGCTCTTGATAAAAAAACTCTGGAAAAAATAATCGATCTGCAGTTGGAAAGGGTAAAAGACCGTATTAAAACACAAAACATAAATATTTCTTTTTCCGATGAACTGAAAGATTTTCTTGCCCGGACAGGATATGATCCCGTTTACGGAGCCAGGCCTTTAAAAAGGGTAATAAGCGAACATATACTTGATGAAATGGCTCTCATGATTATTGAAGATAAGATTATTCCCGGTGAATCGATCAGGGCGGACTTCAAAAACGATAAAGTCGTCCTCAACAAGGTTCACTGATGATTTTGCTATAATAGCCTGCAAGGATCACCATTCCCATAAAATTTATGACTCCGAGAGACTCTCTGGCATACTTCTCCGGCAAAGCGGTACATAAAACCGGCAAATATCTTAAAATCGGCTACGGCGGCACTTGGCCCGGAGAAATTGCCCTCAAAATATCCCCCGGTATTCTGAAAAGACTTTCTAAAAGTGTCGGGATTGGTACGGTTCTTGTTGCCGGAACCAACGGTAAAACTACTACTTCCCTGATGCTTAAATCGATTCTGCAAAGAAACGGAAACACTGTTATCCATAATTCATCCGGAGCCAATCTGATAAACGGAGTTGTTTCATCATTTATTATAAATGGAAGCTTTTTTAAACCGAAGCCTTCGGATTATGCTGTTTTTGAAACTGATGAAAACACTCTACCGGTTTTACTAAAAGAAATTACGCCGGCTGCGGTCATTTGTCTGAATTTGTTCCGTGACCAGCTCGACCGTTACGGGGAAGTTGATGTCATTGCCGAAAAATGGGAGAGGGCTTTGAAACTTCTTCCTGGTTCATCTTCGGTAATATTAAACGCGGATGACCCCCAGATTGCTTATCTGGGAACCGGTCTTAAGGCAAAAACTGTTTATTTCGGTATTAACAACAGGAAGCTCTTTATTAACGGAATTGAGCATGCCACTGATTCACTTTTTTGTCTCAAATGCCATCACCGCCTGTCCTTTGAGGGTGTCTATTATTCACACATCGGCCTCTGGTACTGCCGTTTTTGCAAACTTAAAAGGCCCAGGCCTGATTTTTCAACCTCCCCTTCCCCGTTGCCGGGTTTTTACAACCGCTATAACTCTTTGGCTGCTTTTGCCTGCGCTTTGAATCTGGGAATCAAAAATGATACAGCAAGACAAGCACTCTCTTCCTTTGCTCCGGCATTCGGACGCCAGGAAGAATTTTTTAGGGAAGGTAAAAAAATAAAAATATTCCTTTCCAAGAATCCGGCCGGCTTCAATGAGTCGATAAAAACAATTAC
>MFJF01000002.1:25780-30274 GCA_001779115.1 Candidatus Gottesmanbacteria bacterium RIFCSPHIGHO2_01_FULL_40_15
CGGCCGGGATGTTTCCTGGATCTGGGATGTTGATTTTGAAAAAATTAATCCGAATATTGATGTTACCGTATCCGGCGACCGTGTTTTTGATTTGGCATTGCGGCTGGATTATGCCGGTAAAAAATTTCAATATGCACAAAAAGCGGAAGATGCTTTAAAAACTGCCCTTTCGAAAATGAAAAACAAAGAAACCCTGTTTGTCCTGCCGACTTATACCGCCATGCTTGAATTAAGAAAAATCTTAACCGGGAGGAAAATTCTGTAATCGCCGACTATGAACTATAAACTCAATATCGCCTGGTTGTACCCTGACCTTATGTCCACTTATGGCGACCGGGGCAACATCATTTGTTTAACAAAAAGATGCCGGGAAAGAGCGATCGATGTGACGGTTAAATACATCACTTTGGAAACAAATAATTTATCGCTTCCGGAATGTAATCTTATTTTTATGGGAGGAGCCCAGGACCGCCAGCAAAAACTGGCTTCCGAAGATTTTCTGAGAGTCAAAGCCCCGGTCATAAAAACTATGGTTGAAAATAATATTCCGGCCTTGTTTGTCTGTGCCGCTTACCAGACCGTCGGACATTACTACCGTCCTTATAAAGGCAAAGATATCAAAGGCGCTTCGATATTCGATCTGGTAACGGTCCACCCCGGCGATCAGGCCAAAAGATTGATCGGTAACGTCGCCGCCCGATTACTTGTCCCTTCTGAGATTAAAGGAGAATTAATAATCGGTTTTGAAAATCACGGCGGCAGGACAACACTTGGTAACAATATCAAACCGCTGGCAAAAGTTATATCCGGCCGGGGAAACAACGGCCGGGATTTATATGAAGGAGCACTTTATAAAAATGCCGTCGGCTCTTATTTTCACGGACCCATTTTACCTAAAAATCCCGTTCTGGCTGACTGGCTTATCAAAAAAGCCGTTGAAATCAAATACGGAAAAAAGATAAAATTAGCCCTCCTTAATGATAATTTAGCCGATCTGGCCAGAAAATCAATTTTAAGGAAAATGAATATTAATTATGACTGACACCGAAAAAAAGGTTATCAAAGATTTAAAAAAGGAATTGGACTTTCTTTATAAAGTAACCAAGGATGTTCACAGTTTGGAGATTGACAGTTTATTGCGGGAGATAGTTAAAATAGCTGTTGAAGTATCCGATAGTGATTCCTGTCTAATATACGTTCTGGATCCTCAAAAAAACGAACTGGTTTTAAGAGCTTCCAAAAATCCGCGGCCGCAGCTTTTGAAAAAAATAAAAATGAAACTGGGGGAAGGAATAACCGGCTGGGTGGCCCGGGAGAAAAAGCCGGTGGCCATTCCAAAAGGAGCAGCCCGGGATCCCCGGTTCAAACTTTTCAGAAGTCTGCCTGAGGACAAGTTTGAAGCATTTTTATCGGTGCCCATCATTAATAAACACGGTGTTTGCGGGGTAATAAATGTCCAGCACCAGAAAAAACATGACCATTCCCCGATGGAAATTAATCTACTGGCGGCTATCGGCAAGCTGGTCGGGGGAGCGGTGGAAAATGCGCTCCTGATTGAGACTACTTTGGAGTTAAAAGAAGCTCTGGATATCAGAAAAATTGTCGAAAAAGCCAAAGGAATACTGATGAAGAAAATCGGTTTGTCTGAAGATGAAGCTTTTAACAGGCTTCGCCGGGAAAGCATGAATTCCAGAAAGTCATTAAAAGAGGTTTCGGAAGCCGTTATCCTGGCCGGCCGCTTTAAATTTGGCACTTGACAAAAGCCGGTTAAGCCAATAGGATATTAAAAAGAGCGCATAGAAGCGCTAAAAGACAAAGATGTCTTCCGTATAGCTCCCGACAAGGCGGCTGATAACGGAAGGCTTTTTTTTTCGTTTAATTTTAATAATATTTTTTTAAGAAAGGATTTTGAAAAAATGGCAGGATTAACCGCTAAAGATGTTCTGGCAACGGTAAAAAAAGACAGGGTTTCATTTATCGATCTTCAGTTTACTGATTTTTTGGGAAATATTAAAAGTTCAACCATCCCGGTCTACAATCTGGCAGATGCTTTAACCCGGGGAATCTGGATAGACGGCTCATCTATTGAAGGCTATGCCAGGATACACGAATCGGATATGTACCTGATGCCCGACCCTGATACTTACGCCCTTTTGCCCTGGCGCAATAATATTGAAACAGGCCGGGTGGCCAGGCTCATTTGCGATGTTTACAAACCCAATCATGAGCCTTTTGAAGGCGATCCCCGTCAGATCCTGAAAAAAGTCCTGAAAGAGGCCAAGGATATGGGTTTTGATTATTATGCCGGTCCTGAATGTGAATTTTTCCTCTTTCCCAAAACGGATTCAGGAGAAATAAAACTGGTTTCAAAAGGCAATGGCTTTTATTTTGACCTCATCATGGATGAAACATACCTTATTAAAAGGGAAATAATGGAAGCACTTGACCAGATGGGTATAAAAACGGAAACTTCCACCCATGAGGTAGCTGATAACCAGCACGAAATCGATATTAAGTATGATCATGCCTTAAAAACTGCCGACAACACCATTACTCTCAAAATGGCGGCGAAATTTATTGCCTTTAAACACAATTTCCATGCTACATTCATGCCCAAACCCTTTTTCGGTATTAACGGCAGCGGCATGCATACGCATCAAAGCCTTTGGAAAGGAGAAAAAAATGTCATCTATGATAAAAATGACAAATACGGTTTGTCCAAAACCGCTTACCAGTTCATGGCCGGACAGCTTAAATATGTCCGTGAAATAACCGGAATATTCGCCCCGACTGTCAATTCCTACAAACGGTTGACGCCCGGATATGAAGCGCCGGTTTATGCCTGCTGGGCCAGGATTAACCGGTCGGCTTTAATAAGAGTTCCCAAAATTTCCAGAGGTCTGGAGGATAAGGCTACCCGGTTTGAAATAAGAAGTCCCGATCCCTCCAGTAATCCCTACCTGACTCTGGCTGTTCTTTTGAAAACAGGACTTGAGGGAATTAAAAAGGGTATGAAAGCTCCCGGACCGGTGGAGGAAAATCTTTTTGAGTTTGATGATTCCAAGCTGGCTAAATATTATATAAACAAACTGCCGGCATCCTTAAAGGAAGCCATTGATGAGATCGCCCGCGGTAAAATTGTCAGGGAAATTTTCGGTGATTACACCTGGAACAGGTACCTGGAAGCCAAATACTCTGAGTGGGATGATTTCAGGATAAGTGTCACCGGCTGGGAAATTGACCGATATCTGAAAGTACTGTAAACAGCCGGTTTTTTAATAACTCAAATTATTACTGTTTGGAGGAAACCAGCCGTTTTCCGGTTCATAGGTAAATCCCGAATTACGAAGATAATTGGCTAAAAAAGTTCTAATCTGATTGGGAATTTCAGCCCAACATCCGTATTCCCGCTTTAATCTGGTTACGTCATTCTGATAAGTCTGCCAAATGGAATCGTAATGAGTTTGTCTTGCGAATAATACTATTTCATTTGTCAGCGGATTTATCAAAGGACTTTCCGTCTTATTTTGATCAGAAATAATTAATCTGTGAGCCTCAGGTATGATGTGAATTATGGTTAACGGAATTTCGGATTTAATCATGACAAAAAAAGAATTTAATGCTTTATGTGAAAAAACGTGTAGAGTATAATAAAGCAATATGACAAGCAAATCAATCAAAATCACAGTTGATCAAGTTAGACATTTGGCAAAACTTGCTAATTTGAAGTTAAACGAAAAAGAAATAAAAAATATAATTCCCGCTCTTACTTCAGTTTTAAAATTTGTATCGAAAATCCAATCCCTAAGCACTAAAAATATTGAGGAAACCTCACAGGTAACCGGGCAGGAAAATGTCTACCGGGAAGATATTATCGACGATAAGAGAATGCTTTCCCAGGAAGAAGCACTTAAAAACACCAAAAAGAAGTATAAAGGATATTTTCTTATTGATGCTATTTTTGACTAATTAAATGCTGACTGATAAATCAATAAAACAATTATCTGCCGGTCTGGAAAAAAAGGAATTTTCATCCCGGGAACTTCTTCGGGAATGTCTGGCTAATATCAAAAAATATGATCCCTTAATTAATTCCATTATAACCTTAGTAGATGAAAATGAAGTGATGGAAAAAGCTAATGTGTTTGACCGGGAAAAAGATAAATTGTCTGTTATCAGCGGGTTGCCCTTTGTTTTGAAAGATGCATACGTGACAAAAGGCATAAGGACAACCTCAGCCTCTAAAGTTCTTAAAAATTATCAACCGCAATATGATGCTACTGTTTATAAGAAACTTGTTGAAAATAAAGCCATCCTTCTCGGCAAAACCAATATGGATGCCTGGGGGCACGGCGGCAGTTCGGAAAATACTGATTTTAATCCTGTGCATAATCCCTGGGATACGGCACGCGTCGCCGGAGGTTCCTCAGGAGGTGCTGCTGCAGCGGTTTCTTCCCGGATGGCGGTATTTGCCATTGGTGAGGATACCGGCGG
>MFJF01000002.1:30283-43049 GCA_001779115.1 Candidatus Gottesmanbacteria bacterium RIFCSPHIGHO2_01_FULL_40_15
AAATCCTGCCGCCTGGTGCAATATTTCCGGGTTAAAAGTAACCTACGGAAGAGTCTCACGCTACGGATCAATTGCTTATGCTTCATCTTTTGACACCGTCGGTCCGATGGCAAAATCTGCCGAAGATTTAGCATATATTTTGGAATTGATAGCCGGACGAGATCCTTATGACGCTACCAGTTCTCCGCAAGTTGTTAAAAAATACAGTCAATTTTTGGAAAAATCAATAAATGGATTGAGAATCGGACTGCCTTTGGAATTATTTAGTAAAAGTTTGGATAAAGAAATTAAAGAAACTATTTTGAAGGCAACAAAAATATTCACTGAATTGGGGGCGGAAATTGTTGAGGTAAAAATGCCGATTTTTGATTATGGACTGGCGGCTTATTATTTAATCGCGCCCAGTGAAACAAGTTCCAATTTAGCGCGTTATGACGGAATACGATACGGTGAAAGCCGTGAAAATTTTACTCCTGAAACCATAAGAAGAATAATGGTGGGTACTTATGCATTATCTGCAGGATATTACGATGCGTATTACCGGAAAGCCCAACAGGCCAGAACCCTGTTTATAAAAGAATATAACAATATTCTTTCCCGTTGCGATGTCATCCTGATGCCTGTCAATCCGACGCCTCCCACAAAAATTGGTGAGCTGATAAATGATCCATTACAAAATCTGTTAGCTGATTTATTTACGGTAACCCAAAATCCGGTCGGAGTGCCTTCTTTGGCAATACCCTGCGGCTTTACCAAATCAAATCTGCCGATCGGCATGCAGATTATCGGCAAAATGTTTACCGAGGAAAAACTTCTTAATATCGGATACAAATTCCAGCAGTTAACGGATTGGCATATTAAAAAACCGCCTATATTGAATAATGATAAATAATAATTATATTCCGGTAATCGGATTGGAGATCCATGTGGAGTTAAAAACCGTCTCCAAGATGTTTTGCGGCTGTAAAAATGATCCGTTTGGCGCGGAAAAACCCAATATTTATACTTGTCCTGTCTGTCTCGGGCTCCCCGGAGCTCTTCCCGTACCCAATAAGAAAGCGGTTGAATGGTGCGTTAAGCTGGGATTGGCGTTAAACTGCCGGATACCCCTTTTTTCCAAGTTCGACCGCAAGAATTATTTTTATCCTGATCTTCCCAAAGGTTACCAGATCTCCCAGTATGACCAGCCTTTTGCCATAGGAGGATGGCTTGAAATAAATTCCCCGCAATACATCCGGAAGAAAATCGGCATCACCAGGGTTCATCTCGAGGAAGATACCGGCAAGCTGCTTCACGCGCAGGTTGAGGGCAAAAAAGTCACTCTTATTGATTTTAACAGGAGCGGTATTCCTTTGGTTGAAATCGTTACCGAGCCTGACGTAAGAAGTAGTGAAGAAGCCCGCCTGTTTCTGAAAAAACTTTACCAGCTGATCCGGTTCCTTGACATCGCCGATGCCGATATGGAAAAAGGCTCAATGCGCCTGGAACCAAACGTTTCAGTAATGTTGAAAAACAGTTCCAAACTGCCTCCGTACAAAGTCGAAATCAAAAATATCAATTCTTTTTCCTTTGCCAAAAAAGCAATTGATTTTGAAGTTAAAAGGCATACTGATATTTTGGAGCAGGGTAAAATCCCGGTCCAGGAAACCCGGGGCTGGGACGAAAAGAAATCGCAAACCGTTTCCCAAAGAAGCAAGGAAGAAGCCCAGGATTACCGCTATTTTCCTGAGCCTGATATCCCTCCTATCCGCTGGACAGAATCTCAAATCTCCGGTTTCAAATCTCAAATACCGGAGTTGCCTGATATGAAAATTAAGCGCTTTATGGAAGAGTACGGATTATCCGGATACGACGCTAATATTTTGACTGACAAAAAGGAAACGGCTGATTATTTTGAAAAGGCAGTTAAAGCCTCTCCAAAAATTTCTAAAGCTATAGCTAACTGGATAATCAATAAAAAAGCCGATATTACCAAAATTTCACCGGTTGAACTGATTGAACTGATTCAGGAAAAAAGTCAGGTCGCGGCGCTGCCGGCTGGTGATTTGGAAAATATAATTGATAAGGTTATCAGGGATAATCCCAAACCGGTCGCCGATTTCCGGGCGGGAAAAGATACTGCCATTATGTTTCTGATAGGGGCTGTGATGAGATTAACCAAAGGCCAGGCCGATGCTTCTGCCGCTCGCAAAATTCTGGAAGGTAAGCTAAAATAAATCCAGATTTTTAATGTCAGATTTTGTTCATCTCCATACCCACAGTGAATTTTCCCTTCTGGACGGACTGAGTAAAATTCCCGATCTGGTCAACCGGGCTAAAGTATTGGGTATGGACAGCCTGGGGCTGACTGATCACGGTTCAATGTACGGTGCTGTTAAATTTTATCTTTCAGCCCGTGAAGCCGGTATTAAGCCGATTATCGGTGTTGAAGCGTATCAGGCAGGCCGCAGCCGCTTTGACAAGCAAATCGGAATTGATAACGACCAGTACCATCTTGTCCTTTTAGCCAAAAACAATACCGGGTACAAAAACATGATGAAACTGGTAACCCACGCCAATCTGGAAGGATATTATTACAAACCCAGAATTGATATGGAAGTTCTTTCGGAACATAGTGAAGGCCTTATTTGTCTATCAGGTTGCTTAAACGGCGAAGTACCCCGGCATTTATTAAACAATCAGGAAGAGACGGCTGAAAAAAAAGCCAGGCAATTCCTGGAAATTTTTCCCAAAGACCATTATTATTTCGAACTGCAAAAACACTCCAATATCCCGGAGCAGGATATAGTCAATGAAAAACTCATCAAACTTTCCCGTAAATTGGGAGTTCCGTTGGTTGCCACCAACGATATCCACTATATGCACGCAGACGACGCCTATGCCCAGGAAATTCTTCTTTGTATTCAAACACAGCACACTATACTTGAAGCCAAAAGACCAGTCTCAATGATCTCTTCTCCGGATTTTTACATGAAAAGCCGGGAGGAAATGAAAGGTTTGTTTATTCAATACCCGGAAGCCATAGAAAATACGGTTAAAATTGCCTCTATGTGCCGGACGGAAATTGAACTTGGGAACTGGATACTGCCTAATTTTGAAGTGCCTAAGGGTGATACCGCCGATTCATTCTTTAAAAAACTGTCCAGCCAAAGACTGGCGAAGCGTTATGAAAATGTGACGGCACAACTTAATAAGCGGTTGGATTATGAATTGGATATTATTACCAAAAAAGGCTATTCCACTTATTTTTTGATAGTGGCCGATTTTGTTAACTGGGCTAAGGGAAAAGGGATAGCAGTCGGGCCCGGCCGGGGCTCAGCCGCGGGAAGTCTGGCCGCTTACGCACTGGGCATAACCGATCTTGACCCTATCAAGCATAACATTCCATTTGAAAGATTTCTTAACCCCGACAGGCCATCTCCTCCGGATATTGATCTTGATTTTGCCGATGACCGCCGCGATGAAGTAATTGCCTATGTGACGGAAAAATACGGCAATGACCGTGTTGCCCAGATAATAACGTTTGGAACCATGGAAGCAAGAGCGGCTGTTCGGGACGTTGGCCGGGCTCTTGGAATGCCCTATGCCCAACCTGACCGGATTGCCAAGCTGATTCCACCCGGAGCCCAGGGCTTCCCGATGACTATTGATAAAGCAATTCAGACTTCCCAGGAGCTGGCCAATGCTTATCAGAGCGAATCAGAGACAAAAACACTGCTTGATTTGGCGCGAAAGCTGGAAGGAGTAGCCCGTCACGCTTCCGTCCATGCCGCCGGAGTGGTAATTTCCGATAAACCGCTGACCAATTACACCCCGCTTCAGCGGGAAACCAAAGGCCAAAGGATTATTACCCAGTATGATATGTATTGCCTGGATCTTAATGCCGCCGATGGTAAGGCCGTCGGACTTCTCAAAATGGACCTTCTGGGACTTCGTAATTTAACCATTTTGGAAAATGCCATCCGCTTTGTCCGGCAGTCAAAAGGGGAAGTGATTGATTTACGGAAAATTTCTCTTGAAAATCCTGATGTTTATAAACTCATTTCATCCGGAGAAACTACCGGCATTTTCCAGCTTGAGTCGGCCGGTATGAGAAGGCTTGCCAGGGAGCTAAAACCGACGAAATTTTCCGATATTGCCGCCATGGTTGCCCTTTTCCGTCCCGGACCGATGGAGTGGATACCGACTTTTATAGAATCTAAGGAAAATCCCAAAAAAATCAAATATCTCCACCCAGATCTCAAATCAATACTGTCTGAAACATACGGCATTGCGGTCTATCAGGAACAATGCATGCAGATAGCCAATAAAATGGCCGGTTATTCCATGGTTGAAGCGGACAAACTGAGGATGGCCATCGGTAAAAAAAAGAGGGAAGTCATGAAAAAGGAAAAGGAAAAATTCATCAAAGGCTGCCAAAGCCGGGGTTTATCCAATTCCATGGCCGAGAAAATTTTTTCATTGATTGAAAAATTTGTCGGTTACGGCTTTAATAAAGCTCATTCCGCTTCTTACGGCATGATTGCTTACCAGACAGCCTATATGAAAGTGAAATATCCGGTTGAATTTATGACTGCTGTTCTGGCAGCGGAAAGCCGGGGAGCCTCAGGTCCTGTCCGGGACGAAAAAATAGCCAGGGCAATTCTGGAGTGCCGCAGGATGGATATTGAACTTCTGAGTCCCGATATTAACAAATCCGAAGTGGAGTTTATTATTGAAGAACAATCGTCAGGAAAAGGCCGGATCCGCTTCGGTTTGTCCGCCATAAAAAATGTCGGAACGGCAGCCATTGATTCGATTCTCACAGCCCGGGATAAGGGTGGAAATTTCAAATCAATGACGGATTTTGCCAAAAAGGTTGATTTGAGTAAAGTTAATAGGAAGACGGTCGAAAGCTTAATTAAGGCCGGAGCCTTTGACCAATTCGGCAACCGGGCATCCCTTTTGGCGGCCTTTTCCGATATCATCGAAAAAATCCATAAGCAAAAATCAAAAAAAGACGACGGACAGGTCAGCCTGTTTATGATGGACGACGATGATAATATAGAAGATGCCCTTCCCGAGATAGAAGAACTGTCCCGGGAAGAACTGCTGATGTTTGAAAAACAATATTTAGGTTTTTACATTACGGAGCATCCTTTAAGTTCCCAGATTGAGGATCTGGAAAAACGGGTCACCCACCGGATTAACGCTTTAACCCAGACAAAATCAACCGTCATTATCGGCGGGATAATTACGCAAATTAAAAAAATAACTACCAGAAACGGCGGTAACGAAATGGCCTTTGTTAAAATTGATGATTTTACCGGCAGTTGTGAACTGGTCGTTTTTCCGGCCATATTCGAACGCACAAAATTAACCTGGTCGACCGATAGGGTGGTTTTGGTAAAAGGAAAGATTAGCGAACGGGATGACCGGATATCGGTTTTGGTTGATGACGTAAAATTATTAACATCTTGACTTACCCATCGGGCTTTTCTAAAATTTAGGGTAAAAGATTAAAGCTCGTGAGAAAAAAAAGATTTAAGGCACCTGATGAAGAAATAATAAAAACTGGAAAAGGTGATAAGCTGAATAAAAACGGAACCGGCCTGTCTGATTTCTTTCCAGGTGTCAGGATAATTTCGGAATTGGGACTTGCCCTGGCGATTCCTCTGGTTGGCGGAGCCTTTCTGGGTTCCTATCTTGATCAACTGTTGGGAATGCGTCCCAAGCTCACTCTCTCACTGCTTTTTACCGGTCTGATTATCGGTCTTATCAGTATGATAAAAGTGATAAAGGATATTTATAAAGATTGAATATATGCCCTCAGTTCATATCTCATTAAGCGCGGAAACTGTTTTTAATATTGCCGGAATTAATATCGGTAATTCGCTTGTAACCACCTGGCTGGTAATGATATTTCTGGTGTTTTTGGCAGTTTATTCCTCAATGCGTTTAAAAACGAAACCTGATTCGCTCCAGCTTATTTTGGAGCTTTTGGTTGGCGGTTTGCATAAATTTTTCGCGGATATTCTCGGAGACAAAATCAACCGTTACTTTCCCTGGCTGGCTACTCTGTTTATCTATATCCTGGCTTTAAATTGGGTATCAGTTCTCCCCGGCGTAGGCTCAGTGGGTATCTTCCGCACGGAAAATGAAAAAATTGCCGGCACAGTACTGGCTGCCGCAACCGAAAACGACGGGCCGGTCTTGGCCCAAGCCGAATCTGAGAAAAACCGTCTGGAATTTACTCCAATATTCCGTCCCGGTACGGCTGATCTGAATACTACACTGGCTTTGGCTTTATTGACGGTTGGATATATCCAAATTGCCGGGTTTTCTAATTTGGGTTTATCCTATCTGAAGAAATTTTTTAACATAACAAATCCCATTAATTTCGTCGTCGGTTTATTGGAATTGGTTTCGGAAATATCCAGAATAATTTCATTTGCATTCAGGCTGTTTGGAAATATTTTTGCCGGAGAAGTGCTTTTGACGGTCATCGCTTTTCTGATGCCGGTTTTAGCCCCGATACCTTTTTTGGGTCTGGAGATATTTGTCGGATTTATTCAGGCGCTGGTTTTTTCAATGTTAACGGCTGTTTTTCTGCAGTTAGCCATATCGCATGCTGAACATTAAATTGAATTTTTTAAAGGAGGTGAATTTATGCCGGAAGAAGGTTTAAAAGCTCTTGCCACTGCATTTGCTATCGGTGCCGGTGCAATTGGTCCCGGAATTGGTATCGGTATTTTAGGCGGAAAAGCGCTTGAAGCAATCGGCAGAAATCCCGAAGCTGAAGGAAAAATCAGAACCAGCATGATATTGGGAATTGCTTTCGCTGAAGCTATCGCCATTTACGCCCTGGTTATTGCACTTATTATTAAATTTACTTGAGGCAATTTTAATATTTTATGGAAAAGTTAGGCATTCAACCAATCCAATTACTGCTGCAGGCAATCAATTTTTTGATTATTCTATTAATCCTTAAGAAGTTCCTTTATCGGCCTATTTTGAAAATGCTGGATGACAGGAAAAAGAAAATCGACGAAGGCCTTTTATACTCCGATAGAATGAAGTCGGAATTTGAAAAAAGTGAAAAAAAACGTGCCGAAGTAGTGGAAAAGGGAAAAATTGAAGCCCAAAAACTGATAATTGAAGCCAGGAAAGCCGCCAAAGAAAAGGAAAATGAAATTATCGAAAAAGCCGAAAAAGAAGCCGCCGGAATAATCGAAAGAGCGGAAAAAGAAAATATGCGTTTGAGGCAGGATTTGGAAAAGGAGATTCAGATAAAAGCTGTCAATATTGCTGAAAGAATTGTAAAAAAAACTGTCAGTGACGCTTTAAATGAAAAAATGCACCGGGCCATAATCGATAAAAAATTGAAAGAAATCAGCAGTAAAATTAAATGAAAGGGACAAATAATTTATTAAAAACAACTGTAGCGGAAGTCAGAACACCTGTGTCTTTGTCGGAAGATCAGGAGAAAAATCTGTTAAAAATTCTGGCTAAAATAAAAGGTAAGGATATAAAATTATCTTATAGAATAGACAAATCCGTATTGAGCGGATTTGTAGTTCTGATTGGCGACTGGTATCTGGATGCTTCATTATCAACGGATTTGAAAAACCTCAGGGAAAATTTGATTTAATTTTAATGAATAAAAAATCCGCCTCCAGTTCAATTATTGATGATATTATAAGAAAAATTGACCGGACTGAGTTGCGGTTTGATATCGGTTTCCAGGGGGAAGTTATGGAAATTGCCGACGGTGTTGCCAGAATAAAAGGACTTGATGATGTTTTCTATTCGGAGATGATCAGGTTTTCAACCGGAGTAAGCGGAGTAGCCATAAATCTGAAAAAAGATGAAGTCGGCGCCATAGTATTGGGTGACTATCTGGATATAAAAGAAGGCGATAGAGTTAAAGGGACAGGCAGGCTTTTATCTGTCGGAGTCGATGACAGTCTGATAGGACGTGTTATCAATCCGTTGGGTCAACCTCTTGACGGAAAAGGAGTAATTGATTTTAAAAAATTTTATCCAATTGAAAAAATTGCTCCAGGAGTAGTTAAACGCCGTCCCGTCGATACTCCTTTACAAACCGGTATAAAGGCAATAGACGGCATGATCCCGATCGGCCGGGGTCAAAGGGAGCTGATTATCGGTGACCGGGCAACAGGCAAAACTGCTGTTACACTTGACACAATTATCAATCAAAGCGGTCAGAATGTCATTTGCATTTATGTGGCTATCGGCCAAAAAACCTCCAGGGTTGCGCAGGTAATTGAGACCTTCCGCAAATTTAACGCTCTAAATCACACAATTGTAGTTGCGGCCAATGCTTCCGATCCGGCTTCGCTACAGTATATTGCTCCTTATGCCGGTTGCGCTATCGGTGAATATTTTATGGATAAAGGTAAAGATGTTCTGGTCGTTTATGATGATTTAACCAAGCATGCCTGGTCTTACCGCCAGATATCGCTTATATTGGAAAGACCTTCCGGCAGGGAGGCTTATCCGGGGGATATTTTTTATCTCCATAGCCGTCTTTTGGAAAGGGCTTGTAAATTGGCTCCCAAATACGGCGGAGGTTCAATGACCGCTTTACCGATAATTGAAACGCAGGCCGGAGACATGTCCGCCTATATCCCTACAAATGTAATTTCAATTACCGACGGACAAATTTATTTTGAACCGGATTTGTTTTTTGCCGGAGTCAGACCGGCCATCAGTGTCGGTTTATCAGTTTCCCGTGTCGGCGGAGCAGCCCAGATTAAAGCCATGAAACAGGTGGCAGGAAAATTAAGGCTAGATTTAGCCCAATACCGGGATATGGCTGCATTTGTCCAGTTCGCCGCGGAACTCGATGAAAGGACGCGAAATCAGATTGAAAAAGGAGCCCGGATGGTAGAACTGTTAAAACAAAACGAGTTTGAACCGATGCCCGTAGAAGAACAGGTCTCACTGATGTTTGCCGGTACCCAGGATTTTCTTCAGCAGATTCCGGTGGCAAAAATAACCGATTTTGAAGACAAATTCCTGGATCATTTGCACAGTAAACACAAAAAACTGCTGGAGCAGATTAAAAAAGAAAAAAAACTAACCGACGTTTTGTCAAAAGAGTTAACCAAAATTATCGAGGATTTTCTTAAAGATTATTCCAATGCTTAATATTAAACTGATCAAACGCCGGATTAAATCCGCCGGTAATATATCACAAATAACCAGGGCTATGGAAATGGTAGCCGCTTCGAAAATGAAAAAAGCCCAGGATACGGCGTTAAAAGGAAAACCCTATGCTGATAAAATTTATCAGGTGGTCAGGGAATTGGCCTCGAAGGTTGATTGGAGGCAACATCCTCTTTTGAGCCCGGGCAAGGAAAGCGGCAAAAGTCTTATTATTTTAATCAGTACTAACAAAGGTCTCTGCGGAGGATTAAATACTAATTTATTCCGTTATTTAACCAATTGGCTGCCAAAAGATATGGATGCAGAATTCATTTCAGTCGGAAATAAGGGTAAAAATATTATCGTTAAATGGAATAAAAAACTTGTTGCAGATTTTTCCCAAGTGCCTTTTTCTTCCGATGTTCCGGCCATAACCAAACTTATGGTTGACGGATTTAATTCCGGTTCATATAAGGATGTTTTTCTGGTTTACAATAATTTTATTACCGCTTTAACCCAGGAACCGGTAAAAAAGCTTATTTTGCCCATTACCCGGATCGAGAAAGGCGCGGATGAGAAGGGGGATAACACGCCGGAGCAAAAAGAACAGTTAGGCGAATTTGTTTTTGAGCCCGTTCTTTCCAAAGTGCTTGATAGGCTTTTGCCTCATTATCTGGAAAACCAGCTTCGGACCGCCATCTATGAAGCTGAAGCGTCCGAACAATCCGCCAGAATGATAGCCATGAAAAACGCCACCGATGCCGCTTATGATTTGATTGATGATCTGACATTGCTTTACAACAAAGCCCGGCAGGAGAAAATTACATCTGAAATTTCCGACATGGTTACTGCCCGGATTGCCGTAAGCTAGACCGGCAACTGGAGAAATATTTTTATGAATAAAGGTAAAATTGCTCAAATTATAAGCGCAGTCGTTGATGTTGCTTTTGAAAAAGAAAAGGTGCCTTCTCTCTATAATGCTTTATCAATTGATTCAAAATATGCCCCGGGAGGAAAACTGATTTTGGAAGTTGAAGGCCATATCGGGGAGGGTTTGGTCAGAACAATTGCTCTTGGTCCGACCGACGGATTGAAGCGCGGTCAGGTTGTTGTGGATACCGGTGCCCCGATAACTGTTCCGGTGGGTAAAGATACTTTGGGCCGCATTTTTAACGTCACCGGAGACCCGATTGATGACGGTACCCCGGTAAAAACTTCCAAAATGTATCCCATTCACCGGGAGCCCCCCTCATTAACATCCCAGGAAGTCAAAGTTCAGATTCTGGAAACAGGCATAAAAGTCATTGATCTTATTGCCCCATTTGTCAAAGGAGGAAAAGTAGCGGTTTTTGGAGGAGCCGGTGTCGGAAAAACAGTTCTTATTCAGGAACTGATAAGAAATGTGGCTACCGTCCACAAGGGGGTTTCCGTCTTTACCGGTGTCGGTGAAAGAACCCGTGAAGGCAATGACCTTTGGCTTGAAATGAAGGAATCAGGAGTCATTAAGCAAACCGCCCTTGTCTTCGGGCAGATGAATGAACCTCCCGGCAGCCGGTTAAGAGTCGCTCTGACCGGATTGTCAATGGCTGAGTATTTCCGCGATGAGGAAGGCCAGGACGTGCTTTTATTTATAGATAATATATTCCGGTTTGCCCAGGCCGGCAGTGAAGTTTCTGCTCTTTTGGGCAGAATTCCTTCAGCCGTCGGGTATCAACCGACTTTGGCCTCAGAAATGTCAGCTCTTCAGGAGAGAATCGCTTCAACGACCAAAGGATCCATCACATCCGTCCAGGCAGTTTATGTTCCGGCAGATGATTATACCGATCCTGCGCCTGTGGCTACATTCGCCCATTTAGATGCGTCCATTTCTCTGGAGCGGTCCATATCCGAACAAGGCATCTATCCGGCAATAGATCCGCTCTCTTCAAGATCCAGAATCTTAACACCTGAGCATGTCGGTGAGGAGCATTATAATGTTGCCCGAGAAGTTCAAAAAGTACTCCAGAGATATAAGGATTTGCAGGATATAATCGCCATTCTGGGTATGGAGGAGCTGTCTGATGATGATAAACTGACGGTAACCAGAGCCAGAAAAATTCAGCGGTTTTTTTCCCAGCCGATGTTTGTCGCCGAAGCGTTTACTGCCCGTGAAGGAAAATATGTTCCCCTTGAAGAAACCATCAGAGGTTTCCGGGAAATACTTGAAGGCAAGCATGATCAAAAAAGCGAGCAGTCTTTTTACTGGATCGGCAACATAGATGAAGTTCAATAACCTTCCGGTGAAGGATCTTCTTATGAAATCAATTAATTTGGAAATTATCACTCCGGAAAGAGTAGTTTTTAAAGATGAAGTGAAATATATTTCTGCCCCTTCTGAAACGGGTCAAATAGGTATCCTGCCTGATCATGTTCCTCTTTTTACCATACTTGAAGAAGGGGAGATAAAAATTGAAAGAAACGGTGAGGAGATATTTATAGCCATAGGCGGAGGTTTTCTGGAAGTCGCCCGAAATTATGCCTCAATACTGGTAACCAGTGCCTATCATGCTGAAGAAATCAATGAAGCTGAAGTTCTTGAAGCCAAAAAAAGAGCTGAAAGCGCTTTGTCTGAAAAACCGGCCGGTGAAGCTTTGACAGCCGCCCAATTACAATTCCGCCGTTCGCAAATCGCATTGAAAGTTCTGCGCCGTAAAAGGAGACCCCTCACCGAAAGTTCATAAGGGGTTGTTAATATAAGTAAAAGGTATTAAAATATAACCCCGGGTAAAAGGGGGTTTTTAATGGGTAAAAAAGGTTATTTGATTCTGGAAAACGGAAAAATCTTTGAAGGTGTTTCCTTCGGTTCTGTTTCCGATAGAAACGGCGAAGTGGTTTTCAATACCGGAATGGTCGGTTATCCGGAAGGTATTACAGACCCCTCATATTTTGGCCAGATTCTTGTCACTACATATCCGCTGATAGGAAATTACGGAGTTCCGGATGACGCTGTTGACAATATGGGAATAAAAACCAATTTTGAATCAGACCGGATCCAAATCCGGGGATTGATTGTTTCCCGTTATATGGATCATAAAAAGCATTGGCAGGCAAAAAGAACACTTTCCGACTGGCTAATTTCACAAAATATACCGGCACTTCAGGGAATTGACACCCGCACTCTTACCAAAATGCTCCGTCAGAAAGGAGTCATGAAAGGGGCAATAAAGTTTGGCCCTCCGCCATCCCGACATACGTCGGGACTTTTTTTAAAAAACGTAAAAGACATCAATGAGGAAAACTTAGTCCAAGAAGTGTCCTGCCGCAAACCGCTATTTTACGGTAAAGGTAGTTTAAAAATTCTGCTTATTGATTGCGGTGTTAAAAATAACATTATCAGAAATCTGGTTTCCAGGAATCTTTCAGTTGTCCGGGTTCCCTGGGACTTTGATCCTTACCGGAATAATGGGATTTCAGGCTTTGATGCGGTGGTAGTCAGTAACGGTCCGGGTGATCCGAAAATGGCAATAAAGACGATCGGTACCGTTCAAAAACTGCTGAGTGAAAAAATTCCTTTCTTCGGTATTTGTTTGGGTAACCAGATTTTGGCTTTGGCAATAGGGGCTGATACTTATAAATT
>MFJF01000003.1 GCA_001779115.1 Candidatus Gottesmanbacteria bacterium RIFCSPHIGHO2_01_FULL_40_15
CCTCCCGGGTATGTCGGGTAGCCGGGCGGGGGTGTCCCTCCTCCCGGGTATGTCGGGTAGCCGGGCGGGGGTGTCCCTCCTCCGGGTGTAGTTGAACATTGAGGATTTGCTTGAGGACAATAGGGACAATCCTGGGGACACTCACCGGGCTGACCGGGATTGCAGGATTGCCCGCAGGAAGGAGCCGTGTATTTTGATATATTCCCTACGCATGCCGGATTCGGTAAGGTACTCATTCCGTTCCCGTCAACTCCGTATGCATTGTAAGAAGCCTTCACAACGGGTTTTCCACTGTTATTTTCATCGGTAACAAAAATGCTTGCATAAGCAATTGTTGCCGTACCGCTCTGTTTGGAAGCGTCTTTGGCGCTGCCGGCAAAGATTAAATGATGGGATCCGTTCGGACAGGAACCTGTTAAATTCGGAAAATCCCCTCCTGATTTAACGCATATGGGTTTTGCGTTGCCGGGACCGAATAAATTATCCGGGTTATAAAAAGCAAAATAAAAACCGGTCATCGGACTCGAAAATGATGATGTTAATGTTACCGATTCTCCGGGCTTTAAAATGGTTTTATTGATTGTTGAAGATAGGCACAAATTCTCTCTCTGGGGAGGTGTCGGAGTTGCCGTAGGAGTTTTAGTCGGAATCGGAGTATTCGTCGGCGGTGGCGGCGGAAGAGGAGTATTTGTCGGCGGAGCCGGCGGACTGGTCGGCCCCTCATCCGGTATTCTGCATTTCAAACATTTTTTTGTATTATTACATCCCGGACAGCTTAAAACTTTACTGTCTACCTCTTCTTCTCCACCGGAACAACTGTCTCTTTCTTCAAATCCGCTCGGGCAACTCCCGCTGACTTCACAAATAGTAGTACAGCTCCCGTATTGGGTACAAACTCCGTTCACTACTTTTTTACAGGGCAGACAGCATCCCGCAAAACTGCAGTTAGGACCTGTGCATGTGTTGGAGCAGGCACAGGATTCCTGTTTACAACTTCCGGTTCCGGCAGCAAAAACAAATGAATCAAACTGGGAATCTGAAATTAGAAATGCCGCAAATAAGATAAAAATTAATATCCCTGATTTAATCCCTGTAATAAAGATTTTTCTTTTCATTAATTGTATTTGGCGAATATCCCTGCCAAAATTGAATTTTCTAATACGGGATAATTGTGGCTTAACCGGGAACTGTAAAAAATACCTTTATCACTGTCAAAGTAATCATTTATTAGAAATTG
The DNA here is from genome assembly GCA_001779115.1 of Candidatus Gottesmanbacteria bacterium RIFCSPHIGHO2_01_FULL_40_15. Taxonomy (GTDB): domain Bacteria; phylum Patescibacteriota; class Microgenomatia; order 2-02-FULL-39-11; family 2-02-FULL-39-11; genus 2-02-FULL-40-10. The sequence goes on from MFJF01000003.1 coordinate 1,238, forward strand.
AATTACTTTACCGGCCTCATTTTTCGCTTTACTGTTATTTGTTTCTTTATACAACTCATCTAGAAACATTAAAAAATATGCGCAATCCTCCAAAGATTTGCAGCCTTCTTTTGCTTTATAATCAAAGAAAAAATTCATAAAATCCAAATATTTTTGCTCTGAAGTAGCTTTATATAAATCCAACGCTGCCAGTCCGATCACCGATCCGTCCGAACTTGTAGATTTATCACTAAAAATCTGTAATGCCAAATTGAAATAATATTTTGCAGCTCGCAGATCATCTTTAATCCCTATCCATCTGTAATAGTTAGCTATATCCGCGGCATATATTGCGTATTTATTGAATTTCTTTGAATTTGAAATTTCCCACTTATCAACTGTTGCGCCTTCCATTACTTCCTTAATCATCAGTTCTTCATCATATTTATTTTGGGATAGAGTACTGACAAATTCATCCATTTCCGGCCCGTAATGAACACTTCCGATACATACCACGTCAATATTGTCTTTTACTTTTTCTTTAAACAGTCCGCTCTGGTTCATTTCATACATTAACTTGCAGTTATAAAAATCATTTTGAGCCGGAAAACCAATTTCCGGAGTAGTTAAAACGGTTAAATCTTTTTCCAAACTTTTCAAATCATTGTCATTTTTACTATTTATGTAGTTTCTGTATTTTGCCCAAACAACATTTATTCCGATCTGTTTGTCAATAGGTTCAGGCTCACTGCACGCTCCATCTCCGCTGCAATTTAAACCTGTATAATACTGGCCTTTATCGTTTTTCATTGTATCAAGCCATTTGACGATATTTGAAGCTGTCTCCATTGCCTTTTTTGAATCAATTGAATTTATTTGTTGAGGCATCTGATCCGTTTTGCTGACCTCATCCTCAACTTCGTCGGGAAATCCGTTTGCAACTTTACCGTCGGGCTGTTGCCATTTCCCCTCGCCTAAACAGGTATAATCGGCAATAGCCACATCTTTAGGAATGCATTTATTCTTAACACAGCAACCCGTTAAACAGGACTTATTGCCGCAAAAAGAAGTCTCGGATTTTTTTTGGCGTCCTATAAATACGGTACCGGTGAAAGCTAAAAGAAGTAAAAATAATAACGCTAAAAGTGATTCTTTCCTGTGATTGTGGAAAAAGCCGCTAATCTTCTTATTGCGCATAAAAACACCGGAGATTGTGGTTTTCATATTAAAACCTACCCTTTTATTCAGCTTAAAGTTACAGCAGAAAATAGTCAAGAAATGTAAACTTTAAAGAGATTCTGATAAAAACTATTTTTCCTGCTGCCGAAGATACATTCTCTCCACTACTTCCTGGGGAGGAGGATCAACATTGGCAGGCACTTGTATTGTTATTTCCTCCCCGGTTGATAAAGTATATTGATATTCCCGTAGTTGAGCTTCATTAAATTCTTTAATGAAGGGTTCATCATAATCCGATTCAATGGGAGGTGTAATAGTCTCAATTTCCCCCTGTTTATTAGGAGTTTTATTATTTCCCTTAAAAAGAACTGTATAAGACAGTATCAAAATAATAAATAATGAAACAATCAGCAGTGACAATAATAATTTATTTTTATCCATGTTATTCATTTCATTAATTATAACCCTACAAAATGCGGTGTATCCCAGGATACCGGATGAATAAAATCAAAACTCCTTGAATTGGTTATTGAAGCGGTGGGTGCTTCAAACATTCTGACTATGTTACTCCCGCTTAATTCAATACAAAACAGGTCAACGGCTATTCCCGACTGGTGGGTACTTTTCCCCGGAGGCGCTACTCCGCAACCGGGATTTGTCGGACAGCTTTTACCGTAAAATAATCCCTCCTGTTCGGCATAACTTCTGTAAGCAAAGCCAACAAACGGTTCACAGAATTTACTGATATAACCCAAAAGATCCGACAGATTACTGACCAACCCGCTTTTAAATATAATATCGTTTCTTCTCACCCAATATTTGCCGCCCAAAGCTTTGGTTAAATTAACCATGTCACGGGGAATAAAAGATGAAGTATACGGAGGCCAGATCGTTCCTTTATCACAAAGAGTTGTTCTCTCCAAGAATCTCGGCTGAGGAACAAACATGGATAATCCTATTTTGGCACAGTCTTCGGGATTGCCGCTTCCGCCGGTTGCTTCTGTTGGTGTCGGGGTTTGTCCGCCGGTCGGCAAGTTTGTTGACCCGGTCGGTACAGTACCCGTTATTGTCCCAACTGCCGGTGGAATTTTTGTCGGAACAAGAGTCAGTGTTGCGGCCGGAGTTTGAGTCGGCGGCGGAGTAAAACTTTTAAGTTTAATTGACTTGGGATCTTCTGTTTGTGCTGCTGCCGGAAAACGGACAACTAAAACCAAATATATTCCAATCAGAATGGACATACATACATTTGGCATTTTAAATTTGAAATTTGACATTTAATTCACATTCTCTCTGTAGTTTCAATCCCTAAAAGGTATAATCCTTTCTTCAATACGGCTCCCACGGTTTCCGTTAAAGCCAACCGGAATAAAATTGTCTCTTTTTGCCTGATAGAATCCTGTCCGGCCGGTTTTAAAATGGAATGTTTCTGATAAAAAAGGTTAAAATTCTTAGCTGTTTCAAATAAAAAGGAACAGATAATACTGGGGGCAAAATTTCTGGTTCCCTCATATAGCGCTTCGTCAAACAGATAAATCGTCCTTAATAATTCTCTCTCTTCATTATTTAATGTCACCCCAAGTGCGGTTAATAAATCCCGTATGGATTTTGATTGCTTTTGTAAATTGGATTTTTTCATAACACTTCTGCATCTGGCATAGGTATAAAGCAGATACGGCCCGCTGTCTCCTTCAAAACTGACCGACTTATCTGGATCAAATACGATATCACCGGGCAAACCTACCTTCAGAAATGAATATTTTATGGCCGCAATGGCTGCTTTTTCCATTACGTTTTCATATTCACTCTTGCTGTAATCTGACGGACTCTTTTCAATTTTATCCCTGATTTTCTTTTTAACAGTTTCAATCAGTTCAATTCCCGAAACTATTTCTCCGGTCCGGCTGCTCATTTTACCCTCGGGCAGTCTTACCATTCCATGCCCGAGATGTAATGTTTTTTCAGCCAGTTCAGGATGAATCTGCTTAAGTGCTGCCAGAAGAACCCGGAAATATTCATCAATTTCCTTTCCGGTTATGATCAATGAAAAATCATAATGAAATTGTTTAAATTTCGCCGGTGCCAGACCGAGCTCTTTAGCTTCATATGTCGGCAATCCCAGTTTATTGATAAATACCCTGGTATGAAGTCCGAATTTGTCACCCCGGAAAACAATTGCACCTTCGCTTTCCTCAAATACACCCTTTCCCAGATTATCCCTGACAATTTTAACGCCTTTTTCCCCGACTTCTGATTCCGGATAATAATAGTCAAATTTCGTTCCCAAACGCCCGTAAATGGTCTCAAAGTATGAAAGGCTCCATTCCCTGCCATAAATAAACAGACGGCTAATCTCATTGATTTCTTCTTCCTGAACGTCAATATATTTACCGTAATCAACTTCCGGAGTCAGATTATGTTTTTTTTTCATTAACTCCTGTGCGCTCATATATATCAGATAATTAATTCTTGTAATTTCCTCCTTAGCTTTCTCATCTTTCTCATAAGATTTTGCACCGGTTGCGTAACTGTCCTGTAAGAACTCTACTCTTTTCTTCAAAGGCGACTTCTCAAGATTTTCAATTATTGATTTTTGATTTTCAATTTTTTTTCTCATTCCCCAAACGGATTTGGCAACATGCATTCCGACATCCCCAAAGTAATTAGCCCGTTTGACTACTGCCCCGAATTCTTCAAGCAGCCGGCAAATCGATTCTCCGACCGAATTACTGTAAAGGTGACCTATGTGAAAATCCTTAAACGGATTGGGATCGGTAAATTCCGTCATGATTTTAGAGCCCTGTAGTAATGTATTTAATTTGTTCTTTTCCGATTTGGCCGGTATTAATGACAAATCCATTTTTAGCAATCTGGTCATTTGACTGATAAGGCATTTATTAGATAAATACATGTTAACAAACCCCGGCAGCTCACTTTTTACATTCTCCAGGATATCATCGGCTTTAAACATAACCTTATCTTTACTATTACTATCAGATAAAAATGATATCGTTTGACCGGATATTATGTATTCTCCTATTTTTCGACTGATTTTTTTCGCTACGTCAATAGGGTTCATTTTTAATTTGCCGGCTAATATCAAAGCTATATTAGTCGAGTAATCCCCATAGTTTTTATTACTGGGATGTTCAATATTTATTAAATTTTCAGTATCCTGTACTTCCGGAAAACTGGCGGATACCCCCGATTTTATAACCGCTTTTATTTTTTTTATTAAAATTGGCGCTTTTCCGGAGAACTTCTCCTCGACAAAATTTGACATCTTTTGTATCCTTTTTCGCTTTGTTATTTTAATCTCTTCTTCTTGAGTAGTACATATGTTACTGTCACTAATCCAATTCGGTTTTATAACCTATAAAAGCCAGTTCACCGCAATCGGAAATCCTGGTAACTTTCCCTCCCGGAGCATATTGTTTAAGGGTAATCAACTCATTCTGTCTCGAAGGAATAATTATAAAAACTAAAGATCCCCTCTTATCGGTATTTTGAAATAGACCGGGGATGTTTTCAACCGGTACTTCACCGCTTAAATAATTTAATGCCGGACTTATTCCGTATCGGTAATCATCATTACCCAAAAAATATGCCTGGTCAAAAGGATATTCCTTTCTCAAATATTCGCCGATTAGAGACGGACCTCTGCCGGTTATATCCCCGCTTAAATATCGGCATGATCTGGCAAAATCGATAAAGTATGTCTTCATGTTTAAAATTAACGCTGTTATAAGAAGAACAGCTGTCCAATTTAAATACCCGGTATGGCCTCCTGCTGTTGCGTCGCCCAAAAGCTGTGCAATTTTTTTCCAGCCCAAACCGGCCAGGATAACCATTGCCGGCAAAATCATTAACAGGCGGTATGAATCAGCTGATGGCGGTATGGCAAAAATTCCGATTGATAAAATGCCTGACCAAAACCAACCGTTTAAGAATAAATGCTTAATGTCACGGATTTTAAGTAAAGATACTGCCAATCCGGTTAAAAACAGAGCGGCAGTTATATAATGAAGAACCGGAACAGGCGCCCAATAAAAATCCCTGGAAGGAAGCGCAAAAATCGACAGGAATACTCCCGACACCCGTCCCCATAAAATTAGAAACATTGGCTTGCCGGTTATATTAAGTTCATGATCCATCCAGCCTGATTGAAAAGACCCTTCTTTTACCCATCGGGCGCTGAAATCGGCCGGATTGTTAAACGACCAGGCAATGTAAGGTAAAATAATAATAATAACCGTAGCTGTAAAGTAAATTAAATTGGTCAGGTTTCCCAAAATATGCTTTCTGTTAATAATAAAAGTTATCAATAAAAAAATTGCCAAAAATCCGGCAATAATCCAGGCTTCAAAATAAAAAAGAAAGTGTATTCCCAAAATAATGCCTGCGATAACAAGTTTATTCCTGCTCCTTTCCATAAGTCCCGATAAGAACAGATACAATTCCAGTGGCGCCAGCCAACTGCTGTGAATATAGGCAACCGCTGAAGTCCGGGAAAAATGAATATGTGTGTGGGATACGGCAAGAAGAAATGCGGATATTAAGGCCGCTTTTCTCCCCAGAATATATTTTGCCAGTATATATGTCGCCGGTATGGCTAAAACTCCGGATATTGCCGGAAAGAGCCGGAGAGCAAATGCGTTCCTTCCAAATAATCTGATAAAAAATTCGAAAATATTTAATTGAAGCCTGCCGAATCCTTCAAAACTGGAAAACGGATTATTATAAATATTTTCCGCCGCCGGCAACATTTTTAAGGCCGCCATTCCCGTCCAACCTTCATCACCGTTAAGGATGGCAGGAATCTTACCCAGCAGATAAAAACGAAATAGTGAGGCAAAAAGCGTAAGAATTAGAATCGCGGCTGTCTCTTTCTTGTTTTTGATAATATAATCCTTTATATTTTCTTTTTTTACCTTGATATAAGAAAGAAAAATCGTTATTCCCGCCCCTGTCCATAATACTAAAGACGTAGCATAGCTGGTTTTATTTTTTTCGTGGTTAAGTACTGAAGAAAAAAAAGTTGCTGACAAGCTTAATATAAATGCGCAGACAATTGGAAGATATTTAAGAGCTTTAGCTCTTTCCGGATAATCTTTAAGGTGTTTGAATAAATATTCAGCACATAATAACAGGCTCAAGCTGAAAACCAACAGAAATAAACCGATAAGCCTGGTTTTTTCATTTCCGGTATAGACAACAGCCAAAACAGATGACCCGAAAAAAAAAGGTACCCACAACTTTCTGATAATGTAATAAATCATTCCGCTAATTCAATTTTGATCGATTTTCCAAACCCCTGTCAACTGAAATCATATAAATTACAGTTCTCTTACTTCATTTTACCGGTATATTAAATCAGGATTGATAAAATTAGCGCTATAATTACTGTCTGCCATGAATAAGTTTGGTGAAAGCGGCCAGGCTAGAGGTGCCGTGGTAATTATTGTTTTTCTTATTCTCATTATCGGGGGATTATTTTTACTGCCGAAATTCATTAATTTCGCCGGAAATTTAATTAAAAAAACTGGCAATATTGCCGGAATTACAAACACTGTCCCCAGTCCTACTTCTGCCTTCCCACCGGCAGCAAACCGTCCACCGGGTTCGGGAAGTCCTCTGCCGACTGTTCAACCGACTCTGTCTCCGACTCCTGTGGTTCGGGAAAATGTTATTCACGGATCTGTAAATGTTATTAATAATTCGGATAGACGTATTGATAAAGTAACATTAGTTTACTGCGGTTCGGCTAATATTCCGCCGGCAGAACAAAATTGCCGTGAGTTACCGATGAGCCGGGAAGCTCAATTGGACAAAAATTCCATTTGGCCGGATTACATAAGTGTCAATAATCATTATTATGGATATCTCCTTATTGAAGATGCTGCCGGTAAACCCATGCAAATTGGCGGTGTTTATTTAATCGCCGGAGCCAAAGCATATTCAGATGGGGAAGTTTTTATTTCCGACGAGAAATGGATTTCTCTCCCTTTTCCTTATTACTTTAATTTCAGGATAATTACTCCTTAATCTTGGGGAGAAACGTAACCTTCGTTTTCTATTTCCTGGGGAATATTGAAAGTATTTGGATCATCGGCGGGCTCTTCATACGTATAATTCTCATCATCAACTCCCTGTACATCGGTATCGGCATCCCTATCGGCTCCTATAATCAATCCGTCCTCTGAAACCGGTGCCCCCCCTATTCCCTGTTCCGGCTCCGTCATTACGACCGGTTCTTCATTTGCCCCCAGCAGATTATCGGATGAAGTATAAACTTCACCAACCGCGCCGCCCGCTTGTCCTCTGACCGGATTTCCGGTATATAATGCCCTGTCTCCTTTTACCGGTACCAGGGCAAAATAATAACTTCTGCCCGGCACAAGAGCGCTTACGGTAAACTCGGTAATTTTACCGATATTCGTGGCTCCGTACAGGTAATCCCCTGCAGTGTTTCCGTAAACCAGGTGATAAGTATCAACATCTTCCTTATGATTCCACCTCAGAGTCACCTGTCCTGCTCCCGGTCCTCCCGCTGCCGATAAATCTGATCCCTGGATAATTTGGGCTTTCGGCATTGTGCTTTCACTGCTTGCTGAACTTGTACTGACTTCTCCGGAATAATCGGCCGTTACCGGCCCGCTACCTGCCCAGGTAGTTACTTCTTCTGAAAAAGGACTTGAAGTGCAATCCCTGGAAGCCGACAGTCTGAAATAGTATTTTGCTCCCGGAGTCAAACTTTTTACCGTATAGGAACGGGCTTGAACCCCGCCGATATCGGTTGCTCCGTATATATATTCACCGGCTGCTGTTCCGTAAACAACGGCATATCTGTTGGCATAAGGCACTTCTTCCCAGTATAAAGTTGCCTCTCCTCCGCCCGGACCGGCCATCACCTGTACTCCTTCCGGTTTTGGAGGATACGGACCGCCGCAGGAAGAAGCGGCAACACCCTGAGGCCGGAAAGTTGATAAACTGATTAGGGTCAATACTGTGAGAGCCCCGAAAAATAATTTCCTCATATTTACCGTCTGATTTAACTGTTTAGCATTTTTCGTTTCTTGTCAACCCCTGTTTAATAAAGGTTAATATATAAAAATATATCAATTCTCATTTTGATAACTGTATTTTGTGTATTGACAACTACCGAAACTCTATGATTTGCTAAATTTATATGGTTAAATCCCCGAAGAAAAAACCGGCAATACATAGAGCAGGATCTATAAAATCCCGCCCTCAAAAGTCAAAAAATAAATCGTTAAAAAAATCAATTTATACTAAACCCGTTTTGGGTTTATCGGATTATTTCAAAAATGAGCGCCGGACTAAGAAAAAAACTTCTTCAAAAAGTAAAGTTAAACCTTTTCAAAAAGGGAAAACGGTACGGCATACTCCCCGCTATAAAATCGCCGGTATTGCCCCGATCCGTTTCTGGAAAAACCATCCCCGGGTTTTCTATTCATTTCTGACCGTAACGGTTACTTTCTCCGGAATGTTATATTTCTTCGTCCTCAAAGACCTGCCTGATCCGAGAGAGATTACCAATTCAAAGCCTCCCATGACCACCATTATAAGGGACAGGAACGGTCTGGTATTGTACCGTGTTTACAACAGCGCTAACCGTGTACAGCTTAACTATGACGAAATGCCCGAAACGGTTAAACAGGCAACCATAGCCATTGAAGATGCCGGCTTTTACAACCACTTCGGTATTGATTTAAAAGCTATACTCAGAGCTTTTCTGAATAATATTAACCAGGGAGATATCGATCTTTACCAGGGCGGTTCAACAATTACCCAGCAGCTTGTCAAAAACCGTTTTTTCACCCCGGTTAAATCATATCAGCGGAAAATAAAAGAAATAGTTATGTCTCTTTGGCTTGAAAGAATCTATTCCAAAGAGGAAATTCTCACCCAATATTTAAACACAGTCGGTTACGGTGGGCCTGCCTACGGTATAGAAGCTGCTTCTCAAATGTACTTCGATAAATCGGTTAAAGACTTAACGCTCTCCGAAGCTGCTTTCTTGGCCGGTCTGCCTGCCGCTCCTACTACTTTTTCTCCATATGGCACTAACCCTCAACTGGCCGACCTCAGAAAACAGCAGGTCCTTGAAAGAATGTTCAAACTGGATTTCATAAACGAAGATCAGTATTTTACCGCTATCAACCGCAATATTACGCTGGCTCCTCAAAAAATTAATATCCTGGCTCCCCACTTTGTTATGTATGTCAAAAATGAACTGGTTAATAAATTCGGTGAAAAAGCTGTTGAAGAAGGCGGCATGGATGTAACTACTACACTTGACCTGAACATTCAAAGAAAGTCCGAAGAAATTGTCAGGAAAAATATTTATCAAATCAAAGACAGATACAAAATAGGCAATGCTGCCGTTTTAGTCACCGATACCGACTCAGGTGAAATTTTGTCCATGGTCGGTTCAGTTGATTACTTTGATACTGAAAATGACGGCCATTTCAATGCCGTTCTGGCTAAACGTCAGCCCGGTTCCGCCATAAAGCCGGTAAACTACGCCTACGCTTTTGACCACGGATTTACCCCTGCCTCAACTGTTACTGATGCGCCGGTTGTCTACAAATCTTCAGGATCGAAAGAAATTTATGCTCCGGTTAATTATGACGGTAAATTTCACGGGAATGTCACTTTGAGATCGGCCCTGGCTAATTCCTATAATATTCCCGCTGTTAAAATTCTTGAAAAAATAGGTGTTGCCAATATGATCAAACAGGGAATTGACATGGGAATAGACAGTTGGAATAATATCTCGCCTGTAGGCTTGTCACTGACATTAGGCGGAGCTGAAGTTACCATGCTGGATATGGCCAGGGCGTACGGTACTATCGCCAATCAGGGCAATAAAGTAGAACTTAAATCCATCCTGGCTATAAGAGACAGCAATTCCGAAGATCTGACAGCTGAATTTTATAATAACAATAACCTTTCACTGGTAGCCAAAGTTGAAGCCAGTTCAGACGGGGATGACAGCACAAAAATTCTGGGTCAAACAGCCGGTCAGATTATTTCTCCCCTTTCCGCCTATTGGCTCATCGATATTCTGTCCGACAATTTGGCCAGATTGCCGGCCTTCGGCACCTATTCCAAACTCTCGGTTCCCAATCACAAAATAGCCGTCAAAACAGGCACCAGCAATAATTTCCGTGATAACTGGACCATCGGTTTTTCTCCCGATTACCTGGTATCTGCCTGGGTCGGTAATAATGACGGCAGTTTTATGAATAAGAATCTGGTTTCCGGAATAACCGGAGCCGCTCCTATTTGGAATGAAGTCATGACCGGGCTTTTGGAAGATGTTGAACCCAAGGATTTTCCTGCTCCGACAGGCCTAATCCCCGTAAAAGTCTGCGCCGTAAACGGACTTTTAACATGCC
>MFJF01000004.1:0-611 GCA_001779115.1 Candidatus Gottesmanbacteria bacterium RIFCSPHIGHO2_01_FULL_40_15
AAAATTGTTACCGATACATATAAAAAAAGGGAAGAACAGTTGTCGGAAGCCATCATGCGCCAGGTGGAACGCTGGGTTTGTCTTTCAGTCGTTGATAATTTTTGGATGAATCATTTGGATGCTCTGGATGATCTTCGGGAGGGAATCGGGCTTCGCGGTTACGGACAGCTGGATCCTCTTGTTGAATACAAAAATGAAGCTTTTTCCATGTTTGAGAGGTTAGTCAGTTCCATTGACTATGAAATCACCCACCGGATTTTCAGGGTGCAAGTCCAATTATCTCCCGATCAAATCCAGGAATTAAAAGCCCGGCAGGAAACCGCTATCAGCCGGCGGGCCGGTATGGAGAGACAGGCGGGTCAAACAGGTTCACGGGCAGGATCTTCAGCAGATACCAGTACAGTTGCCTCATTGCAATCACATTCCGATTTATCGGCAAAAGATTCCAGGGCACGCCAACTGGAAGCTGATAATTCGGAGGGAAAAAAGAAAAAATTAGGCCGCAATGATCCCTGCCCCTGCGGTTCGGGAAAGAAATACAAAAAGTGCCACTACCCTGATTACGGATAATCTATTTCCAATCTTAGATCTCTCTTTAAATACAGCCGGGC
>MFJF01000004.1:640-41487 GCA_001779115.1 Candidatus Gottesmanbacteria bacterium RIFCSPHIGHO2_01_FULL_40_15
TGATGTTAAAATAATTACCTGGTTTGATAATTGGTTAGTTTATGCCGCAAATAAAACTAGTAACGGTTGATTTGGGAACACAAAAAATCAGAATTCCGCAGGCTCATATCCAAGGCGCTAAAAATCATCCTAAAATCCTGGTTACGGCAGGCCTTGATGGAGATGAATATGCCGGTATTGATGCCGCCTACCGCCTTATAGAAAAATATCAGGAGGCCAAATTTGACGGGGTTCTGACCGTTATTCCGATTGTAAATGTTCCCGGATTTGTTAACAGAACTCCGTTCAATCCCCATGACAGCAAATATCCCAAAAGTATTTTTCCGGGCAATAAGAATGGCTCTTCGACAGAGCGTCTGGTCCACTGGTTAAGTGAAATAATTTATAAACATGAAGCCTGGATAGATTTGCACGGCGGCGGTTTGGATGAATATCTTGTTCCGTTTGTTTACCTCACACCTCCGTCCAATAAACAGCTTAAAAAAAGGGTATTTTCTTTAATAAGACATATGCCCCATCGCAATATTATTTACGATAAGAAAAATTCCTGGGGGTTTAAGGGATTGGATGAAAAGGGAATTCTCCGACTTGTGATAGAAGCAGGTTCCCGCGGCGGCCGGAAAACCGATCATATTGAATACCACCTCTATTTGATCAGAAAATTGATTTATTTGCTCAATAAAAACCCTGATGAATTAACTTCAAATTTGAGAAAGAAGAAAATCTTTACCGGCTGGTCTGTTTTGCGGGCGGATAAAGCCGGGATTTGGAGCCCCATGAACAATCTTAAGAAAATATTTGAAAAGGGCGACCTTGTCGGAGAAATAAAAACTTACGGCGGAAAAATCATTTCAACGGTTAAAGTTAATGAAGGAGGTATTCTCCTTTTCAGAAAAACCGGAGCCCTTTGCACAAAAGGGGACCTTCTGATCGGACTTGCCGTTAAACCGGAACCGTTAAACCGGCTCTTAAAATAAGCATTACGGCGTTACCATTGAATCCTGTAATACTTTTTTAATTCTTTCCGCTTGAATTATATCTTCGGTTCCTGCCGATATCCGGAAGAAGGGCTTACCGAATTTACTCCAAAGCGATGTCAGGTAAATCCTTGTTGTGTTTAAACCGAAACTGGTTCCCGCCACAATATCAACACCGGCAATTTTTGCCTCTTTGATAATTGAATCAACAGCCAATTTCATATACTTCGGGTTGTCATATCTTTTTTTAAATCCGATATTGAAAAAAGTTCCGCCGAATATGGCGTTTTTCATAAAGGTATATGCCGGGTGTCCCTTCAGTTGGGGATATAAAACGTCATCAATAATTGATTTTTGTTTGCCCGAAACCGATTCGGATATTCCTTTTGAAAGATAAAGCGCGTTTCTGTTATGCCTGAATAATCTTTTTTGCAGTAATTTCCGGGAGGGAGTCGCCATGGCAAAAACCGAGCTGTCGGTTATGTTGGTGCCGGCATGCTTTCTGTATTCAAATATGCCTCCCGCATCCCTGTTTTCACAGATTATAATGCCGGCTGTAACCCGGTCCAATCCGAACTGGTAAAATTTATTCAGGCTTTCAAAGGACATCATATGAACATTTCTATTAGACCGGCGCAATAAAAACGGTTGGAAGCCAAAAGCCATACATGAATTATCAATAATGATGTAAATGTCCTTTTTAATATTTTTATATATATACTCAATAAGGGTTCTAAGGTCAGGCACCGGCAGGTCGGCGCTGTTGCATAAGGAATCAAAAAAAACAACTGAAGGTGAATATGTTATTATTTTATCGATTATTTCATGGGTATTTGTTTCCGCCACCGTAATCAATTTATCGCCAAACGTCTTAACCAGTATTTGCTTGTACTGGAAATAGGAGGATTCTCCGATAAGTATCCTGCCGCTTGTTTTTTTCTCACAGGTCAAATAAGTCAGAATTGTTTGAAAAGCGGCCTGTCCGCTGTTGGTTAAAAAGCTTTTAAGCAGAAATTTATATCCGGCATCAATATATTCCTTTAAAAAAAGTTCCTCATATTCTTTTTCGTCCAGATGAACATCCCTTTTATAATCATTAAAAGTCCCGCTGACTTTTCCGGTTTGCCTTCCTGCTTGGGAAACTAAAGAGTAATTAAAAGAAGGTGATTGCCAGTCAGTTTGGATAATAACGGCTGAGCTGACTGCCGCTTGCGATCTTAAAAGACGGTTAGTTCCGTTTTTTGTTTTCAACAATTCCTCATAAATTTCAGGACTGGCCTTTTTTCTTTCAGCATTTTTTAAAATTTTATTAAGATTTGAAATGTGTTCCCCGTAAAGATTAATAAAGTGCTCCAAGTCTGTTTTGGCCACGGCATAAACGGTCCTGTCGATAAATTTTTCGGCCCGATTAATTTCCCGACCGGCCAAAGTCAGCCTTTCCCGGTATTTCCAGTAAAGAAATTTGAGCTCATAAATATCATCCCTTAATTCCGAAATTGCCTCTGGCAAAAGATGGGTTTTTGCACTGGAAATACTATTCATGAAGCATTGTTTTGATCGCAAAAGTCAATATAATCCCCAGTAAAAATACCAGTGTTTGCTGCCAGGCATCTGATTTTTTTTCCGAGGAGCGGTGCAGTTCGGGAATAAGATCCGATCCGGCAATATAAGTAAACATTCCTGCCGTAAAGGCTATAATGATCGGCAGATAATCAGTAATTACTTCTGACAAAAAATATGTCCCTACCGCCCCAAAAAGTGAAGCCAGCGCTGAAATCAGGTTTAAAGTGATAATTTTCCTTTTTGACACCTTCTCGGACAGCATCACGGAAAAATCGGCAATTTCCTGAGGTATTTCGTGGGCAGCCACCGCGATTGCGGTGGTTATGCCCAAAGAATAATTCACTAAAAAGGCTCCGGCGATTGCCACTCCGTCTATAAAATTATGTATGGAATCACCAACAGAAATTAGAAGGGTTGACGGGTGGATCCCCTTATGCGATCCGTGATGGTGATGGTACCACAGGAAAAATCTTTCAAATGTGAAAAAAGAAACTATGCCGGCCAGGGCAAACATAAATATCGTTGCCGCATCATAATTCGCTTCTAAAGCCTCCGGAAAGAGGTCAAAAAAAGCGGTTGCCAGAAGCACTCCCGCTGCAAATCCTGTCAGCATGAGAATAGTGTTGTCAGAAAGCTTTTTTCTCGTAAGAAGAACTACTCCTCCGATAAGGGATAGTATGCTGCCGATAATCGTAAACAGAATAATGTAAACCAACATGGCTTATTAACTGCAATTTCTGCAGATACCGAAAAATTCCAGGCTGTGTTCAATTACCCGAAACCGGTATTTTTCAGTTATTATTGACTCCTCGCGGCTTAAATCATTTTTTAATCTGACATCTTTAATATTTTTGCATTTCCTGCAAATAAGATGATGGTGATGGTCCGTTTTTAATTCGTAACGTTTCTTACCTTCTCCCAGTTCAATTGTTTTAAGAATTTTTTTATAAGTCAGTGTTTGCAATTGGCGGTAGACGGTTGTTTTATTCAGCCGGCCGTATTTTTTACGAAGTTTTATGAGTAATTCCATAGCATCACAAGGAGCTTTTTTTTCTGAAAGTATTGCCAACAGATCACTCCTGACAGCCGTTTTTTTAAGCTGTTTATTTTTAAGTAACACCATAGTATCAAGCGGCTCCATACTTAGAAGTTAATGCAACTAAGTTGCTTTTGTCAATAAGCATTTAAAAAGTGCCTCTCTTTTGCCATAATAGAAGTTATGACATTCGTCATCTTTCATGGTGCTTTTGGCAATCCCGAAGGAAACTGGTTCCCTGAACTTGGTGAGAGATTAAAATCTTTAGGACAAAAAGTTATCCTTCCCGGCTTCCCTGTGGACGACTGGGATCAAATTACTCAGAAAGGACCTTCAGTAAAAGCAACTATGCAGAATCTTGACAGTTGGTTGGCAACTTTCGAGACTGTTTTGCCGGAAATTGAAGCGGAGAAAAATCTTCCTGTTTTTGTCGGTCATTCCCTGGGTCCGCTTTTTATTCTTCATGTTGTAACCAGGTTTAATATCAGGTTAAACAGTGCAATATTCGTTTCTCCTTTTATGAATTCTCTTGATTCTGCCTGGCAGTTGAATGCGGTTAATTCTACATTTTATAAAAATGATTTTGATTTTATTAAATTAAAGAAATTAATACCTTTTTCATATGTTTTGTATTCGGATAATGATCCTTATGTTCCCAAAAAAGAATCACTTTACTTTGCCGGGAAACTGAATAGTTCAGTAATCGAGGTTGCCGGTGCCAGTCATATGAATTACGAAGTGAATTTAAATGAATTCCCTTTAGTTCTGGAGCTCTGTAAATCCAGACTTGACTTGTCCTTATATCAGCGCTATTTGGATCACCGGCAGAAACTTTATGCCCTGGATTATGTCAAAGATAAAAATGAAGAAATTATTTACATTGATCCTAAAGAGGTATTTGATGAAGGTGTTTTCCATTTCCGTAATCTGCAAAGTGGAGGATTCTGTACTTTTTATACCGCTTTGAAGTTTTGGGACACTCAGAGTAAATACTATGAAGAAGCAAGAAAAGCCGCCAGAAGAGTAAAAAATCTTACCAGGGTATTTATTATTGATAAATTAGATGACTTAAAAAGTACAAAATTACTTAATCAAATCAAATTGGATATAGAGGCAGGCATAAAAGTATATTTATGCCGGTACCGGGATATTGAAAATGAAATAACCGAGCCGGATTTCGGTATTTGGGATGATGAGTATTTATGTATTGTTCCAATTTCTGGCGGTCGGATTAACAAAGTAAAATTAAGCAGCCGGATTGAAGATATAAAGGAAGCTAAAAAATGGCAAAAATTAATACTGGAAAAAGCAAAAAAGATAAACAACACCGATACCGATATCAGAAGATTTATTAAAAAGTATAAGTAAGCATGCAGGATATACAAGTCATCAAATCCGGCGGTCAAAGGGAAAATTTCAGCACGGATAAGCTTCGCCGCTCAATTAAGCGTGCCGGAATCCCGGACGAACTTCAGGATCAGGTGGTTGATCATATAAAATCCGTTCTTCATCCTGATATCCCGACAACAGAAATATACAAACACATACTTGAATATCTGGGAAGTTCGTCCTACCCGCATTCAAGGATAAGGTACAGCCTTAAAAAGGCCATAATGGAATTGGGTCCGACAGGATTTCCTTTTGAAAAATTTATCGCCGCTATTTTAAACAGAAACGGATATAAAGTTGAAACGGATGTCATTTTGAGAGGTCTTTGTGTTTCTCATGAAATTGATGTTCTGGCGCAAAAAGATAATAAACAGATAATGATCGAGTGCAAATTCCATAATAATATGGGTGTCAGGACCGATGTCAGGGTTGCCCTTTACGTCATGGCCCGGTTTCAGGATCTGACTGCCGGTTGGGTTAATAAAACCAACACTTCCCGCTTTCATGAAGTCTGGCTGGTGACCAATACCAAATGCAGCATTGATGCCATAGCTTATGCTCAATGCATGGGAATGAAAATTGTCAGTTGGGGTTATCCGGAAGAAGGCAATCTTCAGGAACTGGTGGAAAAGGAAAAACTTCATCCGGTTACCTGTCTTAGCTCTTTAACGGCTCATCAAAAAAAAATACTGCTTGATAATAATATAGTTTTAGCCAAAGATATTTTGACTAATAAATTGTTTTTGGACCTTCTGAATTTATCCGGAGATGAAAAAGAAAAACTTCTTGCTGAACTCCGGGCATTATAGTAACCTATAGTGCTTGACATAGTATTTTTACTCTGCTATAATCGGCCGCAACTTAAATAACTGCCCAAAATTTTGTTCAATTATGAATAAATTCCTTATACGGGCAGTCTTTTTATTGTCCTTGACAACAGTTTTACTTTTTAACTCCTTTTCCGTTTTTGCTGCCGGTGATGAAGAGCCGACTGCCACTCCCGAACCTGAAGTCCAGGAAGAAGAATCTGATATACCGGTATATGGCGGTGTTCCGGTTTATGGAGGGGGAATAATATCCCCAAGAGAAGGGGAAGTAATAGTTGAGAAGAAAGTGCTAAATCCAGCTACCGGTGTATTTGTTGATCATTTGGGACCGACTGATCCTAAATATAAACCGTTGGATATTATTACTTTTCAAATTCGGGTACAAAATAGTGCTGAAGAAGAACTGGCGGAAATAAATTTGGTTGACACTTTACCTGATTTTGTTGATTTTAGTTCCGGGCCCGGAGATTATGATGAGAAAAACAGGCAATTAAACTTTAAAGTCGAAAATCTGGTTGGAGGCGCGTCTGAAGTATTCGAAATAAAAGTAAGGGCTTCACACCAGTCTACTTTTCCTGAAGAAGAATCAGTCCTTTGCCCGGTAAACGTTATTGAAGCTACAGTTGAAGACAAAACGGACAGAGACGAAAGCCAATTCTGCATAGAAAAGGAAGTTGCTGAACTTGAACCGCAGGAAACTCCTGAAGCCGGACCCTTCAATTGGCTGTTATTAATCCCGGGACTTTTGGGCTCAATGTCTGTAGGTTCTTTTTTAAGAAGAAAAACAAAATAATAACTTAAAACCAGCCTGGCAGATAGAGCCAGGAAGATTTAATCCTCTTGACTCTTTTTTGCCCGAAGGATACAGGAGGATTTTTTGAATATAACCTATGCCCAATATACACAGTGACGATTACGGATATAAAATATACTCGGATAAAAAAATTATTCAACTTATTAAAAATAAGAGAATAAAAAGTGTATCCGTTCTATCTACTATGGTTGGCCAAAGCAGTTTAAAAGCACTCAAAAAGCAGGCTGGAAATAATAATCATTTGCACATCGGATTGCATTTGAATCTTATTGAGGGAAAAAGCAACAGCGGTAAAGATTTTGTGCCGTCACTCTTAAGCGGGAAAGGCAACTTTTATTTCCTGCCGGTTTTTTTAATCAGACTATTTTTAAAAACAATTAATAAAGATCATTTAAAAAGAGAAATTGAACAACAGATAGACAAATTACAAAAATCCGGATTATCGGTTAATTTTATCGATTCTCACCAGCATGTTCATGCACTTTCCCCGGTTGCTGAAATTCTTGATGAGATAGTTAAAGAAAAAAAGATAAAAAATATCAGAACCTATAACAATATCAGGACATATACTTTTATCGCCAAATGTAAGTTCTTGTTGCTCAAATTAGCCTCAGTTACCAGCTACTATTTGGAGTACGGCAAATTGGGACTGCCCAGTTCATGGAGGGGCGGTCACAACATCCAGTATTCGATCATGAGTTGGGAAGGAGGCCGTCTTGATTTTTCCAAAATCACCAATAAATCTCTGATTTTGGTAACACATCCTTTTCTTCCTTTTGATACCAATAAATCATATATCTCTTTTCTGATATAGCTCGAAAAGCCTGAATCGGATGCACTTCGACAATTAAATATTAAAAAGTTTATTTATATTCAGAGTTAAGTTCTTTTTAACATCCAAAAGGGACTGTCCCCGAATGGGGACCGTTCCCAGATCAAGTCAGGAAGAATTTAATCCTGGGTATAAACCCAGATCTTCGATTGCTTGGAAAATTTTAATTTTGCAAAATTTAACCTGAGCATGTCGAAGGTTTACCCGCCGTAGCTTTATGCGAAGGTGGGGCACTTTAACAACCAGAAATGCAGAGCCGAGTTTTCAAACTATATGTTTGAAATTACTCGGATCTGTCCGCCGTAGCTTTATGCGAAGGCGGACATATAATTTCTTTTGTACCAAAAACACTTTTCTCACAGGTGAGTGGGTACAGGAACAGTAAAGCGCGATAACACCTCCGAGGTGACAAAGCAACGACTTTGGCTCCTCGGACGGTGGAGATGTCAGAAAAAATTACTGTTTCTCTATCCACTCACCATGTCTTTGACGGATAAGTCCGTCACAAAACAATTTTCTGGAGACTCTTGATCCCTTAGAGAAGGAACAGAGCATGAGGAGAATTGCAACAAGCTCCCAAAAGGGAGGAGGCACCGACTCTTTGGACGATGGTCGTCCCAAGGAGCATTGCGGAAGTTCTGAAGCTCCCGAATCAATTAGGGAGTAGAGGATGCGGAAGCAATGGACGCATTGTGCGTCTAGGAGTGTGAGAAGGAGAAAACATGTTAGGTTGGCTAACAAAAAGCGTATGGAATCTGTTGCTCCTCATTGTAGGGGTAGCATTTCTTGTCGCTATCCTGGTTTCATGTACGTTAGCAGGAGCAGCTGTTGTTTTTTGGCCAGACCAAATCGTTGGCCCTCCTGGTCCTCAAGGCCCCGCTGGCCCCGCTGGCCCCGCTGAAGAACCCGCCCAGCCCGAAGAGCCGGCCATGACCGAAGTCTCGCCCGAACCCGCCGTAACCCAGGCCGCCCCGCCAGTAGATCCCGGCGATCCCAACGCCAACGCTCCCGCCGGATTCCCTCGAACCCAGCAAGAAGTTATGGAACTTCTCAAGTTGCAGTATGTCGCGCTTGACGAAATCCGATGGTGCTATGACGGAGTCGGGGGCTATGAGTCGAACTGTTGGTGGATTCCCCGCGAGAAGGAAGGGAACACTGACGAGGTTAGGGATCCATACTGGATAGGAGCCCAACCATTCGATTTCTGGCAGGATGGTTTCCGTCACGAGTCTGGTCAACTTCGCCCAGGAAATTGCCCTTTGCCGGATAAGTCCGGAATCCCGCCTGATTTTTCAGGTTGGATTGAGGGTATAACCCTGCGGGCGGAGGATCCACAATCATGTGACGTTGCCGCGTCTTCGATTTCTGGAACCCCGATGGCTCCTGAAACGCCTGCAGACTGGCCACAGACGCCAGAAGAGGTGATCTCTTTCTTTAGGATCGAGGGGCTCGATGTGAACCAAATTCACCCCCTCGTGGGTGAGCAGAACACCTGGGAAGTTTTGATCCAGCCCACCTTCCATTTCGAGAATCTCTCTGGGTGTCCGCAAGACGGCGCCTATCTGGTGGCTGGCCAGGAAAAATACACGATTCCGGATGGATTCGTCGGCGATACCGTAGCCTTCACCCTGCGACCCTGCGCCCCGTAACCCGTTCATTTTTCACCACCCCCACCTAGGAGGTGGAGCATGAGCGACCAATCTTGCTTCGGGCGGGACCCGCCAATGGATCTCGCCGCGATGCGAGCCAGGGTTCCGTCCGAGCAGGTTGGAAAGGTACAAGAGAATTAATTAGATGCTGGCAAGAACTTGTCAGTTTTCACCGCTTGGCGGTGACTATCTGGCTCGTTTCGAGCTTTCTCTAATTTTTTCTGCATTTCTGGTACCTTTTAAGCGCCAAAGCCAATGGTTTTGGCATTTAAAAGGCATTTGCATTAATACTAAGGCCTATAGTATAATAGGTAACTGTTTCTGCCCTTTCTGACGCTCTGAATTTTCAGAGCGATGGAAAGGGTTTTTTGTGAAAGGAGGTGATTGTATGAATAAACAATCAAGCATGGAAGTTATAGCAACGGCATTGGTTTTGATAGTAGCAACGGTCTTTATTTATATGCAGTCAAGTAAGTTTTTAAAAGAGTATGCGGTTGGACAGTGTCTGCAAGCCGGAATTGAGGAATACGGTTATCCGGAAGACAATGCCAAATCAACTACGCCCAATATGGAAGCATATAGGGATTGTATGAACCTGATGGGTTTTAGCGCCGATGGACAAAAGTAAAGGGAATTATGAAATCACTGACAATCATCATTCCCCTTTATAATGAAGGGGAGAGAATAGTGCGGACCTTAAACATTCTCAAAAAGGGTGTTCATTTGCCTGGGCTTTTTCTTGATCAGATCATCTTTATCGATGACGGATCAACTGACAGGACGGTTAAAAAGCTGATCGCGGCAAAAAATGCGTTAAAGTCCGCACTGAAAACCCGTGTGACTATTATTTCATACAGTCCGAACAGGGGAAGGGGTTATGCTATCAGATTCGGAGGCCTGATCTCCAAAAGCGATTACGTTCTTTACATTGACGGAGATCTATCGATTCCTTTAAGTAATTTGAAGGCATTTGAAAAATTCATAAGTTATAAATATGATCTGATATTTGGCAGCAAGAAAAAAAGCGGAGCCAAAGCGGTAATTCCCAGAAGCTTCCTGAGGAAAACCGTAGGTTACGGACACAGCCTTTTCGCTTCGCTGGTTTTGGGTGTTTTCGCCTGGGATTATCAGGGAGGATTCAAGCTGTTTTCCAGGAGATTAATCAGGGAAATTTTTCCTGATTTGACTATTGACAGGTGGGGATTTGATATGGAAGTTATTTTCCTGGCAAAAAAGCTTGGATATCAAAGTGAGGAAATACCGGTAGTCTGGTCTCATTTCGAAAACGGCAGTAAAGTAAAACTTCTGCGTGATATATTGCGTTCTGTAAAAGAAATTTTCACCATCAAATACTATTGGCTGATGGGCAGGTATACCCAATCAGTCCCTTCCATATCTCCTACGAAAGTATCAGCGTATTCCGTTTATTAAATAGATTCCCTTTAAATGTTAAATAAACTGCTTATCATATCGCCCTACCCCTCAGCCGATTCTGCTTATGACAATCCGTTCAGTGCTCTAGCCTCATTTGGCAAAAATACCCTGGAAGCGATAAGGAAAAAATCCCCAAAAACCAAAATGGTTGTTTTAGCGGATAAATATGCCGGCGGAAAAAATTATTATGGAAAAAATTATGAAGTATTGCGGGTTTGGCAGAGGAATAATATTTCACTTTATTACCATTTGTTTAAAAAAATTCTATATTACCGTGACTATAGGGTTATTCTTATTGAGGTCGAATGGAATCTCTTCGGCAAAAATCCTCTGATTCTGAGTTTATTGCCTGTTTTTACCCTGTTTCTGAAACTACTCCGGAAAAAAATCATTCTGGTTATTCACGGAATATCATTGGACTTTACGGAAATTTCACCGCAATTGGGTATGCGCAGGGATAACTGGCTGACCAAAATATACAGTCTGGGACTTAAAGAGTTCTATAGATTGCTGATTTTATCCTCGGCAAAAGTCATTGTTTTGGAAAAGTATTTTGCCGATATGATAAATATTTATTTTCAGACTGATAAAGCCGTTTATATCCCGCACGGAGTAGATATTGATTTACCCGTTATTGATAAAAACAAGGCCAGACGTAAACTTAATTTGGCTGTTAAAGATTTTATTATTTTAAACTTCGGCTTTATCAACTGGTATAAAGGCAGTGATATTATTGTCAAATTATTCCGCCAGATAAAGCCGGGAAATATTCCCAAACAGTCGAAACTGATAATGGCCGGCGGAAAAAGCGGTATTCATGGCCAGGACCGGTATTACAAACATTATTTCCGGTATATATTGAAAATGATTAAGCCTCAAGAAAGAATTATCATCACCGGTTTTCTTAATGAAAAATTATTGCCTTATTATTTTTCAGCTGCTGATTTGGTTATTCTTCCTTACAGAGTTTTCATATCTTCATCCGGACCGTTGTCATTAGCTTACAGCTTTAAAAAACCTTTTATTGTGGCAGAACCTCTATCCCGATATTTTCACAGTCCGGATTTTAAAAAAGCTGCTGAATCGGCCGGCTTAAAAAAGGAACATTTGGTATTCAGATTTAAAGCTGATGATTTGTCGGATAAAATAAAAAAATCCGTAAATAATTTATCTAAAATGAAAAATTTATCTTCAAAATTAAGATCAGAAAGAAGCTGGCGGAATGTATCTTTCAAGTATCTGGAAATATTAAATTCAATTTAAATGAACCTGCTAAGGAATAATTTCACGGTTAATAAATTCGCCCCGCTTATTTTCATTCTGCTTTTTTTGCTGTTTGCCTTTCCTGTTTCCAGGCTGAATTTATATCTGGATGACGTCAGTTATATTTTTCCGTCCATTGTGGGCAATTATCAAAAGCATTTTACAAATTATATGAGGGATAACGGATTCAACCGTCCGTTTGCCCTGTTTTATTACTACACCATACTAAAAATTTATATTTTCAGTCCGGCCCTTGCCCATTTGATTCCGCTCTTATTCCTGATGATAAGCGGTTGGTTATTGTATAAAACTTTGATGCTTCAGGGAATAGACGGAAAAATATCACTGGCTGCCGGTGTAGCCTTAATGCTGGTGCCTTTTTCGGTTGAACAATATGTCTGGTTTTCAGCCAGTGTCGGAGTAGTGGCTTTATCGGTATTTATGTTGCAGCTGTATCTGATTATGCGGTTACCGGCTAAATTTTTAATATATTTAACCGTTTTTATTTTGCAGATAATATCATCATTTTTGTATGAAACGACTCTCTTTATGCCTCTGGCAATAGCTTTTTTATTTACCTCTAAGCAGAAGTTGTTTTCAAAAACTTCATTTCTGAAAAAATATATTATAAGTTTCACGGGACTTATCCTTCCGGTTACCGCTTACATTTTTATAAAAATCAGGTCTCCCTATACGGTTGATCCGGAGTTTGAAATCTCTAAAGCACCGCAGTTATTTGATTTCGTCAGAAATTACTTTGCCCAATTTTTTGAGTTATTTTGGACAAAAGGACCGGGACAGTTTTGGAAAGGACAGGCGGTTTCCGGTTTCAATTTGATAATGTCATTCCCGTTATTTTTTAGCTTTTTCACCGTATTTCTCTTATTACTTTTTATGGAAATTTTCAGAAACCGCAAATGGAAAAAAGCCTATTTTTCCTATAATAAAACATTAATTTTTTGGATATTGGTTCTGGTCGGCAGCCTCATACCGCTGATCTGGAAAGAATATTATTTACCCTTCCGGACATTATTTTTGCCTGTTCTGGCCGTTATAATATTACTTGGAGTCGTATTTTCAAGATTTTCGGGTACATTTCCCTCTCCGGTAAAAAACTTATTCAAGGGAGTTTTTGTTTTATCCGTAATCTGGGCAGCATCCTTAAATTTCAAAATGATTGATAACTTCAGGCGTCAATATCTCTGGGATTTAAAAATGATGGAGGAAATCAGGCTTATAACAGAGGATTTGGGATTCAACTCGGAAAGAAGGACAAACCTCTTATTGACAAATATTCCCCATAATTCTGTATCAACCTTTATATATGGTGATTACATCTATAGCCTTTTTAACCAGGATTGGACAGCAGTCGGTTTTATCGATCTTAATTCCGGAACTATAAAGGAAGTCGGAATAGAACTTGCGGATAAAAATATTTTTTCCGGAAATTATTCCAGGTCATATTTTGAAAGTCTCATACCTTTGACAGTATTAAAGTATAAAGGTGATTTCGACTGCCGGCTTTCTTCCTGTTTTGAATTAACATATACCACTTTATGAAAAAAATATTTTACAATTTTTTCCCTGAAATAATATTGACTCTTGTTGTAGCCGTATTTTTTTTGGCAAATTACACACCGGGAACATTTTTAATGGGATGGGATAATGTTCAGGTTGATCTGAATCCGGTTTTAGGATTAAAAAGGTCGTTTTACGGGGTTTGGCAGGAATATCAGGGATTGGGATTGTTAGGCGGCATGAGCCATTCCGCTGATCTTATAAGATCGGTCCTTATTTATTTTGCTTCCAAAATAATACCGCAAGCTGTTATCAGATATGCCTACCACTTTGTCATGTTGCTTATGGGAGGAATAGGTTCTTATAAACTGATTAATTACCTGTTGGGAGAAAAAAACCTTGCGGGGAAAATAACCGGATTGACAGGCGCGTTTTTCTATTTATTTAACCTGGCTACTTTACAGATTTTTTATGTTCCTTATGAGCCGATGTCTGCTCATTTCGCTTTTTTGCCCTGGTTGCTATTTTTAAACCTTAAGTTTATTGATTCCGGCAAAAGATTAACCCTGTTGCTTTTAATCATATTTAATTTACTGGCCACGCCCCAGTCATATGTTGGTACTATTTTTATAGTTTTTACTGTCTTTCTGTCCATTATTTTCTTGTTTAAGGCACTCACAGCAAGTGGCACAATCAGGCGGATTTTAATTTGTTTTCTGGTGCTTTTTCTGGCAAATGCTTTCTGGTTGCTGCCGAATATCTATTTTATTGTAAACAAAGCATCCGTAAACATTAATTCAAAAAGCAATCAGATGGTAACGGAAGAAAATATTCTGAAAAATAAAAAATTCGGTAACTTTGGGAATGCCGCTCTGTTAAAAGGATTTTGGTTTGACAATATGGAAATAGATGAAAAAGGATTATTGCACTATCAAATGGGAATTTGGAGAAATCATATGCAAAAAAGTATTTATCCTATTATTGGTTATTTTATGTTTACCGTATCCGTTTCCGGCATGATTATCGCTCTGAAAAATAGGCGGAAAGAGCTGTATCCGTTTATTGTTATTTTTATCGTTTCTTTTTCCATGATTGCCAATGCCACACCGGTTTTAAAATTAATTCCTGAGTTTCTTTCGGATATTCCGCTTATAAAGCAGGCATTCCGGACTCCCTTTACTAAATTTTCAATCTCGGTCTCATTGATTCAGTCGATATTTTTTTCCGTGAGCAGTTTGTATTTATATTTTTGGTTTAAAGATACAAAAAGATGGTGGCTAAGCGCTATATTATTGTTACTCCCTGTTATTTATGTTTATCCGATGCTGACGGGAAATTTATTTTACAGAAGAGTGAAAACCCGGTTTCCTGAAGAATATTTTAAAATGTTTAAATATTTTTCTCAGGCAAATCCCAACAGCAGAATCGCCAATTTTCCGCAATATACTTATTGGGGATGGTCGTTTTACCGCTGGAATTATTCTGGTTCCGGATTTATTTGGTATGGAATAGAGCAACCTGTATTGGATAGAACTTTTGATGTTTGGAGCCGTGAAAATGAAAATTATTATCATGAACTGTCATATGCGGTTTATTCGGGAGATAGTAATCTCTTCGAAAATACATTGGAAAAGTATCAGATTGATTGGTTGCTTCTGGATCGCAATATTGTCAGCTTTTCAAATGCCAAGGAACTTTATTGGGATAAAATTTATTTCATACTCGCGACTTTAAACGCTAAAATCAGCTTGGAAAAAAAGTATAGCAATTTAGAGATATATAAGGTAAATCTTCACAATAAAACAGAGGATTTTATATTTGCGCCAAAAAACCCATTGCATACTGTGGATCCTGTATATCAATGGAATAATAATGACACTGGTTTTGCTCAATACGGCAATTACTATTCGGCTGCCGGTGATACCGGTATTTATTATCCTTTTAGAACGCTATTTACAGGCAGGAATCAGGACGATATTGAATTTTCGGTTGAACAGATAGATCAGGAAATTATATTTTCCGGGGATATTTCCGAAAAATTTTCAAAGTCTAATCTATATCTGCCGCCTTTAAGTGTTGAGGATTATGTGTTTGTAACCAAAAGTAACCAAATCACTGCTGATCATATATACCCGCAGGTATATTTGAATAATCAGTTAATTCCGTACGATGTTAATAGTGTAAACGGAAATTACATTTTTCTTGGAGATAAAGGCAGTGGTCAAC
The DNA here is from genome assembly GCA_001779115.1 of Candidatus Gottesmanbacteria bacterium RIFCSPHIGHO2_01_FULL_40_15. GTDB lineage: Bacteria > Patescibacteriota > Microgenomatia > 2-02-FULL-39-11 > 2-02-FULL-39-11 > 2-02-FULL-40-10. The sequence continues at coordinate 16,169 of MFJF01000004.1, forward strand.
TGCAAATAAAAATACCTATTACCAGCGGACTCTACTCGTATGACAATATGGATGAAAACGCCAAGTCTTTGACGGATTGTAACTTACTTGATGGAAGTTCTAATGGCTATGTTGAAAATATAATAAATAAGTCAGGTTGGAAGAGATTGTCAAGTTTTGGCAGAACTGTTTGCCTGTCCTTGCAGCTTCCTCAGTTAGCTCATAAATTAAGTTATCTGGTTTCCGTTACCGGGAATAATCAAGCCGGCAGAAGTTTGTTTTTTTCAATAATAAATCGTAATTCCGACAGATCAGATTTGGAAACTTATTTGTCTTCATCTTTTATTACCGGAAACTCTTATTATATTATTCCACCGATGGAAAAATTCGGCTCAGGATATAATTTTGTATTAAAAAATATATCCGTTGGAAATATCCGTTCTGTCAATGAAATAGGCAGAATAATAATAAATCCGGTTCCTTACAAATTTCTGAATGGTATTAAATTAATAAGCGATGGCAATTTAAAAATAAACAAAAATTCCGGTAATAATCTTAAAGTTTCAGTCAGTCATACGGAACCATCCAGATATAATGTTGAAAGTGACGCCAATGCTCATACGATAGTTCTTTCCCAGAGTTTTGATAAAGGCTGGAAATTGTACCGGGTAAACTGTAACGGAGGATTATTATGTAACGTCAGAAAGTCAGTTCCTTTCCTTTTCCTTGAAACCGCCGGAAAACATGTACTTGTTAACAATTGGGAAAACGGCTGGATAATTCCAAAATTGCCGGGCTTAATAACAGTTAATTATGTCATCTTATATTTACCCCAGTATTTGGAATATGCCGGATTATTATTATGGTTAATATTACCTGCCGCATTATTATTGGTGCCTGTTACCCATTCAGAAGAGCACAACTGATATTTTGTTTAATTTGAACCAAAATGCAAGTTGAGTAAAGCCGTATTATTCTTCTATACTATCGTCATCCGATAAACATGAGGAGTTTTGTTTTTTATTTCTCTGTTCTTTTAATTATTGGATTTCTTGGGTTCAGGTTTTCACCTCTCGCCTATTCCTTAATGCAAAATTCCGGGATTGTCGGAGAAGAAGTTCCTGTTTCCGGAACGGGTTCCATGTACCCGACATTTCCCAAAGCCGAGGGAGTGACCGAAAAAGAAGCATCCGCTCAAACCGTTGCCCGTCCTAAAATGCTCCGTTATCCGGCCGGCATTAATCTTATGGGAAAAAGATTTTTTTCCTATAAACTCCAAAGAGGGGATATTGTCGAGTTTGAAAACGATCTGACCCGTCAGTTAACGGATGAAAAATACGGCACGGCCACGGGATTTGTCAAAAGAATAATCGGCCTTCCCGGTGATTCTGTTGAATTGCGTGACGGTTACGTTTATTCAAACGGGAAAATACTGACTGAACCGTATACGGCAAAACCCAGAAGCACTTATGGCGGAGACTTTACGCCCGATTGCTCTGTAGTCAAAATTCCCGCTAGTTCATATTTTGTCCTGGGTGATAACCGCAAAGCCAGTCTTGATTCCAGGTTTGATATCGGTTTTGTAAAAGAAACAGATATCCACCATGTTTTGCCTTTACATGATCAGGAAATATACAAAAGTAAGTGGCGTGATAGCAAAGACGATCAGTTGGCAGCCCACAAGACAACAACAGATGCACAGGATTTCGTTTTTCAACTAAATGAGGTGAGGCTTGCAAAAAATCTGAAAAAATTGAATTTGGACAATCTTTTGAATAAGTCAAGCCGTATCCGCGGAGATATTATTTTGGAAACTGATGATTTTTCTTCAGAAGCTTCAAGAAGCGGATTGACCCTGGAAAAAAGTATCAGGCAATCAGGTTACCGCAATATTATATTTGCTGAAGTTTTTACCAGGGGTTATTATGAAGCCGGTGAACTTCTTGAAAATTTCTTTGAATTCCCGGACACCGAAAAACTGTTATTGTCAAATGAATATCAGGATATCGGTTTATCGGCGGTAATAAAAGACGTAAACGGTTGTCCGACCCAGGTGGTAGTTATCCATTTGGGCGGTTACAAAGCTCCTAATTATCAATCGGAAGATGTTAAAAGCTGGCAGACGCTAATCGCTAATTTAACCGATATATTACCCGGCTGGGAAAGTCTGTCAGGGGTAGAAGGAGTTAATCAGGAGAAATTAAACCGCTTGCTGACAGTATTAAGGACCCGTCTGGAAAATGCCCGAAGAATTTACAAACGGATTTTCGACAATCAGTGGCTTACCGACGGGGAGAAGAATTTAATTGAACAAGACAAGGCGCTTCATTCCGAAGCGGAAAAACTGATTACCGAACTCAATCGATAATTTTCAAAATATCCACGCGTGAGGATTTTAAAAAAATGGTCAGATTGAATAAAAATTTAACCGTCTTACTCATTATTATCTTATTTTCGTGGGCTTTATTAGGTAAAACTCTGATTCCTGATAAAACTGAAATAATTTACGGCGGAGACCTTCTTACCCAATTCTATTTCTGGAAGGGATATCTGCGGGAAAACCTTTTGGCGGGCAAAATTCCTTTCTGGAACCCTTATATTTTTTCCGGAACTCCTTTTCTTGCCCATCCGGGCGTTGCTCCGTTTTACCCTCTAACCCTTATTTTTCTTCTGCTGCCTTTAAACTTTGCTTTCTCTGTTAATTATTTGATTCATATAATTATCGCCGGTCTCGGAGTTTATTATCTGACAAAAAAATCTACCGGTTATATTTCATCAATTTTTGCCTCATTGCTTTTTATTGGTAGCGGCTATGTTTCCAGCCGTATTTACGCCGGTCACTTAGACCTTTTAACCACTTCCGTCTGGATCCCCTGGATAATTTATTCATTAATAAATCAGGCTGAACATCCAGGTCACAAAAAATACATAATTCATACCTCGTTTTTTATAACGCTTCTGATTTTGGCCGGGTACAGCGCCTATCTTCTTTTTACTTTGGGATTTATTACCCTGTTTCTGATGTTTTTATGGTTTCAAAGCCGGTCGATAAAAAAATCATCAGAAATATTACCTGCTTTTCTCGGCATTAGCCTGTCCGTTTTGTTCGCTACGGGGTTATCAGCCCTGTCATGGCTTCCTACCTGGCAATTAACCGGAAATTCCATTAGAGGCCAGGGATTGCCTTACAGTCTGGCGTCTTGGGGTTCGCTGCCTGTATCCGGTCTTAAGCTTTTCATAAATCCGTTTGACAGAACGGAGCTTGACAAAATCAGCTTTAATTTGGGAGGCGGTCCCAAACCAAACCCCTTTGACCATTATTCCGGTCGTATTGCCATTTTAGTAATTCTTGGCTTTGTTCTTCTTTGGGTTTTCCGGGCTGTTTTGAGGAAAAAGACTAAAATCAATCCGTATTTTTGGCTTTTCCTTTTTGCTTCCGTTATTTTCCTTTGGATTTCATTCGGACCCAATATTTTTCCGTCACTGCATTTATTGCTATTCAGGTTTATTCCGCTTTACCGCTATATCAGGATTCCGATTCAAAACCTGATTTTTCCTGTCGTGCTTTTGCCTGTAATGACGGCATTTGTCCTGTCGGTAATTAAAAATGATCTGATAAAATTAATTATTGGTTCAGTCGCGGTTATCGAGTTGTATATTTTTTCCGCACCCTTTATATTTCTGACTTCTCTTCCGGAAATGAAACATGATCAGGATCTTATCCTCAGTATCAAAAAGGAAACAGACGCTTTTTTGAAGCCAGGAAGCGGAGGAAGACTTCTTCCGGCAGCCAGGGTAATATCGCCGCTTTTGCAAAAATTTGATCTTAACGCCTCAATGAATTATAGATTCGGCTCAACATCAGGATATGATCCGGTCATTTTAAGAAATTATTATGATTTTATTGATGCCGCCAACACCAGTCGGCTTTCTTCACTCCTCTTATATAACGTGGAAATACCTCCGCTTAACTTAAATCCTGCGATTTTGAATTTTCTTAATATATCGCGCGTTCTCGTTGATTATCCGGCTGATGACTTGAGCGGATTGAAATTGAAAAGCAAAACGGAATACTACTCACTTTTTGAAAATACATCTTATCAGGAAAAATTTTTTCCCGTATCATCCCTTAAAATCTTTAACAGTGACGACAGCCTTAAAGATGAAATTATCAGCAAGCTGCCTGATTTTTCTGCATCTGTATATATATCAACCAAGGAAATTAACAAACTATCTTCATACAATATAAATTGTCCCGACGGCAACCTAACCGGTGAAGCCGAAATCTTGGAATTCGATATCAATAAAATTAGAATTAAAACTTCTTTTAACTGTCCGGTATTTCTATCTTCAAGTGAAGTTTATTATCCCGGATGGAAAGTAAAGGTTAATGGAAAAAAAAGTCCAGTACTTAACTCAAATATTGCTTTCAGAACAGTTTATTTACCCATGGGGGAAAATAATATTGAATACTATTTTTCCCCGGATATTTATATATTAGGTTTTACTATAAGTTTAACAAGTCTTGGATTTATTTTAATTTACTATTTGAAAAAACCCAAACCAAAGCAACACCCTGCCGTGAAACTTTAAAGACGATTTTGCCTGATTTTTCCTTTTCGGAAAGAAGTGAACCGACTCCGTAAAGATCATAAAACGATTGACGGTTGAGAAGGACGACATAATCGCTTTCATTAATTGCTTTTTTATTGGCATTTAAAAGAAGATCAGGTCTTAAATACGTAGCTGCGGTTGCTTGAGCCATGACAATATTAACGTAAGAGCCAAAAGGCGCGTTTTCATTTAACCATAAAACCGCTTCCCGTTGGGGTGTACCCCAGAAATCAATGTCAAATTTTCCCTGTGCTCCGGAAATTCCTCCCGTCAGACTGTTGAAATAACTGGTCTGATAGGGATGTAACCGTATTAAATTCCAGGATAATGCGGAAATGAAAAAAACTCCTGATAATAATTTAAGAGCTTTTAATTTCTTGGTATTGGAAACAGTTTTATAAATAAAATTCAACCCGATTCCCGTAAATGCCGACAAAGGAAATAAAATTTCCATAAAATGCCGGACGCCGTCAATAGCGCCGGTTTTAGGACTTAAATACCTGGCTAGCGGAATAAAAAACCATAAGAGGATTAATAAATATCGTCTGCTGTTTTTGATAGATTGAATCAGGCTTATTACTATACCCAATATAGAAGGCAACAAAATAAGAAGGGGAGTCGCAACAGCCAGGTATACATAAGGGTAATGAAATGGAATATTAATGCCGGATCGTATCATTTTGCCCAAATATAAAACCGGCATGTTGTAGGTATTTAATGAATAAAAACGGGGCAATTCCAAAAGTTTTTCCAGGGGATCACTCCAGAAAGGCCACCATAGGGTAATAGCCAAAATCGGAGCCAGCAAAAAATAGGAAATCACTTTTAAGTTTGTTTCTACAAAATATTTTTTGTTTTGAAGATATCTGCCTATTCCGGTTATAAAAAAATAAATGCCGGAGATTACCGGAATCATTATCGAGTTAATTTTGACATTGAAAGCAAAGGCAAAAGCCAGGCAGGCGTACAGAAGGGAGGATAAATTTTTTTTATTGGTAAGGCGCCAAAATAAATAAATTGATAAAGCAAATGCAAATGAGTTCGGTACATCCTTCATATTATTATGGATATACCCGAAATATGACGGATGTAATGACAGAGCCAGTGATCCGGCAACCGCTACGGTTAATCCGAACGCTTCAAGAAGGAATATGAATAAAACAAAAACCCCTGCCGCACCGAAAAACACCATCGGTAGATTATAGGCTGCGTCAAACGGGAGAATGTTAAACCTGTCGGTAAATATGACCTGGGATAAGGAAGGAATTATTTGGGTAAATGGTCCGAAGGGATCCTCAGTTGTTAATCTCGGATCAGGCGCTGAATAGGGTAAATTGTCCGGTTCGGATATTTTCGGTACTTTTTCTCCCAGATGAAACAGACCGGCATAATGATGATAGTGATAATCCCAGGACAAAGCGTAATCTTTTAAGATGGCTAAATTTATTGAAAGATAAACAAAAAAAATTATAAGTCCGATAAATAAATTTCTTTTTCCCACGACAATAAATTAATATTTCAGATTTTATTATTTAATCAAAAAAATTTTAGGAAGAAAAAAAAGGTAATCAATAAATGTCCGCATTTTTCCCATTTTACTTTTTCCCCAAATTCTCGGCTCGTAAACTATCGGTACCTCAGCCATTTTGTAGCCCAGTTTTGAACTTTTAATCAAAAGCTCCATGTAGTTGGGGTAGCCTTTTTCCAATAACCTGTTTCTGACGTCGATAATGACCGGGCTTTTAATCAGCCGGTATCCTGAGGAGATATCATGGATTTCAAGCCCCACTGCCATTCTAATGAATTTGTTGGTCAATTTACTGATGATTTTCTTCCATATTCTTTTATCCCGGAAGGCGCCTCCTCGCATAAATCTTGATCCGACTACCAGGTCAGCGTCAATCGAGTTCATTTTCCTTATAAATAAAGGCAAACTCTTGGGATCATGGTTGAGATCAGCATCAAGAGTCAGAACATGGGAAAACCGTGGCGTAACCCGGTCAAATCCTGTTTTATAAGCCCGGCCTACTCCCAGAGGATTCGGAAAATAGATCCAGCTGATTTTCCTGTATTTTTTCTTAAGTTTTCTCAGCAAAGTTTTGCTTCCGTCATTTCCCTGGATTATAAATAATATTTCATAGTCCCGGCTGACTTTAGGTAATATTTTAAAAAGTCCGGCAATCAGCGGTTTAAGATTGTTTTTCTCGTTATAAGCCGGTATTACGCACAAGAGCTTCATTATCTGGTGAGGATAAGTTCAATTACGGTTCTTGAATAGTCAAGAAACATGGTGAAAAATTTTGATTTACTTACCCCGTGGATTCTGTTTTTATAATATACTGGGATTTCAGTTATCAATAAGCCCTTATTATTTCCGGCGTAAACCAATCTGATGAAATAGTCGCCGTACCCGCGAAAAATTTTTTCGGTAAGCAGTTCCTCAATTGCATCTTTTCTGCTCATGAAAAATCCGCTTAAATTATCCCGGGTCGGCAGGGCTAAAATAAACTGGATTAATCTGTTATATATAAGACTTAAATAATTTCTTAATCTGTTTTCCATTCCTCCGCCCGAAACATATCTTGACCCGACGATTAAATCATATTTTGATAGTTTTTTATACATCTTCATCAGTACTTTGGGGTCATGGTTAAAATCGGTATCCATAACACAAACAAATTTTCCGCGCGCCTTCCTTAATCCGTGAAGTATTGCCGTTGCCAAACCTTTTTCCTTTCTCACAAATATTCTGATATTTCTTTTTTTGATGTATTTTTTCTCTGTTTTGATTCCTGTTTTATCAGGACTATTGTCATCTACAACTATAATCTCAAATTCTATTTTTCCTTCTAAATTTCTGCGGATTTCCTCGATAAGGAGAATAATATTATCTGCTTCATTATACGTCGGCAGCACTACGCTTAACTTTAATCCGTCATTTCTCATTAGGTAATTCACCCTAATTCTGATAATATCTGATCATATAGATTTTGGCTATTTTCTGCAATAACCGATGAAGGTGGGTTTTATATCTTATTGGTCCTGTCCGTTAACCAGATTGGGAATTCTCCGGGCGGGAGGTATGAATGTTTATATTGTTAATCTGGCTAACCAGCTTGGTAAATTGGGTGTGGCTGTTGATATTTATACCAGATCCCATAAGGATAAACACGCTCCAAGTACTATAAGGTTGTTTGAAAACGTTAATCTTATTCATCTGCCGGTTCAAAATAAAGATGATTATCTGGCTGTTTTAAATTTCGCCCGGATAGTTTCCGATTATATTGATAAAAAAAATTTGACTTATGACTTATTTCATTCTCACTATTATTTTTCCGGGTTATCGGCGTTAATTCTTAAAACAAAATTTAAAATTCCCTTTATTCAGACATTCCATACGTTAGGGGAAATGAAAAAAAGATACGTCGGATTATCAGATATTAGCCGGATAAAAGCTGAAAAACAAATAACGATAATATCTGATGCTCTGATTGCTTCCACCCAACTGGAAAAAAACCATTTGGAAAAATATTATAAAGCTGATCCCGGGAAAATCCATGTTATTACACCCGGAGTAAATCACCATCTTTTCCGGCCTCATGATAAAATAAAAAGTCGCCGTATCCTCAATTTGCCTTTAAATAAAAAAATTGTTCTATTTGTGGGAAGGATTGACCCGGTAAAAGGCCTGACTTTTCTTATCCGGGCAGTAGGTCTTCTCACCCGGAAATATCCCGATTTTAAGGAGAGTATTAATGTTCTTTTGATCGGCGGCGATATAAACAGCAGGTATTTTTGGCATAATAAGGAAGTTAAAAAAATAGTCAGACTCATTAAAATTAAAAAATTGTCAGGTTGTGTCAATTTCCTGGGAAGTGTCAGCCATAATAAACTTCCCAGATTTTATTCATCGGCTGATGTGGTAGTGCTGCCCTCATTCTATGAATCATTCGGATTGGTTGTTTTGGAGGCAATGGCTTGCGGATCAGCCGTGCTTTCTTCAGCTGTCGGTGGTGTACAATATTTAATCCGTGACGGAAAAAACGGAATAATATTTCGAAGCGGAAATGTGGCGGATTTGAGCTGGAAATTATATCAGCTGATCAATAATCCCGGTAAAAGGGAAAGTTTGGGAAAAAATGCCGTTTATACCGGCCGGAATTTATGCTGGGAGAAACAGGCTGATAAAATGAAGTCATTATATGAAAAAATTGCAGTATGAATATGGTGAATATTAAAGCCAAACATAATAAAACAACTCTGATAATAATGAGGCACGGCGAGGTGGAAAATCTTGGTAAAGTGCTTTACGGCAGGCTTCCCGGATTTGGTTTAAGCCAAAAAGGTATTTTGCAGGTAATTTCGTCTGCTGAAAAACTTCAAGGCCGGAAGATTTCCGCGATTTATACAAGTCCGATGCTGCGGGCTAGGCAAACAGGTGCCATTCTTTCCCGTTATTTTCGGATTCACCCAAAAATTTCGTCACTTATCACTGAAGTGAACATTATCTATCAGGGAATGGCTCTTGATAGTTTCCGGAAGGAAATACAATCAACTCTCTATACTCCGGTTAATTTAAAAAAAGGTCAGGAATCAATAGAATCAATATCAGATAGGATGATGAGATTTGTCCACCTAGTAAACGGAAAGCATCCGGGTGAAACAGTAATTGCTGTTTCTCACGGAGATCCGATCCTTATATTAAAATGTAACACGTTAAAGCGTTCTTTTACCTGGAGTTACAAGAAAAATAATTACATTAAAACCGGAGATTTCATGGAACTGGAAATAAAGGAAGAAAAGTATAACTGGAAATAACATTATATGATGATTTCAAAAAGGCTGAGAATTTTATCCGCTTCATTGTTTTTTTTCCTGCTTTTTATCCTGTTAAGCGGATTGGTACATTATGATTTTTTTCGGGGAATCGATTACCAAAGTATGCTGTTTATTCAGAAAATCCAAAGTCTGTCAATTGATTATTTTTTTTCCGTTTTGACCCTGCTTGGATCCAGTGAGGCGGTATTTATTTTTGTTTTGGCAGTTTTTTTAATCATCTTAATAAGCCGTAAAAGAATGTTTCTGGGCGTATTTTTATACATCCTGATTTATCCCGTTGAACTGATGGGCAAATTATCAGTTTATCACCCGAAGCCACCCGTATTTTTAAACCGTTACATATTTAATTTCCACCTCCCTTCTTCCTATTTTGTTTCTACCAACTATTCATATCCTTCCGGCCATATGGCCAGAACAGTTTTTCTTCTGGTAATTGCGATTTTTATTATCAGGAGTAGTTTTCGGATCGGCTTTAGGACAAAATTGCCGCTTTATTCAGCTCTGATTGCATATTTATTTCTGATATTGATAAGCCGTATTTATCTGGGTGAACACTGGTTTTCCGATTGTTTGGGAGCATTATTTTTGGGAACTTCGGTCGCGTTTTTCTCGTTAGTTTTCTGGTAATTATGACAAGTTCCAAAATTATAACGAAAACATATATATTCATCGGCCAGTATCTGGAAATGGAATTAAACGGATATGCCGTTCACTGTCCTTATTGGGCGAATAAATTGAAAAATGGAAAAGTTATAATCCGCGGATTTCTTAACGGAAAAGGGGATGCCCGCAGCATTCGTGCGCACTTTATTGATTTACTCAAAGATCAAAAAAGCGGTAATAACAGTACTGATAAAATCCTAAGTAATATGGAATCATTCCGGAAATACGCTAAAAGAAACAGGACAGGTATAGATTGTTCCGGATTTGTCTACCGGATACTGGATTCTCTTGTCTCTCTCGGGTTTGTTAAAAGAGATATCAAAAAACTTGCTGATATTTTTCCCGGCGGTATAAGTAAAACCAACGCTGATAAACTGACCGGTCCGGAATTTACCGTAAAAATTAATTCCGTAAGTAATGCCCGATTCGGCGATCTGATCAGATTAAACGGAGGAAAACACGTAATTTTTATAACAGGTGTCAGTTCCGGAAAACTCGAGTATGTCCACTCATCAAGTAAGCTGACCCGGGATCAGGGGGTTCATGAGGGGATTATTAAATTGGTGCGCGAAAAGCAGAATCTTTCAGATCAAATCTGGATGGAAAATACCAAAACCGGAAATAATTTGGGAAAGGAATATTTCAAAATCAGGGATAGTGACGGTATTTACCGGCCGGTATTTTTGCCGGACTGATCGCGCCGATGAAAACTATAAAGAATTTTTTAAATAATCTTAAACATAAAAATATCCATCTTGTCGGGGTAACCGGTGCCGAAATTTCAAGCATTCTCAACTTGCTGGTTTCACAGGGAATAAAAAATATTACCGCTCATGATTTTTCGGAAAGAAAGTATTTGGAGAAAAATTATAAAATCTGGCATAAAGGTTTGTCAGTAAGTGAAAGAAACAGACAGTTTGCCGTCTTTAAAAATAACCTGGAAAAAATTTTATTTTTCGACGCCGGTTCCTACCTTAATAATATTGAAGATGCAGATATTATTTTCGTGCCCCAATCCTGGCGTTTATATCCGTCAAACCGGAAATTGTTCTCAAATGAAGTTAATAAAATACCATTCTATTCATTGACAAGACTTTATTTGGATTATTCCCCGGCCAGAATAGTGGCAGTTACCGGTACGGTCGGTAAAGGCAGTGTCGCCTCGCTTCTTTATAATTTACTGGATAATGGGAGATCAAAAGTCTGGTTTGCCGGTAACGAAACCTGGAAGATACAGCTGGCCGAAAACTTAATTTCCATGACTCCTGAGGATCTCATGATATTGGAAATTTCACACCGGCAGCTGCAGGATGGTTTTGCCCGAAGCCCGTCCATGGTTGTTTTTACTAATCTTTATCCTAATCATCTGGACGAACTTTCCTGGGAAAAATATGCACAAATAAAATTATCACTGCTTAAAAGTCTGGGAAAATCATCCGCAGCTGTGATAAATTATGATGATCCGCTTCTGAGAAAAACAGCAACCCGTTTAAATACGAAAGTGCTTTTATACAGCCAAAAATATAAGAATATGAATATTAAAGATGTTCAACATATATATAATATATTATTGAAAACAAAAAGTGATCATTATATAATAAATATATTAGCAGCATCAACTGCAGCCATAGCATTAGGTGTTTTTCCTTCTGGCATACCCGATCGTGTATTTAATATTCCCCCTTTACCGGCCAGATTGGAGCGGGCCGGATTTATTTCAGGAATTAATATCATTGACGATATTAAAAGCACAACACCCTGGTCAACTTTAGCTGCCGTTGAAAAAATTAAAAATATTAACTCATTGATATTGGGGGGGGATACCAAAAAAATTGATTACACCGCTTTCTGCAAAAAATTAAAAGAAAAGGATTTCCGGCTAATTGTTTTGGAAAGTCCTCTCAGTCTGATTCTAAAAAAATATTTTTCTGAATTTGAAATTAGGATTGTTACGGATTTGGAAAATGCGTTTGAGGAAGCTTTGAAAAACTCAAAAAAAGGTGATTCAATCCTGATTTCTCCCGCAGCTGCTAATTTCTACAGCCGATTCATAAAAGGGAAAAAATCAATCAGAAAAATTATTTCTTCCTTTGACTGAAAAATTATTTTTCTTCTTCAAGAGGAGCCAGTTGAGGAGGATCTGCGGAAATGAATTCACTTTCCGTACCGCAGGCAGGGCATTCTATAAAAAGACCGGCTTTTGGCATTTCCTTTACCGGAATCGGATTCTCGCATTCCGGGCAGGGATAAGCCCGCTTATTTTGTTGTATAACTTTATTCACAGGATATAATTAAACCACATAAGCCGCCATGAAACAAGAAAACCGGGGAATCTGGAAATTTGCCCGTTTACTTCCTCCCGTTGGATCTGTCAATCAATATACTCTCGGTGAGGGCAATACCCGTCTTATTGAAAAAGACGGTGTCTTTTTCAAATGCGAATTTGAAAACCCGACCGGCTCAATCAAAGACAGGGGAATCTGTTATCAGATAGCAGTTCTTAAAAAAAACAAAATAAAACATGCCGTGTTATCTTCATCGGGAAACGCGGCTGTTTCCGCCTCAATATACTGCGCTGAAAACGGAATAAGTTTAACTGTTTTTCTTAGTCCTTCAGCCAATCCTCAAAAAATTAAAAAAATTCACCCCTACGCCACTATTGTAACGTCGAAAAAACCCGTCAGTGAAGCTTTTAAATATTCACTTGAAAAAAAAATATTCAACTTGCGTCCGACAAAAGATCCGGCAGGTTATATCGGTTACAAAACTGTCGGTTTTGAAATTATGGAAGCTCTTCCCGAAGCCGACGCTCTTTTTATACCCGTTTCTGGAGGAACTATTTTTAAAGGTATATTTAACGGGTTTGGTAAAAATAATTTTCTGCCGTCTTTTCATGCAATCCAGTCATCAGTTGTCTGTCCGATTGCTTCAGACTATGACCGTGATTTTTCACCTGAAACAAAATCATTGGCAGACGCTTTGGTTGCTAGAATTTCGCCTTTTAAAAATGATTTGCATTCGATTATAAAAAAAACCGGTGGTTCCGGGTGGGTAATCCAAAATAAAGCTATGGAAATTTACCGGAAAAAATTGTCCCGTTACGGATTTAATTCCTCATTCGAAGGCGCGGCCTGTTTCGCTGCATTAAATAAAGCCCGCCAAAAAGGCTACCGGTTTAAAAATCCCGTCATACTTTTAACAGGAAAGTATTATGGATAAGTTCAGTAAATTAAGAGGCAAATTCGGAAATAAATCTTTTTTCTTTATAACCACTGACATAAAAAGGGCGATCGGGCTCGAAGATATCATTCCCGATTTCCATATAATTTGCTCAAATTATGACCCTTTAATTCCTGTTTTAAGAAACAAAGGAACAAGAATTTATTGCCTTGAGGAATTGAAGGGAAAAAAGGCAGACCATACAAATAATAGCGGGCTTTTAATATCTGATGAATCTGTTGAAAAATACATAAGAAAAAATTCGTCTGATAGGCCGTACATTGTATATTTCAAACCGTCATTAATAATTGACCGAATCATTTCAGCAAAAAAATATATTTCTGTCGGAAACACATTAGCATTGAATAACCGTTTCGAAAATAAAATCAATATGGCTCTTATCCTGAAAAAAATCCGTCCGGATTATATTCAGGAGTTTGCTGTAGGAAAATTCAATGATCTTGATTTTACTGACACCCTCAGGCAATTCGGTCTTCCTTTGGTTGTTCAATTCGGACACGGTTGGGCCGGGAGAACCACATTTTTTATTGAATCGGAAGATGGCTTCATAAAGTTAAAAAAGCAATTCCCCCATACAACCGTCAAAATTACAGCCAATATCACGGGATTTACTTTACTTAATAACTGCTGCATTTATCGGGATAATATTCTGGTCAGCCCGCCGGCGATACAGATTGACGGTATAAATAAATTAAGTGTTAGTAAAAGCGTTACCTGCGGCCGTTCCTGGCCGGTCCAAAATTTAACCGGTGATTTAATTTTGCAAATCTACAGGATATCCCGGGATATCGGAAGAATTATGTCGGATTCCGGTTACCGGGGATATTTCGGAGTGGATTTTTTAGTGGAAATTTCATCAGGCAGACTGTTTCTGTCTGAAGTTAATGCCCGTCTGACCGCTTCATCGGCATTTTTTTCCCTTTTGGAAATGGGATTGGATCAAATTCCCCTTCTTGCATTTCATTATGCATCGTTTTTATCCATTGATTTACCTGTTTCCGGCCACCCCTTCATATCAATTCACAAGGACAAATCAGTTTCAGGATCCCAGGTTATTATCCGTCGCAAGGACACTATTAATTCCATGAATATTAAGAAATTCGGTGAATATCGCATTATCGGAAAAAGCGCCAGACTGTTAAACACGGATTATGCCCCCCAAAGACTTAAAAAAAACCGCTTTATTTTCCTTCCGCGTATAAATGGCTATGGAAGTGAATTTGCCCGAATAGAATCAAAAGATAAAGCGCTTAAAAAACCCGGAGAACTGGCGGGTTGGGTTAAAAATCTCCTTGGAGGCTAAAACTCTCTTTTATATATGGTATACTTATCACCTTGGTTTAAGCTTGTTACTAATTCAATATTTAACTATTTATGGATGCGATTAACCGTTTACAAGAGTTGAAAGAAAAATTGAAAATAGAAGACAAAAAAAATCGGATTGCCGAATTGGAACGCCTTTCGGCAGATCCAGGATTTTGGCAGGAAAGGGAAAAATCAACTGCTTCAATGATAGAACTTTCAAATCTGAATAAACAGTTGAAAAAGATAGAAGATTTAAGAATTTTATTGAATAAAGGAAATACCCGGGAGGCCGGAAAAATAATGGATGAGCTGGAATTTGAACTCTATTTTTCAGGACCTCATGATACGAAAGGCGCTTTACTTTCCATTCATCCCGGTCAGGGTGGAACAGAAGCAATGGATTGGGCGCAAGTGCTTTTAAGGATGTATCTCCGCTTTATTGAATCAAAAAAGTGGCAGCATGAAATGGTCGACGAAGTTCCCGGTGAAGAAGCGGGTATAAAAAGTGCGGTTATCTCCATTCCCCAATATCTCGCGTACGGTCATCTGAAAAGCGAGTCTGGTACTCATAGATTGGTCCGCCAGTCGCCGTTTAATGCCGATAAATTAAGGCAAACTTCATTTGCCCTCGTTGAAGTGGTGCCGATATTGGAAGACAATCAAACGGTAGATATAAAAGATTCGGATGTGGAATGGGAATTTTTCCGTTCAGGAGGTAAAGGCGGTCAGAATGTCAATAAGGTTTCAACCGCCGTAAGACTCCGCCATCTGCCAACAGGTATCGTTATTGAATGTCAGCAAGAGCGCTACCAGGGTCAAAACAGGGAAACAGCCTTAAAAATTCTGCGCGGAAAGCTTTGGCAGTTGATGGAGCAGGAAAAAGTCAGGAATATCAGTGAACTCAAGGGTAAATTTAAATTGGCATCCTGGGGTAACCAGATCCGTTCATACGTACTCCATCCATATCATCTTGTAAAAGATTTAAGGACCGGTTATGAAACAGGGGACAGTAAAGCGGTTTTAGACGGAAATATAGATCCGTTTCTGAATTCATACTTGAAAAAATTCTCTGCTGTCGTATAGTAATAAATAGCCTTAAATAGTTATTAATCAATGATAAACAAAAATTTAAAAACCGTGAAAATTATACCGGCTGCCGGAGAACCTCTGGTACACCATTTGAATTCTGAGAGAAACGGAGTCAATTACCGGGATATTATAGCCGGAGGAATTATAATCATATTGGGCGTAATAAGCGGATATTTTATGGCTACCCGCCGGGGGTTACTGGGAGTAACCGGTACATCCCGTACCGGGGGGCCGGAAAGTTCAACTATCGTGGGTTCAAAAGATTCAAAAACTTTCCGCGATAATGCCGAAGGGAAACTTGTTTCCGGAGGGATAAACGGCGAAGGAACTCACAAGCTGGAAAGACCGGGCGGGGAAAGTCAGACCGTTGCATTAACATCATCTGTTCTTGATTTATCTCAGTTTGAAGGGAAAAAAGTTCGTGTTTGGGGTGAGACTTTTGCCGCTCAATCTGCCGGGTGGCTGATGGATGTCGGTAAAGTGGAAGTTATGGAATAAATCCCGGGCCTTCATCACCATATGATCCTATTCGAGTCTGTTACAAAAAAATATGGTCCCCGCATTACTGCAGTTAATGAAGTTAATTTCAAAGTCGGGGATGGAGAATTTATTTTTCTTATTGGTCCTTCAGGTGCAGGAAAAACAACCGTTCTTCGTCTTTTAAACAGGGAAATTATGCCTACAGTCGGATCTGTGTTTATTGATGATTGGGAAGTTAACAAATTACCAAAGTCCAAATTGCCGTATCTTAGGAGAAAAGTCGGATTTATATTCCAGGATTTTAAGCTTTTACCTGATCGGACTGTTGGAGAAAATATTGGTGTCGCCCTTGAAATTTTAAATAGAAGCAGGCAAGAAATTAACAAAAGGATTGGAGAAGTGCTTGATATTGTGCATCTTGAAGATAAATTGAATTATTTTCCGCGGCAGTTATCACTGGGAGAACAACAGCGTGTTGCCATAGGCCGGGCTATTGCCGGTAATACCTCAGTTATTTTAGCCGATGAACCGACCGGTAATCTGGACCCGAAAACTTCCTGGGAAATATTAAAAATAATAAATGATATTAATAAAGAAGGAAAAACCGTAATTATGGCTTCCCATAACGTTGATATAGTCAACAGTATGAAAAAAAGGGTGATTGTTATGAAAAAGGGAAAAATCATTAAGGATGAAAAGAGAAGCCGTTACTTATAAATAATATGACTGATTCTCTGTCCATTTTCCAGAGGTTGCGCCGCACTCCGTATCAGGCTGTTGCCTCTGTTTTTATGATGTTTATCACCCTTTTTGTGATGGGTCTTTTCCTTCTTTTGGTGACATCGACTTCATCTCTGGTTTCTTATTTTGAAAGTAAGCCTCAATTAACCGTATTTTTCAGTAATGAGAAAGATAAAACATCAATCGACAAACTTGTTAATAAACTGATGACTACGGGGAAAATATCCTCTACTAAATATGTTTCTAAAGAAGAAGCCCTGAATATTTACCGGGAGCAAAATAAGGATGACCCCCTTCTTCTTGAGATGGTCACTGCTGATATATTGCCTGCTTCTTTGGATATTTCAGCTACCGCTCCTCAGTATCTCAATGAAATTTATCAGATGGTTAAGGGTGAAGAAGGTGTCGACGATATTGTTTTTCAAAAGGAAGTTGTTGATACGATAATTTCCTGGGCGACAACAGTCAGACGGATAGGATTAATTTTTATTTTGTTATTGATCCTTTCAACTTTCTTTATTCTTCTGACGTCAATCGGTATGAAAATTGCGATGAAAAAAGAAGAAATAGAAGTTCTCAAACTGGTCGGTGCGACCAACTGGTATATAAAAAAGCCCTTTGTCTACGAAGGAATATTTTACGGATTTATCGGAGCGACTCTCGCCTGGCTGTTTTGCACCTTCATAATTTATTATCTGAAGCCGTACGCAACTTCCTTTTTGAAGGGTGTTGGTACACTTTCGTTATTTTCTTATCAGGGGATATCCATAGATGTCTGGCCGCCAAACACTATGCTTATTTTAATTATCTGGTTTATTCTGTTGTGTTCCGGATTGTCAATCGGGCTAATTGGCAGTCTGTTTGCTTCATCCAGGTATCTTAAGGAGTAGCCGATGGTGAAACCCTTTAAAAGGTACATATTATTTTTTCTTCTTATCTGCTGGATTTTTTTGGTAACACCTTTCCGCGTTCGGTCTGCCCCTTTCTGTCCGACCGACGATCCCTGCAAAGATAAAAATGATGTCAATGACAAAGTCGCCTGTTATAACGATATAGTCAATACGTGTGCGGCTCAAAGACAGAGTATGACCGCCCAAATTGTCTATCTGACAACTTCAATTGAGCTGACGTCCGCCAAAATTGAAGCCACGCATGCCAAGATTACCCAGTTGGAAAAAGATATCCTGACGATTTCAGAGAAAATAGATAAGCTGGAAAATACCCTGACAAAAATAACCCAGATACTTTTAGACAGGATTATTGCCACTTACAGAGTCGGTGAACAGTCTTACCTAACATTGTTTTTGGGAAGTAACGGTTTTTCGGATTTTGTCAACCGCTTTAAATACATGCAACTGGTTCAGGCCCATGACCGCAAACTATTATTTCAATTGCAAAACAGCAAGGAAAATTTCAAAGATCAAAAGCAGGAACGTGAGGACAAGAAAGTTCAGTTGGACGCGGCCAGAAAACAGCTTGAAAAGGAAGAGGTGACTTTAGCCCAGCAAAAAAAGGAAAAAGAGGTATTTTTACTGGTAACTAAAAACAGTGAAGCTGTCTATAAGCAAAATTTGGCGGCGGCCCAGCGGGAAGCAAGAAATATCCAGCAGGCGGCTTCAATCCTTTCCCAGGCTGGAGTTTCCAAAAGGGTAAACAAAGGAGAAGTAATCGGTGTCATGGGCAATACCGGATTTTCCACCGGTCCGCATCTTCATCTGGGTGTGTATAATCTGCATGAATCAGAACTAAATAAATTTTATTTTGAGAGCGGCTATGATAACCCCTTAAACTTTTTAGCTTCAAAAGAAGTTACTTTTTATGCTAATTCCTGTGATGATATAGGAAGCACCCAGAGAAAATCAACCGGTGGCGGTTCCTGGGAATGGCCTATGTCGGACCCTACCATAACCCAATGTTTTGGCCATACTCCCTATTCGGGTGCGTATTACAGGTCCGGCGTTCATTCAGGTGTGGACATGTACAATGATAACAACCCTTTGATAAAGGCTGTCGAGGGAGGCAATGCCTACACTTACCGGGGCGGCCAGTCTGCAGGTAACGGCGTCTTTATTTTCCATGACAACGGTAAAATGACATTATATTGGCACTTACAATAAACAAAAAAAATTAAGTGGCATTATCGGCCAGACTTATTGGCATTATTATTATACTGATTCTAATCTCAGTACTGTTTTCGCCCGTTCAGGCCGCTTCAATCGAATTACAGGAACCTCATCCGGATTCCATAATAACCGGTTTTGATCAGGAATTTTCGGTTAAATCAGTCCTTAATGTTAATACTTCCGACGGTGCTGTTTACTTCTTAAGGGGAGTCTTTTACCCGAAAAATACGAATAAATACTGCGGATATACCTGGAACGGCCAAAGTTGGTTTAACGGTCCGTACTCCACCGGTGACGGATGGAAGAATCTCCCCTCTGTATCAGTCTCTTCCCAGTCAGCTGAAACAGAAATATTGGCAAAACTTGATGCTGATGATCCTGATTGTAACGTGTCAGGTGAATATTCTTTTAAAGTCCAGCGTTATACTGAAAAAGGTTCCGCTATCTTTGACGATCAGAATGAAATTAATATTCAGGTTATATTGCCTATACCAACACCAACCTTAATCCCGACAGCCCGCCCGACTCCGGCTGTAAATTCCCAAACTTCTCCAAATTTACCGGCATCGGTAACCCTGTCAACAGTTGATAAAAATACTTCCAAATTTCTTATTTCTTCACGGGATTTATCTCCGTCAGTATCAATAATACATAAAACCGGAAAAACAGCACAATTTATGGATTCAACTGCTGCTTCTGCTTTTACTGAAGAAACTTTTTCAATTCCATCGTCAGTTGCCGGAGCAGCGGATAAAAAATTTTCCGGTATTCTGGCCGGAATTCCTTTAATGGCGGGAATTGCCGCTATTTTTTCTTCAGCTTATCTCAGTTTTATAAAATTGAAAAAAAGCTCAAGAAGTTGATTTGTTATATTTTTTTCCTCAAAAACAGATTTAAAACGGAAAACCCGTAACTTTTCCAGGCGGATACTCCGGCGGAATTTTTTTCATTGGCAAATACTTCAATATATTCAAGATCTTTATTTTTAAACCATCCTTCCGCTTCCGCCATTAGCGCCTTACCGGTTCCCTTTTTTTGAAATTCCTCCTTTACGACCAGAAAAGAAATATGCCCCACAGTTGTTATTCTGTACCAGGGGAATAAATATTTAATGTATCCTGATACAAAGCCGCTTATTCCATTATTTTGTACTGAAACAAAAAGAAAATGAGACGGTACTTCAATTTGTGCTTTTATCCAGTTTTCAACGGAAGAATTAAAATTTTTTCCGGTCCTGTAATACTGTCTGTCAAATTCAAGGTGAATCTTTATTAAATAAGTGAATATTTCAATAATATCTTTAATGTCTTTTAATTCGGCGGATCTTATCGTAATCATAAAAACTATTATACGTTATAACAGTTGGCAATAAATTGATTATCCAATAAAATTATCTAAAGTGGCCTCATCCGGAATTACCATAATCAGTGAAAACCCGTCCCGGACAAAAAAAATGGGAAAAAGACTAGCTTCCCGGCTGAAAGGGGGAGAGGTATTGGCTTTTTTCGGGGATTTAGGAGCCGGTAAGACTACTTTCATAAAAGGACTCATCAATTGGTTTCTGCCGGGAAGGCGGGTTATCTCCCCTACTTTCATTATTGTGCGACAATATTGGCCGGTGAGAACAAAGGTTAGTCAGATAATCCATGCCGATCTCTACCGCTTGGAAAAAATTCCTGAAATTGAAGATCTGGGTTTAACGGATTTTTATAATAATCCGGGCGCGGTTTTACTGATCGAATGGGCCGGTAAAATTCAGGGCTTCCTTCCGGAAAAAAGACTCGAATTGCATTTCGACGTCAAAGAAGATAACAGTAGGATCATCACTATTAAACATATGAATCAGTTTCCCCATCTTAAAAATATTTTTTGATGAGTGTTTCAAAAGCCATAGAAATATTAAAAAAAGGAGGTATTGTCATTTTTCCGACAGATACAGCCTTCGGTATCGGATGCCGGGTAGATGATTATGAAGCGGTCAAAAGGTTATTCAAAATAAGAAACAGACCGGAAAATCAGCCCGCACCGGTTCTGGTTGATTCCGTTTCAATGGCGGAAAAAGTTCTTACATCTCCCCTTCCTGACAATGTGCGACATCTAATGAAAGATTATTGGCCGGGATCACTTACGGTAATTTGGTATTGCCGTAAAAATCTTATTCCTCCTCCGGTAAGAGGCGGCGGTGGCTTATTAGGGGTCCGCGTGCCGGATCATAGCCAGGCATTAACAATAATAAAAGGTACCGGAGTCCCGATACTGGGTCCGTCAGCCAATTTTCACGGTAAAAACACACCTTTTGAATTTAAAGATCTTGATCCTGCTCTTGTCCGGCTGGCCGATTTTACGGTACCTGGTGACTGTACAGTCAGGCAGGTCTCGACCGTTATTGACACAACACCGTCTCCCTGGAGGATAATCAGACAGGGTGCGTCGGTAGTCGAAATAAACCGCTATAAAAGGCATGAAAAATAATAAATATAAATTATATTTTGATACAAGTAACCGCCAATCTGTCAAAATAAAATTATTCCTTAACGGGGATTTGGTAGCGGAAAAAAGCCAGTTACATTTATTGACTTCGCAAATTCTTCTTATTCTGATTGAAAAAGTGTTGCGGAATAACGGATTAACCGTCAGGCAAATATCAGAAATAGAATTTAACCCCGGACCCGGATCATATACCGGTCTTAAAATCGGAGCGGCTGTGGGAAATACTTTGGGTTGGCTTTTAAATATTCCGGTAAACGGCAAGAAAAAGACCATCGCTCTTCCGGTCTATCAGTAGATTTTCCAAAAAAGGAAATATATTATTTATTTCTTGTAAAAACTGCCGCCGATTCATCTTCGTATACTCTGGTCCACTGACCCCGGTCAGAGAGTGTCGTTAGCCTGCGGTAAAGAGGTTTTTCAGTAGATATGTAAACCGTATCGTAATCACTGTTGTCTATGTTCCGGATGTCCTGTTCCAATAAGTAGTATTTTGAAAAAGCGCTGTAACCGGTTTTATCCTGCCATAAATGCATCCTGCCGTCCACTGAAGGAACTATTTCGGGATAGTTCCAGATAAGATATCCGCCCCAATTGTAAAAGGACAAAAATTTTCCGGGCGGTTTATTATTTAGTAAAAATTCCGCCGACTCCGGTGAACATTTGATAAATTCATTGCAGAACCGGCTCCAGTTCATTTTTGTCAGCTTTTGACCCGGAATATGAATTTTAACGGCGGCAAAATATATGATGATAAAAATTAAATAAGGAAGAAATCTTAACACTGATTTTCTTCTGTCGGGTTTGATGTCTTTGAATAAAAATCCGGCCACCGGTAAAGAAACGGGATACATTGTCCAGGCATATCTTCTCATCCAATGGGACAGGAAATACATTATCACGGTGATAAAAACCCATTCCGACACATGACTGAATTTTTCCCTGTCTACTATTAAGCTGACGTTGATAATGATGAAAATTCCCCAGAAAATTAATACCCACCATAAATCGGAAAAAGGAGAAAGAGGGATCCATTCGACAATGTATTTTTGGTAGGGATTGCCAAAATGCCTGATTATTTCGCTGTAAATTCCTATTCCCCAGGGATTTATCAGCGTAGCCGGGATAGATATAAAAATCGCGGCGGCCAGATTTTTATCGGCAAAACCCTTTTTTGCCGTAAAATTTTTTATCTGCCGGATTGTAAAATACATAAGACAAATTATTAGACCCAAAAGAAATCCGCCGTGAAGATTTGCCCACAATAAAAATAAAGGTACCAGAAAAAATACCGTTTTTGTTTTACCCCGCCGGTATTGGGATAAAAGGTAAATGATTATTGCCGTAAAAAGAAGCGATATCAGCTGTCCCCTGAACGAGATTTTAATCAGGGGATATTCCAGAAAATATAATACCGGAAAAATAAATGCTTTTTCCCAGAAAGATAATTTGAGAACCTTGGAAAATATGTAAAAAGTTAAAACGACCGTAATTGCCCCAAGGATGGATAACCCCAAAAAACTTCCCGTGTTATAAACCGGATATGTTATTAAATCAGTCAACCAGGAACTGTTCACCCATTTGTAACCGGGCATTTCCAGGGAAAATATGTTTTCCCGGACAATTTTTCCGGTTTTGAAAAAGAACTCCCCGTATCTGAGGTGCCACCCCAGATCTGTATCTCCGGGCATAAAAAGAGATAGAAGAAATATGGTTATGTAAGGCAGAAGATTACTGCTGAAAAAAATTACAAATTTCCACAGAGAGCTTATCATAGCGCTTTATTTAAAATTTATTCTGTTGAGTATATCATACTATGACAAATTACCGCTTTAAAATTATGTAACTGGTACTTGACAAACTGTGGTCATTCATTTTAACGTGAAATTAGAAGAGTTTGCCGACCGCAAACGGAAGCAATCCTTGAATAGGATTGCTTTTTTTATGCATCTCTTGCCGAGCTTTTCCCCTGCCCCGGGAAGCTTTTTTATCGCCGACTCTCTGCCATGAAAAATAAGACTGCTCTCTGCCAGGATAAACACTCATTACCCCTGACGGGTCTGGGTACATCTGCCCGGATCCGTTGTCTTCAGGCGGTAACGGGTGTTTTTTTGTGGAAAACCCGTTTAAGTATTATCTGCCTGAAAGGAGGTGATATAAAGTGAAAAAAATAATCAGCGCGGCTTTCAGCGCGGCTTTATTTTTAGCTGCCGTTACACCGTCATTAGCAGCCGATAGGGTCCGTATCATTGATACCGGTGCGCAGTCGTGGAATATTGGCGGTGTCGTAAGGTTAAAAAGAACCGTTGTCACTAATCCGCAGAATGCTGCTATTACCAATAATGTTAATTCCAACACAAACTCAGGTGGAAATGAAGTCCAATTCAACACCAAGGTTTTGGGGGATGTATCAAGCGGTAAAGCCACTTCATATCTTGACGTCTATACTGATGTTAACAATTCCGACATCGAGATTAACGGTTGCGGTTGTGAAGAGGATACGAATGTTTTAATTGAACAAACAGGCTATCAGTCAAAAAATGTAGCTTTGGTCGTTGACGCCCAGTCAATTTCTGTGAATAACACTCAAGATGGAAGAGTTGTTAATAACATAAGCTCAAGTGCAAATTCCGGGGGCAACAAAACTAATTACAACACCAAAGTTGATGGTGGAGTATCAAGCGGAAATGCCAAAACAACGACTTTTGTAGATACATGGGCAAATACATCGGTTATTACAATTAATCAGTAAATTTACAGACAGTATTGCTTTTGGTTGACACATCAGAGTTATGGGCTCTCTTGAAAAAGAGAGCCCATTCTTATAGAATAGCTTGTCAATAAGCCCTATTTAACCTGCCGTTCATTTATGCCGCGTCTAAAACAGGCTCTACTTATTTTCATCGCTATTAACTTTTTTCTGTATTTTTATATGTGGAACTTCCATTCCCTGGTTCCTTTTAATGAATTAATGTACAAAAACTCTGCCCATCATTATTTTCAGGATGAAAGGATTTTGGGCAGATTCAATTTTTTACGGGCTTTAGGCCAGTGGGATGCTCAATGGTATTTACGGATTGCAGATGCCGGTTACCCGGAAAACCCTTCAATTATTGATATTAACGACAAGTCGGTGTTAGACGGATTAACTTATGCTTTTTTTCCCTTATATCCGTCATTGCTTTCCCTGATTAACACGCTGGTTGGAAACATAGAGGCAACGGCTTTCATTGTTTCCCAAATTTTGATGTTGTCAAATTTTATAAGTTTGTATTATGTCATTGGCAAATTTTACGGGGAAAAAATTGCATTAAAAACTGTTTTTCTGCTTTTCCTTTTCCCTTTCAGTATTTTTTACAGAAGCTATTACACCGAGGGTTTATTCCTGTTGATTCTGATCTGGTACTGTTATTTTTTGATAAAAAGAAAATGGCTGCAGATTTCTCTTTTCTCAGGTTTGTTATATGTTACCAGACCGACCGGATTATTTTTATTTCCTCTGACTCTGCTTTTTCTTTTGTCCGATTTAAAGGAAAAAAAATTGAAACCGGTCAATGCCGTAATATTTATACCGGTTATGCTCGGATTTTTCGGCTTGTGGTTACTGTTAAATTTAATTAATACCGGCAATATGCTTTACTGGAAAGATGTGCAAAATTCCTGGATACCGATAGTTTCGGTAATCGATAATATAAAGCACAACCTTCGTCTGGTTAGGTTATTTTTTGTACTGCCGCTTCATAATGTCCATGCCTCCAA
>MFJF01000005.1:0-4842 GCA_001779115.1 Candidatus Gottesmanbacteria bacterium RIFCSPHIGHO2_01_FULL_40_15
AGATTTGATTTCGTATTAAGCTGATTAAAGAAAAAGATATCCAATCATTTTTTCAGATATCTTTCGCTCTTCTTAAGACAATTCCTATTTAGACAGTTTTATTAGTTTAATTATTTATAAATATTGCTTATCCCGTTAAAGGATAAGGCTTTCAAGGAGCAATCAAAATGGCAAAAAATATTTTTGTCGGCAGTCTTCCGTTTTCCGTAACTGAAGACACATTGGGCCAGTTATTCACCCAGTACGGAGAAGTAATGTCCGTTAATGTCATTAAAGATAAATATACCGGACAAAGCCGCGGATTCGGATTTGTTGAAATGAGTTCGGAAGAAGAAGCTCAAAAAGCAATAGCAGGTCTGAATAATCACAATCTGGAAGGAAGAAATTTGGTCGTCAAAGAGGCTTTGCCGAAACCGACCTATACCGGCGGAAGAAGCGGCAATAGTGGCGGCCGCGGAGGAAGAGGTTTTGGAGGAGGACGCAGCCAGAGAAGGTAAATTGGCGTTGTCCATGTGGTCCAAAAAGTCTATTTTGTGTAAAAAAAATAAATGAAGTCTTGTTAAATTCACCGGATTGAACTATAAAATGATATAAGGGTTAAATTCAGCCATTCTCCGTATAGGAGGAAAAGGCTGCCCCGATTGAGATCGGGGTCCCCGGGAATGCCGTGAAAATCGGCAACTGTGCCGCAGCGGTAATCTCCCATAAAAATGGGAGAAAGTCCGAAGACCGATTAACCTCTTAAATATTAATATTCCCCGTGCAGGGAAAATGAAAACTACAGGAGAATACCTTAAACAATTCAGTTTTGATCCCCGGGCAGAATCTTTTAAACTATCGGGCTTACCTCTTAAAGAACAAAAACCGTATTTTAGGCAAAATTTAAAGGCCTATCTCAATGAAGTGCTGGCTGACGAACCGGTATCGTTGCCTTATCATTATTATCCCGGAAGAAACGGTGATTTTTTTACCGATCCTTCAATGAAACCCGTTTATAACATATATTGGCAAATTGATGAAAGAGAAAGAGGAGGAATTGTCAAAAACGGCATTAATCAGATTTTAAATAAGCCTCTTGAGAATCCCTATCAGTTAATTGCCAACTACAGCCCTTCAGGTCCGGCCAGTTTCGATGATAAGCCGAACAACCCATATGGACTTCTCAATTACGATTACGGACAGCTTTATCTTTTTTATTATGATAACGAAAAAATAAACAGCATATCGGTGAAAATAGGAGATGACGGCCACGAGTGGGTTAAGGAATTGTTTGAAAATCCGGAAATTGATGCGGGAACGCACGAGGCTGAAATAAAATTCTGGTTAACAAATACTTATAACGCAGGCAATATTGACAGATTTTTACTGGCAAACCGGAATAAAAACAGACTGATTTATAATAATAAAAGCAGAAAATATTATCTTGGCGATATAATTGATCTTATAAGGGACGGCTTTTCCGGTAAAGAAAATAATTCAGGGATTTTATTTTTCGAAAACGCGTTGGATCAGATGCCCGAAAGCGGAATTGCTGAAGAAGACGTCTTCCATGCCTATATGTCGGTAATTTATAATTATCTTCATTATAACGGTCAGGCAACTTTGGCACTTTCCGGCAGTTGCGGAGGATCACCGATTACGGTCGACCGGGTAGAGAAATTCTTGGGTTTAAAAAATACTCTGACTGACAATCCGCTGAAAAAACTACTGTCATCATTATCATCAATGGGAAGGGTATTATTCCAAACCGACGCTGAAATAAATCTCAATAAAAGCTGTATCAAATGCGGCAGCCGGAATAATGTCATCTGCGGATTTTGCCGGGAATGCGGAGAAAACCAATGACTACATTAAGCAATAAGTACCTGAAGCATACATGGGCTCATCCCAAATTGACTGTTTCACAATCCCCTATTTCAGGAAAAGGAGTATTTGCTGCGAAGAATTTAAGAAAAGGGGAAATCTTAATGATATGGGGCGGGAAAATAATACCGGTGAATAAATATTTATCGGGAAAATACCGGGATGAAACTCTTGTTCAAATAGATGAAAACCACTATCTGGGCTTGACCACTAGGGATAAATCCGACAGTATTGATGAATTCCTTAACCATTCCTGCAATCCTAATTCATGGCTTATTGACGGAGTGACACTTGAAGCGCGCCGCAATATTAATAAGGGTGAAGAAATAACACTTGACTCTGTGACCTGGGACAGTGATGAAAATTGGCCTTATACCGAAGACGGAAAATGCCGTTGCGGGAGCAATAATTGCCGGAAAATATTATCTCCCAATGACTATATGAGAGCTGATTTGCAAAAAAAATATGCCGGACACTTTTCTCCCTATATTGAGAGTAAAATTAAAAATTTAAAAAAGAAAGCGTGATGATTATCTGCGGATGCGGCTTAAATATTGATAGATAAAAGAAGCTATCATCACAAATACAGTGATTGCCGAAATCAGCGTCCAAATACTTATCCTCTGAAGACCCAAATGGAATAAAATTAACCACATAATAAGGTAAATCAGCTTATGCAGCCTATACCACCAGATTTTCAGAATCCGCTGGGACAAATCATTTGAGGTTGTAAACAGTAAAAAAAGAAGAAACAGTGCCGACAAACCGGCTAATTCAAACGCAGGCCGAAGAAAAACAAATTCCATCCTGGAAATAACCGGAATTAATCTGATAAAAGACGCATGAATAAGGGCAAAAAGGAACATGGAAATTCCTATATACCGCCTGAATATCATCAATAAAGAAACTGTTTTATGCCTTAGACGGAACCTTTTAAAGATACCGGGAATTAAAACGACTGAAAAATTTATTACGGCAATTTTTCCCAAAATCAATGCCAACGAATAAAAGAAAGAATACTTTGCGTCTAAATAATATACAGATTTACCTCCGTATACTAAAATAAAGAAAAGAAGAGCATAAAGAAAATAAAAGGCGCGAATGATTAATTCGCGCTTTTTGATGCACCAGGCATAAAAAATATCAACCAATTTGGCCATTTCCTTTTTTATTGCACGATCAGATTACCTTTCATTCCCTTGGCCCGGTGATCCCCGACGCTGCAATAGAATTCAAACGTACCTTCCTTATCTGCCAAAAATTCAACCGTATCGGATTTACCCTCCCCGATTTGTTTGGTCCGGGCATCAAATTCATCAACTACGAAATCATGGAAACCCTCCGTAATATTAAGAACGACTCTGACCCGGTCTCCTTTATTTACTTTGATTTCCGTAAGGGAAAACTTAAAACTTGAGGCGTTTATTTCAAAAGTTTTTACGTTTTCACTGTCTTTTTTATCTTCATCATCTTCATCCTTATCTTCATCCTTATCTTCATCAATTTGTTCCTCCATTACAGATTCTTCACCTGCTTCCCTTACCTCTTCCGTAACTGCCGGAGTTGAAGGCTTTGGCCTACTAATATTATTTATGAAGATAACACCGCCCAGAAGTAGGGCACCCAGGACAATAACGCCGATTATGAGATTTTTGTTCATACAAATCGCCTTTCTATAAAATTATAATGTGAATATTCAAGTCAACCACGAAAAAAACGGTCGACCCAATCAAGTATATTGGTATTTTTTTGAACCGGTTTTTTAAAGTTTTCAATTTGTTTCTTTCTTAAACGCTGAAAATAATTATTCCGGCAATCCGGAGAGCAAAAACAACAGGCGTTTTTATGAATTTTGAATTGTTTTTTCGCATAGCTCTCCATTTTGGAAAAACTTTTCCGGCATAAGTTGCATTCAAAAAGTATGAATTTTACCTGACCGTGATATTTCACTTTCCGATATTTCGTTCCCAATATTTTTTGAGTAAGCATACCGATATATATTAGCAGCAGGACAGATAAAATGCAAAGTGAATGCCGGGAATTTAATCGGATTAACGCGAAGCTTTTGCCGTTTTTTTCCTTTTAGTTACTTCCTTGTGAATAACAGGGGGGTTGTCCTCCAATTCCTCATCAGGAGTTACCAAAATGGAAAAGAGAATAAATCCGGCAAAAATAGGCATAATCAGGGTAAATCGGGTAACTTCGTCTTTAACGGCAATTAAAACAGCAACAGATAATATGATTGAAACGGCAGCAGCCCAAACAATGAGTTTATTGTTATTATAAATTTCTTTGAATTTTTTTTCCATTTATTTTGATTGAAGTCTGACAATGTCTTTTATTGATATCCTAGAGTAAGCGGGTATAATTGTCAAGATGAGCAATACAGTTCAAAAAGAAGAAAAGGGGAGCCAAATTAAAGCGGGATATGCGGCTATTATCGGAAGGCCAAACAGCGGCAAATCTACTCTGCTTAACAATATTCTTAAACATAAAATATCGATTACTTCACCTAAACCGCAAACCACCAGGATGCCGATTTACGGGATTTACGAGGATGAAAGAGGACAGATTATTTTTATTGACACACCCGGAATATTTGCTAAGGTTGAAGATCCTGTATCGAAGAAAATCAATAAAGCCGTTGGTGAAGTATTTAAAGAACGCGTTGATGTGATTGTATATCTGGTTGATCATACCAGAGACAGGGATATCGAGGAGAACAAAATTTACGGAATTTCCAGAAAAACCGATAAACCGAAAATAATGGCTTACAATAAAATGGATATAAAATCACCCTCTTTTATTCCCCATTACCGATTTATGGAAGACGATTCTGATAGAGTTGTAGAAATATCGGGTCTATATAACTATAATCTTAACTTACTCCTGAATGCTATTTTTGACTTATTGCCGTATGGCGCAAAAATAGTTGACAGGTCAGCATTGGCCATACCGGCATTAAACCTGAACAGTAAA
>MFJF01000005.1:4876-38759 GCA_001779115.1 Candidatus Gottesmanbacteria bacterium RIFCSPHIGHO2_01_FULL_40_15
TTATATTTTTGCGTAAAGAAATCCCCTATTCGTTAACGACAGCGGTAGACGGGATCAGCGAAAGAGATAACAATACTACTTACATAAAAGCCCGGATAATAACTTCTTCAAACAGATATAAAAGTATGATTATCGGAGAAAAGGGGAAAATGATCAAAGAAATAGGCATGGCGGTCAGGAAAGAACTGGAAACGGCAACCGGGCGCAAAATTTTTCTGGAACTTTTTGTTGAAAGAAACCCGCACTGGACCGAAGAATTGTTTTAAACCGCATATGAACGGAGAAGAAATTTTTTTACTTTCAGGAGGGCGCGGGCACGGTGTGACTCGCGGTTTTTTTCCTGCCGGGAAGCCTGAGCATTGGTTTTTTTCAAGTCTTTATTAAAAAAGACGGGGTCATAACCGAATCCGGCCCGGCCAAGCGGTTTTTCGGTGATCCACCCTCTACTTTCGCCTTTGAAAAAATAAGTTTTTTCAGATTTCGCATCATAAAGTGCGACAACACAAATAAACCGGGCTGTTCTTTTTTCAACGGGCACTCCTTTTAATTGGGCCAAAATTATTTTGTTTCTGTCAGCATCGGATCCGCCGGCAAAACGGGCGGAATAAATTCCGGGTTTTCCTGATAATTCGTCAATTTCCAAGCCTGAATCTTCGGCTAATGTCAAAAGACCGGTTTTCCTTCCGGCATATTCCGCCTTAATTTGAGCATTTTGATGATAGTTCTGACCGGTTTCTTTAATAATATCAGTAATTCCAACATCAAACAGGGATTTTAAAGCAACGGGAATATTTTGAAGAATTGCTTTAATTTCCCGGAGTTTATCCGAGTTATACGAAGCAATAAGAAGCGTTGTTTTCATAATCCGACAAAAAGATTTATAATGAAGCTTTTTTTATTCTACTGAGGACTACTTTTTTACCCAAAATTTCCATAGATTCATTAAGGGGCGGGGTGATCTTTTGGCCGGTAACGGCAACTCTAAGGATCATGAAAAAATCCGCGTTTTTTATTTTTAATTTTCGGGCTAAATTCTGCATCAAATCACCTATATTGTCAGCCTGCCAATTATTGAGATTACCAAGTAATTGGGCTATTTCTTTCAGCAGATTTTTATGGAGAGATAAATCGATTTCATATTCTTTCGGCTCCTTAAAAAAGAAACGGCAAAGAGGCCGGTAATCTGAAAGTATTTTTATTCTTTCTTTGATAAGGGGAACAGTTTTATCAATCAAATCCGCCGGATACAATTTATCATAAAATTCCCAGATTTGAGATTTGAGTTTTGAATTCGGAGTCCGGCGGATATATTCTCCATTGAGCCACTCCAGTTTTTTCAGATCAAACGCGGGGCCGACGGGTTTTAAATCTTCAAGGCGGAACTTTTTAATAAACTCCAAAATGGAAAAAATATCAATTCCGTCAGGATGCGACCATCCCATTAGCGCCAGATAATTCAGAATTGCTTCAGGAAGAAATCCTTTTTCCCTATACCAGGAAGCCCAGACCGGATTTTTTCTTTTGGACAATTTACTCTTATCAGGATTTCTTAAAACAGGGCCATGGGCAATAATCGGAAGCGGCCAGCCGAAAAATCCGTATAGAAGAACATGTTTGGGGGTGGATGAGATCCATTCCTCCGCCCTTATTATATGGGTTATTTTCATCAGATGATCATCAACTACAACGGCCAGATGATAAGTAGGAAAACCGTCGGATTTTAACAATACCTGATCATCCAGCAGTCTGTTTTCAAAACTGATTTCACCCCTGATAACATCATTAAATACTGTCCTGCCTTTTTCGGGTACTTTTAGCCTGATGACATACTTTTCTTTTTTAATCCTGTCTCTCCAAACCCGGGCATCAATTTTCCGGCAACGGCCGTCATAAAGAGGAGGCTTGCCTTCTTTTATCCGGAGAGCCCTCATTTTTTCCAAATCCGCGGGTGTGCAAAAGCAGTAATAAGCATAGCCTTTCCGAATCAATATTTCAGCGTGATCTGCATACAGTTTTAACCTTTCAGACTGGCGGTATGGGGAAAAAGGGCCTCCAATATCCGGTCCCTCATCATGCTTTATGCCAAACCATTCCAATGACGATAAAATTCTTTTTTCCGATCCGGCAACAATTCTTGCACGATCGGTGTCTTCAATCCGGACGATAAATCTGCCTTTATTTTGGAGGGTAAAAACATAATTTATAAGCGCAGTGTATACGTTGCCGATATGAAGATCCTGACCGGTCGGAGAAGGAGCTATCCGGCACCTTACTTTTTCCATGTATTGATTCTAGCACAGGCCCTAATTTATACTCAATTCAGGTATTATGGCCAATTTGACTGAAATTTCCATAGGAGTCAGAAAAACGAGCTTATTTCTGGCGTTTTTAGCTGTTGTATTTATCATATTGCGGTTTATTACCGGGTTTATTATTAATTATTATCTGGCATTGAACAAACCGCCGCCGGCACCTCCGGATGTCCGTTTCGGAAAATTGCCAAAACCGGTTTATCCGAAAACCGGTATTTCCTCTTCCGGCTTAAATTTCACACTTGCGACTGTTGAAGGAACTCCCCCCCAGGCAAGCAGCTCGGCAAAAGTTTATCTCATGCCAAAAAAGAGTTATACATTTGAATCGGGAGAAGAAGCTAAGAAACTGGCCAAGAGGTTTGACTTTGAGGAAGAACAACCCGTTGTTGATTCGGTATATTACTACTATAAAAGCGCTAAAGATCCCAACTTGACACTTTTTATTGACAGTGTTCACCTTAATTTCCAACTGCGGTATAACTATACGGAAAATCAGTCAATTCTTAATTTAGGACAGATAGCATCCAAAGAAGAAGCAATTGAGAACGTTCAAAATTATTTGGAGTATACCAATCTTATCGACAATTCCATTTTAAAGGGAAAGGTGACAACCGAACCCCTGACATATGATGACAGGCTGAAAAAAATGGTAACGGCAACCAGCCTGTCAGCGGCACATGCCGTGAAAATACATTACTTCAGAAATGATCTGGAAGGAATGCCGGTTCTGCCTGATGAATACGATAAGAGTTATAATTACGCGATTTATGCAAAAACATTGGGGGTACAGCTTGAAAATGTACTGGAAATCTCTTATACCTTTTGGCCAATTGCTGAAAATGAATACGGCACTTATCCGTTAATTTCCGGTGAGAAGGCTTATGAGGCTTTAGTCAGCGGTAAAGCCGAAGTTATCAAAAAGGGGAATAACGGCAACCTTGTTAACATCAGGAAAATATACCTGGCTTATTATGATTCTTCAACACCCCAGCTTTATCTTCAACCGATATTTGTATTTGAAGGTGATAATGACTTTGTAGCTTATTACCAGGCTGTTGCGCCGGAATATACAGAGTAAGCCGGAAGCGAAAAATTTTTAAATTTCTACTTCAGCTACTTCAACCCATTTGAAATTGTAAAAAACCCAATCAATCAGTTTGACGGTTTCACCAAACCGGTCGTGGCTTTTAAGAACGGCAAAAAGTATATTATGCCCGTTTTTTTTGACTGTGGAAATCAGGATTTCTCCGGCATTTTCGGTATAACCGGTTTTTACCCCGGCTATTCCGGCAACACGGCCCAGGAGCTGGTTGACATTAGTAAGCTCATGAAAATATGTGAATGTTATGTCAGAAACTGTAATGGCTTTGGTGGAGACTATTTTATTAAATGTTTTATTGTTTAATGCATAAACTGCCAATCTGACCAAATCAAGCGGAGTTGTGTAGTGGTGGGGGTCATCAAAACCGACGGGATTGGTAAAATATGTATCTCTTAATCCTATCTGCCTGGCTTTATCATTCATAGCCTTGACAAATGCTGACACACCTCCGGGGTAATTATCAGCTAAAACATAAGCCGCATCATTGGCACTGTGAATTAAAGTGCCCTGCAGCAGCGCCTCAACAGTTAATTTTTCTCCGGCCATAAGATCCATTTTCCGTCCATCGGTAATAACGGAATTTACGGTAAAAACGTCATCAAGATTATACTTTTCCAGAATAATAAGCGCGGTCATCACTTTAGTAGTTGAAGCCGGAAAAAGAAGTTTTTGCTCATTTTTGGCATAGAGAATAACTCCCGATTCCAGATCCTTAACTACAACGCCTTGTGCAGATAATATCGGAAGCGGTGATAAATTCCCATTAACCGGCAATGGCGGAGGCGGAGGCAAACTGATTTGGGGATCGGTGGCATGGCTTATTTGGACAGGAATCTGCGGTCTGAAATAGAAATTGGGAGAAGGAAAAAGGGATAAAAGCACGGCAAAAAGAGAAAACTCCAATATCCGGATTGCTTTTTGGACAAAATAAGTGGAATTATTATTTATTTTCGGCATAGGATATTTTTAAAAAGGAGAATTATCAATCTTTTTCAACTTTTATAGCCAATTCTTTTAACTGATCGGGTTCAACCGGACTGGGTGCATCCATGACACTGATTGTACCGGAGGATAATGAAGGGAATGCCATTACTTCCCTGACGCTCGGTTCACCAAGAATTACCATAAGAAAGCGGTCTATACCGGGAGCAATCCCGCCGTGAGGCGGAACGCCGTATTTAAAGGCAGTCAGCAAATGGGTAAACTGTTTTTTCTGTTCTCCGGTGAACCCGATAAGGTCAAAAACTTTTTCCTGAATTTTCGGATCATGGATTCTAATCGAACCGCCGCCGATTTCGTATCCGTTGAGAACAAGATCATGCTGCAATCCCCTGACTTTTAAAGGATCCTGATCAAGCTTTTTTATATCATCCGGGTGCGGAGCAGTAAACATATGGTGGGAAGGAGCGAATTTGCTTTTTCCGGCTCCATGGAAGAAATCTTCTTTTGTTTGTTTATTGAATAAAGGGAAATCAATAATCCAGGCAAAAGCAAGTTCATTTCTGTCTTTTTTATCTTTTCTCAAATCAGGTCTGTCGGAACCGTAAATACTTTTGGCTGTTTTATGGGGTATTCTTGGCCAGGGACTTTCAGTAATACACTTGTCAGGGAATATTTCGCCGATCAGCGCGGTAAAAAGATTTTCCGTTAATTGCAATATATCATCCTGACTGACAAAAGACATTTCCACATCCAGCTGGGTAAATTCACCGTATGCCCGGTCATGGCGGGGGTCTTCATCCCGGAAACAGCGGGCGATTTGAAAATACCGTTCAAGACCGGCCACCATCAGTAGCTGTTTATACTGTTGGGGCGACTGTGGTAAAGCATAGAATTTTCCTTTCTGCAGTCTTGACGGAACGATAAAATCCCGGGCGCCTTCCGGAGTGGTTTTGGTTAAAATGGGAGTTTCAATTTCATAAAAACCTTTTCCTGAAAGATAATTCCTGATGAAATTTGTAACTTTTGAACGGGTGATCAAATTATTTCTGATTCTTTTTCTCCTGATATCAAGATAGCGGAATTTGGTCCTTGATTCTTCATTGATTTCGTACCCTTCCGAGTCTATCGGAAAGGGCGGTTCAAGGGATTCGGATACGACTACCAGGTTTTCAATAACCAATTCTATCTGACCGGTTTTTAATTTGGGATTTTTAAGTTTTTCAGGTCTGTTGGCAATTTTCCCTTCTGCTCTGACGACAAATTCATTACCGAGATTTTTACTGAAATTGCCTTTCAGGTCAACCAAC
Organism: Candidatus Gottesmanbacteria bacterium RIFCSPHIGHO2_01_FULL_40_15; assembly: GCA_001779115.1. Classification (GTDB taxonomy): domain Bacteria; phylum Patescibacteriota; class Microgenomatia; order 2-02-FULL-39-11; family 2-02-FULL-39-11; genus 2-02-FULL-40-10. Next base: position 10,540 of record MFJF01000005.1, read on the forward strand.
TGAATTACTCCGGTAACATCCCGCAGATCAATAAAAGCAATTTTACCGTGTGACCGGATTGAATCCACCCAACCGTAAACAATAACTTTCTGGCCTGTTTTTGAAGGAGTATCTTTTATTAGTGTCCTAATCATAAATATTTAAATCTTTATCAGGGGCTTATTTGGGCTATTTAAGGCGGTTATATTGTCTGACAGCTATATTGAGAAGATCAATTGCTCTTTCCAACTTTCTTTGTTCAAGTACATAAGCAATTCTTATTTCTTTTCTTCCCAATTCCGGTGTTTTATAAAAACCGGTAGCCGGAGCAATCATGACAGTTTCCTTCTTATCGGAAAATTTTTCCAACAAATACTGCGCGAACCGGTCTGAGTCATCAACCGGAAGCGTCGGGATTATATAAAATGCTCCCATAGGTGTACGGAAAGCGGCTCCTTCAATTTTTTCCAGTTCCCTGACGACCGTATCTCTTCTGTTCTGATATATTTTTCTAATTCCGGTTACATAATCTTCATGATTGTTAAGTAGCGGAACAACAGCCAGTTGATCAACGGTAGCCACCGAAAGTCTGCCTTGGGCAAATTTAAGAATTGCAGCCATTATTTCCCTATTCCTGCTGGCAACACAACCGACACGGGCTCCGCATGAATTAAATCTTTTGGAAACGCTGTCGGTTATGACGAGTTGGGGCAAAAGGTCTTTGAAATTTGAAAACGGAAGAACTTTTTTACCGTCAAAAACTATTTCCTGATATGTTTCATCAGAGATAATAAACAGATTGTATTTTAGCGCTAAATCAGCTAACATCCGGACTTCTTCATCCGTATAAAGGGTACCGGTGGGATTATTGGGATTGCATAAAATCAAGGCTTTGGTTTTCCTATTAATTTTATTTTCAATTAGTTTTTTATCAGGCAAACGGAAGCCGTCTTCAACGTGTGTTCTGACCGGACGGAGAATAACATTGGACATGGCAGCGATAATGGCATAACTGGTGTAAAAAGGCTCAAATACGATTATTTCATCCCCGGGATCGGCTATTGCCATTACGGTAAATATTAAAGCTTCACTGCCGCCTGAAGTAACCAGAATATCTTCTTTTTTATAGGGAAATCCTTTATTTTGAAAAAAAGCGGTCCAGGCTGAAACGGTTTCCGGCATTCCTGATGAAGGTGCATATTCCAATGTTTTATCGGGGAATTTCCTGATAAGATTCATTATTTCAGGGGGTGTGGGCAAATCAGGTTGGCCGATATTTAAATGATATACCCTTATACCCTTTTTTTTGGCAGTGTCGGCAAAGGGAACCAGTTTTCTGATAGCTGAGGCAGGAGTAACAGCAGCTCTTTTGGAGATTGAGATTTTTGCCATACAATAATCTAACTATTTCGTAGTATAGCGAAACTTTGCCATAAATTCCATTACTTTGCTATGTTGAATTTAGAACGAAATTTTTCCAGGGGGATCAGGAAAAAAATATATAAAATTAAGGAAAATAAAATGATACTGACAGTAACAATCAGTTCAAAATGATTTGGCGAAACCGGATAGAGTGAACGAAATGTATCGATTATTAAAAAGTGTGACAGAAAAAGGATGTAAGAAAAATTACTTAAAAAAATGTCCAGTTTATTATATTTAAAAAGACGAAAAATGAAGGGTAAAACCGAGCCCAGAAGTAAAATTATTATCCAATGAATCAAAGGAAAATTTCCGATAAATAATTGAGGTAAAGAATAATAATTTATTATTACTATAAGAACAGTTATATATAACACCATATCAATCAATTTATTGGGTGAGAATCTAAGAATTTTTCCGGACATTTTATAAGACAGGATACCAAGAAGAAAGATATTCAATTCAAGAGGGAAAAACCGGTAATTCCATGGATCATAATACAGACCATTTAAAATAAAATCAATTCTTAAGAGCATTAATAAAATAATAAATACCAGTAGCGGTTTTATTTTTAATTTCAATAACCAGGGCGCCAAAAGATAAAAATAAATTTCGAGCGCCAAAATCCAGGCAACTGGCACTAGTAAAAATCCGGCTACTTTAGGAACAAAAATTAGCGCATTCCCGGAAAGAATCAGATTATTAGATAGGGAATGAATTTTAAGATAAAAAACAGTATCCTGGAAAACAGGGGTCAGATTTATCAAGAAAAAATATAAAACAGCCGGTGCCGGAAAAGCTGAAATAGAATGAAATTGAGCCAATATATTACCGAAATATGATTGGGGCTCAGACAAAAAGTAGTTCCGGAAGAAGATAATCGTAAGAAGAGTCAAAAAGAGTATTAACCAATAGAGTGGAAGTATCCTTAAAAACCTGGTTAAGTAAAATGTCTTAACTCTTCCTTTTATTGACTTGTATTTTTCCGTCAGCACAAATGATATAAAAAATCCGGAAATCAGAAAAAACAGATGGACAGCCAATGTCGCACCAAGAAGAAAATCACCTTCATAATTACGGATATGTACTACAAAAATACTTATAACTAAAATCAGCCTAATTAAACCCATAATTTAATCCTGATTTATCCGAGGGAGTGACGGAGATGGCCGGTGAGAGTTATCAGTTGAGAAATGTTTTTATTATTTTGAAAACGGTCAAGAATTGTAGCTGATAACTTTTTATGTTCCTTATGATTATTTTGCTGAGGTCCCAATTCGATTTTGAAAATTTTTTCGATCTCCTGAACATCTTGTGCAATTTCCTGCCAGGCATTACTTTTACCGGATAGAGCTGACAGGTTATCTTTGTTAAGAAATAATCCCGCTTTAATCAGATCTTCCTTAAGATGCAGATAAATTGAATTGATATTACCGTTAAAACCTTTTTTCGAAGCAGATCTCAATCCCCTGCCCGTTCCTATTAATTCAGGAGGAACACCGATTGAATAAAGAGCTGCGGTAAAGGTGATGGCTCTTGGCAGGCTGACCCGGCCGACTCCCCGACTATAGCCGAATAGTCCGATATGGAGCATTCTTTCTCTTCTTTTGGCAACATAGCGGCTGATACCGTTTATCAGGGGTGCGGTTTTTTCTATTGTTGCACGGTAAGGATTAATAAAATATGGCAAAGCCGAATAGACTGATTTTATCTTTTTTCTGTTTAAAGCAAGAGAGGAAGTCTTTGGTAATCCGGCATTGATTTTCATAATTGCTTCCAGGACTTTTTTCCGCGGATAATCGTACCGGAAAGCACTCTGAATAATTAATGTTTTCACGCCGGCATACTCCTTAAGAGAAAGATCAACAGAATCGGGAGAAAGACCTCCCCTAAAAGGAAGAGAACCTGTACCGAGCATAGGATATAAACTTATTTCCAGTTCACGCTCCAGATCCTTATATTTGGAAAGGGCCACTTTTAAAGCCAAAACGGTCGGGACTATTCCTGAATTTAACGCCGGGTCGCTTCGGGCACAGTACGGGCGTAAATAAACCGGTTTTCGACCGAATATTTTTTTATGGAGCGCAACGTATTCCTTTATAATTTTGTCGGAATTAATAATTGTCAGTACCTGTTCAAAAAGCGGAATAATTTCCATATATTTTATGGATTGATTCAACTTAAGAAGTTTATGTTCTATTCCAACAAGAGAATTAAAAGCCTGCTGAATATCAATAATTTCTCCGGCAGTTTCCGTTAAAGGCAGTATGGCTTCAAAAATGGGATCGTTTTTAAATCCAAGACTTACTGCCAGCTGGCTGCTGGTTATGGCGACCATTAAAGCCCTGGCCAATCTGAACTGTTTTTCGACCCTGGGATTGGGAAAGCGGAACGTTAAAAATTTATCTTTTCCCAAAGGATGTTTCTTAAAATAAGAAAAATGCTGATGAAGCAGCCTGTCTACAACGGCTTCATCAACGAATTTGCCTTCCCAATCCCAATTATATTCATCAATGTGGAGATCAGAAAAACAAAGAAAACTTTCCCTTATTTCGGCAATTGAGGAGACAAACGGACGGGAATGCCAGTAAGGTTTACCGGCATTATCCGGATGTTGGGTGGCCATAGTCGCAGGTATTTTTCTTAAATGCATAATTATTAAGACTTATATAACGGGCTAAATTTAATTATTTCCCTTAAACCTGGGCGACAGTCTAGCATCGCTTATTTTTAAAATCAAGCGTGAATGATTATTCCAGTTATCAAGCGCCGGCTTATAGATAATATCGATTTTTTGGCCGAATTGGATACCGGGAAGTAAACCCGCCAGATTAAATCCGATGGCGGATAATCTGATTTCCGGGTTTCTGGATGATGCCAGTATCAATTTAATGTGCTTTTGGTCACGGCCGACATAAGAGTAATCAAGTATCAAATTATTGTAACCAACAAAAAGCGGTTCGGGATTCCCTTTACCGAAGGGAGCCAATACTTTTAATTTATCAAGAAGAGATTTGTCGGCTTCACTAATATCCAATTCCAAATCAGCTTTCATTACGGAAGCTAACTTCTGATCAGGAATTTCTTCCGACAGTAGGTTAAGTTTTTTTCTCAACTTGTCAAGATTATCTTTATGAACCGTAAATCCTGCTGCCATGGGATGTCCGCCAATATCAACCAAAAGATCGGAAGCCCGCCTTAACAGTTCTACAATATTAACTCCTTCAACGGAGCGGGCGGAAGCTTTACAGTAGATTCTACCTACGGAAATTACCACAGCCGGTTTACTGTAAGTTTCAACCAGTTTACCGGCTATAAGTCCGATAATTCCCTGATGGAATCCGATATGAGCGATAAATATCAGTTTTCCGTTTACTTTTAAGGAAGACTCCTTTTGAAGTTTTTCCATTTCCACATTAGCACGATCCAATCCTGCCTTGGTCATTTCCCGGCGGTCAGAATTAATATTAACCAGTTCACCGGCTAACCTGTCCGCCCTTTCCCTGTCTTTGGTGCAGATTAAACGGAGGGAATCAATTGCATTTTTTATGCGTCCGGCGGCGTTTATTTTCGGAGCCAGAATATAGCCCAGATGATAAGAATCAAGGCTGCCTTTTTTTAAACCCGATAAATTGATCAGGCTGTTTAATCCGATTCTGTCTGTTCTATTTATAATTTCAAGCCCTTTTTTAACCAGGGTTCTATTTTCATTAACCAGCGGAACAAGATCGGCAACGGTACCAAGCGCGACAAGATCAAGAAAATCAGTTAAGATATCTTCCGGTTTTTTACGGCTTTTTTTCTTTTTTATTTTCTTATAAAGATATTCAACAAAGACCCAGGTAACGCCCACTGCCGCCAGTTTTACGCTATGAATCAAAGCCAGGCATTCCGGTTTTTTGTCCGGGCGGGTGTGGTGGTCAATAACTATGACATCAATACCAAGCTTACGGGCATAGGTTATTTCTTCAGCTTTGGAAATCCCGTGATCGACAGTAACGATAAGACCGGGATTGTATTTTTTTCTGATTTTATCAATACCTGATACTGACAGGCCGTAGCCGTCCTCAATCCGGTCGGGAACAAAAGGCATGACACGGGCACCCAAATCAAATAGAGTTTCCCACAATATGGCGCCTGAAAAAATTCCGTCAACGTCATAATCTGTATAAACGACTACCGATTCTCCGGATTTTATGGCTTTTGTTATTCTTTTTTCCGCTTTAATAAGCTGTTTTTCGCTTATTTTCAATTTTTCGGCTGAAATACTTTTAAGGTCGGGATTTATAAAGGCATTTATCTGTTTTTCGCCGGTTATATTCCGATTGCTTAACAGATGTCTTATCAGTTCATCAGGATTGCCATTTGAAGAAGAATATTTGTATTTACTGAGAATATGCCATTTATTCATGGGAAAATCAAAGTGTTAAGACCGGTAAGATATAATAATAACATCTATCCCCGATTATGACTAAAAAATTCAATATACCAAAGACGGTAAAAACGGTAATGGATAAAATGAAAAAAGCCGGCTATGAAATCCATGCGGTCGGGGGATGCGTCAGGGATATGCTACTAGCCAAAACAACCAAAGACTGGGATTTTACAACTAACGCAAAACCGCCTCAAATCCAGGAGTTATTTCCGGAGAGTTTTTATGACAATAAATTCGGGACTGTGGGCATTCCCGTAAAATTAACCGGCGGGGACAGAGCTTTTATTTATGAAATAACTACCTACAGAAGCGAGAGAGGTTACAGTGATTTCCGCCATCCGGATGATATTATTTTCGGAGATAAGCTGGAGGAAGATTTAAAAAGACGGGATTTTACCGTAAATGCCCTGGCATTTGACGGTGAAACAATCACCGATCTTTTTAACGGGATTGACGATTTGAAAAAACGAATATTGCGGGCGGTCGGAGAAGCCGATAAACGATTCCGGGAAGATGCTTTAAGAATGCTTAGAGCGGTCAGACTTTCAGTCCAATTGGATTTTTCCATAGAACAAAATACGGCTGCCGCTATTGTTAAAAATGCCTATTTAATCAATAAAATTTCTTTTGAACGGGTCAGGGATGAACTTTTGAAAATTCTTTCCTTAAAAGGTGCAGCTGGGGGAATAATCATACTCAGAGAAACCGGATTACTGGCGCAAATTCTGCCGGAACTGGAGAAATGTTTCGGGATACCCCAAAAAAGTCCTAAAAGACACCATATTTATGATGTGGGTACCCATTTAGTCAAATCACTTGAGTATTGTCCTTCAGATGACAAAATCGTCAGAATGGCAACTCTATTACATGATGTGGGAAAAGCAGTCACATTTCAGAAGACCCTGGAAGGCGTAATCACTTTTTATAATCATGAAATTGTAAGCGCTTCAATTGCCGGAAATATTGCCCGAAGATTGAAACTGTCCAAAAAAGATACAGAAAAACTGGCCAATCTGGTGCGTTATCATCAGTTTACCGTTGATGAGAGACAAACCGATTCAGCTCTCAGACGTTTTATCAGAAATGTCAAACCCGAAAATATCCAGGATATGCTGGATTTGAGGACGGCAGACAGATTAGGCGGAGGAGCACGCGAAACTTCCTGGCGGTTGGAACTTTTTAAAAAAAGACTGATTGAAGTACAGAAACAACCATTCACCGTTTCCGACTTAAAAATTGACGGGCATGACGTGATGAAAATTTACAAAACCGGGCCGGGACCTCTGGTCGGAAAGGTCTTGGATATGGTTTTCAATGATGTAATTGCGGGCAAACTGCCCAATGAAAGGGAAATTCTGTTGAGTAGAATTACAAACCTCAAAAAGGAAACGGAAATGAAAATATGAAAATCCCGAGGTGTTATACCTATAACACCTCCGAGGTGATATAGATTTGACACCTTAGAATTTTACTATATTAATGTGCCTAAAAGACTAATTCCTCTTATTACCAGTCAAATTTATCATATTTATAACAGATCCATTGATGGCATTCCGATATTTAGCAATAAAAAAACCGTCAATAGAACTCTGGACGCAATTAAATATTATAAATTAATTGATACTCCTGTAAAACTTTCTTACTTTCTGCATTGGCCAGCCGATAAAAAGAATAATTTTAATAAAGAATCAATAACTAAAAACAAGAATTATATTACTTTGTTTGCTTATTGTTTGATGCCCAATCATTTTCATTTGTTATTACGACAGGAAAGAGATAATGGTATTAGTAAATTTATGAGTAATATTCAAAATAGTATAACTCGTTACGTTAATTCAGCAACAAAAAGAAAGGGTCATATTTTTCAAGGTCAATTCAAGTCAGTCTTAATAGAATCTAATGAACAACTGCTTCATGTATCCAGATACATTCATTTAAATCCTTTTAATTCATATATAGTAAAAAATATTGAAAGTCTCGAGAAATTTATGTGGTCTTCTTTATATGAATATTTAAATGGTGACGCACAATTATGCAATACCAAATTAATCCTTTCAAATTTTAAAGATCCCCAAAATTATTGGAAATTTATTAAAGATCAATCTGACTATCAAAGAAAACTTGAATCTATAAAACATTTGATTTTAGGGTGATATCCGAGGTGTTATACCTATAACACCTCCGAGGTGTTAAGGGGGTGTTAAGATTTTTTCTTTTCTTCCCAGAGGACAAGAAGCGGGGCGGCGTTGAAAATTGAGGAATAAGTCCCGGAAGCAATTCCTATTAACAATGCAATAATGAACCAACGAATAGATTCTCCGGTAAATAGAAGAAGTGCCGTCAGGGTCAAAAGAACGGTCAACGATGTCGATAAAGATCTTGCCAGAGTTTGAAGAAGTGAATTATTTACTATTTCAGAAAATGTTCCGGTAGACTTTGTTAGATTTTCCCTGATTCTGTCAAAAACCACGATCGAATCATGAACGGAGAAACCCATTACAGTCAAAAGAGCAGTGATAAATAAACTGTCTATTTCCACTTTTAAAAAATGGCCGAAAATTGAAAAAACACCCAAAACGAGCAGCACATCATGGATTAAAGCGGCTACGGCACTGATGCCGAATTTCCAGGATGAATAAGGTTTGGGAATATGCCTGAAAGATAATGTGATATAAATAATAATGGCGACAGAGGCGAAAATGACAGCTTTAACCGCATTACCGGTTGTTTCTTTGCCAATGGTCGGTCCAACTATTTCAAAGCGTAATTCTTCGACCTGACCGAATTGTTTATTGAGTTCTTTTTGAAAGTTTTCATTCTGATCTTTATCAATAGGCTTCAACCTTACAAGATATGTATTTCCGCCTGTTTGGGTCAAAGAAACCAATTCCAGCTTCTTTTCCCTTATTATTTTTTCCAGTTTACTTTTGTCCGGTTGATTATTCTTTTCAGTAAATTTCAACTCAAGTAAAGATCCTCCGGTAAAATCTATTGAGAAAGTCAGTCCCCAAAGAATAAGAGAAATAATTCCGGGAATTATTATAATTCCGGAAAAAATGAAAAACCACCATTTTTTACCTATTAGATCGTACATAATTTAATCTTTATATAATAATTGCAGCAATGTTCTGGAAACGGTGACGGCGCTAAACAGAGAGACGATTATACCGACGGATAAAGTGATGGCGAATCCCCTGATTATGCCGGTTCCAAACCAATAAAGAATGGCACAGGTGATTAATGAAGATATATTGGAATCCCTTATTGAAGGAAAAGCCCTGTCAAAACCAAGCTTGAGACCGGTAAAATAATCTTTGCCCCAGGATAACTCCTCCTTCATTCTTTCAAAAATAAGAATATTGGCATCAACTGCCATTCCGATAGACAAAATAAATCCGGCAATTCCGGCAAGTGTCAGAGTGACAGGCAAGGTTTTAAATATTGCCCAAACAATAAGGGAATAGATAATTAAAGCTATATCGGCAACCAAACCTAATAATCCGTAATTAAATACCATAAAAGCAGCTACGGTAATCATTCCGATAATTCCGGCAAAAATACTTTTATCTATAGTTTCACGCCCGAGCGTTGCCCCGATTTGCCGCTGTTGGACAATTTTTAACGGGACAGGTAAAGCTCCGGCATTTAGAAGAACTGACAATTCTTTCGCCTGGGCTGTTGTAAACTGTCCCTGGATAACCGCCTGTCCGCCGGTGATGGGTTCATTTACTTTCGGAGCGGATAGAAGCTGATCATCCAAGAAAATGGCAATGGTTTTACCGGTATTCCTTGATGTAATTTGCTCAAATAATTTGGCTCCGATACTGTCAAATTCCAAAGCAACTTGCGGAGATCCGGTATTCGTATCATAAGAAACCTGACTTCTTATAAGATTATTTCCGGTCAAACCGCTATCTTTCGGCCAAACTTCCAAAAAACTTGAAGGAGTCGCCTCCGAAGCTTGAGATGTTGCCTCTTCCCTGAAGGTTAATTGGGCGGTTGTTCCGATCAAATCTATAGCCTGATTTATATCGGTAACACCGGGAATTTCCACTATAATCCGGTAATTATCCCCTACTTTTGCCTGCTGCACAACCGGCTCTGTCAACCCGAACAGATTTATTCTTCTTTCAATTGTACTCTTGGCGCTGTCAAATGCTTTTTGCCTGTCAGGTGAGCTTATTTTATCCATTTCGGCCTGAAGAACCAGATGAGTTCCTCCGGAAAGATCAAGCCCCAACCTGGTATCAAAGGATTTTTGCAGGGAGAAGGAACCCAAATTCAGATTAATCCGGGGAGCTTGGATAATTCTTTTTAAGGTTTGTTTTCCCCAGGGTATTTCAACAGGAAATGATTGTGGTAAATCTATGAGTGCCGCCAATACTGTAATTACTGCAATTAACCAAAGTTTTATCCGCAAAGATTTCATATTTTTTTGAATGTTAATTAAATTATTTTTTTGGCTTCTTTTGAATCGGGTAAAGTGAGTTGAAGCAGGGAACCTTTGAACTTCATTTTGACAACACCTTTATCGCTATCCGTTTCCACTTCAACCGTGTCCCCTTTTTTGATTCCCAACGCGTGAACGAATTCAGCGGGGATAACCACGGACAGACTGTGAGGACCGGCTTTAATGATTTTCTGTTTCATTAATAAATTTCGTCAAAAAAACACAATCTATTTTATATTATTTAACCAGATCATATTCATCGCCTATTACCATGATCCGGCCGCCCCTTAAAATTTCGATTATGAAAGGATCGCGCCTTCTTTTACGGAATTCAAACTCCTCCTCGGTCATGACTGTATAATTTATTTCCGATTCCCGTCTGACTTCTTCCTTTCTGACCAGCTGACCCAATTCCGGCAAGACGACCCTTCCAACCACCAGTAAGTCCACCTCACTACCGGTCCGGGGAATATGCCTGGCAAATCTTCCGGAAATCATGACAAATTTTAATTTACCCAATTTTTGTTTATTTTTCAGAATATCCCCGCCCAATCCTTTGGTTTTTTCAAACAATTCCAATAAATCATAATAGAGAGAATAATCCTTACGCAGCATATAAAAGAGACGATTAGCACGCCTTTCTTTACTCATTATCCCCGCTTTTTCAAGATGAGCCAGTTCACGCCTGACGGCATTGATTTCTTCATCCGTTCTTCTGACTATTTCCCTAACATGATAAATTTTTCCGGGATTAAGAAAGAAAAGCTGGAGGACTTTTACCCGAACACGGGAGATAATTAATTCTTGAAGCATATCCACATCCTTTCCGGCAGGACAGGGCAGAACTTTTTTAATAAACTACTTGATCTTCTCCGGGCACCAGTTCTATCCAAATAGCCCCTCTGGTAAAGATAATTTCTTTACCCAAATTATCATAATAATTTGTTCTTCCGATTCTTGATTTTTTACTCCAGGTCCCTACAATGGCTTTTCCGTCCTGAAAAATAAGCGCTTTACCGTTACCGATTGTCTGGTAAAGAATGTGAGCATGATCATCAACCGGGCCGGTAATTTTACTCAGTTGAATAACTATATTTTTGGCGGTTAACGGTTCTTTTGTTTCCAAATCAAGATGGATTTTGCCTCCTGTTGACCGTTTATAACTGTTTGACTCCCTGTCATAATTCCAATCAGTAATATAACTGTCATATCCTTTGGCAAAAGTTATTTTTACCGAATTAGTCGAACCTCTTTCATCCGCCTTAGGATTATCCTTAAACTGCCACTCATGGAAATTCTTATCCCAGGGAATATCCTTATCATCAACATTTGTCCAATCGCGTTTTTCAGCTATCTTGTAGAGATTTTCTGAAAAACAAACCATTGTATGCTCAGTAGCCACCGGATGATCAAGCCTGTCAGGATTGCGGTAACAATCGGGAAAACCGATACTGAACTGATCCAGATCCTTGATGCCGAACCGGTCAATCTGACATAGAGCTTTAGCCCGCGTATCAACAGTGTCATCATTGCAGCGTCCGGCTCCGCCGACATGATTGTACAAGGCATCATATTCGGAAACCCAATCGACGAAGTAAGTTCTGGCTGACCGGACAGGAGCAAAAACGATATTTTCCATCGGAGTATTACAGTAGAAAATTCCCATCCACCTGGTTATCCAACCTTCCGCGATTGCTTCATAAACAATATCGGCTCTTGACACACCTGATTGAGGCCGTGAATCTTCGCTGTTTTCAATCATGACAGCCAGAGGGCGCCTGCCGTCATATATATCGCTTTCCTGTTTTGTATATTTAACTCCATTTAGAGGACAAACCTGATCGCGGGGTACAGAAGGATCAACTTTATATTTGGCTTTGGTACTGGGAGAAACATTTAACAGAGAGGCGGTAATATATGGTGGTGAAAGATTTGTCAGATTAAAAGCAGCATAGGAAATGCCAGATGAAATGAAATAAAGCGCCAAACCCAGAAGGATTTTAAAAATGCTTATTTTTTTCATTATCTTATTTTACTTTTTTATTAACGGTGGCTAATTTAATTGCCTTTTTCTCTTCTTCAGTAAGTTGAAAATCAGTCCCTTTTCCTTCCTTGACGTTTTTGGCATACCACCTGGTCGATTCCCGATTATGCAATGATGTTAATATAATTCCGGAATCAGAGTCATCAAGAACTGCCAAAACAAATGACTGGTCTCCCCCGGTATTGGAAAAGGGATTATACCTTAAAATTCCCACTTTCTGTATGTGTAACCGGCTGTCATTTTTCAGAATGTCAATTTGTTTTTTTATATTATCAAGATCCTGCCGGTTTTCCTTTAATTTATCCAATATTGCTTCGAGAATTTCCGTCAGATTTACTTTTCCGCTGATTTTAATCAGATTGTGATAATGATTCCTGACTCTTACCAAAAAATAAGTCAATCCGATCAGATAGGCAACCGTAATCAGAAAAAATATTAATTCGGTTGTCTCCATTTAATACGGAAAATTGAGTAAACTATGTATCCGAAATTGTACTCACTTTACTTCTTACTGTCAATATGATACGCTCGGCAATTGATTAAATATATGCCGAGAAAAACCAGAAAACAGAAGCTTTTGGCCGAACAACACAGGGAAAAAACTCAGCTTCCCGACAACACTTATGAATTTGTCAAGCCCCCAATTGAACTGAGTAAAGCCCAAAGCAATGAGAGTAACCCTGTAAAGAAACCTGAAGATAAAAGTATTGACAGAAAGACCCAAATTGAAAATATTGACCATGTGGACAACCATGTCAAAAAGGATATTATCAAAATCAGCGCATTCACCTTTTTTGCCTTAATCTTTCAAGGTGTGTTATATTACCTTTTGAATAGGCCTTGAGGCTAAAAATTAATATTTGTAAGGCCAAATGCGGAAGGGGGTGAGAACATGGCACAAATGTATTGTGTGAAATGCCGCGCAAAAAGGGACGACCCAAATGCACAAAAAGTGACCATGAAGAATGGCAAACCCGCTCTCAAAGGTAAGTGTCCGGTCTGCGGTACCGGAATGTACAAAATCGGCGGATAAAAAATATCCGTTTTTTTAAAGAGAAACATTTAAAATCATAAACCCCTTCCTTAACGAAGGGGTTTTTGATTTAAACTTTGCGCCCCCTTAGCGGTAAAAAAAAAGTTAATTTGATAGTAATGGGAATAGAAGAAAGACTTTAAAATTATATTTTAGTGAGCCAGGAAGAGTATTTACTTTCATTACCACGGATGATACTGAAAAATAATCTCTGGATTTTTTTGGTTATGGGACCGATTCTTCCGCTGCCTATTTTTCTTGAATCTATTTCGGCAATCCAGGCCAGTTGGGCTCCGGTACCTGTCAGAAATGCCTCATCAGCGATGTAACTTTCCGTTCTGTCAATCATTCTTTCGACAGAACTTATACCTAAATCGCCGGCCAGCTGAAGGATTGTTCTTCTGGTAACTCCTTCCAAAACATCATTATATTTAGGTGATGTGATTAAAGTCGAGTCCCTGACCATAAAGAAATTGGCTGCGGTGCCTTCGGCAATATGGCCGTCAATTGTCAGCATGAGAGCATCATCCATCCCCATCCGGGAAGCGTCACCCTTGGCAAGGGAAGAATTGACGTAACCTCCGGCAATTTTGCCCCGGGCGGGAATAATATTATCGTTTATTCGCATCCAGTTGGAAATTATCAATTTCAAACCAGTACTGACAGGCAAATATTCTCCGAGAGGAATCATATATATGGCCATATCGAAACTTACTTTTGACATATCGGGAGATAATTCATAATCAGCGGCATAAGCCAATGGCCTTATATAAAAATCCGTGCGGGGTTTATTTTTCCGGGCCAGTTCGACGGTTACATCAACCAAATTTTCAAGATTAAAGGGAATTTTCTGGTTAATAATTTTAAGACTGTTAAGAAGCCGGCGGTAATGATCTTCAATTCTGAAAATATTAAAATTTTTCCCGTTTCTGCTTTTATAGCCTCTTATGCCTCCGAAAACCGCATTACCGTACTGGAGCGCGTTGGTCATGATATTTATTTTGGCCAGTTCGGCAGGAATTATTTTTCCTTCAAAAAAAGCGAACGGCAGGAATGATGAAGTTGGCATTTTTTTAACATTCCCCGCAACAGCGGGATTTATTATAATTTTCACGAGATAATTTTTTGAAAGCTATACAGGAAATTTCAATAAGCGCGTCTTTTGGCAAGCGGGCGACTTCAACAGTTGCCCGGGCCGGGTAAGGATTTTTAAAATATTTTTCATAAACTTGATTCATATCCTGAAAATCGGCCATATTTTTGAGAAACACTTCCACTTTCAATACATTTTCCAGACTTGAGCCGGCTGCATGTAAAATTTCATTCAAATTTTCAAGAACCTGACGGGTCTGATCTTTAATACCTCCGACAAGATTTCCGGATTTAGCTTCAATGCCTATCTGGCCGGCGCAAAAAATAAGACAGTTAAATTCCACTGCCTGGGAATAAGGACCGATGGCTTGCGGACTTATTTCTGTAACTATAGCTTTTTTCAATAAGATGTTACTTAATTTTTTATAATTATAATCCCAATTCCCGAGGTGTCGTATCTACAACACCTCCGAGGTGTTAAGAGATTATTTGCCGTTCTTTTGTCTTTGATAGACAAGTTCATTATACCCCTTTTCATAAGCTTCAATTGAGGCAACGATTATATCCGGGGATGTCCCCTTTTCAACTACCTGAGTGCCGAATTCATCCTGAAGAACCATGGTTGCTTCCACTGTTGCGTCCGAACCGGTGGTCGGAATTTCAACAGAATAATCAGTTAGACGGAAGTTAACCTTATCAGTCTTTTTTATGGCGGATGTAATGGCATTAATGGCGGCATCAACCGGTCCGACACCGACATCTCTGACATCATATTTATGACCGTTAATTCTAACGCTGACAACAGCGTTTGGTTTTTTCTTTTTAAATGTTTCGATATGGAAATCTTCAATTTCCAAGGTCTTTTTTCTTCTTTCGTCGGCAATAACCGTTTCAATAATTGACTGCAGATCGGCCTTAACTATTTTTTTGCCTTTAACTTTTATAAATTTGGCAATGACGTTTCTTATAATTTTTAAGGAGACAGGATCCAAATCAAGATTGAATTCCTTACTGATTGAATTTTTGACTTCCTTTAATGAAGGAACAACTTTAAAGATAAGCTTTTCCCTGTCACCGACACTGCCGGCCCTTAAGGAGAGAAAATTACTGTCCATGACACGCTCAACTTCGGAAAGAAGCGGCGAGATAACAGGAGGCTCGGCGATCACCTTTAGAGTGGTTGCCGGATCTTTCAAACCGGTACCTGTGGCCACGCAAACTATAGTCTCATTGCTTTTGATGATTCTTTTTTTAACCAGTATATTAAGTGCGGCAATTACTGTTGCGGATGAAGGTTCAACATATAGAGCTTCAATTTTCGCCAATTCCTGCTGGGACTTTAAAGTCTGATCATCAGATACAGCTACAGCCAGACCATTTGATTCTTTTAAGGCATTAAAAACTTTAGGAGCATCAATCGGATTTCCGACAGCAATAGCGGAACAGACTGTTTGAGGTTTATTAACAGGTGTCAGTTTATTCTTATTTTTAAAACCGTCGACTATCGGGGCACTGCCCTGTGCCTGGACGGCAATAATTTTGGGGAGAAAATCTATAAGGCCGAAAGTTTTATACTCCTTAAAACCTTTCCAGATTGATGATAAATTTGTGCCCATTCCAACCGGAACCAATACCCAATCGATTTTCCCGAACCACAGCTGTTCGCAAAGTTCGTAAGAAAGGGATTTCTGACCTTCGCTTCTGAATGCATAATCACCGGCCAGATAAAATCCGAAATGAGCGGCAACTTTAGCGGCCAGATCATAAGCATCGGCATAAGTGCCTCTCACCTGAATAACAAAAGCTCCGTAAGAGATAGCCTGGGCTAATTTGCCCCTGGGAGTATTTTCCGGAACAAAAACATAGCAAGGCATTTGACCCTGGGCGGAGTAAGCGGCAACGGAAGCGGCCATATTGCCGGTTGATGCAACACAGACTGTTTTGAATCCCAATTCCTTCGCTTTGTTTATTTCAACAAATGAGCCCCTGTCTTTGAAGGCGCCGGTCGGATTTAAACCTTCATTTTTGATATACAGTTTTGGGAGATTTAATTTTTTTCCCAGTTTTCCGGCTTTATGGAGTTGGGTGTTGCCTTCTTCCAATGTAAAAAGATTTTGACGCTCCTTGAGAGGATAAAAATCAAGATATTTAACGACTTTGGGCGGAGTTGTCCGGAGCATATAGGAATTGACCAATCCCTTCAAATGGGAATAGTCATAGACAACATCAAGCGGACCACCGCAGCTGCAAAGGGTCGTATTTTCCTTTTCATCTGTTTTTTTCCCACAGAGAATGCATTCTATATGATAAAAATAATCGTTTAGTTTACCAATCATATTTATTTTTCTGACTTTTTCCAGTTTTCCGGTCTTAAGCTCCGGACAGTTTTTCCGGCCTGCCACATTTCACTTTGACCGATTTTTTTCAACTGACGCGCCAGATTTTTTCTGTAATCCTTACGGGAATTGGCAATAAGGACTTTTTTAACTTCTTCACCCTTTTTTACCCTGTCGTACAATATTTTAAATACAGGCACCACGGCTTTTCTGAATTTATCTTTCCAAACAAGTGCGCCTATTTGGGCTGTTGTTGAACAATTCATATACATCCAATCCATACCGTTTTCGGCAATTAACGGGATTAATGACTGTGTCAGCTCTTCAACCGTTTCATTAAAAGCTTCACTGGGAGTATGCCCATGGCGTCTTAACTCCTGATATTGGGCCTCCATGATACCGGCTATTGCACCCATAAGAACACCTCTTTCTCCTGTCAGATCGCTGTAAACTTCCTTTTCAAATGTCGTTTCAAATAGGAAACCTGATCCGATGGCAATACCCATAGCCAGGGCTTTTTCCTTTGCCTTGCCCGAAGCGTTTTGGAAAACAGCGAAACTGCTATTGATGCCCCTTCCTTCAAGAAAATTCTTTCTGACGGAGCGTCCGGCACCTTTGGGAGCTACCAGAATTACATCAATATTTCCAGGAATAATAACTTTTGTCAGCCGGCTGTAGGAAACGGCAAATCCGTGGGAAAAATATAAAGTTTTGCCTCTTGTTAAATATTTTTTTATCTGCGGCCAAACCGCAACCTGGCCGGCATCAGACAACAGATATGCGATAAGCGTTCCCTTATCTGCGGCTTGACTTATTGAAAAAAGATTCTTTCCGGCAACCCAGCCGTCACTTATGGCTTTGGTATAAGACGGCGAAGGACGGCGCTGGCCGATGATGACATTAATGCCGTTATCGCGGAGATTTAAAGCCTGGGCCGGACCCTGAACCCCGTAGCCTATTACGGCAACCGTTTCATTTTTCAGAATATTCCGGGCTTTTTTCAAAGGAAATTCAGTTCTGGTTATTACGTTTTCAAAGACTTTTCCGAATTTAATTCTGGACATAATTAACTCCTTTCATTTATTTTAAAAGGGCAGCCCGTCCTGTCCTAACGAATTCCACAATGTTAAAATTTTTAATATTTTCATAAAAGGCATCGATTTTATTCTCATCTCCGGTAGCTTCAATTACCATAACAGAATTGGTCATATTAATAACCCGCCCCCTGAAATGTTCAATTATCCTCAAAACCTGGCTTTTTTCTTCTTTTTCGGAAAGGGCAATTTTTATCAGGGCCATTTCCCGGTAAACCAACATGGCAGTATCCAGATGCTCAACTTTGACAACGTTGACCAGTTTATTTAACTGATGAACCATATTTTTTACTTTATTTCCGTTGTTGGAAACAGTGATGGTGATTCTGGTTATATCGGGAATTTCCGAATGACCGGCTGTAACAGATTCGATATTTAATTGTTTCCGGCGGAAAAGCCACAATATCCTGAACAGAACTCCCGGTTTATTTTGCGCCCAAATAATAAAGTTCTGCAGATTTTTATGCATATTATTCATTTCATATCCGCTTTGGAGATAATCATTTCATCAATGCCGGCGCCGGCCGGTAACATCGGGAAAACATTCTCATCCGCCGCTACGACAAATTCAATTAGATAAGGACCTTTGAAATCCCTGGCGTTTTTAATCGCCTGTCCGGCACTATTCAGATTGTCCGCTTTTTCAGATTTAATACCGAATCCTTCACTCAGCTTCTGAAAGTCGGGATTTTTCAAGCGGACTTGGGAATAATTACCTTTATAGAACAATTCCTGCCACTGGCGGACCATTCCTAAATAATTGTTATTAAGAAGCGCTATTTTAATGTCGAGTTTTTCCTGGGCTATAGTTGCCAATTCAGATAAAGTCATCTGGATACCGCCGTCACCGATTACTATCCAAACTTCCCTGTCAGGATCGGCCATTTTAGCTCCCATTCCAGCCGGAAGGGCAAAACCCATTGTACCCAATCCTCCTGACGTAAAATGGGAATTGTATTTGCGGTAACAATAATATTTGGCCGCATACATCTGATTCTGTCCGACATCAGCCACTATTGTCGCCAGTCCCCGAGTTTCTTTTGACAATAAATTAATAACAGCGGCGGATTTCAGGATATCGGCATTCAATTCAGGGTTTATTACTTTTTCCTCCTCTTCCTTTTTCCATAATTTAAATCTGTCCAGCCAAAGCGGATTTTTACGTTTTTTTAATTTGGGTAAAAGCCGATTTAATATTGTTTTAACATCACCGACAATGGCAATTTCAGGGACGACATTTTTACCAAGTTCGGAAGGATCGATATCAATGTGAATTATTTTTGCCTGGGGAGCGTATGCTGATACCTTGCCGGTAACCCGGTCATGGAAACGCATACCCAGAGCCAAGATAACATCGGCTTCAAGGGGCGCCCGATTAGCAGAAACCGCTCCATGCATACCGGGCATCCCCATAAAAAGAGGATGATCGTGAGGGATGGCCGATAATCCTAGTTGGGTAAGAGTGACCGGGATATCCTGACTTTCGGCAACTTTCAGAAGGGATTTTCCGTCACCTGAAAGAAGAACACCGTGACCGGCAATTATTAAAGGTTTTTCGGCATTATTGAGTAGCAGGGCAAGACTATCCAATTCATCAGCTGTGGCATCAGTTTTAATTTTTTTATTAAACTCCGGCATAATTTCCGGCTCCGCAAATTCTGCGTAATTTGCCTGGGCATCTTTGGTGATATCAACAACTACCGGTCCGGGACGCCCGGCAGTGGCCAGATGGAATGCTTCATAGATCGACGGAGCAATGTCCCCGGCACCGGTAACCAGATAATTATGCTTAGTTACCGGTAAAGTCACTCCCAAAACATCCGCTTCCTGAAACGCATCTGTTCCCAGCATTTTTGAGGGCACCTGGCCGGTCAGGCAAACCATGGGAATTGAATCAAGCATGGCATCAGCCAGACCGGTGACCAGATTGGTAGCGCCCGGACCGCTGGTTGTAAAACAGACTCCGGGACGGCCAGTTGCCCAGGCGTAACCTTCGGCGGCATGGGCGGCACCCTGTTCATGCCTGACTAAAACGTGTTTCAGTTCTGGATATTTATAAAGTGCATCATAGATGGGAATATTAGCTCCTCCGGGATAACCGAAAATAACGGATACACCGTGCCGTAATAAACTTTCGCAGACAATTTCCGCACCCTGGACTTTTTGACCTGTTTTTAATCTAGATTTCATATTAAGTTAGTTAGTAACTGCTCCAAGTGACGCCGAACTGACAAGTTTTTGATATTTGGCTAAAACTCCTTTAGAATATTGATTTTCAGGTTTTTTCCAGGCAGATTTTCTTCTATCCATTTCCGGGGCTGAAATAAGCAGGTCTATTTTTCTTTTTTTCAAATCAATTTTAATCGGATCGTTATCTTTTATAAGGGCAATTAATCCTCCGTCGTAGGCTTCCGGCGTTATATGACCGACCATTATTCCGTGGGTTCCGCCGGAAAAACGGCCATCGGTTATCAGGGCAACATCCTTTCCAAGACCGGCACCCATAAGAGCTGATGTAGGCGAAAGCATTTCCCGCATTCCGGGCCCGCCTTTAGGACCCTCGTAACGGATGACTATGACATCCCCTTTTTTTATTTTTCCCTTAAATATTGCTTCCAAGGCATCTTCTTCCCGGTTAAATACACGGGCCGGACCGCGGTGATAAACCACCTTTTGACCGCTTAACTTAACAACGGCGCCACCGGATGCCAGATTACCGTAGACAATAATAATATGATGACCGGGCGGTGCCAAAGGATTATCCAGGCTGTAAATGATATCCTGATTTAACGGACGGTCGGGAGCATTTTTTAAATTTTTTGAAACAGTTTGGCCTGTTACAGTTAGACAATCTCCGTTCAGAAAGCCTCTGTTATAAAGCATTTTCATAACCATGGGAATGCCACCGATCCGATGCAGATCCTCCATAACATACTTCCCGAAAGGTGAAAAATTACCAATCAGAGGTACCCGGCCACTTATATTCTGAAATTCATCAAGAGTTAATCTTACTCCCGCTTCATGAGCAATAGCCAAAAGATGGAGAACGGCGTTTGTTGATCCACCTATAGCCATGACAAAAGTTATGGCGTTTTGAAAGGCTTCTCTTGTCAAAATATCACGAACACGGATATTTTTTTGAAATAAATTAAAAAGAGCCTTGACTGACTTAACGCAATCGTTTTTCTTATCTTTGGATATCTTGTTTTTTCTATCAACAGCCAAATTTGATGAAGAACCGGGAAGACTCATGCCTAAAACTTCCAAAGCAGCCGACATGGTATTGGCAGTAAACATTCCCCCGCAAGCTCCGAATCCCGGACAGGAATGACATTCAATAGCGTGAAATTTTTTGTTATCTATTTTTCCGGCCGCAAACTTACCGATGGCCTCAAAAGCACTGACGACAGTCAGCGCTTGACCGCCGAGGCGGCCAGGCAGAATACTGCCACCGTAAAGAACCAAGCCGACGGAATTATTGCGGGCAAGAGGCATCAGTGCGGCGGGAATTGTTTTATCGCACCCGCAAAGCGCAATTATTCCGTCAGCCTGATATGATTCATGCATTGTTTCTATTGAATCGGCAATTAATTCCCTTGAGACCAGGGAATATTTCATCCCTTCCATTCCCATGGATTCACCATCCGATACAACGGGGGTTCCGAACATAAACGGTTTACCGCCATACTTTTGGGATTTATCGACAATTATTTTGGCCAATTCCAAAATATGGGCATTACAGGGTGTGGCATTGGTAAAAGGCGCAGCAACCGTAATTACCGGTTTTTCAAAATCTTTATCCTTAAAGCCAACAGCTCTTAACATAGCCCTGGCAGCGGCACGCTTGACCCAATTTTTACTTCCCGGGATACCTGTCAGACCGACACTTCTTTTTTTATAAGTAAAAGTATTTTTACTTTGTTTCATAAAAAAATCCTCCCTTATTTGGGAGGAAAAAACTGTTATTATATTCTTTTTACTATACCGGATGATACGCCTCCCAAAAATTACCCCGTCCGATTACGGGGACAATAATTGGGGTAATGATAAATAGCGCGTCGTAATAAGACATATATTAGACAATTTATAGCAGATTTGAAGATTAGCTGTCAACTATCTTTTTTTAGACCGGCCCCGGGATGTTTCCTGAACATGCGGTTTCCGGGAAAAGCCGGCTGCCAAAAGTGTGGCACCGAATCCGATAACGGGTACTATAAAAGAGAATAATGGCCCGAAAAGGGGAATCATGATTAAAATCCAGTATATCAGCAATCCGGCAGTCAGAACCCAGACGGGTTTCGGATCAGCGGATAACCTGCCGATAAAAATTTTCCCTAAATAAAAAATCACCGGAATTCTGGCAATATAGAAAAACAGCAAATACAGAAGCAAAATAAAAATTGCCAGCGGAATTCCGATTATTGTCAGAGTAAATATAATAATTAAAACAAAGATCAGAAAAGGGCTGATTATACCCCAAATAAAGGACATTAACGGTTTTTCCTGCAAATTGGTTACCGTAGTTTTGAGAAAAATCGGAAAGAGACCCAGAAATATCAGACCCGTAAAGTAAGTCAGTATAAGACTTGAGACTCTGGCAGCAGCAAATAATTTATTTTTAACTTCGGCTGTTTTAACGGGAGGACCTGAAACCCGATTGAAATTAACCGATCCGGTTATCAGAGCGGTGTCATCAATTGAAGCTCTATCGCCGCTCCAATAATTCAAATCACCCTGTACCTGACCCTTACCGGCAACTCTTAACACACCTATGGCAGCATCAACATTACCGTTAACTGTATTATTAAGCGTCATATTTCCTCCGGCTGCCTTGACATAACCGGCAACAGGAGCGTTGAGAGTAAAATTTCCGAAAACGGCAGCCAATCCCCTGTTAAGTTCGGCGCTTTGTATAATTTCAATATTGCCCCCGGCAATTGAGGTATTCCGGCCGGTCCGGCCTGAAAGTGTTACCTGTCCGCCGACAATTCTCAAATTCTGCATTACAATTCCCGAAACATTGATCGTACCGCCGGCAGCAAGAAGATCGCCGTTAACCTGCCCGTCGATAAAAATTTGACCGCCGGCAGCATAAACATCACCGTTGACCAATCCTGAAATTTCCACTCTTTCGGCAGCAATGAATAAATCCTCATTGACTACTTCTCCCTGGGGCAAGCGGTATATTTTTGAAGCCTGAAACTGAGGAGTGACGTCACCCTGGGCAAAAATTCCTTTTACGGAAATGAAAAGAAGAAAAGCAACCGCGACAAATACTTTTTTCATCATTAAATATGTACAGTTTATTTAACTGAAATAAGTATTTTTGTCAATTACAGTAAGAATTTTTTAAAGAGATCATAAGATGATTGCTTCGTTGACTTTTAATTATATTTAAAAAATATTTATTTTGGTATTGCAAACCCTGACGTTTATAAATATCGGCCAATAACCGGAAAGCGTCCATGTCATTTTGGTTTTTTTCCAGATTAAGGCAGGCTTTTACTAATTTTAAAAAATCATTAAATCCGGGTATCAGCTGTTGAGGCAATATCTTATGTAAAACCGCCGTCAGTACTGCAACACGATGTTCCAAATACAAAAATTTTAATGGAAATCTTTGGTGATATATTTTATCCTTATCTTTGATTCTTCTCAACAATAAAATTTCAGGAACTTTGCCGCCTTTAAATGATAAAAACATTTTCACCCATAACTGCTTATCACTGAAGAGAATGAATCCAGGGTTCCATTTTAGACGCTTATAACATTTTCTTTCGCAAAGGAATGTCGGTGAACAGACATCCATAAAAAGTATAACCTGGAAAATTATAAACGGCCAGGGAAAAAGTTTTGAATTGTAAACTTTACGGCTGGGGTGGATTACTTTTTTACCTGACTTATCAATAATATCAACTTCAGTAAAACAAAAATCAAGATTGTTCCGGCGCATATATTCAATCTGATTTACAGTTTTATCAGGAAGATAAATATCGTCCTGAGAGGCAGAAGCAATATAATTTCCTGCAGCTTTTTTTATCCCGTTATTTCTGGCTGCAGCTAAACCCATAGCGGATTGCCGGATAATCTTTATTCTATTATCTCTTTTTCCAAACTGTTTTAGGATGTTTAAAGAACTATCTACTGATCCGTCATCAACGGCTATTATCTCCAAATTAATACCCTTTTGACTTATTAGCGACTGAAGAGTTTGCGGCAATGTTTTTTCACCGTTTCGGACACATAATATATAACTCACTAAATTCATGCAATAACTCTCCGGTGGCTTGATTTTACTTGTAATATATTTAGCCATACGTATAATACAATAAATGCAAAAAGAACCGTTAATAATAAACGTCTGTCTGACCGGTAATGTACCCACAAAAAAAGACAACCCCCATGTGCCTCTCTCTCCGGATGAAATAATTAAAGACGCCGCAGCTGTTTTGGAACTTGGGGCTACTTATCTCCATATACATGCCAGGGATGAAAACGGATATCCGGATTATAAAAAGGAAGTTTTTGCGAAAATTATTTCCGGAATAAAAAAGATAAACGACAAAGTAATAATTTGCGTCACTACAAGCGGAAGGATTTTTAAAAAAATAGAGGAAAGATCAGATGCATTAATGCTTAAAAATATTTTAAAGCCTGACTTTGCTTCCCTGACACTCGGATCTTTTAATTTTCCGAAAGAAGAGTGTATTAATGCTCCTGCCACAATCCAAGCGCTATATCTCCTGATGCGGGAAAAAGGTATTTTTCCTGAATGGGAAATTTTTGAACCGGGGATGCTCCATTTCGGAAATTACCTGGTTAACAATAAGCGTATCGAAAAACCCAGATGGATTAATATTTTTATGGGATCATTGGGAACCGCACCGTTTAATGAAAATATGACCAGGCTTTTTTTATCCATGTTAAAACCAGATTGGCGTTTTGCCTTGGCCGGGGTAGGAAAATTCCAATACAGGGCTAATCAAATGTCTTTAAAAACGGGCGGACATGTCAGAGTCGGATTGGAAGACAGCTTTTACATGGACGGCGAAAAAAAAGACCCGGCAACAAATATAAGATTAGTAAAAAGAATCGTTAGTGAGGCAAAAGCCGTCGGCAGGGATATTGCCGATTTTAACATTACCAGAAAACTGCTGCTGTCTTAACATATGAAAGAGATTTACCTGGTCGGAATGCAGAGCTTTTATATCTCTGAAGCTATAGATATTTGCGAACTTTCCGGGTACAAAAAAATTATACTGTTGGATAATCTGAACAATTTTCCAAAACACAAGATTTTCGGATACGATGTTATTAAATTAAAAGATTTTGCCTATACACCAAAAACTATAGACTATGTCTGCCCCATTCGTACCCCTTTTTACCGGAAGAGTATTATTAACGGGTTACCTGAAAATAAATTTAGACCGGTATCACTTATCCATCCTTCAGCCGTAATTGCCAGGAGTTGTGAGATATCGGGAAAAGGAGTTATTATCGGAGCAAATGCGGTTATCGGTGCCCAATCAAAAATCGGAAATTTTACATTGATTAACAGAGGAGCATTAATCGGTCATGATGTAACGGTTTCCGATTTTGCCACAATCGAAAGCGGTGCCATTCTGGCAGGACAGACGGTAATCGGGTCGGGAAGTTATATTGCCATGGGAGCAAAAATTCTGCCTAAAATAAATATCGGACAGGATTCCATTGCTGCTGCCGGGGCAGTTGTCAGGGAAAATGTTTCAGATAATACTATGGTTGCCGGTGTTCCGGCTGTTGTTAAAAAAAAATATACAGAGGGTTACCGCGGAACAGGATAATTTGTAAAAAAACGGGCGGATCAGATTTGTGAAACAAATTGAAACTTCCGGCTGTCAAACAGACCTTTATCAGACAGTTTCAGAGCGGGGATTACCAATAAAGCCATAAATGACAGCGTCATAAAGGGCGAAGTTAATCCTGATCCCAATTTTTTTGCCAGTAAATCCAATTTATGAAGCCGGAGAGCAACATGCTCCCCTATTTTATCCGACATTAATCCGGCTATCGGCAAGGGTAAAACGGAAACTCTGCCACCGACGGCTACGGCCAAGCCGCCTTTTGATTTAATAACACCGTTTACCGCATCCTTTAAATCCTTATCGGTTACCCCGACACTGATAATATTATGTGAGTCATGGGCAACCGATGACGCTAAAGCTCCTTTTTTCAAACCGAAATTTTTTATAAATGATACTGCCGGTTTTTCCTTTTTATAGCGGTTAACAACGGCAATTTTTAAGATATCGCGGCTTGTGTCAGAGTTTAAATATCCGTTTTTTATTTTGGCTGTAGCATCAAATTTACCGGTTACAATTTGTCCGTCATAGGCAACGATGGCTTTTAATCTTTTATTACCTGCCCAGGGGAGGGAAAAATCTGAATCCGTTACCTTTTGAGCACTGAAATTATTAATAATTTCCGGTTTTATTCTTTTTATCAGCGGGCGTCCGGAAGCGGCGACTTTTTGACCGTCAATAAAAACTGCCCTAATTTTGAAATCTGCCAAGTTATCAATTATCTGAAAATCAGCCCAATCACCCATTCTTAAGAGACCAACATTAAGCCGATAATGGTTAACCGGGTTTAAGGTTGCACAGCGGAGCACTTTAAATAAATCATATTCTCGGGAAACGGCCAGTTTTACCAATTCATTAATATGGCCTTTTATAAGATCCCCGGGATGCTTGTCGTCGCTTCCGAACATGCACATATCGGGGTATTTATTCAAAAGAGGAATTAAGGCATTGAAATTTTTAGCGGCTGAACCTTCCCTTATGATAATTTTCATCCCGAGTCTTATTTTTTCCACAGCTTCTTTGATTCCCACGGTTTCGTGATCTGTTGAAATACCTGCCTTTATATATTTTTTTAGTGCTTTGCCGGCCAAACCGGGCGCATGACCGTCAATTGGTTTTTTGTTACTTTTGGCCAGTTTTATTTTTTCCAAAACATCGCTGTCACCGCTTAACACACCGGGATAGTTCATCATTTCGCTTAAATTTTTGACCTCCGGCCTTTCAATCAAACTCTTAATTTCTTTTACTCCGAGTGTTCCCCCGGCTGTTTCAAAAGGCGTCGCCGGAACACAAGGGGATGCTCCGAAATAAAATTTGAACGGAACTTTTTGACCGTTACTTATCATATACTCAACACCCTTAATACCCAGAACATTGGCGATTTCATGGGGATCGGAAACTGCAGCCACTGTACCATGGACAACCGCCAGACGGGCAAATTCACAAGGGGGTATCATTGAGCTTTCGATATGAATATGGGCATCGACAAAGCCGGGGAAAATGAATTTCTTGGAAACCCTTTTTTGTTTTTTTATATCAGTTATTTTATTATCTTCAATTGTCAATCTGGCCGGATAGACAGCTTCTTTATGAATATCAACCAGATTACCGGCTATTTCAAATGATATATTGGCGGATTTTTTCCGGATCATTTTCCATTACGGGATTAACTTGTTAATTTTACTAAAACCGGTCCGGAAAGAGAACGATTTCCTTATTCCAGACCGGGAGGTTTGGGGAATTCTCCGGAAAATTCCTCAAGTGCACGGGAATGCGGCAAAACAACACCGGGTAGATCATTTGGTATTGTTATCCGTGAATTTATATTTTGGGCCGGAACTCTATCCGTATCGGGTCCGGTAGGTCCTGTATGGGAGAATTGTCCTGCGGGACTTGTTGGACCGGTTTCTTCTGTTATTCCTGTCGGACCTGACTGGTCCTCAGAAGAAATTTGCTGATTTTGTGTTACCCCGGTGACACCTAATAAACCGAATAAACGCCGGAAACCTAAATTATTTCCCCGATTTTCCAAATCCAAATTTTCCTGAAAACTGAAATTCTGAGATGAGTTTCCCGATAGGGATTCGTTTTCATCATTATCAGGATTTAAAGATTTAGCCAATTGGGAAACAGCACTTCCTCTTTTAATATATTGGTCTTTATTAACAGGTGGAACAGAATCCGGCTGAGCCGGAAGCATATAAGAGGATATTAAAGCCAATAGTGCGGCTAAAAATTCAGACATTAATTATTCACCTCCTTTTATATAAAAAGCCCTGCCAGTTGGCAGGGATAATAAATTATATCCGGACAGACAGTTTCTAAAACGAGTGAATATTATAAAAAATCGCGTCAAATAGAGCAATAAGGAAAATTTTGAAGACCGGATAGATTGAGTTTATTGAGGCCATTTGATATAATAAACGGACCTGTGGAAGCCGGATGACTACCCCGATGTTACACCGGGGAGGAAAGTCCAGACTGCAGAAAGCAG
>MFJF01000005.1:38848-238572 GCA_001779115.1 Candidatus Gottesmanbacteria bacterium RIFCSPHIGHO2_01_FULL_40_15
TCTAAACCGGAAGGCATGATGACCGAGTGAAACGAGGGCAATCCCACCCGCAGCAATCTCCGACAGGACCGACAAAGACGGATGCTTTCCCGAGGTCCGAGGTTGAGAGCACCCCGATAAATATCGGGGCGGTAGGGCGACTTTAATCGTCAACCGAGAGAAATTGTCATCTAAAAACAGAATCCGGCTTACGAGCTTCCGCAGGTTTTTTGGCGGATTATTTATTTATATCAGGTAATACCGGCAGCGGATCCTTTCAATCGGAAGTATTGGGTAAAGACAGTTTCAACAGTAACAACAATCGGGACGGCCAATACTGCTCCCCCGATTCCACCGATTTTTAAACCGACCAATATTGCCAAAATTGTAACCAGAGGGGGCACCCCGACAACCCGGCTCATTACAATCGGAACAACAATCTGGTTCTCCAATTGCTGAATGGCAAAATAGAGTATGATCATAAAAACAGGATGGAGACTTGATACCGTAAATGAAACGATTATTGCCGGTAATGAAGCCAAAATTGGTCCTATATTGGGGATTATTTCGAGAATCCCGGCAAGAATTGCCAAAGGCAAAGCAAAAGGAATTCCCAATAATACAAGACCGATGTAGGTGAATATGCCGATACTTAAAAGTAATGCCAGCTGTCCCCTAACCCAGGCACCTAACCGCTCTTCAACCTTTTTAATGACAGTGATTACCGTTTCACCCGGGCCATCCCCCAAAACTTGCTGAAGATAAGCATCCAGATTCTTTCTCTCAAGAGTGAGATAAAAGGTGATGACGAAAATTGTAAATAGCGCAACGATATTATTGAATATACCCAACGAAACTTTAAAAATATTCTCGCCTAAGGTTGTTATCTGCTGTGAAAAACTCCTGGGGTCGATATCGGCTTGTGGTAAAAGGATATTCAAATATGAGGGTAATCTTTCCGCCAGGTTTAAAGTTTGGTTGACCAACGGAGGCAGAATTGTTGAGCCGGCAAAAATAATCACCAGAATTAACCCTATATATATGAGGATGATACCTAAAACTCTGGGGATGCGGTATTTTTCAAGACCGTCAACCATCGGTTTGAATGCCGACATCAAAATAAAAGAAATGAACAACCAGGAGATTATTTCCGCTATCTGGAAGAGAAATCTTAAAAACAGAAGGAATATTACAGTAAATATTATGGTTTTATGGGAAATTTCAATTCTTTTCGGCATGACAAAGAAATTATCAATTTCGAGTATACCATTTATCAGCCCTTTCCACTATTTTCACATCATAATCGGGCTCTGAAATATCAAACTCCAAAACTTTATTTTTGAATTCTTTTTTCATTTTGTTAAACCATGTAAGCTGGCGTTTGGCATAATTAAATTCTTCGATTTTCCACTTTTGTACAATGGCTTTCAATTGATCGGGAGTTAAATTTTTTCCCTTTTTAAGATATTTAAAAAACTGGGGATATGGTATGGCTGACAAAGCCGGTAACCGCTCATCCAATCTCCTTTCCATGAGTTTTTTTATTTCGGAAAGAACATCTTCGGTCAATCTCTTTTTTACTCGGAGATTGATCAATTGGTGAAGAATTTTTTTCGAAGCTGTCAGATAAAGCATCATCCAGTCGTCTGATGTTACCGGCGCATTAGTTGAATAATTAATTCCTGAAGTTTCTATCGCCCTTATCAACCTTCTTTTATTATGCCGGTCTGATTGATTCATTTTTTTAAATCTGACAGGATTAATTTGTCTTAAAATTCCGGACAGTTTTTCAACCGTCACCGGCTCCAATTTTTTTCTTAATTTATAATCGGGAGGAATATCCAAACTCTCCATAGGGCTTATCAGCGTTTTAATATAGAATCCCGTGCCGCCTACAACTATCGGTATTTTGGATCTTTTCCGGATATCGGTAATTACCAGCCCGGCCAAGCGGCGAAAATCAGCCGGATTAAAGATAAACCCCGGGTCTGTGAGATCAACCAACCAAACGGGAATTCCCATTTTTTTCCTGTAACCGACAGTAAAATTATTATTTTTAATATTCAACCGGCGGTTTTCGATAACCAGAAAAGATGCCGGGGAAATATCTTTCCCGGTGGCTATATCCAATCCCCGGTATACATGGCGGCTATCAGCTGATATTAATTCCCCGTTCAATCTTCTTGCCAATTTTACGGCGAGGGCAGTTTTGCCTACGGCTGTAGGTCCGGCAATGATAAGAAGTTTATTTTTTTGTGCCATTAATTAAATCTTCAAGAATTTGCCAGCGCTTTTTTTTCTCATTATGGGGAACATCATCTTTGAATACTTTATGCGCGGCGGTTTGGGGCCTGTCTGAATACATTGATATATAGGCTTTATAAAATCGGGCCCTTTTTGCCAAATCGAGGGTTGAATTAAATTCTTTTTCCGTTTCCCCGCAGAAACCGACGATAATGTCAGTTGAAATACGGACATTTTTTATTTTTCCTCTTATTTTATCCAAAAGGCGCAGATATTGTTCCCCGGTATACCAACGGTTCATCCTCTTCAATACCGAATTGCTACCTGACTGAACCGCGATATGCAGGGAACGGGTAATATTTCCATGCCGGCTGATCACATCAATCAGCTCATCGGAAAAATCCCAGGGATTGCTGGAAATGAAATTAACCGTTTCCAAATCAGATATTGAAGCAATATCTTCCAATAACATGGGAAAAAGAGTAGGAATCCGGAGGCGATTAAGATGTTTGACATATACCGGTTTTACCAGCCGGCCGTCATTTAAAGAGTAATTCTTAATAACTTTTCCGGAAATATTTTCTTTTTTACCAAAATAAGTTTTATGCCAATCCCGTAAAACCTGAACATTTTCCGCACCGGCAACCAAATCCGCACCATAAGAATTGACATTCATACCCAAAAGGGTTATTTTTTTAAAACCTTTTTTTATAAGCTGCCGGCATTCATTTAGAATTTCATCATAAGGCCGGCTTATTTCCCTTCCCCTGGTGAAAGGAACTACACAAAATGTACAGAAATTGTTACAACCGTTGGAAACGGGAACCCAGGCGGTAATTATGTCAGATCTTACCGGTTCATGATCAAAACCGACTTCTTCGATCGGCAGAAATTCATCAACATAAGGCATCCTTTTTTTTATCAGACGGAGAAAATTTCCGGTTTTATCCCTGACAGCCATACCGACCATACAACCGGTTACAATTATTTTTTCCGGTAAGCCGTTTTTTAATTTATTAATTACCAGATTGTTAACGGTTCCGTAAACACGGTGTTCGGCCATTTGTCTGACCATACAAGTATTTATAATAACGCGGTCGGCTTTATATATATTGTTGACCCTGACCATACCGCGACTTTCCAACATTGCGGCAATTCTTTCCGAATCCGATTCATTTTGTTGGCAACCGAAAGTCTTTATGTAATATGTTGGACTCATGGCTTTTGGTATTTTAGCAGATAAATTCAGTTATTTTAATGTAACAACCGGTTTTTAAAATCTTTTTATCTGTTTTATACCATTCCGGAAATTTTTTGGTTATAATTTAGGATAATGAAAAAAATTTTGATTATTTTATTTATTGTAACGGGAGGAATCCTATTTTATTTTTCCCAATCAAATAAAGCCCAACCGACACCGCAAAAGAATCAATCGGGATCAGTTCCGGAGTTGCCTGCGGTAACGGTTATTGCTGAAAATCTAGAAACTCCCTGGGCGATTGCCTTTTTACCGGATGGCAGCATGCTGGTGACGGAACGGCCCGGCAGAGTAAAACTAATTGATCTCAACGGAAATCTGGAGGCGACACTTGTCGCTGAACTTAACCACGTCAGGGAAATAGGTGAAGGCGGACTATTGGGAATTGCCATCCACCCTGAATTCACATTAAACAATTATGTTTACTTATATTACACTTATACCGGAGACGGTAACAATACTTTAAACCGGGTTGTACGAATGAAATATACCGGCAAAAGGCTTAGCGATGAGGAAATTATTGTTGACGGGATTCCGGGAGAAGCAAATCACAACGGAGGAAGAATCAAGTTCGGACCCGATAATAATTTATATATTGCAACCGGAGATGCTCAAAATCCCTCCCAGGCACAAAATGTAAAATTGCTGGCAGGAAAAATTCTGCGGACGACAGATGAAGGAGTACCGGTTAAGGGAAATTCTTATGAAAACGCCGTTTACTCATACGGGCACAGAAATGTTCAGGGGTTTGACTGGGATAGTAAGGGTAATTTATGGGCAACTGAACATGGCAGATCAGGAACTTTATCCGGTTTTGACGAATTAAATTTTATTGAAAACGGTATTAATTACGGATGGCCTGATATACAGGGCAATGAGAACAGGGAAGGAATGCGGCCTCCGAAAAGACATTCCGGTGCTTCAACTACATGGGCTCCGGCCGGTGCGGCTTTTATAGACAACTCATTATTCTTCGGCGGATTGAGAGGATTGACTCTATATGAAGCGAAAATTGAAAATGACAGTGTTACAGCAATTATTGAACATTTTAAGGGAGATTTCGGCAGATTACGGGAAACAATCAGGGGACCTGACGGAATGCTTTATATTTCAACAAGTAACCGTGACGGCCGTGGCGAACCGGACGAAACCGATGATAAAATAATAAGGATTAATCCGACTAAAACTTAACTGCTTAAATAAAATTATAGGTTTGATTCCAATTCCTCTATTTTGTCAGTTAAATCATCAATTGCGGCACTGAGCATAATGGCTTCCTGATGATTGATTTTTGTTGAAACGGACTCGGTCAGATCAGGTTGGCTGATTGAGATATTTTTTAATAATTTACCTTCGTAAAATGAAAGCTTTTCTTTTAGCAATTTCAACCTCTTCTCAATTTTTACTATATTGTTTTTTCTGTTTCTCATAACCGTAACATTTTTTTATTAATCAAATGATTTTTTTACTTACCAGTGCGTCCAAAATACTTTCGGCTATAATTTCTTTAGTGTTTTTTTTAATTATTTCCTCAGATCCTCCCGGCGTCACTAATTTTACTTCATTATAATCGGAAGCAAAGCCTATATCTAATCTTCCAACATTGTTAATAATTATGCAATCCGACCGGCTTTTTTCAAACAGATCCCCCACTGATTTTTTTAAGTCCGCTTCTTTCGGATTAAAAACTGCTTTAAACCCGATCAGAATTATTCCCGGGTGCCATTTTTTGATTTTATTGATGATTTTCTCGCCTGGGTTGAATGTTACGGTGAAACTTTCACTGCTGGTCAATTTACCTTTATAAGTTTTATCGGGAATAAAATCTGATACTGCTGATGAATGGAAAATTATATCATATAAAGGAGAATATTTTTCAAGTATTCCTGACAAATCGGAAACAGTTGAAAAGGTTACCTGTTTAAAAGGATAATCCGTTTCAGCAGCATTTTGAGACCGGAGCAGCAATACTTGCGCCCCTCTTTTGTAACAGGCTTCGGCCAGAAATTTTCCCATTTTACCGCTTGCCTCGCTGTTAATTGACCTGACCTGATCAATGGGTTGGCGGGTCGCACCGGAGGTTATGAGAATTTTTTTGCCTAATAGCTGCTTTCTTTTTTCCAATAGATTTGAAACATATACTTCCAGATAACCCGTATTTTTTAAACGGCCTACTCCGGTATAGCCGCAGGCTAAATCTCCGCGGTCCGGATTTATTACAAAATAGCCTCTTTTTTTTAATTTTTTCAGATTTTCCTGAACGGCAGAATTAGCCCACATATTACTGTTCATGGAAGGAGCAAAAATTACCGGACATGTAACAGCCAATATTAAAGTCGTCAGATAATCATCGGCAATCCCGTTGGCTGCTTTTCCGATTATATTGGCTGTTGCGGGTGCAATTAAAAAGACATCGGTTTTATCAGCCAGACTTATATGTTCGACTTTTTTATCCCTGATGACCGGCCGGTAATCAAAATTATCAGGAACAATCAGATTACAAACTTTGACATTATTTACCGATGAAAACATTTCCGCCGGAAACATTCTGGTTGCGTTTTCCGTCATGACAACCGAAACAGAAATATTTTTCCGCTGAAGATTTTTTACAAAATCAACCATTTTATAACCGGAGATTCCGGCTGATATTCCCAAAGTAAGTTGAAATTTTGCTTTCATATATTGTTAACTTTGTGATTTCAGCTTGAAGCTGACGTGTATCTTTTCAGAGATATTCTCCAAACATACAGGCTAAACCATAATATAAGTAAACTGACAAACAAAGTTAAAATGATAAAAGGAGTTGCCAATATTCCCAATAACGCTTTTACAGGAAAGGACATCATAATGCCGACCGGGATAACAAAAGTAATCAATGATCTTACAGGTTGGGTGTAAACGTCTATCGGAATTTTACCCATGCCAATTAAATCCCGGTAAATCATAATCGCATGATCGATTTCGGTGGTCAGAACCGCCAAAGACAAAACCAGAATGTGAAAAGAAGTGGCAATTACCAGGCTGTTAATTATCAGAATAATATAGGATATAATGCCGATTAAAGTTATACCGGGAATTTTGAACAGGGTGTATCCGATAATCAATATAAACGGTCCGAGAGTCATTAAATCAAGAATATCCGTCCAGCCAAAAAGCGACCGGAAAAGTGCATTGACAGGTTTAACCAATATCATGTCAAAATTACCGGAAACAATGTAGTACCTGAAGCGGTAAACTTCCCGGAAAAGCATCTGAGTTGTAGAATCGATAAAATTAAAGGTGAAATAAAAAAGCAAAACTTCATAAAAGCTATATCCGGCCAAAGCTTCTGTTTTGGTAAAAAGAAGAAGGAGAAAAGAAAAAAAGAATAAAAAGCGGATTATTTTTCCGGCTAAAAAAAGTGCAGCGCCAATCCGTGAAACAAAAAACGATTGAACTGATGATGAAGTCATTAACCACCAGACTTTAAAGTATTTAACCATGAATTTATTTTCCTTCAGCGGTATAAATTTTTAATCCTTTTTTCCAGACAAGCCTGGCAAAAAGATATAGAAAAAAAATCCAGAACAGAGTAATAAGAAAACCTTTTAAAATCTGGGACAGCAGAATATTACCAAGATAAATTTTTAGCGGAAAAAATACCAGGTAGGTAAACGGCAGAAATTCAATCAGGGAATAAACAGGTTGAGGAACTATGTCCAAAGGAAAATATGTACCGGCCATAAAAGCAATTATTATGAAAAAAATAAACCGGGGTGCCCAGTATTCCCTTGACCAGAAACCGATAAATGAAATCAGAATACTGATAATAAAATAAAGTAT
This sequence comes from Candidatus Gottesmanbacteria bacterium RIFCSPHIGHO2_01_FULL_40_15, assembly GCA_001779115.1. Taxonomy (GTDB): domain Bacteria; phylum Patescibacteriota; class Microgenomatia; order 2-02-FULL-39-11; family 2-02-FULL-39-11; genus 2-02-FULL-40-10. The sequence continues at coordinate 46,152 of MFJF01000005.1, forward strand.
CACTGATAAAAACAATGAAAAAATAAACAGAATAAGAAATATCGGATCTGACTGCACTATAAATCCCGGTTTTAACAGCAGTATAATTAACACAATTTCAATCACGGCAAAAAAAGTATTTATTGATTTATCGGCCAGATCACGGAAAAGGTTAAAAGCAAAATAATCCATCGGCCTGATGAGAAAATTGGATAAAGTTCCCTGATTAATTTCTTCAGCAATTCTTTGCGTCTGAGTTGCCAGAACAATACCGTTTATAAACGTAAGCAGTACTATATATGTCAGCATCTGATTCTTGGTGTAATTAAAAATCTGATTCCGATTACCGTATATGGCTGACCAGAGAAAATAAGAGATTAAAACTGATACTATAACCCTGACCCGCCAGAGAAGAAAATTAAGCCTGTAGGCGAAGTATTCAGCTAAGTAATTTTTAGTTACATAAAAATACTTAAACACTTTTCCCTTCAAATACAAAACTTATAATATCTTCCAATTCAGGTTCTTCGACTGTTAAATCACGAACCTTATTTTTTTCTAAAAGTTGCACCGTTACATTTTTTGCTTTTTCCTTATCAACTTTTAGAACCGCTTTGCTTCCTTCAATAAGCTTAATTTCGCCCAAATTCTTTAATTTATTTTCGGGTGCATCACTATAAAAATGAACCGTGATTATTTTATGAAAGGAATATTTCTGCGACAGACTTTCCAGACTGCCGTCATAAATCAGTTTTCCTTTGTTAATAATAATTACCCTCCGGCATAACTCCTTAACATCGGCCATATAGTGACTGGTCAGGAGTATGGTGGCCTTATACTTTTTGTTGTAATTACCGATAAAATCACGCATTTTTTTCTGCATGACGATATCAAGCCCAATCGTTGGTTCATCCAGGAAAAGAACTTTAGGATGGTGTATTAAAGCGGCAATCAATTCCATCTTCATTCTCTGTCCGAGTGATAACTGGCGGACCGGCTGATTAATAAGACTGCCGACATCAAGAAGACCGGTTAACTCATCAAGATTTTTCCGGTAAACATCCTCTGAAAGTTCATAAATTTCCTTATTCAAACGGAACGATTCAACTGCAGGCAAATCCCACCAAAGCTGATTTTTTTGGCCCATCACCAGACTGATCTTTTTTAGGAAATCGGCTTTTCTCTCAAAAGGAATATATCCCAATACCTCAACAATACCGGACGAATGATAAAGCAAACCGGATAGACATTTAAGCGTTGTGGTTTTTCCGGCTCCGTTGGGACCGATAAATCCCACCAATTCACCTTCCCTTATTGAAAATGAGATTCCATCCACAGCTTTCACTTCAGAGTACTTCCGGTGAAAAAGGGAGTTGATGGTAGGAATAAGACCTTCTTTTCTTTTGTAAACACGGAAATATTTTTTTAATCCGGTTACTTTAATTGTATTCATAAAGTTATAGTATAGCACTTAACGGAGGCTAAAGAGTAAAATTGCAGATTCTTTATGAGGAATACAGAAGAACTCCCACTAGTCTCTGAGAGTTCTTCTTAAAGGAAAACCGCCTTAAGAATTGATTGGGCTTATCTGATTGATTTCTTAAGAGCTTTTCCCGCTGTAAAACCGGGAGTTTTCCTGGATGGAATATTAATGGGTTCTCCGGTTTGCGGATTTCTCCCTTTTCTGGCAGCTCGGGACCGAACCATAAAAGTACCAAAGCCCGTGACGACAACCTTATCTCCTTTTTTAAGAGTATCGGTTATGGCACTAAAAACGGAGTTAACTGCATCTTTGGCGGCTTTGGCTGTAAGATTGGCTTTTTTGGCAACGTGTTCAACTAAATCAGCTTTTGTCATATGAAAAGATCACCTCCTTTTTGTTCCCGGCAGATTATCGGGAGGGCAGGCAGAATTATGTGGATTGTTATAATAACCCAAAAACAATTTAGACAATTTTTTTATCGTTGTCAAGCCCCAAATGGAGTACATCGGAACAAATTATCTGCTGGAAGTGTTAAAAAAAACCTTTATGACAATCCAAACTAAAAAGCAGTCAGCTGATCAATGAACGGTTTCCGTTACCCGCAATTCCCGGATGGAGGTTATTTTTATTTGCCCGGGAAAGGTTGGGAATTTCTTTTCAATTTCATCCCTGATTTTTCGGGTTGTAACAACAACCTGTGCGTCATCCATTTTGCCGGAATCGACAATTACTCTCAATTCCCTGCCTGCCTGAAGCGCATATGCTTTTTCAATTCCGGAAAATGAAGTAGCGATATCTTCCAGACTTTTTAACCTTTTGACATATTCATCAATATTTTCATACCTGGCTCCCGGCCGGGAACCGGATATGGCATCGGCAACATAAACGATAACCGCTTCCAATGACGGAAAAGGGATGTCTTCATGATGAGCGGCAACGCAATCAATAATAGCCTTAGGCATATTATTTTTTTTAAGTAATTCAACACCCAGTTGGACATGGGAGCCCTCTTTATCGGTAATTACTTTTCCAATATCGTGTAAAAGACAGCCTAATCTTACAACGTTTATATCGGCTCCCAATTCGGAAGCCAGCGCAATTCCGATTTTAGTTTCCTCAAGCGTATGGGCAATCATATTCTGGCCATAAGAAAATCGGAATTTAAAACGGCCGAGCAGGGCAATTTTGTCCGCAGGAAGGTTATATACTCCGACAGTATGACAAAGTTTTTCACCTTCCTTAAACATTATTCTTTCAATTTCCTCTTTAGTTTGTTTAACCAACTCTTCTATCCTGACAGGCTGAACGCGTCCGTCTTTAATCAGTTTTTCAAGAGTAACTCTGGCTATTTCCCTTCTTACAGGATCAAATGAAGATAACCTGATCACGCCTTCCTCATCAAGATCAACGTCGACACCGGTTGCCATTTCGAAAGCCCTGATGTTTCTTCCTTCTTTTCCGATAATTCTTCCTTTAAAATCCTCATCGGTTATTTTTATGGTTGAAACAGTATATTCCGGAACGTAATCAGTAGCTCCGTGTCTCATGGCATCAATGAGAATTTCCCTGACTTTACGGTCCGCTTCCTGTTTTGCCTGATTTTCAGCTTCCTTTATCCTAACGGCAATTTCCTCTTTCAGTTTTTCTTCAACTGCAGTAAGTATTAAATTTTTTGCTTCATCACGGGTAAGATGGGCAACATTTTCCAATTTGGAAATCAAATCATTCCGGTATTTATCAATTTCAGCTAATTTTTTATTAATTGAATCTTCCCTGTTTTTCATGGATCTTTCCCGATCATCCAATTGCGCCAGTTTCTTATCAATATTTTCTTCTTTGGCTATAATCTTCTGTTCAATGGTCAAAGCTTCCTGCCGAATCTTACGCGATTCCTCTTCGGCTTCCCTTTTAATTCTGAAGGCTTCATCTTTAGCCTCAATTAAAATAGCTTTGGCTTCCGTTCTGACTTCATTTATATTCGTTTCAATTATTCGGGGCGGCGGGGACTGTACCGGAATTGATTTTGTCTTTTCAGGTTCTTTTACTTCCAGCTGTTTTTCTATTTTTTCCAACCTGTTTAAAATTGTTTTTAGTACCGATAACATATTTACCTCCTTAAACGGAATTAGTAAGAAAAAAAATCCTGAAGATTAACGGAACTTAAGAATTTGAGGAAAGCACGGCCTTATTACCGTGTAATGCATTGATGTTTTGGTTATTAATAATTTGCCAAGACATTAAACTTTCCGATTATAAATTCCTTAATTCAGGTTTATCTATTTTAACTTTTTCCCATTTTTGAGTCAATGACTTTATGGGTTACGGACCAGGAAAAACCGCGTCTTAAAAGATGCATTTTCAATTTTTCAATAAAAAGTCTCCTGTCTGTTTCCAAGGATAATTTTTTCATTTGTTTATCAATTATTTTTTCCGCTTTTGTTATTTCAGTACCTTTTTCCTGAGATGAAAGAAGATCGTCAATCAGATCACGGCCGATACCCTTTATTTGAAGTTCATACCTTATTATCTTTTCTCCTCTTATTGAATACACAGTTCTTTGTTCTATCCACCACTCGGCAAACTCTTTATCGTTTACCAGATTTATTTTTTTCAGATCTTTTAAGACAACGGATGTGAGATTAGGAGGAAGCTTTTTTTTCAGTATATAGAAATCCAATTTCTTCTTTAATTCGAAAGAACTTCTCGGGCGGAAGGACAGAAGTTTGAGGGCATAATTTTTAACCTTTTGGAGCTCATCATCATCCATTAACGCTTTTTGTTCTGCCGACGACATTTTCTTTCATTTGACCTGACTTGTATGATTTCCAAATTGCATCCATTAATTCTTTGGCGGCTTTGGGGTTTTCGGCCAAATAAATCCTCACTGCTTCTTTTCCCTGACCGAGTACTTTATCCTGATGTTTAATAAAAGTACCTGATTTGGTCAAAATCCCGAATTCCAAACCAAGATCAATAATGGATCCTTCCCGGGAAATTCCGCTTGCCAAAATATCAAACTCGGCAATTTTAAACGGAGGAGAAATTTTATTTTTGACTACCCTGACACGATGACGGGACCCGACTACCGTGTCTTGGCTTTTCAATGTTTCAATTTTTCTAATATCGAGCCTTAATGAGGCATAAAACTTCAAAGCCAAGCCTCCGGGGGTTGTTTCAGGATTGCCAAACATTATTCCTATTTTTTGCCTGAGCTGATTGGTAAAGATAGCAACAGTTTTTGATTTGGAGATGACACCGGTTAACTTTCGCAATGCCTGCGACATGAGGCGGGCCTGAACCCCCATTACGGAATCTCCCATTTCACCTTCGATTTCGGCTCTGGGTACAAGTGCGGCAACTGAATCAATAACAACCACATCAATACCTCCCGACCTTATCAGAGTTTCGGCAATCTCCAAAGCCTGTTCACCGGTATCAGGTTGGGAAACTAACAGATCATCGAGTTTTACACCTAACTTTTGCGCCCAAATCGGGTCCATGGCATGTTCGGCGTCAATAAACGCGGCCACTCCACCCATCCTTTGAGTTTCGGCAATAATTGACAAGGTGATGGTTGTTTTTCCTGATGCTTCGGGTCCGAAAATTTCAATGATTCTGCCCCGGGGAACTCCCCCGACTCCTATAGCCATATCCAAAGTTATGGAACCGGTGGGAATTACTTCCATTGCCATTTTAGAAGATGGCTGGTCACCCAAACGCATGATCGAACCGCGACCGTATTGCTTTTCGATTGTCTCCATGGCTAAGCGGATTGCCTGAAGTTTCTGATTAACTGCCATATCATCCTCCTTTAAATTTTATTGTCGGGGCAGAATTTTTAAGTAAATAAGCTTTCCCATTTTTGCATAACATATGCTAAAATACAAGAGTTTTCCAAGTCATAGGGTTCCATTTGAAATACGGGGATTGGCGCAGTTGGCTAGCGCGCACGCATGGGGTGCGTGAGGTCGAGAGTTCAAATCTCTCATCCCCGACAACGCACCGTTCAAAAACGGTCTTACACAATATAGGAACGAACTTTTCTAAAGTAGGATAATATTAAATTACTAAAACCGAAGCTAAAAGAGAACCGTCCCCTTAGCTCAGCGTTTGGGGGATTGTTTTTTGGCACGGGCGCTTTGGGCCAGTCCTGCTTTTCTTCTCTCCCTCATACGGGGATCACGGGTCAGGAATCCTTTTTTTCTTAAAATCGGCCGGAATTTTTCTTTATCAATTTGTAATAGTGCTCGGGAAACACCGTGAATAAAAGCACCCAACTGACCGTTTAATCCTCCGCCGGAGACCCTGGCCGTGACAGCAAAACGACCGACAGTATTGGTTGTTCTGAAAGGCTCCAGATAAATTTTTCGGGAAGCCAGCCCGGTAAAATATTCCTCTGCCGGGCGGCTATTTATAAATACTTCTCCCTTTTTAACCGTCAGAGTGCCAACGGTAACTTTACCGTTACCGGCCGGGTACAGTCTGATTCTGGCTGTAGATTCTTTTCTTCTTCCCACCGCATGAAAAAATTCATCAACTTTAACCTTTTTTTCTTTTTTCTCTTTTTTTTCTTCTATTTTTTTCGGCATAGTTTTATTTTTCACCTTATCCGGCTTTTAACTTTCAAATTTATGCTTGTAGGAATGAGTCTCACCAGGAAAGACATAAAGTCTTTTCAACATGCTAGCCCTTAATTTGTTTTTGGGTAACATTCCTGATACCGCTTCATGAATGATTCTGTCAGAGTGATTTCCGATAAGATCCTTAAAGAATTTGACTTTCCTTCCACCCGGATAGCCGGAAAAATGTTCATATTGTTTTTGTTCTTCTTTCTTACCGGTTACCCGAACTCCAGCAGCATTGATAACTACTACATGATCACCGCAATCCAGATAAGGAACAAAATAATCTTTATCTTTACCGATTAATCTTGACGCTATTTGTGTGGCTAAACGACCAAGTATTTTGTTTTTGGCATCAAAAATATACCAACCGCGATTTATGTCTTGAATACCGGTAGTAGCAGTAAAATTTTTCATTTTTTGTTTGCCGGATCTTTCTCCGGTTTATCCTTGCCTTTGGTTTTTCCTTTTTTAATTACTGTCTTTTTTTCTGCAGATTTTGGAACTTCAGGTTTGGTAACTGTCCATTCCATCAGTACTTCCTGGGCATTATCCCCCTGTCTATTAGCCAGCCTTATCATCCTGATATAGCCGCCAATTTTATTCTGAAAGCGCGGAGCAATATCTTCAACTAATTTTTTAACCGGTTCTTTGGAATTCAAAAATGAACTGATTTGAATAATCGAAGTACGTGAACCGTCTTTGGCTTTAGTAACAAGCTTTTCAATCAGGGAGGTAACAGCCTTTGCTTTGGCATAAGTTGTTTTAATCTTGCCATGCATAATAAAAGAATAAGCAAGACTTCTAAAAAGCGCTTTTCTTTCTTTAACGTCCCTGTTTAATTTTTTACCGTATACCTTATGTTTCATGTTTAATAAATTTTACTAAACCGTCAGGGCAATGCCTCTTTTTCTTAATATTTCTTCAATATGGGATACTGATTTGGCACCCAAGTTTTTAATTTTATAAAGTTCCTTTTTCGGTGTACCCAGTAATTGGCCAACCGTATCGATTCCTCCGTTATGCAAAGCGTTGACAATTCTTGTCTGTAAATCCAACTCTTCCAATGTCATCTTAAGCACTTCTTCGGAGATTGCCGGAGCTACGGCTACAGATTCGGATGATTTTGCTTTGGGCTCATAAATTTGCATAAAAAAGGCAACCAGATTTTTGGCAGCTTCTTTGATGGCATTTCCCGGGGAAACAGTTCCGTCCGTCCATATTTCCATTATTAGTTTATCAAGATTCGTCATTCTGCCGACACGGGTAGCTTGAACCCGGTAATTTACCCTTTCAACAGGACTGAAAAGCGCGTCAAGAATCATGGTGCTCAATTCTTTACCTCCCTGATAATCTTCTGAGGGAACATATCCGTATCCTGATTCAATGGTAAGTTCCATATTGAGCTTGGCTTTATTGGTAGTTAATTCTCCCAGGTAGAGATCCTTATTAATAATTTCCGCATCAGGGCATACTATATCCTTGGCATAAATTTTAGCCGGACCCTTAACATTGAGTTTAGCAATAGCCTCTTTATCCGATTGCAACTTGACTTTTATTTTTTTCAGATTAAGCGTTAATTGAATTATATCTTCTTTCAACCCGGTAAGCGTGGAGAACTGGTGCTTGACCCCTTCAATTCTAACCCTGGTTATGGCGGCACCTTTGAGAGATGATAACAGGACGCGTCTTAAACTGACCCCTAAAGTATGTCCGTAACCCTGTTCTAAAGGTTCAAATGAAAAAACCCCGTAATTTTCGGTGACAGACTCCTCTTTTATTGTAAATTTTGGTTCAACCATAAATCCTCCTGTTTTATTAATAATAAAATAACCCGGAGTTACTTTTTACCGGGAGTAGTATTCAATAATAAGCTGTTCATTAATGTCTTCCGCAACATCATCCCTTTTCGGTAACCGGACAACTTTTCCAACCGGACCCTTCCGGCTTAACCATGAAGGAATTTGAGGGTCTTTAATTTCCAGCATTTTTTTAACCGGCGGTGTTTGCAGTATTTTCAGTTTCAGACTAATTACCATATCCGGTTTAACCTGAAAGGACGGAATATCTACTTTTTTATCATTTACGGATACATGACCATGGGTAACATATTGCCTGGCGGCATCTCTGGTAGGAGCAATATTAAGCCTGTAAAGAACGTTATCAAGCCGCCTCTCAAGCATTGTTAATAATGCTTCTCCGGTATTTCCGAGTTCCATTTCAGCAATTTTAAAGTATTTGGAAAACTGTTTTTCCAAAAGTCCATAGATTCTTTTTACTTTCTGTTTTTCCCTCAGCTGAATACCGAAGTCGGACATTTTTCTCTTTCTTTTCTGTCCGTGCACACCCGGTGTTATTTTTAGTCTTTTCAATAAATTGTGATGGGAATTAGATCCGGGTGTTTTTAGTCCTAAATCCACCCCTTCCCGTCTGGCCAATCTGTTTTTCGGACCTCTATATCTTGCCATAGTAATAACTTAATTAATAAATACCGCTCCAAAAAAGAATAATTTGAGGAGCGGGTTTTTATAAACTATACTCTTCTTTTTTTCTTAGGCCGAACCCCATTATGGGGCATCGGCGTAACATCAGCAATCATTGTTATCTGCAAACCGGCACTTTTCAATGCTCTTAAAGCAGCATCACGACCCGATCCCGGTCCTTTTATGAAAACGTCAACACTTCTTAATCTATTTTTCATCATTACTTTTTTAACAACCTGATCAACGGCGGAAGTCGCGGCAAAAGGAGTTGATTTCCTGGTACCTTTAAATCCGACACTGCCTGAACTGCCCCAACCGAGAGTATTGCCGTCAACATCGGTTACAGTAACAATTGTATTATTAAATGTAGAAGAAATAAAAACTTTACCTTTTTCCGCTATTTTTCCTGATTTTTTCATGAATTTTTTTTACTTTTTTAAAAATATTATTTATTATTCTTTTTGGCCTGTCGGTTTATCCAGCTTTGCTCTGATATCCTTCCGCATGGCACCGACTGTAGCACGTTTACCTCTTTTTGTTCGGGCATTGGATCTGGTTCTTTGCCCGCGGACAGGTAAACCCCGAGCATGCCTTAATCCCCGATAAGTATTAATTTCTTTAAGGTGTTTTATATTTTCAGCAATTTCGGCGCGTAAATCCCCTTCAACTTTATAATTTTTATCAATAGCTTTTTGGAGGCGGTTAATTTCTTCTTCAGTCAAATTAAGCACCTTTTTATTTGCTTCTACATTAGCATTTTCCAGTAAAAGACGGACATTACTCCTGCCTATTCCGTAAAGATAGGTCAATGCGATATCTATCCGTTTATGATCTGGTAAATCTATTCCTGCAATTCTAGCCATTAAATTAACCCTGCCTTTGTTTATGCCTGGGATTTTCGCATATTATATATACTTTGCCGCGGCGAACTACAACTTTGCATTTCTTGCATCTTTTTTCCACTGACGAATGTACTTTCATTATTAATATATAAATAAACTAAGCTATTTCAGCCTGTATGTAATTCTTCCTTTACCCAGATCATAAGGGGTTGTTTCCACCTTTACTTTATCCCCAGGCAGAATTTTAATATAATGTATCCTCATTTTCCCAGATAAGTGACACAACAATATACGGTCATTTTCTAATTTTACCCTGAATAAAGTGTTGGGCAGTGATTCAATTACCGTTCCTACTTCTTCAGTGGTTCCCTTATGAGTCATATTTTTTGGTCAAAAGAATAATACCGTGGGATGATATTGCCACGGTAGCCTCAAAGAGTCCAGACATTTTACCATCTTTTGTTTGTATTGTCCATCCGTCTCCCCTTTTAATTACAACTTCTGAAGTTCCCATATTATAGATAACCTCAACAGCAAAAACATTTCCGGGAACAATTTCGGGAGTTTCCAAGCGCGGACGGCTGACATAACAGGGAATTTCCGGTTCTTCATGAAGCTTTCGGCCGATACCATGTCCGATCAGGCTTTTGACAACATTAAATCCACCTGATTCAACGGTATTTTGAATAGCTTCAGAAATATCATAAATATAATTTCCTTCCTTGACCTGATCCAGAGAATTATTTAATGCCTGCCGGCCAATCTGTAAAAAATTTTCCTTTTCTTTCGCATTTTTCTCAGAAGGATTCTTAAGATAAACCGACCAGGAAGAATCCGTATGAAATCCGCGGTAAAATACTCCGCAATCGATACCGATAATATCACCTGGCCTGGCTTTATAACTATTTGGAATACCGTGAACCACAATATCATTTACACAGGCACAAATAGTCCATTTATATCCCGGGACCATTTTAAATGAGGGATCTGCCCCGCTTTTTGTAATTTCCGTCTCAGCCAAATTGTCAAGTTCCAGCATCGATACGCCAATTTTCAGGCTGCTTAACATTTTAGTCATAACATTATTCAAAATCATACCTCCTTCCTGCATGATTTTTATTTCCTTATCAGACTTTAATTCAATCCCCGTCATTATTGTTGACAGAATTTATAATATGGTGAAGTTGGCGAAAAAACTTATCCTTGGAATCATTATTCCTGATAATAAAATCTGCGGTTTTTTTCAATGAATTAATTTTTAAATCATTAATTTCGTAATCATCTCTTTTCTTTATATCCTTTTCTGACAGATTTCTTGAAATCCTTTTAATTAGCCTTTTTATCCGTATCTGTTTCCGGCTTTCAAGAAAAATTATTTTTATTGAAGACAAATAACGCTTAAAGTATTTATACTCCTCTGGACTACGCATTCCTTCAACAACTGCCAGATTATTTTTTTTCAAAATCGAAAATATTTGCCTAATATTTTTTCTGGCATATACATCAAGGCCGTAAATCCCCCTCAGTTTTCTTCTTATTTTATATTCGTTTTCCTCCGTAGACTGTAATTTTTGCTTCTTAAGATAACTTCCGGTAATATCACCCATTCTGATAACCGGAATATTTTTATTAACAAAAAAATTCCCGGCTATTGTTTTTCCTGTTCCGGGCAAACCCGTAAGGATAACAACAGTTTTAGACATTTTCAAATCAGATCTTACAGAAAATCTAAAATTGCCTGGCTCACTTCTTCAACTGACCGATTACCTTCAACCTGTAACAAAATTCCCAAATTTTTAAAATAATTTACCAACTCCTGTTCCATTTGCCTGTATTCTTTCAATCTCTTCCTTATCCTGCCAGGAGTATCATGAGAAATCCTGCTTCCGGGAAACAGTTTCCTTTTTCTTATTATTAGCCGGTCGTAAGCTTCATTATCACTAATATTAAGATAAATAAATTTATCGATCGCATATCCTATTTTATCCACATAGGAAACCAGAAATTCTGCCTGATTGATATTTCTGGGAAATCCGTCCAGTATAAAACCTTTTTTTGACTGCGGCTCTTTTAATTTATCACGCCAAAGTTGATACATGATGTCATCCTGAACATAGCTTCCCGATTCCAAAGCCAAACGACAAATCCTGCCAATTCTGTTATTCATTTCGGCTGCTTTTCTTACTAAATCTCCCGAAGTTAAAACCGGCAAATTCAGTTCCCGGGATAAAATTTGCGCCTGTGTCCCTTTGCCGGATCCTTCAGGGCCGTAAATAATCAGATGCATTGAGATTTACTTCAGAAAACCTTCGTAACTTCGCATTACCAGTTGGGCCTCTATCTGTTTTACAGTTTCCAGTACTACAGAAACTACAATCAGAATTGAAGTACCGCCTATGGTTAAGGCTGATATTCCGCTTATTTGACGCGCGATTGCAGGCATAACTGCAATTACTCCCAAAAAAACCGCTCCGGCCATGGTTATTCTGGTTAAAATGTAATTGAGATAATTGGCTGTAGGAGTACCCGGCCTAATTCCGGGAATGAAACCGCCGTATTTTTGTATTTCTGAGGAAATTTTCTGAGGATTAAAAGTAATGGCTGTATAAAAATAAGTAAAACCGATTACCAGTAAAAAATAAAATAGGTTATAAACAAGACCTTCAGAAGAAAAAAGCGATACCAGAAAATTGGCTGCACCTCTAAGTGTATTATTGGGAATCTGTGCGGCAAACCGGCCGACCAGTTGTGGTAATAATACGATGGAAACGGCAAAGATTATGGGAATTACACCGGCCTGATTCAATCTTAAGGGCAAGTAGGTTGTTGAACCCCCGTAAAGTTTGTTTCCCCTGATTCTTTTCGCATATGTTACCGGTACCTGGCGGACTGCTTCGTTAATAAATACAATTCCAGCGACAACAACAAAACTTAATGCTCCGAAAATAAGAATATTGGAAACCAACTCCTGGGAAACCAGAGACAGGGTTTGTCCGAAAAAAACAGGCAGACGACCGACTATACCGGCAAAAATAAGCAGAGAAATTCCGTTACCAATACCAAATTCCGAAATAAGTTCACCCAACCACATGAGAAGTACAGTACCGGCAGTCATTGTTGTCATAAGAGAGATTAAAAACAAAGGCGATAGCGATTCGATAATTCCCTGATTTCTCAATAACGCATACATACCCAGCGATTGAAGAACTGCCAAAGGAATAGTAAGGAAACGGGTATACTGATTTATCTTTTCCCTGCCCGATTCCCCTTCTTTTTGCAGTTCTTCGAGTTTGGGAAAAACAATAGTTAAAAGCTGAAGTATGATGGAAGCGTTAATATAAGGATTAAGTCCGATAGCCATTACGGAAAAATTGGCCAGAGTACCGCCTGAAAAAATATCAAGAAGACCCAGGAATTCACTTTGAGCAAAAAGAGCTTTAAGCTTTTCAAGATTTACTCCTGGAACCGGAATGTGCGCAAAAATTCTGAAGGCAAAAAAAATTAAAGCTGTAAAAATTATTTTTTTCCGGAGTTCTGGTGTTTTAAATGCAAGAATTATGGGTCTCAAATATTTATTCATACCTTAGAACTTAATACTTTACCTCCGGCTGAAATTATTTTTTTTGCAGCAGATTTGGACGTGGGAATATTTATCTGGAGCGGAACTTTTACCTGACCGTCTCCCAATAATTTAACACCATAAACAAGTGCCAAATCTTTTTTAACAAACCGTTTTTCGAATAGAAAATTAACATCTACCACAGTATTTTTGGGAACAGATTCCAAATCTTTAAGATTTATAATTAAAGGTTTAGAATTTACTCTTTTATTTCTGCCTTTACCCCTGAAAAGCGGCAGCCGTCTGACAAATTGTACTCCGGCTAAACCCTGACTTAGGGGAATTTTCCCCCTTGATTTTTGTCCTTTTGTACCCCTGCCGCCGGTTTTACCTTTGCCTGATCCCAATCCCTGGCCGAGTCTTTTTTTCTTTCCTTTTGATGTTTTGGATAAATTATTCAGATTAACCATAATTTAGACTTTTTTTAATTTTTTTAATGCAGCGAATGCGGCATATACATTAGATGCTTTATTATCCGTACCTAAAATTTTTGAAACAATATTTTTTATTCCAGCAGCTTCAATAACAGCCCTGATACTGCCGCCTGCTCTGATACCGGTTCCGGGCGGTGCCGGTTTCAGAAAAATTTTTGCGGCACCCAGCTTTAACCTTATTTCATGCGGAATAGATGTTTTAACAATTGGTACATCAATCATATGTTTTTTCGCATAACTTGAGGCTTTTCTTATCGAAGACGCAACATCAACCGCTTTTCCCAAACCCACACCGACTCGGCCTTTTTTATTACCGACAACAACCAAAGTGGAAAAACCGATCTTATTACCGCCGGATGTTTTTTTGGAAACCCGGTTAACTGAAATCACTTTTTCAACAAATTCATCTCCGTTTATCATATTTTAAGTCCATTGTCTCTGGCCTTATCTGCCAGAATTTTAATCCGACCGTGATAATGATATCCCCGCCGGTCAAAAACAACTTTATTAATTTTTGCTTTTTTAGCTTTCTTGGCAAGCAATTGCCCAACCAAAGAAGCGATTTCCTGAGGCTTCAGATTTTTTAAATTTTGGGACTTTAGCTCTTTTTGATGGACTGATAACAACGTCTTGCCACTGAAATCATCAATAAGCTGGGCACTGATGTATTTATTGGAACGGAATACGGCCAGACGAGGTCGGGATGAGGAACCGCGTATCCCTTTGGCAATAATTGATTTTTTCTTGTTTCGAATCAGCAAATGTCTTGGTATCATAATATATTAAATTTTTATTTTCCGGGTGCACCGCCAACGGCTTTGGCAGCTTTTCCAACTTTCTTTCTGATAGTTTCTCCCAAATACCTGATTCCTTTGCCTTTATAAGGCTCCGGCGGACGGACACGTCTTATTGTAGCGGCAATTTCACCAACGAGATATTTATTGATTCCGGTTACAGTAATTTTACTATCGCTAACTTTAAACGAAATTCCTTCAGGAGCAATTATCGGGACCGGGTGGGAAAAGCCAACATGAAGTGTAAGTTTATTACCCTCAATTTGCGCCCGATAACCTACTCCGATCATTTCCAAAGTTTTATGCCAACCAGACTTAACACCGGTGACTGCATTTCTTGTCAATGAATAATAAAGCCCCAATAGGCTCAAATCCTTTTGGTCGCCTTTTTTTTTAAAAGTGATCATATTAGATTCCAGAACAGGCTGAAGCTCTTGGGGTACCGGTAAAGTCAATGAACCAAGAGGACCGGACACGACCATGTTATTACCGTCAATATCAACCTTGACTTCGGATTCAATTGTAATTGGTTTTTTTAATTTAGCCATTTTATTCACCAGATTTTACAGATTAACTCTCCTCCCAGTTTCTTTTTTCTGGCTTCCTTATCAGAAATAACTCCTTCGGGAGTTGATAATAAAGCTATTCCCAAACCGCTATAAACTCTAGGAATTTCCTTATAACCGGTGTAAGAACGCCTCCCCGGTTTGCTGATAATTTTAATATCAGTTATTTTGGGTTTTTTATCCTGATAAAGCAGGTCTATTAATAAATTTTTACCGACTTTTGCATTTTTTACTTCAATTTTTCCGAGAAAACCGTAGCGGCTCAATACGTTAGCCAGTGCCTGCTTATACTTTGAATGAGGTATTTCTACCCGGGTTTTCCGGGCCATATAAGCATTTTTTACTCTTATAAGAAAATCAGAAACAGGATCAGTCATAATATTTGTTTACCAACTGGCTTTAATAACTCCGGGTAACTGGCCTTTGTGCGCCAGTTCCCTGAAGCATAAACGACATAAACCGAACCGGCGGTAAAACCCCCGGCTTCGTCCGCACAATTGACAACGATTACGGAATCTAACGGTAAACTTTTGCTTTTTTTTGAATTTGACAATATCAGATTTTTTAGCCATATCATTTGGTATGAAATTATAGCACGCTTAGCAGTATATCAATTATTTCTTTCATTCTTTTTTAAACGGAAAACCGAGATGAGACATTAATTTTTTAGAAGAGTTTGCACCGGCATTTGTTACAAATGTTATTTCCAGTCCCCTGATTTTGTCAACCTGGCTGTAATCTATTTCCGGAAAAACTATCTGTTCTGATAAACCAAGCGTATAATTTCCCATTTTATCAAAACCGGTATTGGGAATGCCCCTGAAATCCCTGATACGGGGAAGAACGATTTTGGATAATTTTTCAATAAAATCAAACATTTTCCTTGCTCTTAATGTAACTTTAATTCCGACAACATCACCTTTTCTGACTTTGAAAGTGGATATATCCTTCCGGGCAACGGTCGGAACAGCTTTTTGGCCGGTTATTATACTTAGCTGTTGGATCACCTGATCAATAACCTTTTTATTGCTAAGAGCCTCGCCCAGACCGACATTAATTACAACCTTTTCCAGTTTTGGAACTGACATGATGTTTTTCAGACCGAGTTCCTTAAATAACTGTTGCCTTCCTTTTTGATGATAATTATCGTAAAGAGTTGTCATTTTTTATATTTTTGCTTTGCATTTCCGGCAAATTCTGAACTTTTTTTTATTTTTTTCCAGACTATATCCTATCCGTGTTTGTTTACCGCATTTGGGACAGATAAGGGATACATTACCAACAACCAGCGGCCTTGAAAATGATATTATTCCTCCCGGATTCTGTTCGTCCCTTTTTTTCATGTGTTTTTTATACACATTAAGACCGGGGACCAAAACACTTGCTCTTTTCGGGAAAACTTTCTCAATTTTTCCGCGTTTACCCTTATCTTTGCCGGCGGTAATCAATATCTCATCTCCTTTTTTTAATTTCAAGACCATTAATAAACCTCCTGGGCCATGGAAACAATCTTGTTAAATCCTTTTTCTTTTAATTCCCTAGCGACCGGTCCGAAAATTCTGGTGCCTTTTGGATTTTTATCATCAGGGTTATCAATTATTACGGCAGCATTATCATCAAACCGGATATATGAACCGTCCGGTCTTCCTTTTTCTTTTCTTGTTCTGACCAATACCGCTTTCACCATTTCGTGATTTTTAACCTGTCCTGTCGGACTGGCCTGTTTAACTACACATGTAACGATATCACCTAATTCTGCCTTTTTTTTATTTCCCCGACCGTGTACCTGAATAACTGCCAATCTGCTGGCACCGGTATTATCAGCAACATTTATAATGGATCTTAATTGGATCATAATATCTCCACCAGCAAATAATGTTTTTCTTTTGAAACAGGTCTCACCTGCCTAATCCTGACACTGTCACCGACATTAACCTTTTTATCTTCATTATGAACTTTATACCTTTTTGTTCTGATTAAAATTTTCCGGTAAACAGGATGAGTGACCTGTCTTTTTACTTCGACAATAATTGTTTTATTCATTTTTGTTGATACAACTTTTCCTGTCAGTTTATTCATAATTTAGCCAACTCCTTTTGTCTTATAATTGTTTTTATTCTTGCAATATTTTTTCTTAACTTACTTTCGATATTGACATCTTTTGATTTACCCGCCGACTTGTCAAGATTTGTTTTTTTTAGCTGATCAATTAATTCCTGATATTTTTTATTCAATTCAGAAACGGATCCAGATAAATATTCTTTCAATTCAGTTTTTTTCATAATTTATTCTTTTCTAACGAATTTGGTTTTTATCGGCATTTTTGAACCGACAACATTCATCGCTTTCCGAGCAGCTTCCTCAGTGATTCCGCTGATTTCGTAAATAATCCTTCCGGGCCTTATTGGAAAAACAAATTCAACAACATCTCCTTTACCGCCTCCCATTCTGACTTCCGGCGGTTTATCACTGACAGGTTTATCGGGAAAAATTCTGATATAGACCCGTCCGCCCTTTTGGGTATATCTTGTTAACACGCGCCGGCCGGCTTCCAATTGCCTGGAAGAAATCCAACCCGGCCGGGTAGCCTTGATACCGAAATCACCAAATACAATACTGGTTCCCCGACTGGCATTCCCTCCAAGTGTTCCCCGAAATTGTTTTCTATATTTAGCTCTTTTAGGTGTAAACATAATAAAAATTAATTTTTACGATTCATTAATTTATATATTAGATTTGCATATCCAAACTTTAACACCGACATATCCGGATTTTGTTAAAGCAGGAATATGAGCAAAATCGATATCTGCTCTGATTGTAGACAGCGGAATGCTGCCGTATTTATATGTTTCTTTTCTTCCAATTTCGGCACCGGCAATCCGGCCGGAAAGCATTATTTTGGCGCCTTTCGCTCCGGCATTTTTTGTTTTTTCCAGAGCAAAATTAACAACTCTTTTATGCGGCAGTCTTTTTTCCAACTGTTCGGCAATTTGTGACGCGACAAAATAAGCATTAAGATTTGGTTCTTTTACGGGTTCAACTCTGATATCCAGCTTAATTGAATTCTTCTGATCTGCAATTAATCCCGAATCTTTGCGGTGTTTTATAATACTATTTTGAATAAATTTTTTTAATTCTTCCAACCCCTGTCCTCCCCGGCCGATTACCATTCCCGGTCTGACAACATGAAGAATTATATTAATGGTATTTATAGACCTTTCAATTTCCACTGAAGTTAATCCAACTGATTTTATGCGTTTAAACAGCAGTTCTCTCAAACGGGTATCTTCAAGAACAAAATTTTTGTACTGCTTATGTCCGGCAAACCAGCGGGATTCCCAAGTATGGGTTGTACCTAAACGGAAACCATTGGGATTTATTTTTTGACCCATTTAAATATTCTCCTTACCGGTTTTACTTTTCTTTCTAATCTTCCCTGTCAGGGCTTTTAGAGCGCCTGTGTCTTGTAGACGCTCTGATTTTTCATCAGGTTTAATATTTACATCAGTCTGTTTTTTTGCGGAAACTTTTTTATTTTCAACCACTTTTACCATGATATGGCTGGTTCTTTTTTTAATCGAATGGGCCATACCCCTGCTGACAGGTTGCCATCTTTTTAAAATTGGACCTTTATTGACTATTACTTCCTTTATAATTAAATCCGTTGAATTCAATTTAAGATTGTTAACGGCATTAGACTTGGCTGATAAAACTGCCTGCGACAACAGTCTGGCAGCTTTTCCGGGAACAAACTGCAATCTGTCCAGAGCCTTATTCGGCGCAAGTCCGACAGTTAATTTTGACAAAGCCTTCATTTTTTTCGGTGATATTCTCTGATATTTGATTATGGCGTGAGTTTCCATATAGTTTGAAAAAATTATTGTTAAGTTTTTTCCAAAATTCTTTTAGTAACCTGTCCGTGACCCCGAAAAGTTCTGGTCGGCGCAAATTCTCCCAGTCGGTGACCAACCATACTTTCGGTAATAAATATTTCAATAAATTTTCGTCCGTTATGAACGGCTATTCTGGACCCGACGAAATCAGGAGGTATCTGACTTGCCCTGGCCCATGTTTTGATAGGGACGGTATCATCTTTTTGCTTGCCTTTCAAAACTTTTTTTAGTAAATTCTGGTCAATATAGGGACCTTTTTTACTTGATCTTGACATATTTTTTATCTCTTTCTCTTTGAAATAATATATTTATTCGAATATTTTTTCCTATTGCGGGTAATTTTCCCCCTGGCAATTTTACCCCATGGAGTTTTGGGATGTTTTAAACCGACTCCGGAGCGGCCTTCACCGCCGCCGTGAGGATGGGAATCGGGATGCTGGGCAGTTCCTCTGACAGTTGGTCTTCTACCCATACGTCTTGCCCGTCCGGCTGTTCCCAGCGGTGTATCTTTCCAGGAAGCATTACCCAATTGCCCAATTGTTGCCAAACCGGAACTCCGAACCCGGCGGACTTCACCTGAAGGCATTTTCAAATGGACAAAATCTTCTTCTTTGGCTAATATTGAAGCTTGGGTTCCGGCACCTCTTACTAATTGGCCGCCGCGGCCGGGATGAAGTTCAATATTATGAACCGAAATTCCTACGGGAATATTTTTAAGGGGCATGGCATTCCCCGTTTTGGCTTCAACATCGTTTCCGGAAATTACCGTATCACCGATATTAACCCCGACCGGTTTTAACATATATCTTTTTTCACCGTCGGTATAATGAACCAGTGCCAAATCAACATTTCTATTGGGATCATATTCAAAAGCAACTATCCGGCCGACTACGTCAAACTTATTTCTTTTAAAATCAATATTCCGATAAAATCTTTTTTGACGTCCTCCCTGATGTCTGACTGTTATTTTTCCGGTATTATTTCTGCCTGATTGTTTCCGTAAAATCCGCAGCAGAGATTTTTCCGGTCTGATAGCCGTATATTTATTCATTAAGTTTTACCTCCGACTTCAAAAAGTTCAATGATTTCTCCTTTTTTTAATTTGACTCTGGCCCTTTTTTTATCCGCAAGCTTACTTTTACGCCTTTTTTTTCCGACTAATTTAACTTTGCCTTTGATTATTAAAGTGTTTATTCCGGTTACATGAACATTGAACAGGCGTTCCACTTCTTTGGTAATTTCTATTTTATTGGCAGCTTTGTCAACATCAAAAGTGTAAACCCCGGATTTAACATCCGATAAAGATTTTTCGGTAATAACAGGTTTCTTGATAACAATATTTCCGAGAATCATGTTGATTTTTTATTTATTAACGGTTTTTATACCCGGGTAAAGGGTTTTTTTATCCTTTTTCATTTTTCCGGAAATAGCAGTTGATCCGGATTTTTCCCTCAAAGATTCAATTACTTTTTTCATTAAAATTACATTTGTTGCTTTCATAACTTCATATGTATTGAGCTGATTAACAGGAGTTACGGAAAGATTTTGCAAATTCCTGGATGCCAAAAAAACTTCCCGATTAACTTTATCAGTCACCAGAAGAGTTTTTGTAAATTTATCTTTTTTCTTGTTAAAAAGATTAAAACTCGTTAGAAATTTAGCCATTTCTTTGGTTTTTGGAGGAAAATCATTAAAATCCATAACAATTTTTACCGAATCGGAGTTAAATTTTTGCGTAAGAGCTTGAAAAAGAGCTTTTGTTTTCATTTTATACGGAAAATTAAGGCTGTAATTTCTGATTTTCGGTCCGTGGGCAATTCCGCCACCGACAAAAATCGGTGCTTTGATGTCGCCATGTCTGGCCCGGCCGGTACCTTTCTGGCGGTATATTTTCCGGGTTGAACCCGAAGTTTCGCTTCTCGTTTTTACTTTATGCGTTCCTGCCCTTTGATTGGCCAGGTAAATTCTGACTGCCTGGGCTAAAAGTTGAGGATTTACCGGTACACCGAATATTTCGGACGGAAGAGTAATTTTAGCAATTTTATTACCCTGCAAATTAAAGACATCCGTTTTTAAAACGGTTTTATCTAAATCATTTCGGGTAACCGGTTTTTTTCGGGGCATATTTTATTTTTCCTTAAATATTTTTCTGATTATTAATAAAGAGTTTCTTTTTCCGGCTACCAATCCTTTCACTGTCAGGATATCTTTATCCGGGTCGACATTAATAATTTCCAAATTTTTCACCGTGACTCTGTCATTTCCCATCCGGCCGGCCATTCTTTTTCCTTTATAAACCCGTCCAGGAGTGGTGGTTTGACCTATTGAACCGGGAGCTCTTTCACGATCTGACTGTCCGTGTGTTCTGGGGCCTCCTTTAAAATGATGCCTTTTGACGACACCGGCAAATCCAATACCTTTTGATGTGCCGGTAACCCAGACCCGGTCACCAGCCTTAAACACTTCCGAAGCGGTAATTTTATTTCCCGGTTTTACAGATTCCCCGACGGAATCAATGTCCTCAAGTTTTACTTCTTTTAAAAAACGGGGCGGATTTTTATCCATCCCCGATTTTTGCAATTGTCCCAATAATGCTTTAGAAATAGTTTTCGGACGGCGGTTACCCAATCCGAGAATGACGGCATCATAGCCGTCTTTGTCTTTTTGTTTTATTCCGACAATACGACAAGGACCGGTTAATATATTGGTAACCGGAATTCTATTACCCTTTTTGTCAAAAGTTTGAGTCTGATTAATTTTTGATCCGATTATTGCATTTAACATGATAAATAAAAAAATTCTCTAAAAAAATTAGCCCCGGATCGGGGCTAAATAGATTCCTAATCCGTGTACTCTAATTGTCTGCAATAGAGCAGAACAGAAACTTAACTTTTTTTTCTAATTTATCGTAGTTTCTTAACACTGGCCTTACATTTTGATAGTAATATCCACTCCAGCAGGTAATTCCAAATGCATAAGAGAATCGATAGTTTTATCCGTCGGTTCAATTATATCAATTAGCCGTTTATGAGTTTTAATTGTAAAATCCTCACGGCTATCCTTATCGGTAAAGGGAGACCGAGGGACGGAATAATGTTCACGATGCGTCGGAAGCGGAATAGGACCTACAACACGGGCACCGGTTCTTATAGCCGTATCCAATATTTTCTGACAGGAATCATCAATGATTCGACCGTCATAAGCTTTTAAACGTACTCTTATTCTCCCTTTCGGCATTCGTTTTAAAGGTTCCTTATACCAATAATTACTTTATTATTTTTGTGATAACTCCGGCACCGACTGTATGTCCGCCTTCGCGAATAGCATAGCGCTGACCTTCCTCCAGAGCTACCGGAACTATCAATTTTACAGTCATTTTGGCATTATCACCGGGCATCACCATTTCAACACCTTTAGGCAAAGTTACTTCCGCGGTAACATCTGTTGTTCTAATGTAGAATTGAGGCCTGTATCCGGTAAAAAACGGAGTATGACGGCCTCCTTCTTCCTTAGTCAGAATATAAGCCTCTGCCTCAAATTCCGTATGAGGTGTAATTGAACCGGGCTTGGCGATTACCTGGCCTCTTTCGACCTGGTGTTTTTCGATTCCTCTTAAAAGAAGGCCGACGTTGTCGCCGGCTACACTCTCTGATAAGGATTTTCTGAACATTTCAATTCCGGTAATTACGGTTTTTTGAGTCGGTTTAATTCCGATAATTTCTATTTCTTCATTAATTTTTACAGTTCCCCTTTCAGCCCGACCGGTAACAACAGTACCCCGGCCTTTGATAGAAAAGACATCTTCAATAGGCATAAGGAACGGTTTTTCCGTATCTCTTTTAGGTTCAGGAATATATTCGTCAACTACATTCATAAGTTCCTGGATGGCTTTTACATCCGCCTCATTCCCCTCAAGAGCTTTCAAAGCGCTTCCTTTGACAAAAGGCACTTTATCTCCGGCGAAACCATATTTTGTAAGAAGTTCCCTAACCTCCATTTCAACAAGGTCCAATAGTTCTTTGTCGGCAACCATATCGGTTTTATTCATAAAAACAACTATGGCCGGAACATTGACCTGGCCTGCTAAAAGTATGTGTTCCCGGGTTTGCGGCATCGGTCCGTCAGGAGCGGAAACTACAAGAATAGCGCCATCCATTTGAGCGGCACCGGTAATCATATTTTTAATGTAATCAGCATGTCCTGGAGCATCAATATGGGCATAATGGCGTTTTTCCGTTTCATATTCCGAATGATGAATATTGATGGTAACCCCGCGGGCTTTTTCTTCCGGAGCGTTGTCAATTTCTTCATATTTTAAAGCTTTGGCTAATCCTTTATCCGCCAATACATGGGTGATTGCTGAAGTCAGAGTTGTTTTTCCGTGATCAACATGGCCAATTGTACCGATGTTAAGATGCGGTTTGGTCCTTTTAAAAGTATCTTGAGCCATTAATATTTCTCCTTTCGCTTTTTTAACTAAATAAAAAACTACCCAAGTTTTTTTGGGTAATCAGAATTATACAATAAGGATTGTGGCGGCGCAAGTGGTGTGTAATAAAATCACAATTATGGTCCATTGACAGCTGTTATCGGTTTAAACTACGATGAGATTATATAAATGTTTGAATTTATAAAAACTCATAAAGTTACGGTAATTCTCCTTTTGGTAATCGCATTGTTCCTTTTTAAAAATATTTTTGTGGCGTTTCCGTTTTCAGACAGAACTCAAAGGAATTATACCGGCGGCTATGATACAGGGATTTCCCAGGAAATGAACCTCAAATCCGCGCCGGCTTTTGAAAGAAACATTCTGCCTCCTTCTTCAGATTACGCCCCGGCACCTGAAGTTTCTGATCGAAAAGTTATCCGGGAATCCCAAATGTCCCTGCAGGTTAAAAATGTCCGAACGGCTGTTGATGAAATAACTGACTATGCCCAAAGGCAGGACGGTTATATGGTTAACACTTCAATTTCCAATCCCGGAGAAGCTCCAACCGGTACTATTACCATCCGTATTCCTCAAACAAAATTAAACGACTACCTTTCTTTTTTGAGAACCTTGGGTATCAAAGTTGTTTGGGAAAATATTTCAGGAACTGATGTGACCGATGAATATGTCGATTTGGACGCAAGGATTGCCACTCTTAATCAAACTCAAGCCAAATTTGAGGAAATATTTACCAGGGCAACGGAAATTTCCGATATTATCAATATTCAAAGGGAAATTATTAATACCCAATCCCAGATAGATTCTTATAAAGGCCAACAGAATTATCTTGACAAAAGCTCTCAAATGTCGAAAATTACAGTATATCTGTCAACGGATGAATTCTCCCTACCCTATGCTCCTTCCGAATCCTTCAGGCCTGAAGTTATCTTTAAACAGGCGGTCAGAACTCTGGTTACCCTGATTCGGAAAATTGCGACTTTAATTATCTGGACTTTGGTATATTCAGTGATTTGGGTCCCGGTATTGATACTGATATTATATTTAAAAAGGAAGAAATAAACTTCAAGGTGAGTCTTTTTCAGCCGCGGACGACCTGAGGATTAACACTGGCTACTATTTTTTCCGTAATATTTTTTGGTACTTCTTCATAATGTGAAGGTTCCATATAGTAAGTGGCCCTGCCTTGAGAGAGAGATCTTAGTGTTGTGGCATAACCGGATAATTCCGAAAGAGGTACTAAAGCATTTATTATTGATACTTTCCCTCTTTTTTCAGTATTTAATATTTGGGCACGTTTGCTGGATAAATCTCCAATTACAGTTCCCATAAATTCATCGGGAGTGGTAACTTCCACTTTCATTATCGGTTCCAGTAAAGAAAGTCCGGCCTGTTTTACGGCATTTTGAAGTGCAATACTTCCGGCAATTTTGAATGCAATATCTGAAGAGTCGACTTCATGGTAAGTTCCGTCATATAAAGTTACTTTAATATCAACCAACGGATAACCCGCCAATACGCCTTTTTCCAAGGCTTCTTTAACTCCTTTTTGAACTGACGGAATAAATTCATTGGGAATGGCTGCTCCTTTGATGGCATTGACAAATTCATATCCTTCTCCCCTGCTTTTAGGTCCAACTCTTAACAAACAATGCCCGTATTGACCGCGACCGCCTGTTTGCCGGATATATTTTCCTTCACCTGATGCTTCACTTTTAATGGTTTCCTTATAGGCAACCTGCGGGGCACCGACGTTGGCGTCCACTTTAAATTCCCTTTTCATTCTGTCAACCAATACTTCCAAATGCAGTTCTCCCATTCCCCAGATTATGGTCTGACCGGTTTCCAAATTTGATTTGACGATGAAGGTAGGATCTTCTTCAGCCAGTTTTTGCAGTGCCTGACCCATTTTTTCCTGATCAGCTTTAGTTTTGGGTTCGATAGCTAATGATATAACCGGTTCAGGAAAGCTAATCTGTTCCAGAAGAATAGGATTTTGGGGATCTGATAAGGTATCCCCTGTGCCCGTATCTTTCAGACCGACAATTGCCACAATTTCTCCGGCCAGCGCTTCCTGAATATCTTCACGCTGGTTGGCATGCATTAACAAAAGGCGGCCAATTCTTTCCTGTTTTCCTTTGGTTGTATTCCAGGTGTAAGAACCTGAGTTTAAGCGCCCAGAATAAATGCGCATATATGTCAGTTTTCCGACATGAGGATCCAACTGAATCTTGAAGGCTAAGGCGGAAAACGGTTGATCGGTATAAGTTTTCCGGACTTCTTCCTGATTGGTTTTTGGGTTTACACCTTTGATTAAAACAATATCAAGAGGAGAAGGCAAATAGTCAACTATCGCATTAAGAAGAGGTTGAACTCCTTTATTTCTTAAAGAAGACCCGGCATAAATCGGAACCAGTTTATAGGCAATTGTAGCCTGTCTTAAAGCTTTTTTAAGCTCATCAAGATCAGGTTCCTTGCCTTCCAAATATTTTTCCAACAGAGAATCATCATTTTCACAAATCTGCTCTATTAACTTGTGCCTGTAAGTCTCAACGTCTTTTTTCATATCAGCCGGTATTTCGTCCTTAATTTCATATTCGGCTCCCATCTCATCGCTACCCCAAATCAGACTTTTTTGAGTTAAAAGATCAACGATACCTTTAAAATCATGCTCTTTGCCAATCGGCAAAGTCATTACTGCCGGATTGGCACCTAAACGGTCTTTTATCATTTTCACTGTCCTATGAAAGTCCGCCCCTAATTTATCCATTTTATTTATGAAACAGATTCTGGGGACTTTATATTTATCAGCCTGATGCCAGACAGTTTCTGACTGAGACTGTACTCCTTCTTCAGCATCCAGGACGGTTACTCCGCCGTCAAGAACTCTTAATGACCGCTCTACTTCAGCGGTAAAATCAACGTGGCCGGGAGTATCAATTATATTTATTCTGGTACCGTGCCAAAAAGTGGTAGTGGCTGCAGCCATAATGGTAATGCCTCTTTCTTTTTCCTGGGGCATCCAATCCATTTGGGTAGTTCCTTCATCAATATCACCTAATTTATAGGTTTTACCGGTATAATAAAGGATTCTTTCGGTCGTGGTTGTTTTTCCGGCATCAATATGCGCAATAATTCCAATATTTCGGATTTTTTCAAGAGAAACATTTCTTTCTTTAGAATCGGTTGATTGTCCTGCCATAATTTTTAATAAATTCTATAAAAAAATAACTAGGGTATAAAATCCCTAGCTTAATGCAAAAAAAACTTTCCCTTACCAACGGAAATGTGAAAAGGCTTTATTGGCTTCTGCCATTCGGTGGGACAAATCTTTTTTCCTGACAGCCTCACCGGTATTATTGTAAGCATCAACAAGTTCCGCCGCCAGCTTGTCCGAAAAAGTATGGTATTCCTTATTGGATCTTTTGTTGGCAGCTTCGATAAGCCATCTTATTGACAGGGATATTTTTCTGTCTCCGCGTACTTCCGTTGGCACCTGATAAGAAGCACCGCCTACCCGGCGGGATTTGACTTCCATTCTTGGACTGACATTATTTAAGGCAGACTGAAAAACTTCGAGCGGATCGAGTTTTTTACTTTTTATTTTATCAAGAGCATTGTAAACCTGTTTTTGGGCTACCGATTTTTTTCCGCTGAGCATTACCCGATTAATAAATCTGTTCAACAGCCTATTTCCGAAAATCGGATCGGGTTCAATTACTCTTTTTTTTATTTTTCCAGCTCTCCCCATAATGCATTAATTGGTAATTTTATTTCAGACGGCAGGTGCCGGTTGGTGAGTGGCGCCCGGTACTTCAGCACGGGTTGAAATGTCCGCACCGCCTGATTTAGTACCGTATTTTGATCTTCCTTTTTTACGGCTTGCGACACCGGAAGTATCATATTTACCACGAACGATATGATATTTAACTCCGGGAAGATCTTTGACTCTGCCGCCGCGAACCAGAACAATGGCGTGTTCCGTTAATTCATGACCTATACCGGGAATATAAGCGGTGATTTCCTGTTTATTTGAAAGTCTGACCCTGGCAACTTTTCTCAATGCGGAATTGGGTTTTTTCGGAGTCATAGTTTTTACCAAAGTTACAACTCCCCTTTTAAAGGGAGCCGGAATTTGCTTCATTTCCCGGTCTTTGGCATTAAAGTATTTTCTTAAAGCAGTAGCTTTAACTTTTTTAGCAGTCTTTTTACGACCGTATTTGATTAATTGATTTATTGTCGGCATAACTTATTAAGACTTAAAAAATTGGAACTTTCAGAAGTTCCACTGTTTATATAAAACTAATAAAAAACTAATTCCTGATGAACCGGCAGAGAAGAGCTATAAAGCTTTAATTATTGCTCTTTCGGGTGTAACCGGAATAAGTCTTCCGATTATAACATTTTCTTTCAGACCTAACAAATTATCTTCTTTACCTGCCAAGGCAGCATCAGTTAAGACACTGGTTGTTTCCTGAAATGAGGCGCTTGACAACCAAGATTGGGTGTAAAGCGATGCCCGTGTTATTCCCAAAATTATAACTTGGGCTGTAGAGGGCTCACCTCCTGAGGCCAAAATTCTGGAATTTTCTTCTTCAAAATAAGATTTGTCAACCAATTCACCCGGAAGAAGAATAGTGTCTCCCGGGCTCTCTATTCTAACTTTATCGCTCATTTTTCTGATAATTACCTCAAAATGTTTATCATGAATCGGGATTCCCTGAGATTCGTAAACTTTCTGAATTTCGGCGAGCAGATAATTTTGAGTATCAATAACGCTTCTTATCTGCAGGACTTCTTTTATGTCAAGAGGTCCCATTGTCAGCGCCTCACCCGCGGAGATTATTTCCCCATCTTTAACCCTTAATTCACTTGTTTTTGGTACAAAATAATTTCTTTCCTCAACCGGTTTTATAGCGACACTTTTAATTTTAATATCGTAGCCGTTATCTTTTTCTTCAACGGTAACTTTTCCGGAAATATCCGCAAGCGGTGATGTTATTTTCGGTGTTCTTGCCTCAAATAATTCTTCCACTCTGGGTAATCCCTGAGTTACGTCAAGACCGACAATACCGCCGGCATGCCTGACTCTCATTGTCAATTGAGTTCCCGGTTCTCCAATTGATTGTGCGGCAATGATTCCGACCGGTGTTCCTATTTCAACAAATTTTTTAGTAGCCAAATCAATACCGTAACAATTAGCACATAACCCTTGTTTAGACTCACAAGTTAAAGGTGAACGAACAGTTACACTTTGAACGTCTTTTAACTTAATGAGAATATCTTCAGTTATCAATTCACCTTTTTTTAAAATAGCTTTTTTTGATTTAGACAGTTGTACGTCTTCGGCTAAAACTCTACCCACAACTCTCAATTCCAGAGATGATTGCCTTTTATCAGTTCTTCCTATTTTAAATCCCTTGGTTGTCCGGCAATCTTCTATCCTGATTATGGCATCATGAGCTACATCAATCAGCCTTCTGGTTAAATACCCTGCATCTGCTGTTTTTAAAGCGGAATCGGTTAATCCTTTTCTTGAGCCGCGGGTAGAAGTAACGTATTCAAATATGGATAACCCTTCCCTGTAGTTGGATTTTGTTGGCAGTTCAACAATTTTACCTAATGGATCAACAACCAATCCTTTAACGGCAGATAACTGTTTAAGCTGATCTTTGGAAGCCCTGGCTCCTCCTGAATTAATGATTAATTTAACCGGATTGTCATTGCTCATCGAACCCCAGGTTGAATCGGCCAGTCTTTCAGTAATATCTATCCAAATTTCATTCTGGAGCCTCTTTCTTTCTTCATTGGTGATCAGACCCTGCTGATAATTCTGTTCAACTTCAGCAACTCTATTTTCAGCTTCCCTGATCATTTTTTTCTTTTCGGGAATAATGATATTGTCAAACAGGGAAACCGATACTCCGCCGGCAAGAGTTGCTCCCATAAAGCCGAAGTCTTTAAATCTGTCTATTAATGCGGAAACCTCTTCCTGGGAAAAGAGGTCAAATGCTTTGGTAATTATGGATTTAATTGTACCGACTTTGACGTTGTCATTATAAAATCTTAATTCAGGAAGAAGTATTTCATTAAATAAAACACGGCCTCCGGATGTTCTCAAGATTTTTCCTCCAATATAAACCCTGATCGGTTCCCTTAAATCAATTTTTCCAGACTGGAAAGCATGGATTACTTCTTTTTCATCACTGTATATATGCAAATCTTCATCACTAATTGAATTTGAAGCTTCGGGGAGACTGGTCAAGTAAAAGCATCCCAGAGCCATTTCTTTATTAGGTATTGTAATCGGTGTTCCGTCAGCAGGTTTTAATAAATTGTTGGTAGGCATCATTAATTCTTTAGCTTCATCCTGAGCTGATTGGGATAATGGAACATGGACAGCCATCTGGTCGCCGTCAAAATCTGCATTATATCCGGCACAGACACAAGGGTGAATTCTAATGGCCGAACCTTCAATCAGAATAGGATAAAAAGCCTGTATTCCGAGCTTATGAAGAGTAGGCGCCCTGTTTAACAGTATCGGATGATTCTTAGTAATTTCTTCGAGAATGTCAAATACTTGGGCTTCTCTTCCTTCAAGAATATTTTTGGCGCTTTTAACATTAGGAGCCAGTCCTCTCATTATCAGTTCTCTTAGTACAAACGGTTTAAAAAGTTCCAATGCCATTTCTTTGGGGAGACCGCATTGGGTTAATTTCAGTTCGGGACCGACAACAATGACTGATCTGCCCGAATAATCAACCCGTTTTCCCAAAAGATTTTGTCTAAATCTGCCCTGTTTTCCCCGTAACATATCGGACAGGGATCTCAATTGTTGTCCTCCGGCGGCACGACCAGTTGGTCTTTGGCTGGCATCAATAAGTGAATCAACAGCCTCCTGAAGCATTCTTTTCTCATTCCTCAGAATTATTTCCGGAGCACCCAATTCGATTAGATGTTTTAAGCGGTTGTTGCGGTTAATTACTCTCCTGTATAAATCGTTAAGATCTGATGTGGCAAATTTTCCCCCGGTCAACTGTACCATCGGACGCAAATCAGGCGGAATAACAGGTAAAATCGTGATAATTGTCCATGAAGGCTCTATTCCGGATTTTTTCAAACTCTCAATAACTCTTAATCTTTTAGTAGCCTTTATTTTTCTTTGACTTACGCTTTCCTGGGCCTCTTTTCGCAAGACGCCGATAATTATGTTCAATTCCATTTTTTTAAGTATATCCAGGATACATTCAGCCCCCATACCGACTGTCAGAAAAGAGGCTACATTGTATTCCCTTAACTTTAAATATTCGTCCTCTGATATTACGGTGTGGGGTTTAACCCTGTTTACAAGTTCGGAAATAGTAGTATAAATTTCCTTTGCTGTAGCTTCCTCAGAGGCAAATTCTTCAGATAAAATTGTCAGTTGCTGTTTTTTCCGAAAATCCAATTCCTGGAGAGTTAAATCCCTGGTTTCCTTACTTTTAATTTTTTCAGACATAACTTTTTTTTCACTGGCGAATTCCTTCTCAAATTCGGCTATTTTTCCCTGATAGACTTTTTGTCTTTCTTCCTTTCTCTTTTCAAAAACTGATTTAAGATTATCCTGCGCCTTTTTATGAGCATTTTTATCGACTTCGGTAACCAAATATGCTGCAAAATAAATTACATTTTCCAACGCTTTGGGGGTTATATCCAAAATCAAGGATAATTTTGAAGGTGTTCCTTTAAAAAACCAGACATGGGCTACCGGGGCTGCTAATTTTATACTGCCCATTCTCTCACGTCTAACTTTACTTTGAGTAACTTCAACACCGCATTTATCACAGACTATGCCCCGGTATCTGATTCTTTTATATTTTCCGCAATAGCATTCCCAATCCTTTGTCGGACCGAAAATTCTTTCATCGAATAAACCGTCCTTTTCGGGTTTTAAAGTGCGGTAATTTATTGTCTCGGGTTTGGTTACTTCACCGTATGACCAGGATATAATATCCTGAGGTGAAGCTAATTTAATCTGGAGTCCTTCAAAATCAACAATATTTCCGAAATTCCCTTTTTTATCCATTATCTATTCCTCCTGTTGTAATTGTTCGTTTTTAACAACTTCTTCCGATTTTCCGCTTTTATCTTCAACAATTTCTTCTCCGGCAGCCTTGGCCAATAATTTAGCCTCGACAATTTCTGATGCTTCGGTCACGTCAGATGGAGGGGCCTGCTTCTTGGTAAATGTAACGGTACCGGTCGGCATCACATTTAATCCTAACGCCTGCAGTTCTTTTACCAGAACTTTAAAGGATTCCGGTATAGTTGAAGCCGGTATATCTGTTCCTTTGACAATGGCTTCAAATGCACGGGCACGTCCGACAACATCATCTGATTTTATGGTTAACATTTCCTGTAAAGTGTGCGCGGCCCGATGTGCTTCAAGCGCCCAGACTTCCATCTCTCCCAGTCTTTGACCTCCCATTTGAGCTTTACCTCCAAGCGGCTGTTGAGTAACAAGCGAGTAAGGACCGGTCGAACGGGCATGAGTCTTATCTTCGACCATGTGGATTAATTTCATTATGTAGGCAATTCCGACAACGACGGTCTCTTTATACGGCTCACCTGTTCTACCGTCAAAAAGTATTGTTTTACCATCTACGGGTAAATTGTATTTTTTAAATTCTTCGATAATTTTATCTTCTTTTATAGTTTCAAAAACCGGCACGCTAACTTTATAATTTGCGTGATTAGCCGCCCAGCCCAAATGAGCTTCAAGAAGCTGGCCAAGATTCATTCTGGAAAGAACTGACAAGGGTGAAATTATGACATCAACCGGTGTGCCATCTTCAAGATAAGGCATATCAGATTGAGGAACAATTTTACTGATAACACCTTTATTTCCATGCCGTCCGGCCAGTTTATCCCCGACAACCACTTTCCGCACCTGAGCAACTTTGACGATGATTTTTTTTATCGTTCCCGGATGTAATTCATCACCCTTTTCACGGTCCAAAATTTTAACATCGGTAACAACTCCTTTTTCTCCGTGAGGCATCCTTAATGAAGTATCTCTGACTTCCCTGGCCTTTTCACCGAAAATTGCCCTTAATAACCGTTCCTCTGCGGTTAATTCAGTCTCCCCCTTTGGAGCAATTTTTCCAACAAGAATATCATTTGGTCCAACTTCAGCGCCTACAATAACAATACCCTTATCATCAAGATTGGCTAAAGACTCTTCTCCGACGTTGGGAATATCCCGGGTAGTTTCTTCCGGCCCGAGTTTCGTATCAACAACTTCCGTATCATATTCTTCAATTGTGATTGACGTAAATATATCCTCTTTTACCAGCCTATCGGATATTACAATAGCATCTTCATAACCCATACCGTCGTAAGACGCATAAGCTATTATTAAGTTTTGGCCGAGAGCCAACTCGCCGAAATCACATGCCGGACCGTCAATAATCGATTGGTTTTTTTTAACTGAATCACCTAAAGAAACGAGAGGATTTTGTGAAAAACAAGTATTCTGACTGGTTCTGTTAAATTTTTCAATCTGGAAAGTGTGCTCTTTACCATTTGATTCTTTTAAGACTAATTTGACTGCATCAACATAGGTAATTTTGCCATCAACAGGAGCTTTGACGACTCTTTTTAAAGCCTGCGGAATTATCTCTTCCATTCCCGTACCTACAATCGGTGAACTAGGTTTTATCAGCGGCACCGCCTGACATTGCATATGAGTGCCCATCAAAGCTCTATTGGCTTCATCATGGGCGATAAAGGGGATTAATGAAGCGGCTGTCCCAACGACCTGACGGGGTATTACATCAATATACCGGATGTTTTTTGCATCGGTTTCTAAAAAATCACCCCTATATCTGGCTGGCAGTCTTTCCGCAGTAATATATCCTTTATCATCAATGGGTACTCCTGAGTGAGTAATATAAAAATCCTGTTCATCATCCGCCGTCAGGTAAACAATATGGTCCGAAATCTTCGGCTTTTTAGTTTTTTCGTCAAAATTTACTTCCCTATAGGGCGCTTCAAGAAAACCGTACTCATTAACGCGGGCATATAAAGCCATGTAAGTGACCAATCCGATATTAGGCCCTTCGGGACTTCTGACGGGACAAATTCTGGAATATTGGGATGAATTTATATCCCGAATTGAAAATGAAGCCCTTTCCCTGGAAATTCCACCTACTCCCATAACCGTTAACCTTCTAAGATTATCAATTTCTGATAAGGGATTTGTTTGATCCAGAATTGTCGACAATTGGCTAGTTCTGAAAAAATCATTTATGGTCGCAATAATCGGACGGGCGTTTACAATTTGGCTAGGTGTGATATCCATTTGAGTTTGTGCCAGGCTCATTCTTTCTTTTATGGATCTTTCAAGCCTCATCAAACCGATTTTAAAAGCATTATTGGCTACCAATTCGCCGACTCTTCTGATACGGCGATTACCTAAATGGTCAATATCATCAATCGTGCCAATATTATTTGTAAGTCCAATCAGGTATTTAATTATTCCGATAATATCTTCCTTTGTAAGGATCCAATTTTCAGGTATATTTTCAATATTGGCTATCTTTAATTTTTTATTAATCTTATACCGTCCGACTGATCCAAGATTATACCGTCTGGTATTGAAAAAAAGATTCCTGAAAAGATCCTGCGCGTTATCCAATACGGTGGGTTCTCCGGGTCGCATCTTCCGGTAAATTTCTATTACTGCTTCTTCCTGAGATTTAGTCGGATCTTTTAGTAAAGTATTTGATAAATAGTCTTTATCTTTATCGACTTCCTTAAATATGTTAAATAATTCTTCATCACTTGAAATCCCCATTGCCCTAAGAAAAGTTGTCGCGGCATATTTTCTCCGTCTGTCAATCCGAACAAGCAGAACATCATTTTTGGAAATAGAAAAATCCAACCAGGAGCCAAATAGAGGCCGAACTTCTGCAACATACAGAATTTTACCTGTGGTGGGATCGGAATCTCCGGTGAAATAAACTCCGGGAGAACGGACTATCTGATTAACAATACAACGTTCAACTCCGTTTATAATAAATGTGCCGTTCTCGGTCATTGAGGGAATATCACCTAAAAAAACATCCTGATGGATTTCTTTACCGGTCTGTTTATTCAAAAGAACTGTTTCAGCTTTAAGGGGTGAATCGTAAGTAAGACCTTTTTCAAGACATTCGCTTGGAGTATAGCGAGGACTTTCAAAATAATGCTTACCAATTGTCAGGCTCCAATTTTTCCCGGTAAAATCTTCAACAGGAGAAATTTCTTTTAACAATTCTTCTATACCCTGATTTATAAACCAATCATATGAATTTTTTTGTACCTCAGTAAGATCGAGAATAGGAAGTATATCCGCTTTTTTACCCCAATTTTGTCTTTTGGGGTTCATTTTTTGGGAATTACTTTTAGTTTTTGGCATTGGGAATAAAGAAGACAAAAACAACAAAATAAGCGTACTCCGGCAGACGTACGCCTCTAATTCTTCTTCAAGTATGATTATTTTATCATCGGTTTAAATATTGTCAAGAGGCAAGAGGTAAATATTTGCAGATAATTAATTATTATGATAAAATAGCGGCAAGTTAAGAAAGTTTCAGTTGGTGGGAATTACCCACCAATTTTTATATAAAAATATGCCGGCGACAGTCAGAAGTGAATTTGCATTAGCATTAAATCAAGTAGCAACGGAAAGGGGCATTGATCCTGATGTGGTTTTAGAAACTATCAAAGCGGCAATCCTGGCAGCTTACCGGAAGGACTACGGAACAGAGGAGTTGGAAGAAATTGAAATAACCATTAATCCCAAAACAGGAGAAGCAATAGTTATTAAAGATAAAAAAAATATTACACCGGCCGGATTCGGCAGAATTGCAGCACAAACCGCAAAACAGGTAATACTGCAGAGAATAAGAGAAGCTGAAAAAAAGGCGATTATTTCAGATTATTCCACCCGGATAGGCACAACAATAAACGGTATGGTTTTAAGATTTGACGGTCCAAATGTAATTATAGATATTGGAAAAACAGAAGGCGTGATGCCTCCACAAGAACAAATTCCAAACGAGAGATACCGCTTAAATCAGAGACTGACATTTTATATAGAATCCATAAAACAAACAATGCGCGGAAATGAAATCATTGTTTCACGCGCTCATAAAGGACTTGTTTCTGCCCTTTTTAAAAGAGAAGTGCCTGAAGTAAACAACGGAGCTGTTGTAGTCAAAGAGATAGCCAGAGAACCGGGTAATAGAACTAAAATTGCCGTCGCTTCAACTCAATCCGGTGTTGATCCGGTCGGCAGCTGTGTCGGACAAAAAGGTGTTCGGGTGCAGGCGGTTATTAATGAATTAGGCGGACTGGAAAAAATAGATATTATTCAGTGGCATGATGACCCGAAGATTTTTATTCCGGCAGCACTTTCACCGGCAAAAGATATTGAAACAATCATTAATGAGAAAAAAAGGACTGCCATTGCTTATATTCCTGATGACCAATTGTCACTGGCAATAGGAAAAGACGGCCAAAATGTACGTTTATCAGCAAAGCTTACCGGGTACAAAATAGATATAAAATCCAAATCAGAAGAAGGAAAAAAAGCTGATGAATTAAAAAGTGATAAAACAGCAGTTGCTGCAGATATTGAAAAAAAAGCTAAAAAAACTGTCAAGAAAAAAATTAGCGAGAAAAAAGACGCTAAAGAAAAAAAAGAGATAAAAAAAACTGAACCTAAAAAATCAAATAACACTAAAAGCCTTTAAAGTGAAGAAATATATATTATTTTTTCGAAAAGCTGATGTATGGCAAAAAAAAATACTAATGAAATTAATGAAGCAAAAATTTCCATCCGTCCCCCTATTGTATCGGTTCTCGGACATGTAGATCACGGTAAGACAAGTCTCCTGGACCGAATCCGAAAAACCAATCTTGTTGTTCACGAGCACGGCGGTATAACACAACACATAGGAGCGTATCAAATTGAAGTTCCTCAAAATATTAAACTAAAAAATTCTGAATTTGCCCAAAAAATTACATTCATAGATACACCCGGTCATCATGCTTTTGCCAAAATGAGAAGCCAGGGGGCAAATGCTTCCGATATTGCCATTCTCGTTATAGCCGCAAATGACGGAATAAAACCACAAACTTCAGAATCAATTGAACATATTAAAAATTCCGGCATCCCGACAATTATCGCACTAAACAAAATTGATTTACCCGACATAAATATTGAAAAAATTAAAAAACAATTAAATAAGGAGGGCGTGAAATTGGAGCAATACGGCGGTGACATCCCTCTGGTTCCGGTATCGGCAAAAACAGGTGAAGGAATGGATAAGTTATTGGAGACAATTCTTTTTTTAACTGATTTTTTTCAGATCAGATCTTTTTTGAACAAACCTTTTCAGGGAGTTGTCATTGAATCAAGCATTTCAAAATATAAGGGAATTACCGGTAGTGTAATTGTCAGAAACGGTGTTTTAAACGTAGGTGATGATATTGTTTATGATAATCAGATCTTCAGGGTAAGAGCGATTAATGACTGGCAAGGCAGATCTTTAAATAACTTGGGTCCAGGTGATCCGGGAGAAATTATAGGTTGGAAAACACTGCCTTCTGTCGGAACAATTCTCTACAAGAAAAATGAAACCGAAGTTATCGGACAACCAAAAACCGAAATTGAAAAAGTTAAGCCCGCTTCAATTATTCAAAGTCCACCGGTTGAAATTGAAACACAAAAAATCAATTTAATTATAAAAGCAGATACAGTCGGAACTTTAGAAGCCATTACCCTTGGGCTTCCGGATGATATTGATCTTATCCTGAAGGGAGTCGGCCCGGTTAATGAATCGGATATTCTTCTGGGAAAAACGGTGAAAGCACTGGTAATTGGATTCAATGTCCCTATATCGGATCAAGTAAAAAAATTAGCCCAGTCCGAAAAAGTACTCATAAAAAAATATGAAATTATTTATCAGCTTTTTGATGAAATCAAAGATGTTGTTGAAGCTATAAAAAAAGGTGATTTGGTGGATATTCTCGGAATTGCAAAAGTACTGGCTACTTTTGATATTAAAGGAGTTACGATTATCGGAGCAAAAATTGTTTCCGGCAGGATGGCCAAAGGTGATCAGGTAAAAATATTAAGGGATGATAATGAAATAGGCCGCCGTAAAATAAAATCTCTAAAACATTTTAAGGAAGATATTACCAAGGCTGAACAGGGAAAGGAAGTAGGAATCGGATTATCAGACAGAATTGAACTATTGACAGGTGATAGTATAATAGCTATAGGCTAAAATCTACCCCAATTGCTTGGGGTTTTTTTAAAAACTTTTATATAATATGGCGAATATAGATCCGGATAAAGTTAATCAAGCACAAAATATATTGGAAAATGCCCAGTCGATTGCGGTAACCCTGCCGGTTGATCCGAGTGTTGATAAAGTAGCTTCGGCACTATCCCTATATCTTTCACTATCAGCCGCCGGTAAACAAGTTACAGTTGCCTGTTCTACTCGGATGACAGTTCAATATAATGAACTAATAGGAGTTGATAAGATTTCAACTGTTCTTACCGGTTCATCCGGCAGAAATCTGG
Source organism: Candidatus Gottesmanbacteria bacterium RIFCSPHIGHO2_01_FULL_40_15 (assembly GCA_001779115.1). Lineage (GTDB taxonomy): Bacteria > Patescibacteriota > Microgenomatia > 2-02-FULL-39-11 > 2-02-FULL-39-11 > 2-02-FULL-40-10. The sequence continues at coordinate 83,934 of MFJF01000005.1, forward strand.
TTATTTCCTTTCCCTATCAGGAAGGATCGATTGAAAAGGTCAGCTACAACATTGAAAACGATAAATTTAACTTAGTCATCGAACCCCGCGAAGGATTTCCGACAATTACCCAGGAAATGATGAAATACAGCAGTTCAGGCGGAAATATTGACGCAATAGTAACGGTCGGGTGTTCACAGCTTGAGGAATTGGGGAATCTTTATTCAAATAACCAGGATTTGTATAACGGAAAACAAATAATTAATCTGGATAATGCATCCAATAATAACAATTTCGCCAAAATCAATATTGTAGATACTTCGGCAATATCAATTTCGGAACTTATGAATGATTTTATTAACCAGTTAGGGTTGAATATGGAACCGGATATTGCCACAAATTTACTGGCAGGGCTGACGAGTGCCACCGATAATTTTTCATCAGGTGAGGTGACAGCCTCAACTTTTGAAACAGCGGCTAATCTATTAAAACAGGGGGCCAGGAAAAAACAAATCAGAAAAAGTTCACAGGCATTTGTGCCCCAAATGAAACAACCGGCTGCACCAACCGCACCAATAGCCAAAAGCCAAAAAACACCGTTCGGACTAAAAACATCCCCAACCCCACAAACAGATCAATCGCAACAGTCAGGACAGCGCGGAAAATTTCAACCGCCACAATTTCAGAGAACCCAACAACAACCCGGATCAGACTTTCAACAGCAAAAACCTCCGGTAAGAGAAGCAGGTAAATCTCCGGAAACACCACCGGACTGGTTAAAACCGAAAATATATAAAGGATCAACCCTGATTTAACCCAAAAAGAGAGATACCACAGATTTTTGAAATTCCGAAATTTTTTCTCCGTTGAGATTTCATTAACAATAAGTTATAATAAGATTATCAGTATAAGATTTATTCTTCTTCCGCCGGATAAGGGCGGATTGAATTTTATTTATGGCGTTGGATCCTAATAACAAGAAAAAAATAATTACCGAGTATGCTACAAAAAAAGGTGATACAGGCAGTCCTGAGGTTCAAATCGCCTTATTAACCCACAAAATTGATAAACTTGTCGGACATTTAAAAGGTAATCCGAAAGATAACCACTCCAGAAGGGGCTTATTGGGAATGATATCCAAAAGAAGAAGACTGATTAATTATTTATCCAATAAAAATAAAGACAGGTATAAGGAGATTGTCGATAAACTGAAATTAAGCAAGTAAAGATTCTTTCAATTCTGTGGAAAAAAGATCCTCATGAAAAAAATTGTTAGCAAATCAACTGAAATCGGCGGACGGACTATAACATTAGAAGTCGGAAGATTCGCCGAACAGGCGACATCGGCAGTACTGGCACGGTTTGGAGACACCATGGTGATTGCGACAGTGGTGGCCTCTCCCAAAATATCAAAACTGGATTATTTTCCATTAACTGTTGAATATGTGGAAAGGCTTTATGCAGGAGGAAGAATTAAGGGAAGCCGCTGGGTCAAGAGGGAAGGAAGACCAAGCGACGATGCCATCCTGAAAGCACGACTTATAGACCGTTCAATAAGGCCATTATTTAACCAGAATTATAAGCATGATATCCAGATAATTATTACAGTACTTTCAGTTGACGGGGAAAATGAACCTGATATTTTGGGAATTATTGCCACCAGTGCCGCTTTGGCAATATCCCCTATTCCCTGGAACGGACCCATCGGTTCGGTACGGGTCGGATATGTTCCTTCTCCCAACGGTGAAAGCGGTTTTTTCCTGAATCCGGGGCTTAAAGAACTCGCCTTTTCGGAGCTTGACCTGGTTGTTTCGGCGACAAAGGAAAAAGTGATTATGCTGGAAGCAGGAGCCAACCAAATAAAAGAAGAAACTTTCATTTCAGGGATTGCTTTTGCCAGGGAAGAAACAAAAAAAATTATTTCATTAATCGATGACCTGGTTAAAGAGGTAGGCCGGGAAAAAATTGAAATCCGCGATAATGAAAAAATAAAGGAAATTAAAAAAATAATCAATAAAGAATACAAAAAAGAAATCGGGAACCTGATATTAGCCAGAGTTTCCAAAGAACAGGAAGGAGACGAACTTACCGTATTATCAGACAGTATTGCACAAGTTTATGCTGAAAAATATGACAGAGGTGATATCGAAAAGGCAATCGATCAATTATTTAAGGAACAAATAAGACAAGATATTCTTAAAAATAAAAAAAGGGCTGATGGAAGGAAACCGGAGGATATCAGAGAAATTAGCGGGGAAGTAGGTCTATTACCGCGGACTCACGGATCGGCCATGTTCAGAAGGGGCCAAACACAGGTGTTGACCGTAGCGACTTTAGGATCTCCTTCACTGGAACAGCTTATTGAAAGTCCTGAAGGGGAAACAGCAAAAAGATATATGCATCATTACAGCATGCCCCCCTATTCCGTCGGAGAAACCGGAAGAGTCGGCTTTCCGGCCAGAAGAGAGATCGGTCATGGAGCCCTGGCGGAAAGAGCCCTTTTACCTGTTATACCGCCACAAACTTCTTTTCCATATACCATAAGGCTTGTTTCAGAAGTGATGTCTTCAAACGGATCAACCTCCATGGCTTCTGCCTGCGGATCAACGCTGGCATTAATGGATGCCGGTGTTCCGATAAAAAATCCGGTGTCGGGAATTGCCATGGGTATGGTTGAGGAAAATAATAAATATGAACTGTTATCCGATATTATAGGAATTGAAGATTTTTGCGGGGATATGGATTTTAAAGTGGCCGGAACAGAGGAAGGGATAACAGCAGTGCAACTGGATGTTAAAAATTCAGGATTAACCGATCAGGTAATCACAGAGTCTATAAAAAAGGCAAAGCAAGGACGGCTTCATATTCTTCAAAATATGCTCACAGTTATTCCCAAATACAGGGAAACACTGTCAAAATTTGCCCCAAGAATTTCCGTGATTATAATTCCAAAAGAAAAAATCGGTGAAATAATCGGTCCGGGAGGAAAAATAATCCGGCAAATTATTGCCGAAACCGGCTGCGATATCAACGTTAACGATGACGGTCAGGTGACAATTGCCGGAATTGATCCGGTAAAAGTGGAAGTCGCCCTCAAATGGATAACCGGAATTATAAAGGAAGTTGTACCGGAAGAAGTATATCAGGGTTTAGTAAAAAGAATTCTACCGTTTGGAGCATTTGTGGAAATACTGCCCGGGCGTGAAGGAATGGTTCACGTATCACAGATGGCGTCAGAATATATTTCCGATCCTTCGGAAGTCGTAAAAATCGGCCAGCAAGTGACAGTCAGAGTTATAGAAATAGATGACCAGGGCAGAATTAATTTGTCAATGCTTTTCGGGGAGGATGCCAAGAAAAAAACTGTCAGACCACAAGGTAAAAGGGAACACTTCCAGAAGCGCAGATGGAATAAATAATGAAGTTTTCGACTACTTCAATCCACTCCGGCAACAAACCCAATCTTAAAGCAGGCGGCAGCGGTGATGTAATTATCCCTATTCATTTATCAACAACTTTTGCCCGGAAAAAAATTGATAATCCTACAGCCGGATATGAATATTCACGGAGCGGAAATCCGACCAGATACGCTCTGGAAAAAAATCTTACCAACTTGGAAGAGGGTAAATGGGCGTATGCTTTTTCCTCAGGCTTGTCAGCTATCACTGCAGTTTTATTGACTTTGCAAAAAGGTGATCATGTAGTTTCCATTGATGATGTTTACGGCGGAACAAGACGACTATTCAACCAGGTATTTGCAAATTTCGGAATTGAATTCACTTATGGTGATTTTGCAAATAATAATGAACTTCGGAGGCATGTTAAAACCAATACAAAATTAATCTGGATAGAATCCCCCACTAATCCTTTACTTAAAATTGTCGACATAGCTTCAGTATGCCAATTTGCCCGTGAGAAAAATATCATAACTGTTGTCGATAATACATTCGCATCGCCTTATTTCCAACGCCCATTGAAACTGGGAGCGACAATTTCATTGCATTCCATGACAAAATACATAGGCGGACATTCAGATGTTATCGCCGGATGTATTATCGGTAATGATAAAATTTTAGGTGAAAAAATAAAATTTATACAGAATGCCGCCGGAGCCATTCTTTCTCCTTTTGACAGTTTTCAGATATTAAAAGGGATAAAAACACTTTCACTTAGAATGGAGAAACATGAAGAAAATGCCAAAAAAATCGTAACCTTCCTTTCAAAAAATGATAAGATCAAAAAAATATATTATCCGGGAATTCCAACACATAAAGGAAATAATATTGCCAGAAAACAAATGAGCGGATTTTCCGGCATGCTATCATTTGAACTTAAGGCATCGCTCCGGTCAACGTTGACTTTTTTAGAAAATCTGAAAATTATTTCCATTGCCGAAAGTTTAGGTGTTGTTGAATCTTTAATTGAACATCCGGCTTCAATGACTCATGCTTCAATTCCAAGACAAGACAGGGAAAAAATAGGCTTATCGGACGGTTTGATAAGATTATCTGTCGGAATTGAAGACGCTTATGATCTGATCAGGGATTTAAATCAGGCTTTGAAAATAATCTAAAGACTACCTTGAAAAAAATTAAGTTATAATTAAAGTATGATAACAACTTCTTCTGATTCCCAGAATCAAAACGGTGAATTTTCCGAACTGATAAAACTCAGGCAAAAAATAACGGATAGTCATCTTCCTTCCGATCTTCGGGATAAAGTAAATACAATGATTGAACGGGCAGAGTTAAGTTTTAAATACCATACCCAATTTTCCCAATTCGATGCCGTTGCCGGTTATATTGATTGGATTACGGCCTTACCCTGGCAGACTTTCAGTCAGGATAATATGGAAATAGAACAGGCGAAAAAAATTCTGGATAAAAACCATTACGGTCTTAATGAATTGAAAGACAGAATTTTGGAGTATTTGTCAGTTATGAAATTAAATCTTGATCAGGCTAAAATTGATCCGTCAATTACCGATCATAATATTGCCAGGGCGCCGATTTTATTTTTTGTCGGCTTAGTCGGGACAGGTAAAACCACAATTGCCATATCCATAGCCGAAGCATTGGGCAGAAAATTCATCCGCATTCCATTCGGAGGCATGGGATCAGCACTTGATTTAAGAGGTGAATCGAGAGTCCACCCGGATGCGGAAGTAGGCCATGTTATGAAAGCCTTAAGAAGAGCCGGAACAAAAAATCCGGTAATTCTGCTTGATGAATTAGACAGGGTTGCCGAACATGCGCGGGCTGATATTATGGGTGTTTTGATCGAACTACTTGATCCTGAGCAAAATGTCTCTTTTACCGATCACTATATTGATTATCCGTTTGATTTGTCACATGTACTGTTTATTGCAACAGCCAATAACACCAATAATATTTCAACTGCGGTTATGGACCGGTTGGAACCTATTCAAATGCCCTCATACAATGATGATGAAAAAATAATAATCGGTAAAGCTTATGTTTTTCCCAAAGTACTTAAATCGGCAGGTTTAAACGATAAACTATTAACAATAGACTCCAATGTCTGGCCTTTAATTGTCCGGCCGCTCGGATTTGATTCAGGTATAAGAACACTGGAGAGGACTATTGACGGAATATGCCGTAAAGTGGCCAGGCAGATAATTGAAAAAAAACATACCCAGGTTTTTATTTCAGCCGACAATGTCAAGCAATACCTGCCAACATGGTAAAATTAATCCCCGGTTTATAAATAAAAAATGATCAACCCGATAAACAGGAATATCTTTGGCAATCCACAATCTATATTGCGGATTATCCCTTTGGGAGGAATAGGCAATGTGACGAAAAATTTATATGTTTACGAATACAGAAGCCGGCCTGATAACATTTCGGATATCCTAATTGTTGACTGCGGAGTAGGTTTTCCCGATGAGGCAATGTACGGAATTGATCTGGTTATTCCGGATATAACTTACTTGCGGGATAAAATAAATAAAATCAGGGGAATTATACTTACCCACGGGCATGAAGATCATATAGGAGCGCTTCCTTATATTCTGCCGGTACTAAATGTTCCCGTATACGGAACGTTATTAACTGCCAAACTTGCCGAAGTCAAGTTACAGGACTCCGGTTTGCAAGTAAAGGTTAATGTAATAAACGAAAATATTCCGCTTAAAATAGGGCCGTTTTCGGTTGAATTTATCCATGTTACCCATTCAATTCCGGATGCTGCCAATCTTTTCATTAAAACTCCTGTTGGTAATTTTTACCACGGCAGTGATTTTAAATTTGACTGGACACCGATTGACGGCAAAAAAACAGAAGTTGACAAAATTGCCAGGGCGGGAAAAGAGGGTATAACCTGTTTATTATCCGATTGCGTCAGGGTGGAAACAGAAGGATATACATTGTCTGAAAAAATAATTGAAGAAACTCTGGATAAGGAAATCAGGAATTGCCCGGGGAAATTTATATTCACTACCCAATCTTCAAATATTTCAAGAATCCAGCAAGCCATTGACGTCTCAATCAGAAATAACAGAAAAATAGTCTTTTTAGGCCGGTCAATTGAAAGAAATGTCGGGGTTGCTTACAGATTAAAATATGTAAATTACAGCGAAATGTTTGTTGTAAGGGACAAAGATATCAGAAAATATAAAGACTCTGAATTAAGCCTCATTGTCACCGGCAGCCAAGCCCAGCCAAATTCGGCGCTTTCCAGAATTGCCGAAGGAATCCATAAATTCGTGAGAATTAAAGAAGGTGACGTGGTGGTTTTTTCAGCAGATCCGATTCCCGGATATGAAAATGCAGTTCATACTTTGATTGATCTTCTGACGGTAAACGGGGCCAGAGTGGCTTATTCGGAGATACAAGACCAGCTTCATGTGTCCGGACACGGTGCGAGAAATGATTTGGCTTTAATGATCGGTTTGACTCAGGCGTCAAATCTTTTACCCATAGGCGGAACCTACCGCCAGATGCGGCATTATTCCCAGATGGCCTTTGATATGGGGTATAAACATAATCAGGTACTTTTACCGCTTGAAGGAGAAATTATTGAATTTTCAGCTTCCGGACAAGTTAGAATTGCAGAAAAATTAAGCCTGAAGAATGTAATGATCGACGGTTTGGGTGTCGGGGATATCGGAAATGTTGTTTTACGGGACAGGCAAACAATGGCCAGCGAAGGAATTGTGATTGTGGTTGTACCTTTGGACAAATCATCAGGAAGAGTAACTGCTGAGCCGGACATAATTTCCCGGGGATTTATCTATATGAAAGAATCTGTAGATTTAATCGATGAAGCAAAAAAAGTGATAATAAAATCCTTAAGACTGAAAAAAGGGAGGATTACTGACTGGCAATTTGTCAGAAAACAGGTGGAAAAAAATCTGGAAGGATTCCTGTTTAAGGAAACACACAGAAGACCTCTTATTCTTGCCGTAGTAGTTCATGTATGAGGAAAAAAAACCGGCGCAAAAAAATCGGCAAATTTAAACCGGCTCTTTTTATTATTACCTTCCTTCTCTTTCTGCCGTTTATCTATTCATACAAAATTTACAGCATAAATCCGCAACTTAAGTTTCCGAGAATCAGCAAGGTCAATCTTTCTTCTGATCCTTTGGTCCTTTCCAATATCCGTTTAAACGTTTTGGGTGCCCAGGCAATTGAACCCTTTGACATTGTCAAATACGTAAATACAGAGCGGAATAAAAAAGGGAGTCAGCCTCTTATCATTAATGAAAAACTGGTTAAAGCAGCCCGGATGCGGGCAGAAGTTATACTGAAATACCAGAACTTTTCACACCAGGATCCCTTTGAAAACATTGAACTTATAACAGTCATGCCAAAAGTCGGATACAGTTACTCTTATGCCACGGAAAATATCGGTATGGGCGGCTTGTCAGCGGAAGATTTCGTTTCCGGGTTTATGAACAGTACCAGTCACCGATTAAATCTGTTGGATCCCCAGCTTTATCACACCGGTACGGCAGTGGTAACGGGATCTTATAAACAGTATTTTGTCAATATCGCGGTACAATTGTTTGCCGTTCCTTCCAGCCGGGAAGAATATTTAGGTTATAACGACATTGACAGGAAAAATTACGGGGCAATACTTACAAGACTTGATTATCAATTAAATCCCCTGATTCTGAATTTGCATAAGTTCATCAGTAATAAACAGATTAATGACGAAAAAATTCAAAAAATCAGAAAACAAAAAGAGATTCTGATGAAACTTCTGGAAATTATGAATGAGGATAAACCGTTTAAGGAAGAACATATTGCGCTTATTTCCGAATACAACGGTTATCTTTGAGAAAATCCCTGTATATGTTAAGCTGAATATATATTTAGGAAAGGGGGTGAGGTTATTGCAAAACGATTAACCTTATAACCCGGGTGGTGCTGGAGTGCCAGGAGCTGATCCTAATCCGACTCCTAACCCGCCGGCAGATATGCCACCTGTTATACCTAATCCGACCGTTCCTCCACCTCCGCCTGCAGTTGTGCCGACAGAAACACCTGAGCGTGACGGTCAGGAACCGGTCAATCCGAACGGATCAGACGGTCCTGTCGGACAGTGAGAAACCCGATAGATAAAATCCTTCCCTTTGTTTTTTGACAAGCGGGATGGATTTTTATATATTTCATTTCTAAAATGAAATTATTCCCGATTCTGACTGTAGTTTTAGGATATACAATCTCATCCTATATTTATTCAAGTGCAATTTTTTCTAATAATAATTTTACACTTGAAAAATCCCCTTCCGGTTCAGCGTCCGCCACGGTGACACAACCGGTTTTGGAATATACAGTTATATCGGAAACACCGGTTCCTACCGCAACCGGGACAGTAACTCCGACTCCGACTCCGACTGTTTATACCGTCGAAAACACACCAACTCAAATTAATGTACTTTTTGAGAAATACGCTTCAAAGGAATCTGTTGACATTAATATGTTAAGAAAAATTGCCCAATGTGAATCGGGATATAACTCTCAAGCGGTAAACGGGCCGTATGCCGGTTTATTTCAATTTTCTTCCCAAACATGGATAACCAGCAGAAGAATGATGAATGCCGATACCAATCCGGATCTAAGATTCAATGCGGAAGAATCAATCAAAACGGCTGCATTCAGAATAGCTTCGGGAAATACCGGCTTATGGTACACTTGCTTAAAATAATAAACCCACCTTTTTGAGGTGGGTTTCAGGCGTTGTTAAAATGTGTTTACCGCTTAATTTAAGGAGGCAAACCGGATATTTTATACATGTTTGTAGCCCTATTTAGATAATAAAAAGATATTAGCCTATAAGTATTAAAAGAGGGTATATCGGGAGTAATAGACAAGTAAGAGTACTTTAGTTTACTTAAATAACTATGCTTATGAAGTTTTTAACCTCTTTTTATGAAGATAAAAGGTAACACCTAAGAGAATGATTCCCAAAATTATCAAGACAAAGCCGAGCGGTCCTCCGGCTCTTTGGATAAAGTTAGGTTGAGGTGTCGGAGTCGGGGTCGGGGTGGCGGTCGGCAAAGGTGTCGGAGTCGGTGAATCGGTCGGTGATGCTGCGGGAGTTGGTGATCGTCTGACAGTCGGGGTTACTGCCCGGGTCGGTGCGGAAGTATTTGTAGGAGCCCCGGGAGTATTAGAAGCCTGCGCCGGAGCAACTGTCGCGGTTACAGTCGGCTCACCTGAAGTGGGTGATATTGCCGGAGTATCTGTTTGTCCATTTACGTTTAGCGGACGGAACAATACCAGACTAAGAATAAAAATTACCGCGGGGATCTTTAATAAACTCATTAACATACAGACGGATTAAGTTGGTATTATAACAAATAAATATCTTTTGGCAACTGGATCAAAAGAAGTCCGATTCATCTTCCTTACGGCTTATCCGGTTGTTTTTTCCTGAAAGTACAACAAAAAGATAACCGGCGGCAAATCCGCCGATATGCGCCCACCAGGCAACCCCTCCCCTGCCCATCAGACCAATAGTTCCTATTCCTGAAAACAACTGGATTATAAACCAGTAACCCAACATGACACCGGCCGGGAGAGATACCTGTTGGAAAAATCCGAAAAAAGAAATGATGAGAGTATCAATTTTATGCTTGGGATACAGGACAAGATAAGCTCCCAAGACACCGCTTATAGCACCTGACGCTCCGACTGTAGGGATAGCTGAATTGGGTACAAAAAAGAATTGGGTTAAACCGGCAATAATACCGGTGGCTAAATAAAAAAAAGCATAACCAATATGTCCAAAATGTGCTTCAATATTGTCACCGAATATCCACAAAAACCACAAATTGGATATGACATGAAACCAACCACCGTGAAGAAAAATTGAGTAAATAAAGGGCAGAAGACTTACCGGATCGGTAAAATCAACCAATCGGGGGATCAGAGCAAAGCGCAATATAAATTCTTCAAAATCGGGAGCGGTAATCTGCAGGAAAAATACATATGAGGTAACAAGAATAACAATGATGTTTATAATGGGAAACTTATGGGACGGATTGTGATCACGGATGGGAAACATAATTTACAGTTTGGATAATTCATAAAAAGTATATTTTAAATCTTTATACTGTCCCTGTCTTTTATAAAGAACTTTTTTGAATTCGTCATAATCCGGGAAAAAAGTATCAGCCTCAAATGATCCTTCGACTACAGTCAAATAGAGTTTATCGGCAAACTTGATTGCCTGGTGGTATATTTCCCCCCCGCCGATAAAAAAGATTTCCTGCGTATCCCTGCTTTCACCCATAGAAATAGCTTCCTCTATGGTATGCGCCACAAGAACATTTTCGGCTTTGAAATCCCGGTCTTTGGTTAAAACTATATTGATTCTTCCCAAAAGCGGTTTGCCGATGGAATCAAATGTTTTTCTGCCCATTATGACAGGATGGCCCAGGGTTATAGTTTTAAAATGGTGCATATCTTCAGGGATATGCCAGAGCAGTTTATTATCAATGCCTATTTCGCGGTTTTCTCCGATGGCGGCAATAACGGAGATTTTAAACTGGATCATAATCAGAAACCTCCCACAACCGTAATCTCGCCTTTAATGGGCGGATACGGATCATAGCCTTCCAGGCTGAAATGTTGGTAACGGAAATCATCGATATTTTTTATACTTTTATCAATTTTCATGACAGGCCAGGGTTTCGGTTTTCTTTCCAGCTGTTCCCTGACCTGGTCAAAATGATTCTCATAAATATGGATATCGCCAAAGGTGTGGACAAAGTCCCCGGCTTTATACCCGGTTACCTGGGCCAGCATCATGGTCAGGAGCGCGTAACTGGCAATATTAAAAGGTACCCCCAAAAAGGAATCGGCGCTTCTTTGGTAGAGAAGAAGAGACAATTTATCGCCGGTAATATTTATGTGATAAAGGGTATGACAGGGAGCAATCACCATGGAATTGGTCCGGCTGCCGCTCATTTCATAGATTGAGCCGGCATTCCAGGCGGAGATGACATAATGTTTTTTCTGGGGAAATTTTTTAATTTTTTCAATCGCCCATCCCAGCTGGTCGATTTCCTTTCCGTCTCCTGTCGGCCAGCGCCTCCACTGGACACCGTAAACCGGCCCGAGCTCGCCCCAGTCTTCCAGGAATTTTTTATCGGAGGTCATTTTTTGCATAAATTCCTCATACGGCAAAGGCTTTTCTTTTTTTGCATCCTTAACCCAGGTGTATTTTCTGTAAGCCCACTCGTCCCAGATATGGACATTGTTCTCAACCAGATATTTGATGTTGGAACTGCCTGATAAGAACCAAAGGAGTTCATGAATAATGCCTCTGACAAAGACTTTTTTGGTGGTCAGGAGCGGAAATCCTTTGGATAAATCGAACCTTATTTGGCGGCCGAAGACGCTTTTTAATCTGACACCGGTTGAATGGCTGATCTTCATAGCGCCATTTTCCATGATGTCTTTTAAGAGGTTAAGATATTGATATTCCGGGTGGACAGTATTTTCCATATAAAACAATAGATCTATTTTACTATAAAAATAACTTTGCCTGAAGGCAACAATTTCAGTTCAATTTTATCAACTGGCCTTTGTCAAGGGCAATACGGTACATCCGTTTGAGAAAAAGGGCTGCCAGAATCAGATAGATAAAATTTAAAAACATACTGGTTAAGAATTTCGGCCAATTAAAAATACCGGAAAAAAGGACTTCCCTCATATTTTCAAAGATATAGCTGGTCGGAGTTATCCGGGCAATCACTTGTGCCCACCGGGGCAGAATATCAACGGGATAGACGACAGCTGAAAAGGGGTAGATTACAAAAAGCATAGCCCAGGCAAAAGACTGGATTTTATAGCCGTAGCGAAGAATCAATCCGTCAATTATTAATCCGACACTCCAACCGGTAAGAATAAGACTGGCAAATGACGGAATGATCAGAAGACCGTATCTGAAAATATTAAAGTGGTAAAGCAGATATGCTAAAAAAGACAGGAAACTAATGGTTAAAATCAGCTTAATCATTCCTAATATTAAAGTGGCAATTACAAATTCGAAAATCCCGACCGGTGTTGTAAAGAGGTTGATAAGATTCCGGTTCCAAGCTTCATCAAGAAGGGGCATGTTAATCTCCCTCTGGCTACCCAAAACTACAGACCAGAAAATAATCCCTCCGATAAAAACAGCGACAATATCAAATCCCAGATTATACTGTTCTATATAAGATGAGGTCAGACCCCAGAAAATTAGATCCATGGTTGCCCACCAGAAGGCATCGACGATCCGGTCCAGATCCCTTCTCCAGGTGTACATATGCCTGATGATGATTCCTTTAACTCCTGACCAGTTTATTTTTTCCATTTTAGCGTTATAAAGTTTTCCGTCTTTTTCGGGCTGTCAACAGAAAAAAATCTTCAAGAGTCGGTTTATCTATTGATATCTCCCGGTAAGATATTCCTTTTTCGGCCAATAGGCTCAAAAATCGGGGAATTTCCTTTTCGGGTATTTCTACAGTTGTATACCGACCCTGAACCCGGGCGGACCAAAGATTATCGCGGACAACCGATAATAATCTTTTCAAACCGTCACCAACCATCAGGCTGATTCTTGAAATTTTAATCCTTCTGGCCAGACCCTCGGGAGTATCCTCAGCAATGATTTTTCCCTGATAAAGAAAAATAACCCGGTCACAGATTTGATCAACTTCAGCCATATTATGGGAGGTAAACAGGATGGTCGTCTTATACTTTTTTCTTAAATTAATAATTTCGGTCCTTATAGTGTCGGCACTTTCCGGATCCAGGGAAGAAGTCGGCTCGTCAAACAGAATAAAACGGGGAAAATTAAGAAATGATTTAGCCATATTCAATCTGGTTACCCAACCCGATGACAGCTCATTGACTTCCCTGTCTTTTTTTTCCTCAAGGGAAAATACTTTCATTATTTCATTAACCCTTTTTCCCGGGTTTTCGACACCATAAAGCAGTGCCAGAACATTAAGATTTTCTCTGACAGTCAGATTCCAGGGCAAATGGGTATAAGTTGAGGAAAAATTGGAATTTTTCAAAATTTCTTTACGGAATTTCCTTAAATCCCTGCCAAAAACTCTGATTGTACCCCGCGTCGGAGTAATTAAACCCAGTATCATCTGGATGGTGGTAGTTTTGCCGGCGCCGTTGGGCCCGAGAAGGCCAACAATCTCGCCTTCTTTTATGTCAAAAGAAATATCATCAACGGCAATAACTTTTTTCCCGGTTTTCCGGATTTTCCAGAAAGGGCTTTTTTGGAAAAAAATTTTGGTAATATTTTTGACTTCGACAATCGGACGCACCCGCATAGGAGTATTTTACGCTTCCCTCATTGTTCTTGCCAATCCTTTGGACTACTTGACACAAACATAATAATACTATAGGATATTTGTTGTATAGCTTTTATATCAGTTTTTGTTTACCTGATATAATAAGCTACTGCCAATGCCGAGAAAATACCGCCGCAGGCGGAAAAAATCCATCTTAAAACCGAAAAAGGGAACAATATTTTCAATTGTTGCCCTTATCCTGTTTTCAGGTTCAATTCTAACTTTTTTGTCTTTTTTCCAAAGAGGAACTGTTCTTGACCAGCTTAATTTCACCGCTGAGGAGTATTTCGGGCCGATGAAGTTTTTACTTCCTTTGGCAATTCTTTTATTTTCCCTGCTTTTGGCACGGCTTAAAATATTTTCCGTCAGACCAAATATACCAATCGGATTTTTTCTGGTTTTTATCTGTCTTATCGCCCTGTCGCAAAGCGGTTATGCCGGCAGTATCAGTTGGGCGATTATTGCCGATTCCGTTTCACCGGTCGGGGCTTTTCTTATTTTATCGGTAATGCTTCTTATCGGACTGATTGTTCTTTTTAACACATCAATTGAAGAAATAGTTAAAATAGCCGATTCATTTTATACGGCAGCCAGCAAAATGCTTCAGCCTGTTTTGGATAAAAAGAAGCCGGTTTTTGTGGAAAAGCTGCCCATTAAAATACCGGCAGTTGGGGAGATAAAAGAACAGGAAAGGAATGAGGAAAAGAGAGAGACAACCGGGAAGAAAAAAACTGATTCGGTATCGGCTGATTCCTTCGGATCAAGTATTCTGACTAATTTACCAGCCTCCGATCAGGTATGGGAATATCCGCCCTACAGTATTTTATCCGGATCGGCAGGTCAAAAGGCTGACCGGGGAGATATGAAACAGAACGCGGCTACCATTGAACGGACTCTTGAGAGTTTCGGCATATCCGCCAAAGTGACTGAAGTTAATTTGGGGCCTGCGGTGACGCAATATTCACTTGATATTGCCCTGGGAACGAAACTGTCCAAAATAACCGCCCTGTCAAACGATCTGGCACTGGCACTGGCCGCGCCGACCGGGCAAATCAGAATTGAAGCTCCTATTCCGGGCAAAAGACTGGTCGGAATTGAAATACCGAACAGATCCCTGGAATTTGTCACTTTGAGACACATGCTCTCCCAGGACATACTTAAAAGAAGTAAAGACAAACTATTGGTTGCCTTGGGACTTGATGTTTCGGGAAATCCTGTCATGGCCAATATTGCCAAGATGCCCCATGTTTTGATCGCCGGAACTACTGGAAGCGGAAAATCGGTTCTTATTAATTCCTGGATCGCTTCAATTCTTTTCAGAACATCTCCTTCTGAGGTAAGACTGATACTGGTTGATCCGAAAAGAGTTGAACTTAACCTGTATAGGGATATCCCCCATCTGATGGCGCCGGTTATTGTGGAACCTGACAAAATATTATCTTCCCTTAAATGGGCTATCGGGGAAATGGAAAGAAGATATAAACTTTTTGCCGAGGTCGGAGTCAGACATATTGACGGTTATAATGAACTGTCGGGTTTTCAGGCGATTCCTTACATTCTCATTTTTATTGACGAGCTGGCCGACCTGATGGCTTTTGCTCCGGTTGAAGTTGAGGATTCTATCTGCCGTCTGGCCCAAATGGCCAGAGCAACCGGCATACATCTGGTGGTGGCCACACAAAGGCCTTCCGTTGATGTTATAACGGGACTTATAAAAGCCAATATTCCCTCAAGGATCGCATTTAATGTTTCCTCAATGGTTGACTCCAGGGTTATTATAGATATGCCGGGCGCGGAAAAACTTTTAGGCCGGGGAGACATGCTGTATATTCCGCCTGACCAGGCCAAACCGACGAGAATCCAGGGAACATATGTGGCTGAACCTGAGTTGATCAGGCTGGTTGAATTTCTCAAGGATAAAAACAAGCCGGTTGAATATACCGAAGAGGTAATCACACAGCCCGTTACCTGGAAAAAAGGTACCGGAGCCGGCCAGGGAGACAGCGAAACCAAAGATGATTTATTTGATTCGGCGGTCAGGGTGGTTTGCCAATATGACCGGGCATCAGCCTCACTTCTTCAAAGAAAATTATCAATCGGATACGCCCGGGCGGCCAGAATTTTAGACCAGCTTGAAGATGGCGGTATTGTCAGTCAGGGAGAAGGATCAAAACCAAGGGATGTTCTGGTGAAAAATCCCGATGACTACTTTGCCAGCCGAGATGCCCAAATAACAATATAACCTGCCCGGAAACTTTCAGGAAGCTTATTCCATTATGAAGACAGTCGGAGAAATCTTAAGACGAGCCAGAGACGAAAAGGGGCTGACTTTGGATCATATCGAGGAAAAAATAAAAATCAGGAAAAAATTTCTTCAGGCGCTTGAAGAGAACGCCTGGAACAAACTTCCTTCACTTCCCTATATTAAAGGTTTTTTAAGAAACTACAGTTCATTTCTTAACCTTAATGCCGATGAAATGCTGGCAGTTTTCAGGAGGCAATATCTTTTTGAAGAGAAGGATGAGTTGATTCCCGAGAGCATTTCCAATCCTGTCAATAAACCCATCATCAGGCTGTCACCCCAAAGAATCTTCCTTTTGGTAACGGTCATTTTCCTCTTAATTTTTTTCATTAACCTGGCCCGCCAGTACCGGGCCATTTCCAACCCGCCCATGCTTTCCGTGAAACAGCCCAATGAGGGTGAAATATTAACATCTCAGGATCTGGAGGTTCGCGGAAAAACCGATCCCGACGCGGTTATTGAGATAAACAACAAAAAAATTACAATTAATGACAAGGGTGAATTTTCTGCCACATTCCAGCTTCAGCCTGGAATCAATACAATCATAATCGAATCAGTCAGTAAACACGGGAAAAAAAGAACAGTCACCAGAACCGTCTCGGTTGAAAATCAAGGCTCGCAATTTTAATGAAGCTGAAGCTTTTTTCCCTCATTCTTTTATATTTTCTGAGCCGGATTCCCTTTATCCGCAGTTACCCCGTTTATTATGATTCATTTGAATATGAAAGGATTGCCGATAAGATTAACCTTTCTAATTTCAGGCAAACAGCCCTCTTAAGCCACCAGCCGGTCCATACTTTTTACCTGGCAACAGCCGCTTTTTTCAAATCGTTTTTTCCCTATCTTAATTCCGGACAGGTGCTTTCCTTAATTTCATTTCTGTCCGGACTATTTACCGTTATCATTTTTTATTTGGCAATAAAAGATATTGACGGTGAAAACAGGGGGTTTTGGGCGGGACTTTTTCTTTTATCGTTTCCCTATTTTTTGGCAGTTAACAGTAATATTTTATACGAAGGAGAGCTTTTGATGTTTCTGGCTCTGGCCTTATTATTGGGGATTAAGCCCGGGAAAAAAAACAATATGTACTTGACAGCGCTTTCCGGTGTCAGCTACGGGTTATCGGTTCTTATTTTTATCGGCAGTCTGTTTTTTCTGCCAATAATTCTTATTGTTAATATTGCCAAAAAGAAGAAACCGGTATTTAATCTTTTTATCTTTCTCCTGGCTTTTTCTTTAACCGCTATTCTGTCAGATTTAATATTGTTTTCCTCAATTATTAATCTGGCTGATAAATATCTTTCCCATGCCTCGGATTTTACTTCAGCCCGGGGCGGGATTTTAATTTTTACGGCCAGGATTTTAAGAAATATTTTCCTTCAAACAAGCCTTAATCTTTCCGCTATCGGAGCGGCTATTTTCTTTGCGGCACTTATTTTTTTTCTTTATAAAAAACGAGTTTACCGGACATATTTTTTAGTTTTGGGAATACCGCTTATGATTTTGATGCAGTATTGGCATGCCGGTCTTTACGGAAGACTGGCTGTTATTATACTTTTTCCGGCCGCTTATGTTTTATCCCAAATCGGCAAAAATTCACTTTCCAAATTATTAATTATTCTTCTAATCCTGACAACAACCGGAAAATACGCCAAAGCTTTTTTAAGCCGCCCGCCCTCATACCACTATCTTAAACTTATTAATAATAATCCCGTTTTAAATGGGTCCGCCGTTGTTACATCAGATTACAACCGTTTTATTTATGAAAGATACGGGTCGCCTGTTTTTATCATCAGGGATACACCCGGAATATATGACCAACTGGATGTTTTTATCAGCAGGCAGCTTCAAAACAACAGAATTGTAGCGGTTGATTCGCAGGCAGTTTTTTTCCCAAATAGGCAATTTGACGGGGATTTTTACCATCCCTTAACATTTAAAAAAAGGGCAAATGAAAAAATTCAAACAATATTGAAAAAATATCCGACAGTCAGTACAGTCAAAGACTCCGGAAATGAAGAGATTTACTTCCTGATTTTAAATCCCGGTGAATCTTTGGCAATTTATCATTGACATAAACTGAAGCTCTGGTTAGAATTAAACAAAGTTAAACAACTGCTCTATGATAGAACCGACCCAGGTACTTCTTTTTTCAGTGGTAACTATTTTGACCGTAATACTGGTTCTTATCGGCTGGCAAATTTTCCAGATTCTTTCGGAAATCCGCAAAATGATGATGAAATTCAATACCATGGTTGACGGCGCTGTTTCGGTTACCGGAAACCTGGGAAAATCATTTGAAAAACTGGGTGGCTTTTCGGAGGGAGTCCAGGCGGTATTTTCCCTATTTAGGTTATTTTCGGTTAAAAAGAGGGAAAAAAAAGAGGAAGACTGATATGGAAGAAAAGAGCAATAAAGCCGGAAATTTCTGGTTGGGATTTTTCCTCGGCGGAATAGTCGGGGCTTTCGTCATTTTTGTATTGGGCACAAAAGAAGGCAAGAAGCTGGCGGAAAAGATACGCGAAAACGGCGAGATATTGGAGGAAGATCTGGAAGAGAAAGTCGCCAAACTTCAAAAAAAGGGAGAAGATATTGTGAAACAGGCCAAAAAGGTTAAGGAGCAGGTGGTAAAGGAAATTGAAGAGAAAAAAGGAGCTACTTCTGACGCCCTTGTTACAAAAATGGATGAAGCGTTTACGAAAATTGAGGACCTGCAGAAAAAAGGGACAGCCCTGACGGAAGAGGTTCATCAACGCTACTTCAAAAAAGACGGCAAACCCCTGAATTCGTAAAAATTCAAATTCTAAAGCGAAGCTTACTGGTTGGCCGGTTCGTTTTGACCGTCAGTTTCCACGTAGGACACGCAATCTCCCTGATTATTAAAGACACCAAACTCTTCCCAGCCGTCTTTTTTACACTCTTCCTTATCAGCGGGCATGACCGTCTGGGGCGGAAGAGAAACGATTTCCTCAACGATTACATTATCCAACGCCGGGCCGTATGCAGAGTCTACATTACTGGTAAAAGTTAAGACAGTAGTTCCAGCAGTTGCGGTGAATTCAAAATTTCTTGTCTCCCAACCCATAGTTTCTTTAGTATTCTTGGTATGATTGGTTGTATCAAAACTAAATGGGGAGATTGGGTCACCACCGACATCCGCAGTCAAAGTTTTAATTCCAGATCCGCCCTCGGGATTACCGGCCATGTCAAATTTCACAATATAATTCTTTCCGGCTTCTGTGGGAAACGGCTGTCTGATTGAGCCTGCTACCAGTCCGCTTAAATCGATACTCCGGCTGCCTTCTGATGCCGGCCAATAAGTACCGATTATTTCCACGTTTCCAGAAACAACTTCCCAATTAACAATATCCGTATCCTCTGTATCAACCTGTAAGTACAGTCCCGGTTCGGTTCCGTATTCGAAACTGCCGTTTTGGACAATTGAAGCTGCCAAAGCAACGGTTGTAACACTAACGAGAACCATACCGGCGACCGCACTTGTGAGTATCAGTTTTTTAATTTTCATATATTTCTCCTTTCGTTAAGAGAAAATTATATTTTCCGTCAAGGACTGGATAAACATATCAATCCATAAAGCTTTTGTCAAGTTTTGGAGCATAAAAACCGGCATTATAAAACAACCCGCAGGTATTATGCCTGCAGGTTGTTTGAAAAAAAGTTAAACTAATTTGCTTTATTAAACAAATTTAGTTCTGCGGATTTCCGCAAAGATGGCTATTGTTAATGCCGGTCTGCTGACCATCAGCTCCCGGTCCGGGATATGAGCCACCGGGATAATGTCCTGATTGTTCATTTCCAAGATTCCAGTCTTTACCGAAATAACCGAATGATCCGTGTCCCTGACATTCTGTATGACTTGCAGAAACATCGTGACCCGGTTGAGTTCCGTAACCGGAACCGTCACCTTCATTTCCGGCAAAAGCAGGTGCTACTAAACTTCCGTACATTAAAGCACCGGCTGCTGTTCCGATTAAAAATTTCTTAATATTCATAAAATTTTTCACCTCCTTTCGGGTATTAAAAATCCGCCTCTGCTGCGGACTTGGGTTATTATTCGGAGTCTTTAATTATATAGATGCGGGTCAATATATTCACGGATTCCTAAACCATACCAGTCAATATTTTTTTTGTCAAGTTATAATCATCCAATTTTAGGGTTTCTTACTTATTTATTACTATGATGTAAGAAGTCTGCACTAGGTTGATAAAATAACCGTTATATTTTTTTAAAAAGTAATATATACTTACAAAACATATGAAAAAGTTGTTGGTAGTTTTTGTTGTTTTAATATTATTGGCGGGAGCGGGAATTATATATTTAGTACAGCCAAAAAATCTGGGTATAAAATATTCTGCCCAAGACCATCAGGCTTTTAATAATAAAATCAAAGTTTCACATGAAGAACTTCCGGCCGATTCCCCTTCCGGTAAAACCCTGATTGCCTCAGGCAACCATCCGGTAGACGAAACATTCTCCAGTGAAGAATTATCAGCCGCAGCTGACAACCGCCATAAAGACTATGTTTATTTTCCCTTTCATAAAGTTCAAATCAGGGTAAACAGTGACGGATCGGTTGAAGGCAGCGCTTCTGTTTCTTTTCAGGATGCGGTGAATTATCTTCTGGCTCTGGGGGTGAATTCCGCCGATATATCGGAGGGCACTAAAAAATTTAAGATCCCCAATGCCAGCCTTCCCGTTTATCTGAAAGTATCCGGATCGGTTGAAAATAATACGAGCCGAATCAGTGTCCAACAAGCCAAAATTGCCAATATAGGAGTTCCCCAGAATTTAATTGATGAGTACGGTCCGGGATTAAATGACTTGGTTAACTCTGTTATTTCAGACCGGCAGCCAAGTTATAATGTTGAAAAACTGGAAGCAGTCGGAGGTAAAGTCCACTTCAAAGGCACATCACCGGACCGCGAGCAGTCAGTCAGAAGCAAGTAAAGGGATTAAATATTATACGGAGCATGTTAAAATTAAAACAATGGTAGAAACATTTACTCCATTCAGAGCGGGTCCAACAGGAGAAAAAGAAAATGGCGGGCCGGCTGTGCAACCCCTGGGAACAACTTTTACTGAGATCGATCAACTTGCGGCAGGATTAACTGATGAACAAGCCGAAGGAATGGATCCAAAAGATGTTGAAGCCCTGGCGGATTTTGAAAGTGAAACCAGCGATAGATTTGTCGGTTGCTGATTCCAATAATAAATAAAACACAAACTCTTCTCCGACTCTTCTCTGAATTTTTCTTTTTTTATTTTATACTATAGGACTATTATGCTATAATTCTCCTCATGAAAATTGAGGCTTTAAAGCCGATGGAAGCTGCTACCTTATTGGAATTGCCGGAAATAGAATCCGGTTTTAATAAACTGGTTGATGTCCGTAATCATTATTACAGTAATTTCGGGACTGAAAGTTCCGGAGAAAAAACTCTTGAAAGTATTTATCTTTGGTGGAAAGATTTTGAAAACACAAATGAAACCATGTCCCGTTTCCGCAGCGCAATTACCCGACCCCATATACCGCCCTTGGAACAGCAGCAAGTCAGGGAAGAATATTCTTCCAGTCAACAGACTGTAAATCAAATAGTCAGAGGTATAGTTTTATTAACTCTGACTGAAAAACCGACTGATGCGGATTGGGATAAAGCTTTAGAGATTAATACAATTATAGAAAATGTAAAGAGCTGGGAAAAATACGATAATCAGATTATTGCCTTTTGCGAAGCAGTTTTTGAAGCCGGTGAAGAATTATCAGCAGTAGGAATCCGGCTAAGAGTCGCCCAGCACTCATGGGATGAATTGACCGCACTTTTCGGATACGCAAAGGCAATACGCGTAACTACCGTTGATGATATAGACAGTGAAAAAAGAGAATTATCGGATGCGTTACGCGGTAACTTATGGTCTGAAGATGAATTGGTGATGAAGTCGAAAGTTTATAAAAATTACCAAAAACAACTAAAAAGTTTTCCTGAAGATTTACGGAAAAAATTAAAGTTTCTCTGGAAATGTGCTCAGGGAAAAATTCCAAGAGGAACATCTGCCTTTGATATACTGCATACTCAGGAATCCATTCTCAAAGACCTCTATAAAGAAGGAGCATTTGACCCTGAAGAAAGTTGATATTACATTCCTGAGGAGAGATGCTTTTTTATTATAAAGGCACAACACCGGACCGCGGGCAGTCAGTCAGAAGCAAGTGATCATAAAATAAACAACCCACCGGTATTTCAGCGATGGGTTGTTATAAAAATGAGTTGTCAGTAATCTGCACTCATTTTGAATCTACTTTATTCAGGCCTGTTTGATCCAACTGCAACAAGTCCGGAACTATTCCAGGGAGCACTCGAAAGCGTAGTTAATTTTGCTGAATCAGCAACTCCATCACAAACTACTGTGTTTGGATTATCTAAACGAACATTAACACGCGGCTCAGGACCGGGTTTGGTCGGATCGATATCAGCAACTGAAAAACCGTTAGCATTAAGATGTCCGGTTCCGCCGGCAATTGCCACAAAACATCCAAGTGAATGAACATTACCATCGTAGAAAATTACTTCATAAGATACACCAGGAACCAAACCTTGAGCATTTACATTAACAACCCAGTTGTCTTTTCCGCTTCTATAATTTAATACTACTTTCCCTTTTGCACTATCATATTCATCCGCTTCACTTGAATCTTGAGATAATGAACCTTGCCAATTATCAAATTTACCAGCTGCTAACACACCATTTGCTGTCAGAAGCCATAATACGGCTACTGAAGTACCGATTAATTTTTTCATCAATTTTCACCCCCTTTTTGGCAGGATATTGGAAGACAGATTTTTGGGCAGAGGAAAATTAAGCTTTGAGTACCGCAAAGACTATCATAACAACAAAACTCTTGTCAAACAAATTTATATTTCCCAAAAAAACAATCCGCGGGCAATATACCTACGGGTTGAATATATATAAATTATATATTTTTAAAAGGATATGCCTGACCAGGCGGGATGTGTGATTAAAGGAAATATGGATAATAACGGGAGAAACCGCATTTATTATCTGCCGGGGTGCACACAGTATAAGTTTACCGTGGTTGAAAAGGATAAGGGAGAGGCATGGTTTTGTATGCAGAGGCAGGCGCAGCAGACGGGATTTGTTAAAGCTAAAACCTGTTAGAGGTTGAGAAAGATTACTTATAATAGGTTGATCTTCCTTTGCCAAAGCGTTTGATTAAACCCATATTCTGAAGTTTTTTAAAATCAAGAATTCTGGTTGATTTTCCCCGGTCTGTCAGTTTGGCATATTCCCTATCGGTAATAAAACCATTTTTTTCGATATATTCCAACATCTTTTCATGATAGGGCATCAGTTTAGTTTCCGGACTAACTGATATTTCCGGCAGCAGCTTTTTGACCCTTAACAGCTCATCAATAATACCGTCAGTAAAATATTCCAGCCAGGAGGTAAAATCGATCGAATCACGGGTTTCGTAGTAATTTCCGATTACTCCAACACTTTTGAAGTAGTTGGATACATTACGATTATAATAATTTTCAAAGCTGAAAAGATTAAAGGTATCAAGACCAAGATCTTTTAACAGAACTTTTGTTGCCAGTCTTGAAGTCCTGCCATTACCGTCCATAAAGGGATGAATAATGACAAGCTGTTTATGAAATAAACCGGCTAAAATAAGAGGATCGAAATTGCCTTTTTTTATTTTAATAAACTCAATTAATTGACTCATAAGTATCGGGATATCTTTTGCGTCCGGAGGCCAATAAATAGTTTGATTTTTCTTAGGATCATTGACAAAGACCGGTTTTAATCTGAATTTTCCTGATTCATGTATTGGCACTAATTTTTCGGTTACCTGCTTTTGAATTGTACAAATTGATTCAACAGTCAGTGAAAAATGTCCTCTCAGGCTTAATTTTTTATTCAAATTTACAAGAGCTTTATTGTAATTAATGACTTCCTGTTCGCTTGATCCCAGATTTTGCGGTGTTGATTTAAGAATTTGTTTGACATCAGTCAAAGGAAGCGGATTGCCCTCAATTGATGTTGAGGCAAAAGTGGAAATTTCGCGGGCAGATTTCTCCATTTTATGGAGTACGATTTTGGAAAACTTTTTCCGGTTGAGCTCATAAACCCGCTTATTTATAGACTTTATGTTGGAAAGAAGTTTATGGGAAATCGCGTACTTAGGATTGAACATAATAGTCGAATTATAGTCGATTATTAGTCTATTAACAATTGTTTACCGAAAAACGGGCAAGTGGGAAGGATGATATTTGTCATCAAGGAGTGAAACCGAGAAGACTTGCCCGTGCTTTTTGAGGATTTTTTGCTTTTTCAGGAGGTCTTTTTCAGAAACGGTGTCTGCTTTGGTGAGAAGGATTATTTCTTCTTTTTTGGCCATGTCGGGGTTAAACTGTGTTAATTCTTTTCTGACAACACGGTAATCTTTATCCGGATTGTCGGATTCTGCGGATATGCAGTGGAGTAGCAATTTTACTTTTTCAATGTGTTTTAAAAATTTTATTCCCAACCCCCGACCAGAGGATGCGCCTTCAATGAGTCCGGGGATATCCGCCAGGATAATGCTTCCCATGACGCCGAGATTGGGTTCAAGAGTGGTAAAAGGATAATCGGCGACTTTGACATTGGAATTGGTCAGTTCATTGAGGAGGCTGCTTTTGCCGGCATTGGGAAGACCGATTAACCCGAGGTCGGCTATTAATTTCAGGACAATTTTGATTCTTTTTTCCTGTCCCGGTTTACCCGGCTGGGCAAATTTAGGAGTGGTGTTTGAGGGTGAGGCCAGGGCATTGGTGCCTTTTCCGCCCCTGCCGCCTTTGGCAATGAGGATTTTTTGTCCGATATCGTTTAATTCGATGGTCTCACCGGTATCCTGATCAATGAGGATTGACCCAAGCGGCAATACAATTGTCAGATCATCGCCTTTTTTGCCGGTTTTATTGTATTTACCTCCCGTCTGGCCGTCTTGTGCTTTCCACAACTTTTTTCCCTGAAACCGGTTAAGAAGGGATAAATCAGAGCTTGTCTCAAGATAAATATTGCCTCCGTCACCCCCGTTGCCTCCGTCAGGGCCGGATTTAAACCCTGGATAAAATGAGGCTTTCCCGTCTCCGCCACGGCCGGCATGGAATATAACTTGTACTTCATCGACAAACATATGAGAATTATAGAGGATTCGGGAAAGAAAAGTACGGAATTAGAATTTTTAAAAAACGCAAAAAAGAGTAGAATTAGATCGCTATGACGGGCAGCAGAGAAAGACTCTTGTATGTTGATCCCAAATACCGGGTCAGAGATTCCATTGACAGAGGGTTGGATTTTGTATTTTTAAGGGCTGTCCGGGAGATTGAAACTTCTGGGACTGAGGCAAATATTCCCCAAAAAGGCGGCTTGGTGGTCGGATTTGCTCCTCACAACGGATGGATAGAACCGATAGCCATTGATCATTTTTTAAGAAAAAAAAGAGCGGATAAACGCGGGGGTGTCTGGGTGACGCGGAAAGAAAATGCGCAAGAAATTCCGGCCGTTCTGACAGGAGAACGGCGCTTTATCTATATAGACAGGGACTATCCCAAACCGAGTATATTCAGAAAAGTGGCCTCTGTATTGCAGAATCAAGGAGTGATTGCTTCGGCTTTTGAGGGAACCAGATACGGATCAGGAGACAGAGAGGGAGGTGATATTTTAACTTTGGGAAAGTTCAAACCGGGATTGGTTTTGTTTGCCCGACGGCATAATATTCCCATTTTGCCGGTGGTTGTATTGGGGGCTGAACGAATCATCCCTTCCCCTGAAAAAATCAAAGTTAAATACGGAATATTGGGGGTTGTCAGGGAATTGATAAAAGAGATAACCGCCGGAGATGATTTGCTGCAGGTGAGATTTTTGCCTTTATATGATGAACATTTATCTTCCGGAGATGAACTGCCGGACAGGGATGAGTTTTTAAATCATCACACCCGGCTATTGGCTGAGAAAATGGTTGGAGAAATCAGGAGACTGAGGACTGATTATCCTCTGGGATATTACCGGGAAGGCGGAAGTTTTTAATAATAATATTTGTGCAGTATAATTAACGGCTATGGAGAAAATACCTAATTATCCCAGAGATATTATTGTTCCTGCCGAAACGGAGATAAACACAGGAAAACATGAAGATGGAGAGTCTTTTTTTACAAACCAACCTACAACTTTAAGAATTATTGGACCCATATCGGACAATGCCTATCCCGTACTTATTGTCGAAAATGGAGAAGTGGGACAGGATCTATTCTTTTTTCATCAGCCGGAACCTTAACGAAATGTTATTTTATATGTAACTTGATCATCACCTCCCTGCGTTTCAAACATTTTCAATAGCTTTGACTTTATAAAGAAGGATATAATAGAATTCGGTGGGTTTTTTTGCACTTATGATACATAAGGAAATCAGGGAAAAATATATCAGTTTTTTTACGACCAACCCCAGGAACCATAAGGAAATTCCGTCGTCTCCCCTTATTCCTGAGAATGACCCGACGGTTCTTTTTATAACAGCCGGTATGCATCCGTTGGTTCCCTACCTGATGGGTGAACCCCATCCGTTGGGCAAACGCCTGGTTAATATCCAGAAGTCTTTCCGGACCGATGACATTGAAGAGGTTGGTGACCATTCGCATTTTACTTTTTTTGAAATGCTGGGAAACTGGTCTTTGGGTGATTATTTCAAAAAGGAAGCAATCGAGTGGTCGTTTGATTTTCTGACATCAAAAGACTGGTTGTTCTATGACCCGAAAAAAATATACGTCTCCGTATTTGAAGGAGACCGGGACGCGCCCCGGGACGAGGATTCCATCAGGGTTTGGAAAGAAGTGTATAAGAATGCCGGGATAACGGCTGAGATTGGTGACAGTAAAAAGGGGGTCAGCGGCAACAGCCGGATATTCCCCTATCCAAAGACTAAAAACTGGTGGGGACCGGCAGGAACAACAGGACCGTGCGGGCCGGATTCGGAAATGTTTTATGATACAGAGCTTCCATTGCATAAAAAAGAACTATACGGTCCGGTTTGCCATATAAACTGCGACTGCGGCAGGTATATTGAAGTGTGGAATGATGTTTTCATGGAATTTAATAAAAATGCGGACGGAACCTATGAACCCCTGAAACAGAAAAATGTTGATACAGGCATGGGTATGGAGAGGGTAACGGCACTGACTTCCTGGTTAAGAAAAGCGATTCCCGAACCGGATCCGTTTCTGACTGACTTGTTTGGCAAATCCCGGTATTTTATCCAGCAGATTTCCAACAAGGATTATGAAGAGCCTTTTAAGAAATCCATCAGGATAATCCTGGACCATGTGCGGGCGGTAACATTTCTAATTGCCGACGGAGCGGAACCCGGCAATAAGGAAAGAGGCTATGTGACCAGAAGGCTCATCAGAAGGGCAATCCGGCACGGGCAAATTTTGGGAATTCATGTAGATTTCATGTCCGATACGGCCGGGCAGATAATCAGTAATTACCGGGAAATTTATCCGGAAGTTAAAAACAAAGAGGAAATTATAAAATCCATACTTTCAACAGAAGAGGTAAATTTCCGTAAATTATTAAAAAAGGGCCTTGATTTCATTGAAAAACAGGCGTCGCTCAACGGAAAAATAGCTTTTGATTTATACCAGAGTTTCGGCTTTCCGCCGGAGTTAACATTTGAGATTGCCAAAGAACGGGGAATTGAGATGGACAGAAAAACTTATGAGGAAGAATTTGCCAAACACCAGGAAAAATCAAGAACGGCAACGAAGGGCGTTTTTAAGGGCGGGCTCCAGGACCATTCTGAGGAAACAAAAAAACTTCATACGGCAACCCATCTCCTGCAAAAAGCGCTTGTTGACGTCTTGGGACGCCATGTCAGGCAAAAAGGAAGCCATATTACGGCGGAAAGGTTGAGGTTTGATTTTTCCCATGACAGGAAAATGACCGGGGAGGAAATTGAGAAAACGGAGGAGCTTGTCAACCGGAAAATCAGGGAAAATCTGGCGGTAACCAAAGAGACAGTTAAAATTGAAGACGCACTTAAATCGGGAGCGTTAACAGTTCCGGGAGTTAAATATCCCGAAAAGGTGACCGTTTATAAAATGGGAAATTTTTCCAGGGAAGTCTGCGGCGGACCCCATGTTGACTTTACAGGCTCGTTGGGAAAGTTTAAGATAATAAAAGAGGAAGCAGCCGGGAACCTGAACCGGCGGATCTACGCAATTCTTTCAAAAACTTAGGTTTTTAAATTTTCTAAATGTCATTACTTACCCAGATTTTGCCGAAAAAGGAAGGCACAAATTATTTCATTCTTTTAGGTCTTGAGGAGAATATTGTCAGGGCGGCGGTTGGAGAAATTTCTGACAGCAAAGTCAGAATCCTGGGAACCGGTAAAAGCGAATTTGCCGACGAAAAGAATGAAACGGAGGCGGTTGATATGGCCATATCCATGGCCGAAAAATCCCTGCCTGAAGAAATACTTCCGGAAAATGTCATATTTGCCCTGCCCCAGTTTTATCTTGAAGGAACAAACGTCAAAGAAGAATATTTGAAAAGACTGAAAAAAATTTCCAAAGAGCTGAATTTGAAAGCGGAAGGCTTTGTCGATTATGCTTCTGCTATCAGCTATTACCTGGATAATGAAGAGGGCGCGCCGCCAACAGTATTGCTTTTTGACCTGACCAAAAACCACCTGACGATAACCCTTATCAGAATCGGAAAAATTTCCCAGCATGTTATCGTTGACAGAACAGATTCCATAGTATCTGATTTTTCCGGGGCTTTGCCCGAATTTAAGGCGGAAATTCTGCCTTCAAGAATTATTCTTTATGACGGTGCGGAAAAAATTGACGAGATAAAAGAAGAACTTCTCAGATTCCCCTGGCACAAGCATTCCATATTCTTACATACCCCCAAAATCGAAATTCTGTCAAATGATAAAATTCTGAAATCCATAATTGAGGCGGCATCGACGACATTTCTGCCTAAACCTGACGCATTAATCCAAATGAAACAGTCTTATAACCCGGAAGACACCGGTGAAAAAGAAACCGTAACTGAAAATCCGCCGAAAATTGGAGAAACACAAAAAATTGTAGGCGATGAGAATGACAAAGCGCCAGATACGGATAATGAAAATAAACAGAATTTCGGATTTGTCAGTGAAACACTGGCGGAAAAAGCGGAGAAATTTAAAAGAGAAACATCACCATATTCTGAAAGGTCCGGCAGGAAAAACGGACATGAGGCGCCAATTGATATAGGCGCAATTAGCGGTCAAATCATAACCAAATTTAATAATATCAAAGGAGTTTTTTACCTGGTACCATTGGTTTTATTAATTTTTGTTGCTTATCTTTTTATATTAAATTATCCCAGGGCGTCCGTTTCCTTAATAACTTACCCCAGACCGTATGATCAGACATTGGATATCGTATTTTCACAGGAAGCCGGGGCGGGAGACGATTTGCCTCTTATATTAACCAGAACTGTTAAAGGCGAGGCAGGCGGAGAAAAATCAGCCAAAACTACCGGAAAAAACCAGATCGGAGAAAAAGCCAAAGGTGAAATTTCAATTTACAATAAAACTTTATCCTCAAAACAATTGCCTAAAGGAACAATTTTACAAACCGGACCGTTAAAATTTACTTTGGATGGTGATGTAAAAATTGCCTCAGCAACGGAAACCGGAGAAGGAATAAACTTCGGAAAAGCATCGGCTAAAGTAATTGCGGCAGTTATCGGACCGGAAGGAAATCTGGCGGCTAACAGTAATTTCACGGTGGTTGATTTTTCCGACTCTACACTGACTGCCAAAAACAGCCAGCCATTCTCAGGCGGAACAAGCCGGGAGATTGCCAGCATTTCAAGGGAAGACCGGGATAATCTGGAAGAAAAGTTAATGACTGAGCTTGTCAATAAAGCCAAACAGAGTCTGGTAAAAGAATTATCATCAGGAGAAAGACTCCTCGAAACACCAATATCAACTGAGATTTCAGCCAAGAAATTCAGCGGTGAGGCGGGAAGTGAAGCTGAAAAACTTAATCTGTCCATGACATTAACAGTTGAAGCCCAGGTTTTTAAGCAAAACGAATTGGAAAAACTGGCAGAGGAAAACAAATTATCGGCAATAGCCGGTTATACTTTGGACAAGGATAAAGTGAGCTTCAGCGTTTTAGAGAGTGTGATTGAAAAAAACGGATCAATCAAGGCAAAGGTTAAACTTGTTTCCTATTTTATTCCCGATCTTGACATGGGGAAAATCAAAAAAGACCTCAAAGGAAAAACCTATGACGGAGCCGTTTCATATCTGGAGAAAATCGAAAACATTGCCGGAGTTAAAATATCGGTAATAAGGAAACTGCCTCTTTTTAATAAACGCCTCCCGTATTTGCCGGATAATATCAGTGTATCACTGGTATCCAGATAAGGGAAAAATGGCAATTTATTCCTACACCAAAACAAAAGCGCCGATATCAAAAAAACTTCTATCGGTAATATCAGTCGTTCTCATACTGACAGGACTGACTCTTTTAACTGCCGTCATCTACCCGATCGTTGCTTTTGAAATTTATTATTCTTCAAAATATGCCAATTTAATCAAGCCGATTCCTGATGACAATAAATCATTAACCGGAAATTTATCGGAGGTGCTGGGTACGGCCTTTACCGATTACACAAAAGCAAGCATCTGGTTTCCCAAGGCCAGCCGGGTTAATCTTGTCAGGAATTCTTCCCAATATCTGTTGTCGATTCCCAAATTAAAAGTAAATAAGGCAAATGTTATTGTCGGATCAGATGACCTGTCAAAATCGCTGATACACTTTACCGGACCGCTACCGGGAAGCCGCGGAAATCCGGTCATATTCGGGCATTCAACCATACTTCTTTTTTACAACCCTTCAGACTATAAAGCGATTTTTTCCAAACTTCCTGATCTTGAACTGGGAGATGAGATATTTATTGAACTGGATAATGTCACCTATACTTTCAGAGTTTATGATATGTTTATAACATCACCTTCGGATCTGTCGGTGCTGGAGCAAAATACCGACGATGAAGAAATTACTTTGATAACTTGTGTTCCTCCGGGAACATATCTTAAGCGGTTTATAGTTAAAGCGAGACTGGAAAAAATATAAACTTCATGAAAAAAATAAAAGACGTCAATGTTACCCGGTCCTTTAATAATTATCAGGCCGTCTCGGCAATTAAAAAGAAATTACTCGGAAAAAGACTTAATTACCAGGAAATTTTCTCCTTAATGGATGAAGTAGCCCATGAACGGCTGGGACCTATTCTGACAACTTATTTTGTCGCCGCCGGATTCAAGGAAGGATTTACCAAAACGGAACTTTTCTATTTGACAAAAGCCATGGCCGATACCGGCCAAAAACTGAATTTAAAAGGAACAGTGGCCGATAAGCATTCTACCGGGGGCCTGGCCGGAACCAGAACAACAATGATTTTGGTACCGATAGTTGCCTCGGCCGGTTTTAAAATACCCAAGAATTCATCCCGGGCTATTACAACACCGGCCGGAACCGCCGATACCATGGAAGTTTTGGCACCGGTTACTTTTCCCTTGAAAAAAATAGAGCAAATGGTCAATAAAACAGGAGGAGTAATTGTATGGGGCGGCCATTTAGGTCTGGCTCCGGCGGATGATGTGATTATCCAGGTAGAAACACCGTTATCTTTTGAGTCATTTGACAAAATAATCGTATCAATTATGGCTAAAAAAATTGCATCGGGAGCAACCCATCTGGTACTGGACATTCCGGTCGGGCCAACCGTTAAAATTAATCATTTCAAAGACGCGGAATTAATTGCCGATAAATTCAAGTTTTTAGCCAAACGTTTCAAAATAAAAGTGACTGTTGATATTAACCAGGCGCTTGAACCGGCCGGGCACGGAGTTGGACCGGCTTTGGAGGCAAGAGACGTACTCAAAGTTTTGGAACAGAGACCGGACCGGCCTTTCATGCTTGAGGCTAAAGCATTAAGACTTGCCGGAAAGCTTCTTGATCTTTGTCTGTCAAACGGCAAAAACGGCAAAAAAAAACCGGCCGGCAGCAGCGGAGAGGAAATGGCCGTCAAAATTCTTAAAAGCGGAAAAGCTTTAAAAAAGATGAGGGAAATAATTAAAATCCAGGGAGGAAACAGCCAGATCAGCAGCGAATCAGTCAAACTCGGACAATACCGCTTCGATGTTCCTTCCATAACCAAAGGAACGATTACCGGCTTCAACAATAACGATCTGACGGTAATTGCCAAGATTCTGGGCTGCCCCCAAGATAAAACGGCCGGAATATACTTAAACCGCAGAATAGATGAAAAAGTGGACAAGAACGATATTTTGTGTATATTATATTCTGGCGACAAATGGAGGTTGGAAGAAGCAAAAGATACACTTTTGAATGTTCCTATTTACCGGATTGAATAGAATATAAAGCAAAATGTTTAAAAACGTAATTGCACCGGTTCAAGCCTGGCTTATTTCCCAGGGAAGATGCGTCGGTTGCGGCAAATCGTTGAAAAGCGGAAAAAGAGTCAAGGAAATCAGCCAAGAAGAAAGGGTTACCTGTAAATACTGCGGCAGGATTTATCTTTTTGATGTAACAAAAAGAATTTACCGCCGGGCCCCGGTACCCGTTAAAAAATGAAAAAAAAACTTTATGTTCTGGTCATTGTTTTGGTAATTATCAGTCTGCCTTTATATCTATGGTATTTGCAGGCTGTTAAACCGGTAAATCCGTTAAACCGTGATTTTGAAACCTTCACAATAGAAAAGGGTGAAAATGTCAGAACAATCAGCCAAAGACTGGAGAGTGAGAAACTGGTCCGATCAGGTCTGGTTTTTTTTCTTGTGTCCCGATTCACGGATCTGGGCAAAAGTATTCAGGCCGGAGATTTTCTTTTAAGTCCCTCTATGAACTTAAACGAAATAGCCGAAGAACTTAAACACGGGACAACCGATATCCGGCTGACAATTCCTGAGGGCTGGCGCAAAGAGGAGATAGCCACAAAAGTTGCCGTTACATTTCAAATTCCGGAGAGCGAATTTCTTAAAACCTCAGAAGAAGGATATTTATTTCCGGACACTTACTCCATGCCGAAAGAAATAATAGCCCAGGAAATTGTCCAAATCATGAAGGATAATTTTAATAAAAAAATGGGCACTATTGACTTGGGAGCTTTGGATAAATTCGGATTGTCTTTGAACGATCTGGTTATTATCGCCTCCCTGGTTGAAAGAGAGGCAAAACTGCATGAAGACCGGCCGCTTATAGCCAGTGTGATTTTAAACCGGCTGAAAATTGGCATGAAACTGGATATTGATGCCACTGTCCAGTATATTTTGGGTTACCAGCCGAACGAAAAAAGCTGGTGGAAGAAAGATTTAACACTTGAAGATTTGGAGACTGACTCTTCTTATAACACTTATATTAACGCCGGACTGCCGCCGGCACCGATTGCCAACCCGGGTTATCTTTCACTTAAGGCTGTTTTGGAAGCTCCGGGGAATAATTATCTTTATTATGTGGCCGACAGTAACGGTAAATCACACTTTGCCGAAAGCTTTGAAGAACACGCTTCCAATATCAGTAAATACTTAAGCAAGTAATTAATTTGCCGTTTTTATGGTAAAATAAGGCAGAATATGGCCAATCAGGAACGGGAACCTAATCCAAATAAAGAGGCACTGAAAAAAATCGGTAAAGCACTGGGTATTGCGGCTATTGCAGTTCTGGGCTTGGCTTTTATCTTATAAAATTTATCCCCTTTCAATAATATGCTGTCAAACGTTAAATGTCCCAATTGCGGCCATTCCATTGAATTAACCGAAGCCGTGAAAAAAGAATGGGAAGCGGAATTTACAAAAAAGGACGAGCAAAAGAGGAAGGAAGAACTCGCCCGAGCGGTAAAAAACGCGGAAGTGAAAGCGTTTGAAAAAGTAACACAAGATTTCAACATTAAGCTAAAACAATCAATTGAGGAAGCCAGTGAAGAAAAGGAGAGAAACAGGAAATTACTTACCGATTTAAGTGAGAATAACAAGCTAATAAGGGAGCTGAAAAGAAAAGATGAGGAAAGACAAATCGAAACGGAAAAGAAAATGATGGAAATGGAAGAAAAGATTAAGACTGAAGCCAGAAAACAGGCCGATTATGAGAATAAACTGAAACTTTTGGAGAAAGAAAAAAAACTGGCAGAGGCTTTGAAAATGAATGAGGAACTGACCCGGAAACTTAATCAGGGATCACAGCAAACCCAGGGGGAAGTTCTGGAACTGGAACTGGAAAAAATATTAAATACAGCTTTTCCGACTGATGAGATAAAACCCGTTGAAAAAGGCATAAGAGGCGCCGACATAGTTCAAAAAGTCTGGGACAGGCAGGGAAATTGCTGCGGAACAATTCTCTGGGAGACGAAAAATGCCAAATGGAACAGTGAATGGATTGATAAACTGAAAGCTGATTTGAGAACCGTCAAAGCTGAAATCGCCATTCTGGTATCTGAAGAGATTCCCAAAGACATCAAATCAGCCGGTTTCAGGGACGGTGTTTGGATAACGGAACGCAGGTTTATTGTTGCTTTGGCAACGGCACTCCGGGCGGTTATTATCCAGAATTACCATGTGAAAAAATCAGTAAAGGGAAAAAATGAAAAGATGGAAACCATATACCAATATATATCGGGAGTGGAATTTAAACACCGGATAGAAACAATCGTTGATGCTTTTTCCCTTCTCCAGGATGAACTGGAAAAGGAAAAAAGGTTTTTCGCTTCCAAATGGTCCAGACAGGAAAAATATTTAAGGGGCATTATCGATCATACGCTGGGGATTCACGGGGATCTGAAAGGAATACTGGGTTCGTCACTTCCCGAACTGAAGGGACTGCAATTATCGCTTGAGTAAGTATGTTAAAACTCCGCTTATTTATAGCCATACCGCTTCCCGATAATCTTCTGGATAATATTATAAAATGCCAAAATTCCCTGAAAACTGAAAAAGCTTTGTCCAATTCGGGAGCTCGATTTACCAGTCGGGAAAATCTGCACATAACCGTATTATTTTTAGGATACCTTGAGGAGAAATCGGTTGACCAACTACTGGAAATTATCAGGCAAACCACCAATCGTGTCTCCCCTTTCAGTCTTACTCCGGTAAATTTTACTTTTGCTTCGCCCGGTGCCCCCCCGAGAATGGTTTGGCTAAATTTTCAGAAAAACGATGAGTATAATTGGCTTTACCGTAATTTAAGCCGGCCGGTTAAAGATTTTTTCAATAAATCCCAACAGAAATTTGATTATGAGAAAAGGGAAAAATTAATCCATGTAACGGCTGCCAGATTTAAAAGCCCCCCAGTAAAAAATGAAACGGATAAAATTAAGTTACCGGCAATAAGTCATGAAGAATTTCTTTGCAGGGAAATCATCCTTTATAAATCAATCTTAAAAAAAGAAGGGGCACAATATGTCCAAATTTCCCGGTTTAACTTAACTTAAGATATGACTCAAGAAGAAAAAGTATTCAGGTTTGTTTCAGCCATACCGGCAGGGAAAGTTACGACTTATAAAAACCTGGCCGGGGTTTGCGGTATTAAAAATCCAAGATTGGTGGGCAGAATCCTTCATAAAAACACCGATCCGCTAAATATCCCCTGCCACCGGGTGGTAAGAGCGGACGGATCCCTTTCAGCAGGCTACGCATACGGAGGCAAACGGGGTCAAAAGAAAAGGCTTATTGCCGAAGGGATTATCATCAACAATCATAAAATTGACTTAAACAAATTCTGCTTCTATTTTCCCCGATCGGGCTGAAACGGATTATTAATTCTATTCCAATTCTTCACCTAATTGTTTTAAGAGTTCCTTTTGCCGGTTATTCAGTTTCTGGGGGATATTGATTATTACCCTGACGTATAGGTCTCCGCGGCCGGAATCTCTGACATGAGGAACTCCTTTACCTCTTAATCTTATTAAAGTACCGGGTTGAGTTCCCGGTTGTATTTTTATATTTACCGGGCCGTCAACGGTCGGGACTGCGATGACATCTCCGAGAGCTGCCCGGACTATTGAGATATTCAGATCGGTTATAAGGTCATAGCCGTCCCTTTTAAATCTTGAGTCAGGAGTAACATTAATGACAATATCATAATCCTTAAATCTGACGATAGATCCGG
This sequence comes from Candidatus Gottesmanbacteria bacterium RIFCSPHIGHO2_01_FULL_40_15, assembly GCA_001779115.1. Classification (GTDB taxonomy): domain Bacteria; phylum Patescibacteriota; class Microgenomatia; order 2-02-FULL-39-11; family 2-02-FULL-39-11; genus 2-02-FULL-40-10. Next base: position 120,308 of record MFJF01000005.1, read on the forward strand.
TATCGACTCCTTTGGGAATTTTTACGGTCACTTCTTTTGAATCCAGGGTAACTTTTTTCTCGGTACCCTTAACAGCTTCCATAAAATCAATGGTCAACCGGTAGGCCGGTCTTGAACGGTATCTGCCTCCGAAGGGAGACGCTCCACCGAAGAACTGTTCAAATATTTCAAACGGATCGGAAAAACCGCCGAAATCAATCCCTTCAAAAGGCGAGCCGCCGCCGGTTGAAGTATAGGTATAGGTGAACGGACCATATCTGCCCGTATGGCTTCCTTGCCCGGCCTGACCTTGACCGAAACCCGAACCGGGAGCAAAAGCTTGCGAACCGTACTGGTCATATACTTCCTTCTTTTTGGAGTCTGATAAAACTTCATAAGCCCTGGTAATTTCCTTAAATTTTTCAGCCGCTTTGGGGTCTTTATTCCGGTCAGGATGCCACTCCAATGCCAATTTACGGTAGGCTTTTTTTAAATCAGCCGGTGAGGCATTTTTTGATACACCGAGAATCTGGTAATAATCCTGTGCCATATTTATAAACCTAATTTAATAATTTTATTATGAATTGACAAGTAACGCCAATAATAGGGCGCGCTAAATTTGCGCGCCCGTTCTTTTTATTGTTAATAAGAATTCAGCTTACTACTTCGCCTTCCTGAACTTCATCTTCTTTTTTCTTCCCGTCTTTTTTACCTTTAGATTCTTTTTCATCAACCTCTGGTTTTTCTTCAGAATGTTGTCCTTCTTTTTGACCCTGATACATAGCCTGGCCTATTTTTTGCAGGCTGTCTGACAGCTCCCGGGTTTTTGTTTCAATTTCTGCCGAACCGGCCTTATCCAAGCTTGATTTCAGAGAAGAAATTTTTTCTTCAACTTCTTTTTTAACAGACGGGTCTACCTTTTCCCCGGTATCTTTTAAGGATTTTTCGGCTACATAAATCAGATTATCGGCTTTATTTCTGGCTTCAATTGTTTCTTTCTTTTCCCGGTCTTCGTCGGCATGTTTTTCAGCTTCTTTTGTCATCCGGTCAATCTCATCTTTAGCAAGTCCGGTCGTAGCCGTTATTTTTATGCTTTGGGACTTTCCGGTAGCTTTATCTTTGGCTGACACATTAAGAATGCCGTTGGCATCAATATCAAATGTAACTTCCACTTGGGGAACTCCTCTTTGAGCCGGAGGGATGCCGTCCAGAATAAAGCGGCCGAGTGATTTATTATCAGCGGCCATGGGACGCTCACCCTGTAAAACATTTATTTCAACAGACGTCTGATTATCGGCGGCGGTTGAAAAAACTTCGGTTTTACTGGTAGGAATTGTCGTATTTCTGGAAATTAAGGGTGTTGTTACCGCTCCCAATGTTTCCAATCCCAGAGTCAGGGGTGTAACATCAAGAAGCACGACATCTTTAACGTCTCCCATAAGAATACCACCCTGGACTGCCGCTCCAACAGAAACCACCTCATCGGGATTGACGCTTTTATTAGGTTCTTTACCGAAAAACTTTTTAACCCTTTCCAAAACCTTGGGCATTCTGGTCATTCCTCCGACCAAAACAATTTCATCTATTTTATCTTTGCCGATTTTAGCGTCTTTTAAACAGGCTTCAATCGGCGGAATTGTTTTTTCAATCAGATCCGATACGATTGATTCCAATTTCGCTCTGGTTAATTTCTGGACCAAATGGAGCGGTCCCTGATTTCCCTGGGTAATAAAGGGCAGATTAATTTCCGCTTCCATTGAAGTGGACAACTCAATTTTGGCTTTTTCGGCAGCGTCTCTTAATCTTTGAAGGGCCTGGGGGTCTTTTCTCAGATCGATATTGTTCTCCTTTTTGAATTCATCGGCAATATGATTCAAAATATCCTTGTCAAAATCGTCTCCTCCCAAATGGGTATCTCCATTGGTTGCTTTTACCTGATAAACACCTTCACCCAACTCCAAAACGGAGATGTCAAAGGTGCCTCCGCCCAGATCGTAAACGGCAACTGTATGGGCGTGTTTTTTATCAAGACCATAAGCAAGTGCGGCAGCTGTGGGTTCATTAATTATCCTTTTTACTTCCAAACCGGCTATCTCACCTGCCTGTTTGGTTGCCTGTCTTTGTGAATCGTCAAAATATGCCGGAACAGTTATAACCGCCTCCGTAACTTTTCCGCCGAGATAATTTTCGGCATCGGTTTTGATTTTTTGGAGAATTTGAGCTGATATCTCCTGCGGGGTAAAAGTTTTACCGTCAACCTCAACTACTGCCATTCCGTCCCTTCCGGCCTTAATGGTATAAGGCAACCATTTTAAATCGAATTGGATCGATTCATCCTTAAAACGGCGGCCCATTAACCTTTTAACGGAAAAAATTGTGGTTTTGGGTTTCATAACCATTTGACGTTTAGCGACATCACCGACTATCCTTTTTAAAGGATCAACAACTGAAGGGATAACGTTTCTTCCTTCAGCCGAATGGATTACTTTCGGTTTGCCTCCCTCCATTACAGCAACGCAGCTGTTGGTTGTTCCCAAATCTATTCCGATTATTTTTGCCATTTTTCTATCCTCCTTTGAATTAAAAATTTAGTTAATGTCCGGCCTTCCGGTTAACAATTACCTGGGCCGGTCTTAAAACCTGATTATTCATCATATAAGCAGGTCTTATTTGCCCAATGACCTGATTGTCCGGTTTGCCCGGAGTTACGGAAACGCATTCCATAAACGTAGGATCAAATTTACGGTCAAGACAATCAACTTTTTCCACATTTTCTTCCTGAAGCAGATTTATAAATTTATTCAATATCAGTTCAAGACCCTTATCAGGTAAGAGCTTGGCGGCTGTTTCCAAATCGTCAATTATCGGCAACAGTTTCAAAATAAAATCTTTATTGGCGAATTTTTTAACTTCGGCCGCTTTCTCGCTGACTCTTCTTTCCAAATTCCTGTAGTCAGCCAGCGCCCGGAGATATTTATCCTTCCATTCGTCGGAATTTAGTTCAGACTTTTTATCCTGATCCGGCTTTTTTCCTTTATTTGGTTCATTTTCCTGTACGGTTTTAGTATTGTTGCTTTTTTTCATTGGTTTACCAGGATTTAGCCAGATCATTAATGAGATCACCCATATACCTGACAATCGGGACAATACGGGGATAATTGAGCCTGACCGGGCCGACAACACCGATTGCCCCCTGATGATGGGGTGAATTGAACTTGACGAATACCGTACCGCATGAGCTTAATAATTGACCGCCCAATTCTTCACCGACCAGGATGCGGAGCGATTCTTCCTCTTTATTATCAAAAGCTGAAAATATTTTCCACCAGTAATCATACTGATCCAGGGTATCAAGCAGATGTTTGGTGATATCGATATCGTAAAATTCAGGCATATCCAATATGTTTCCCAGCCCTGAGGTAAAAAAATCTCCCTCATTTGTAGCTGCCAATGACATGGCATTGGTTTGTTTGGCTAATGTTTTGGTCGCCTCTCTTAAAAGGCGGTCCATTTCATTACGGTAATCCCAAATCTTTTGCTTAACATTAACTTCTTCATTTACCGATAATTCCTTGGTTTTCATCAGTTTATCAACATAATATTTCAAAGCATGCGGAGTGGGTGTCCTTCCAGCAGAAGTGTGAGGCTGCTGGAGAAATCCGGCATCAGTTAATTTGACCATTTCGTTTCTGATTGTTGCCGGTGAGACACCCAAATCGTACTTCTTATCCAAAGTTTCCGAAGCCACCGGTTGGGCCGTATTAATAAATTCATCGATTATAGCCTTAAGTATTTGGAGCTGTCTATCAGTTAAATCAGCCATGGAATTAGCACTAAAATATCATGACTGCTAAAGTTTGTCAAGTGAGAACAGATACGTTACCATTTTTAAAGAAGAGTATATGAACCGACTCCGTAACAAACTGATAATTCTTACTTTTGTTTTATTGACACTTCCCTTTTTTATTTATTCACAACAGTTTATTGTGACCATTTTGAGCCGCGCGATTGAAAAAAAAGCAAATATAGCGGTAGATGTTAATAGCTACACAGGAGAAATAAAAAACGGTTGGCTTAATTTTGCCCAGGGAGGTGAAGAGCCGCCGCCCATGCTTCATAACAGTGTTACCAGAATGAAACTTATTTCTCCTTACCTTATAAGACTTGATCATATTTTTGACTACTACGGAGTACTTTCTGATGACGGCAGTTACAATTTTCAAAACTTGGACGAAACTGTTGAAGATATCATTAACATGGGAGCAATTCCTTTTTTCAGTCTCTCATATATGCCTAAGTCAATTAGCAGTGACGGAACGGTAACCGGTAAACCGCGAAATTGGCAATTATGGCAGGAACTTATCAAAAAAACGATTGAACATTACAGCGGAAAAAACAATAAGAATTTAACCGGTGTTTATTATGAAGTCTGGAATGAACCGGAACTTGTCCAATTCGGATCTTATAAATTAAACGGCAATAAAAATTATAATGAACTCTATTATTTTGCTGCCAAAGGAGCGCAGGAAGCTGTTAATGTCAACAAATTTTATATCGGCGGACCGGCGGTTGGTTCCTATTATCCCCTGTGGGTTGACGGGTTTTTAACATATATTAATGAAAATAAACTCCGGCTGGATTTTTATTCATGGCACCGGTACCATACCGATCCCAGAAAATTTGCCGAAGATGCCCAAAACATCAGGAACAAACTTGCCAAATACAACGGATTTTCACAATTGCCTCTGATTTTATCCGAATGGGGAATAGACTCCGGAAATAACGGAAACAACAATACGGCTAAAGCTGCTGCCTTCAGTATGGCTACTGTTTTTAAGACATACGGACTTATAGATCAACTATTTGCATTTGAGGTAAAAGACGGCCCCCCTCCCGGGGGAGGAAAATGGGGCTTAATGACGCATGAAAAAGATCAAAAACCGCTTTTTTTAAAACCGAGATTTAAAGCTTTTTCCGCCTCAACAAAACTGACCGGAACCGGGCTTAAGCTTGCCGGTGAGGGAACTTATATTTCGGGAATGGCAGTCAAAGCCGCGGATAATACCATTAATTTACTTCTTACTAATTATGACAAAAATGAGCGCAACTGGGAAAATGTTCCGGTAACATTTACCGGTATTAAGACAGGATCCTACCAATTGACCGCGAGAAATATAACAGTTAATTCATCCCAAGTTTCGGAGGTTATTTCAATAAACGGAGAAATTAAAAAAGAGATTCTGATGCTCCCGAATTCCGTTATTTATCTGGAATTAAAAGAAAAAGGAAAGCTTTCCGAATTCATCAAAGGAGCCGGCGGTACTTTTGATGACCGCGCTCTGGTTTTAGCCGGTACGGGAGACCTTCTTATTTCCCGACCGGAATCAGACTTTTCCCAAAGCCTTCAATTATCATTTAATATCCTACCTTTTTGGGAGAAAGATGAAAAAACGGATATTAGCATTGTGATGGCGCAATACCAAAATACTGACGGGGGCACCACTTCTTTAAGTTTGAAAAAAACCGCATCCAAGGGAATTGATTTTCTGCTTTTAACATTAAATGAAACCCCGGCGGAATTGAGACTATCATATCCGATTGAGAATTGGTCGAATGACGCCTGGCATGATATAAATCTGAATCTTACCGAAAATAGAATCAGTTTATCGGTTGATGGAAATGAATTTTCCAAAGAAATCCTTTTTAAGAAGGATTTAAAGAAACTGGAAAGCGTTTATTTTTTTCCGTTTAACGGTGCTTTGGATAATGTAAAAATTTCAGCTGATGACAAGCTGATGGAATTTCGGAACTTTGATTAAACTTAAACTATTGTTCCTGGAGATTAACCACTTCCTGAGACGTATCAATTAAAACTTTGGGCCTTTTCACAGCATATTTTCTGAACAGTTTGAATAAAATCTCTATTTGCGGGACATCCATAAACCAGGCAAAAAAAAGATAGACAAAAATGCCAAGCGCGGTGGAGATTCCTGTCAGAATTAAAAGATTAATGGTTCTGGTTGTATCAAAAACAAGCTGATCCAATAGTTTAATGGGGATATAAAGAGCAACAGCCGCCACAAACGAGGCTAAAAATATTTTTACCGAAGGAAGGATTATTTCTCCGGGAGTGATATTACCGATCTTTTTATAAAGCATTAATAGAAGAAGCAGCATGTTTAATATGCTGGCAATAGACGCGGATAATGCCAAAACCCAAACATCCAATTGGAATACCAAAACAAACAATAATGAAAGAATCGTGTTAGTGATGACAGAAACTGCTCCGATTATAACAGGAGTTTTACTGTCCTGAAGCGCATAAAAACTTCTGGCCAAAAGGTGTGCCAATGATTGGGCAAAAAGTGAAAGGGAAAAAAAGGCAAGAGTATGACCGGTAAGGACAGTTGATTGCCAGTCAAAAAGCGTTGAAGCACCAAAAACCAACCGAACGACAGGAATCCGTAAAACTATGAGTATGGCGGAGAGAGGAACTATCAAAAACATAATCTGATGAAATGATGAAAGAAAAATCGTTTTAAATTTTTCAGTGTCCTTTTTGGCATAAAGTGACGATAAAGTTGGAAGACTGGCTTGGGCAATGGATACGCCAAACAGTCCGATCGGAAGCTGCTGAAGATGCTGGGCAAAATTAAAAACCGTCACTGATGAAGCTCCCAATAAACTGGATAAGGCAAGATCTATGGTTGTATCAATTTGGGAAACCGCCAAACCCAATGTTCTGGGAAGCATTAACCGGCCAACTGACCTGACACCCGGATTTTTATAGGAAAAATCAGCACTGTGTTTATAACCGTATGACAAAACAGGAGGAATTTGTATTAAGGTGAACAAAAAAGCTCCTATAACAACTCCGATGACCGGAGCGTAAAGCCCTGCCGTGGGAGTTAAAAAAAGAATTCCGATAATTATTCCCAGGTTATAAATAACAGGGGCAAGAGAAGGTACCAGGAAATTGCGGAATGATTGGAGTATTCCGGTTAGAAAATTGCCGATGATAAGGGGAAAAACCTGGGCAATAATCATAATTCTGGTAAATGAAACCATTACTTCAATTTGTGAATCCGAAAAACCGGGAGCCATAAGTGCTGATATGTTACGGGCAAAAATATATATAGGTACGGCGGCAATAACGAATAGAACCATGCCGATATTAATAACGGCTGAAGCTAAACGAAAGGCATTTTCTTTACCTTTAGTATCCAGAAAAGCCGTAAAAACGGGTATAAAAGCAGAAGCCAAGGCGCCCATAACCAGGAGCTCAAAGATCATATTGGGAAGTCTGAAAGCGGCGTAATAAATACCCAATTCCTCAGGAGTGAAACGGCCGGCTAACAGCCTGTCCCGGAATAAACCGAGAATCCGTGACAGAAAAACCGCGGTCATAATGACTGACGCGGCTGAGAGTATATTCGTCTGCTGCCTGTTTAGAATATTGAATGTTTTTCTTAACAGCTTGACCATTTAAGTTCTCATTAGTATACTACTTCATTATGCCAGTCACTAGTTCGGCAAAAAAGAAACTTAAGCAGGATAACAAAAGACATCAGATCAATCTGGCGGCAAAAAATGCCGTCAAAAACGCCGTTAAAAAATTCCGGCAGAAACCGTCCCCAAAATTATTGACCGAAGCATATTCAAAGCTTGACCTTTCCAGTAAAAAAAATATTTACCACGCCAACAAAGTTGCCAGAATGAAATCGGCACTGGCCAAATTACTGAACGCTAAAAAGACATCTCCAAAACCTAAAAAGTCCTGACCGGTTTTTCCATCTTTCCACTTCAGGAGTTGAATTCTCATGACAGTTTGGGAACTGACTAGAACTGTTGTTTTTTGTGTATAATGAGAACAGTCCTTTATTGAGGTTTTTTTCATTATTGGTTTTTAGCATGCCTGCCTCAAAACAGAAAACAAGCATAAATCTGGTTATTAAGCCGGAAGAACAGTTAAATCTGTCATCGCAATTCTTAAATTGGGCATTAACATACGGCAGGTATATTATTATCATTATTCAAATTGTAGTTTTATCCGTTTTTTTCATGAGATTTAAATTTGACCGTGATAGAACCGATCTTCGGGAAACCGTTTCACAAAAAAAGGCGTTAATTGAATCAATCACGGAAATGGAAAATGAAATAAGAAAAGTGCAAAAAAAATTGGCCGATATAAAACTCATTACAACAGAACAGGATATATATCTGCGACTGATCAATTTCCTGGAAGATAATACACCGGTCGAAACTACTTTTTCCTTATTATCTTTTTCCAGTGATAAAGTCAGTTTTGTAGCGGTGGCGCAGGATTTAAAAACTTTCAATTATCTGCTAAAAAGAATCCAGGATGAGAAACTTTTTACTGATATCGCTCTTGAGGATTTAAAAAGACGGGCAGACGGAAAGGTTGAATTCCGGGTAATGACTAAATTAGTTACCAAATCATATGAATAAAGGTCCGCAATCGCTGTCGGCTATCAAAAACAGTCTGATATTAAAAACCCGCCGCAGGCTAAAACCGGTAATACAGAACCGTAGAACCGCCTCCTACTTTACTTTAACGCTGACTCTTTTTTCCCTTTCGTTTTTCGGGCTGTTTGCCATCAGACCGACGCTGATTACGGCTATCACATTAATTAAAGAAGTAAATGATCTTAAAAAATTAAGCCTGGATTATGAAAATAAAATCAGTAATATAATTCTTGCCCAATCGGAATATGAAAGAATAAGAGAGTCGCTTCTTAATATTGAGGCGGCCCTGCCGGGAAAATCAGATTTTACAGGTTTTTCCAAAGCCATGGAAAAGTTAGCTTTTAATAACGGAGTGGTAATTAACCAACTGCAAATTGATTCGGCACCAATATCAATCCCCCAAACGAACGGATTATTATCCCGCTTTAATTTTATTCTTATCGGTGTGGGCGCTTACGAAAATGTTAATTCTTATTTAGCCGACATTTATAATTATAAAAGAATTGTTACAATAAATTCGATGGATTTTACTCCTGAAGGAGGAACGGTAAGCGGTATACTGCGTATTTCCATGAAAGGCAAAGCATATTATGAACCGTAAAGAATTGTATATTCTGGCGCTGATAACATTTATGACTGTTGTTGTCTGGATTATTTTTGGGATATCCGGCGCCCGAAAGATATCCAAAGTTGAAGATCAGACTTTAAAAACTATTGTTCCTTTAACTCCCACATTTGACAGTGACATTATCAACCAACTCAACCGGCGGGAGGCAGAATAATGTACCGGAAAGTTAAAAAAATACCGACAATTCTGGCGCTTTTACTAATCATGTTCGGTTTGGGAGCGGGACTTTATCTGGACGGCACTTACCAACAATTTTTTACAAGCGCTTCACCACCGGTTGCTCCATCAGATATTCATTTAACCAATATTTCCGATAACTCAATCACAGTTTCCTATATTACGGAAAAACCGGAAACCGGAGCGGTCATATTAACTCTAAATGGAAAACAGACTACCCATCTTGACGACATTGATAACGACTGGATAACAAAATCCCGGCTGACCCATATGTTTACTCTCAAAAATCTAATGCCAGATACTTTTTACAACATAAAAATCGTCAGCGGAAAATCATCATGCAGAAATACAGCTTGTCCCGAATTTACTCAAAAAACCGGCGTCAAACTGGATTCTCCTTTGGAATTACCGCCGATTACCGGCAGGTTAGTTGATAATAAAAACGATCCGACCGAAGAGGGCCTTATTTATCTTCTTATAGGAAAGGCCAGTCCGCTGTCGGCCAGAACTGACGGAAAAGGAATATTTGCCATTCCGCTAAATAATTTAAGAAGCCAGGATTTTCTGAAAAGACCGGATTTAGATGATAATTCACCTATTCAAATTACCTTTAAGAAAAGTCCATCGAGTTATGCTTCGGTAATAAGCAGACTGGGTCTTGTTAAAAACGATCCTTCGCTTGAAGACATTGAACTTGGAAAAACTTATAATTTTCTAAACGCTGAAGAAAGTGGAGCTGAAAGCGGAAGACCGGCAGTATTGGGAAACAGATCATCGCGTTTAAATCCAACTGGCCCGACACCGACCATAATAAAAAAAGGCGTAGAACTTTTTTTCCCGGAAAAAAACCTGGATACGACAATTGATAATAATCCGAAATTCCGCGGAGCCGGAATTCCGGGAGACACCCTTAAAATAACAGTCAAATCCAAAATTCAGACGGCAAACATTATCGTCGGCAGTGACGGAACCTGGGAATTCCGGCCTAAAGAACCACTGGAACCGGGAAGTCATGAAATTACCGTTGAAGGAAAAGACATCAACGGAAAAAAAGTCTCTGTAACCCGCAAATTCGTGGTTTTTAAAAGCGGAGAACAGATTCTGGGAGAATCAACTCCTTCGGGAGATTTGACCCCGACAGAAACACCGGATATTACTCCGACGGAAACACCGGATATTTCCATAACAATCAGTCCCACCCCGCAATTATCTCCGACATATACTCCTACTCCAACGCCTTCGGAAACACCGACGCCCTCCCAAACACCGACACCGACAGATGAAGGAGAAGTTGCAGTGACGGATATCCCGCCGCGTGCAGGGACCACAGGCATGACCAATGCAATCCTTATAAGCAGTTTGGCAATATTGTTTTACGGAATACGAATGCTTTTGGTGAATTTATAAATCAGGTTGTTTTATTATCGAGCAACTGTCATTTTTGAGATTGCAGGAAATAAATTCATGAATCTCTTCAAAAGTTCCTGAACGGGGTGCCAAAACCCATATTCCATCATACTGCCATAAAGGCGGATTGACCAGAAGTCCAGGAATATCCTTTGAAAGATCTCCCGTATCAAGCACTAAATGTCTGGCACTTATGTCCTGATTGAAATAAAGAAATTTACCCAAAGACATCATTTCGGCAAACGACATATCCGTCGTTAACGAATCATAAACAGTAGAGTAGATTTTTTTAAAAAGTCCAATATTTTTCAGACTGACAGTACTTTTTATTTTTTTGGCAATTGCGGTAATGACAAGCTGCTGACGCTGTGAACGGGAAAAATCATTACCCTGACCATTATCCAGAGAACCCCGGCTGCGGACGAATTTTAATGCCAAGGTGCCATCCATATTTTGGACACCTTTTTCAAACCGGACAGTTTCATACCGGCAGGTAAATTCCGGATCACTGCCCCCGCAGTTGTCATTTTCTTTACCGGCTATGGGAAAAAGCTTATCTTCAAAAGGAGCGTTGACATTAATTTCAATTCCGCCTATGAGATCAATGACCTTCCGGAAAGCCTCAAAATCAAGAATAAATCCATAAGAAACCGGCTTACCGACAACTTCAGATACGGAAGATTTGGCCAAAATAAGACCGCCTCCTTTTTTCTTTTTTTCACCGTAATAAAAGGAAGAGTTAATTTTTGTTTTAAGAGACGGTAACCAGACATCCCGGGGAATTGAAACCAAAAGAACTTCTTTTTTTGTAAAATCAATACTGCCAAAAATAATTGAATCCGTCAGCGTAGATCCGGCATGATTACCTCCGGAAATTCCCAAAATGACAAAATTTGTCCGGTTATCCGTAATTTTTATCCGTGGGGTTTTTTCCAAAAGAAGAGAAACCAGAGTAAAAGGGCTTATTTTTGTTTCGGAAATAAAATTTACCGCCGGACGCATAAGACCGATGACAAATAACAGAAGAGACAAAAAAATTACTGTTAAAACAGCAAGTAAAAGAGGCAAGCGGTATTTGAGGAATTTTCTTTTAACCGGCGGCATTTATCAGCATTTTATAAAATGAAATCGGGTCGAGACTTGATTTGCCGGGTAAGACTCCGTCAATATATTCCTTTTCCATAAAACTTTTTATATTTTCGGATGTAACACTTCCGCCATAGATAACCGGAGTGTTTATATAATTTTTTTTAATTACGCCAATTGTCCGATTAGCGTTTTCCGGTGTATCGGGTTTTCCGGTGCCGATGGCAAAAACGGGCTCATAAGCAATAACGGCAACTCCGTCCGGAACCGGAATTTTACTGTCAGGCACACAGTAAATAACTTTAAGTCCGTTTGTTAAAGCGTTTTTTGCTTTATCGGCCAAAATTTTTTCATTTTCGGCAAAATTACTTCTTCTTTCCGAGTGTCCGATTATGACATATCTGACATATTCCTTCAATTGGGAAGCGCTGACTTCACCGGTAAACGCACCCTCACCGTAAGGTGAAATATTCTGAGCGCCAAGTTCTACCGGTAAATTATATTTTTTTATAAGATCCCGACTTAAAGGCAAATGGATATATGACGGACAAATAACTATTTTGGGAATTTTTAAGGGTATTTTTTTTATGTTCTTACATTTGTGAGCAAATATTTTCAAAAATCCAGCAACATCAGTTGAGTTTTTATTGGATTTCCAGTTACCGATTAAATATTTTTCAGCGGCTGACATGTTATTATATAAATTCAATTGTACCATGCGTCAAAAAATACTTAATAGCTTAAACAAAGAACAAAATGAAGCTGTTTTTGAAACTGAAGGACCGGTTCTTATTCTGGCCGGCGCCGGTTCGGGAAAAACAAGAGTTTTAACTTATAAAGTTGCATACCTGATTTCAGAAAAAAATATACCTGCCGAAAATATTCTGATGGTAACTTTTACCAACAAGGCAGCCAGGGAAATGAAAGACAGATTGGAGAAACTGACCGGAATCCAAAGGAGTAAAATCAAAAATAATTTACCGGTCACATCAACCTATCATTCCTTTTGCGCGAGAATATTAAGAAGGGAAGGAAAACACCTGGGAATCAGTGCCAATTTTGTGATTTATGATGATTTGGACACCAAAGAAGCCATTTCCCAGGCTATGGAAAAACTGTCCATTGATAAAAAATCAGTATCTCCCCAGGCTTTGGCAGCAACAATCGCGAACGCAAAAAATGAATTAATTTCTTATTCCGAGTACCAGCAAATGGCCAGGGGATTTTTCCAAGAAACAGCAGCCCGCGTTTATCCGGTTTACCAGAATATTTTAAGGGAAAATTCAGCGCTTGATTTTGAAGATCTTATCTACCTGACCGTGGAATTGTTCCGGAAACAGCCTCTTATTTTATCTTATTACCAACAGCAATTCCGGTATATTCTGGTTGATGAATTCCAGGATACTAACAGAGCACAATATATTCTGACTCAGATGCTTGCCCAAAAATCAAAAAATATTACGGTTGTCGGGGATGCTTCACAAAGCATATATGCCTGGAGAGGAGCAGATTTTCGAAATATTCTTAATTTCAAAAAAGACTATATGAAAGTCAAAATTTTCAATCTGGAAAAAAATTACCGGTCAACCCAAATTATTCTGGATGCGGCTAATGCGGTTATCTCCAAAAATAAAAGCCATCCCGTTTTAAATCTTTGGACTGATAAAATTTCCGGTGAAAGGATTACTGTATATAATGCCGCCAATGAACACGACGAAGCAAATTTTATAATTAATAATCTGGATGACGAGAATCTCTCCGGAACGGCAATTTTATACAGAACCAATGCCCAAAGCCGGATTATTGAAGAAGGACTTCTGCATCAGGGAATTCCTTATGAACTAGTCGGCGGAACAAGATTTTATGAAAGAAAAGAAATAAAGGATGTTTTGGCATATATCAGGTTATATGTAAATACGGCCGATTCTGTTTCATTAAAAAGGGCGCGGAAAATCGGCAAAAGAAGAACGGAAGATTTTTTTAAATTAAAGGAAAGTCTTAACAATAAAAGTGAGCCTGTTGACACCCTTACCCTACTGGACAAAATAGTCGAATCGACCAAGTATCTGTCTTTATATGATAAAAATAATCCTGAAGAACTGGCCCGGTTGGAAAATATCAAAGAATTAAGATCAGTAGCGGATGAATTCCCGAAAATTAATGAATTTTTGGAAACGGTTGCCCTGATTGAAAAAGAATATTCACCAGATCATCCGGCTTTAAAAAAGAACAATCAGAAAGTGACTTTAATGACACTCCATGCAGCCAAAGGACTGGAATTTGAAAGAGTATTTATTATCGGTATGGAAGAAGGGTTGTTCCCCCATTCAATGTCACTTTTTGACCAGTATGAATTGGAGGAAGAACGCCGGCTCTGTTATGTCGGAATTACCCGTGCCAAAAATAAGCTTTTTTTAACCTATGCCAGAAGAAGACTTTATTTCGGTCAGAGAATGTCCAATATGATTTCAAGGTTTATCAATGAACTGCCCGAGAACTTAACGGAAACAATCAATAATTTTATTTAGACCGGCGTGATAAATATAGTCGGATCCTTTGGCATTTAAATAGATCAGGAATCCGGGCGTTATTACCTGAATATAGAATTTGTTTTTTTGCGGACAACCCAGACTGGTATCATTGAAATTTATTTTTTCGACGGATACAACTTTTATGTCATTTCTGGCAACATCTGTTTTTCCCGCCAGATCACCTATTGCCAAATCTACGTAATTTTCCGTATCGTCATTTCCCCAGGGAGCAACTTTCAGGGAAGCTTGGAAACTGTTATTATTAACAGGCGTTATTCCTTTAATTAAAATCAATTTATTAAAGAGAGCAAGAAGAAAAAAAGGGAAAACAAGTACGGTAAATACAGTTAACAGTAAAAAAGTTTTTGAATTATTTTTCCTATTTTTTCCGGACATCTCTTATATAATACCATTTAAAAAATTACCATGATCGCCACAGTTTTTAAAGAAAAAAAAGAGGGATTTAACAGACTGGCGAGTCACCCACTCCAATCCTGGGAGTGGGGTGAATTCCGGCTGAAAACCGGAATTGAGGTTTTGAGGCTTGGTTTATTTTCCAAAAATAAATTGGTAGAAACCGCCCAAATCAGCCTCCATCAGATTCCCTTTACAGGGTACCGCATCGGTTATTTTCCCAAAGGGAATTTTCCTTCAAAAGAAATGCTTGACGAATTTATGAAAATCGGGGCTTCGGAAAATCTGATATTTATTAAAATCGAACCGAATATTGAGAAAAAAAATCTGGTTATTTCAGATTTGAAAAAAGATTTTCCGGTCAAGGAATCACCCCATCCCCTTTTTACCCGGTATACTTTCCGGCTTAACATGAACCGAAGTGAGGACGAACTTTTGTCCGTTATGCATCATAAAACCAGATACAATATAAAACTGGCCGAAAAAAAGGGTGTTTATGTTGTTGAGGATAACAGTGATGAGGCTTTTAATAAATATCTTGCACTTTTGGATGAGACAACAGTGCGGCAAAAATTTTACGCGCATACCCCAAAATATCACCGATTGATGTGGGAAACATTAAAACCGGCAAAAATTGCCAGACTGCTTCTTGCCAAATATAAAGACCAGGGAGGTGAAAAAACACTGGTTGCCTGGGTGTTATTTCTTTTTAATAACGTCATGTATTATCCTTACGGAGCTTCATCTGCGGAATTTCGCAATCTTATGCCTTCCAATCTGATAATGTGGAAAGCAATAACCTACGCTAAAAAACATAAAGCCGAAACTTTTGACATGTGGGGAGCCTTGGGACCTAATCCCGATCCCAATGATCCCTGGTACGGTTTTCATAAATTCAAGGAAGGATTCGGGGCAGATCTTACTGAACTGGCCGGCAGTTATGATTTGGTGATTAATAAGAAGGCATACTTATCTTATAATTTATTGCATAACTTCAGGGAATTGTATTTGAAAATGAAAAGATAAGGAATGCCTACAACTTCTTCCGATATCAGACAATCTGCCGAATTTGCCTCTTTTATGTCGGATATCGGCTGGCAAACGCTTAAGTTAAACGGGCAAAACTGTTATCTGAAAAAAATTCCCCTGTTGGGATTTTTCGCCAAGTGTCCGCGACCGGACAGCGCTAAAATCAAAGATGATATTAACAGCTTAATCCGGGAAAAAAATATTTTCAGATTTAAGATTTCACCTTTTATCAGAATCAACCAACAAAACTATAAAAGCATCAGAGATAATCTGTTAAAGAAAGGATTTAAAATTGACCGCGATCCTTTTAATCCGACAACTTCCATAACTTTAGATCTTAAAAAAAGCGAAGAAATACTTTTTGCCCATATGAAGGAAGCCAAAAGAAGAGGGGTTAGGCGGGCGATTAAAAACGGCATTAAAGTCTTTATATCTGATGATATATCCGCTTTTATTGCAATAAGAAAGAGACAGTTTAACCCAATGGGATTTATTGTTGAAAAAGAAATGAAAATGCTCTGGAAAAATTTTTATCCCGGAAAAGCCACCCTGCTAATGGCCACCGGCAATAAAAAAACTCTTGCCGGAATACTGCTTCTTTTCCATAAAAAATATGCTTACTACTGGTATGCATCTTCCCTGAATGAGGGCAAAAAATTATTTGCCCCGACCATGCTGGTTTGGGAAGCAATCAGGGAAGCAAAGAAAAAAAACTGCGAAATATTTGATTTTGAGGGCGTATATGACGACAGATTTCCCAAAGCTTCGGAAAACTGGCGCGGGTTTACTAAATTCAAAGAAGGATTTTCCGGCCGGAAAGTGATTTATATGGAGAATTTTTTTCTGAAAAGACCTATCATCAGATTATGATTGATGAAAAATTTATTATTTTCGGAGCTGTTTTAAGCTTTATCGGGCAAATCAGTTATCTCACCAACACAATTGGGGGAAAAGTGAAACCCAATAAAGTCACCTGGTTTTTCTGGGCATTGATTCCGCTTGTTGCTTTTGCCGCGGAAATAAAACAGGGAGTCGGCCTGGTATCTTTAATGACTTTTATGGTCGGATTCGGACCGCTGACTATTTTTATTGCTTCATTTGTCAATAAAAAATCTTATTGGAAAATTCACCCTCTGGATATTTTTTGCGGTTTTTTGTCAGTATCGGGCTTGGTAATGTGGTTTTTAACAAAAAATGCCAATCTGGCAATAATGTTCAGCATTTTTGCCGACGGGACAGCCGGTGTGCCGACAGTCATAAAAGCTTCTATTGCCCCTGAAACGGAAAGCAGTACTATTTTCTTTCTGTCAGGAATTAATGCCTTAATTACACTTTTGGCAATAACGATCTGGGATTTTGCCCACTATGCTTTTCCATTATATATATTTTTTCTGTGTTTTCTGATGGTAATACTCATTAAATTTAAAGCAGGAAAAATTCTAAGCAGGATTATTTCGAAAAGTAAATAAAAAAAATGTCTTTCAGTTAAGATTGTTCTCTTGGGTTTTTCCCTAATACCCTTCTTCTGAATATGATTCCTCCCGGCAAAGGCGTCGGTTCATTTTCCTGCCCGTAAGCTTTTCCGATTTCATCCCAAATATCGATCTCTCTTGGTCTTCTTGCCTGTCTGATAATTTTTTTTGTTGGATCTATTTTACCCGGGATGACCAAACTTTCCATATTATTTCCAAGCATACCGACAGAATAGACTGAAGTTATAAGAGTTTTATATTCAAATTTTAAGAAACATAAAATAATATAATTCGGGAAGGATATTTTTTACCTGGGTAAAAGCAGTACTCTTCAGGATTTATATTTCGTTATCCAGCTCCAACCAGACAGAGGTGATTTGGGGAAGATCTTTTTTCACTTTTGCCATTAAAGCTTTGATACCGAACATTTCGGTATGATAATGTCCGCCGGCAATAAAATTTATTCCTGTCTCACGGAATAGTTCCCTATTCCATTCATGGACTTCGCCGGTTATAAATAGATCAATATTTTCATTTATAAGATAAGTCATATCAGACGGGTGGGGCGCTCCCTTGCCGGAAACCGCGACAATTTTTTTTAAATTTTTCGGGCCGAAATCATAAAAAACCGACCGCGGAGAAAGATAGGGTTTTAAAGTATTTTTAACCGTTGTCAAACTGACATTATTAGCTTTTCCCATATACCCCCAGGGCTGTTGTAAATGAAGGTATGGTTTTTCGGGAGTAAATCCCACTGTTTTTAGAATTGAGGCATTATTGCCGATTTCCGGATGGGCATCCAAGAGAAAATGGTACCCAAAAAGTGTGATGTTATTTTTTACCAGAAACCCGATTCTATTCTGGAAAATAAAATCATAAGAATTAATTTTTGGCAGATTGAATACATGATGAACAATTAAGGCCCGGCAATTATTCTTTTGGGCTAATTTAAAAATTTCAACGGAGGCAGAGACGGCAAAACCGATTTTTCCGATTTCCCCGTTACCTTTTACCGTTAAGCCGTTGGCCATGAAGGGATCAATTTTCCCAATATCCAGTCCGGGATCAAAAACCAACAGTTTTTCTAAATAATCATTCAATCGCTTAAGAGGAATCACAACTTTATTACTATAAACAAAAAACTAAAAACTGACAACTTCATTACTGCCAGGCTTCGCAGATGAGGCGGAAATCACAGAAATCGCACCAGGGACCGACTTTGGGGAAAAATTGGCTTTTTTCAATATCACCGGCAATATTGACTATTTTAGTTTTGGCTTCAACCAGTTGTTGTTTTTCTCTTTTGGATGATATTTTTCGGGACTCTTCAAGAAAATAAAAAGAGAGAGTAACATTTTCAGGATCAGTATTATATATCCCCCTATCCGAGGCGGCCAGGGCGTAGACCGTCATCTGCAAATTCCCGGCAATATCCTTATCTGAAAGTATTTTTCCGGTTTTATAATCGATAATCTCGATCGAATTTGAATTCAATTTATCCACCCGGTCGA
This sequence comes from Candidatus Gottesmanbacteria bacterium RIFCSPHIGHO2_01_FULL_40_15, assembly GCA_001779115.1. GTDB lineage: Bacteria > Patescibacteriota > Microgenomatia > 2-02-FULL-39-11 > 2-02-FULL-39-11 > 2-02-FULL-40-10. The sequence goes on from MFJF01000005.1 coordinate 139,029, forward strand.
TTTTTCCGCCAAGCTTGAGGCTGGGTGTCAATTTAATGGTGAACAGTTTCTCCAAGTCATCAATTTTTACATCTGAACTGTGACCTTTATCGTAATAGAGGGACAGCATACCTTCGGCCCTTTTTTTCATGACCGCTTCGTATTTTTTATTTTTGTATCCTAAGGGAATCCAAACCCGGTGAAGAAGATTTAAAAGAGTATTTTTGTCCGGATTTAGGCTTTTCCTGTAAAGTTGATAAAAGTTTTGGAGAGCCAGATGGACGGATGACCCGAAAGATGCCGCGGCTGAAGATGGAACGGGAATTTTAAGAATATGGCGGTATTTATACTGGAGAGGACAAGTTAAAAAGGTTGAGATTTGTGAATAAGACAAATAATTAACATTCTGTCTTTTTGGTTCTTCTTCTTTTAAATCCTGCTTTTTCCAGGCAAGGAGTGTCAGTTGTTCATTATTTCCTGATTCAATTTCAATTCCGGGTAAGTCATTTTTACCAAGAATTTCATAAACAAAAGGTGAAATTTTTTTTACCCGTTTACCTTCACCGTAATAAAGAGCGGCCGTTAAAAATAACATGTCCCGGGCACGGGTTGCTCCGACATAAAATAACCGCCTTTCTTCCTGCTGGTGAAAGTCCCCAACAGGTAATATTTCTTTAATAAGTTCATCGGGGATTGGAATTTTTTCAGTCCTTTCCCTGGTCGGGAAACGGTCCGAAACAAGATTAACGAGATATACAACCGGAAATTCCAAACCTTTTGAACTGTGAACAGTCAAAATATTTACGGCATCATTTTTTATCCAGTCAGTATCGGTGGCTTGCGGACTTTCCCCCAGCTCCATACTCATATCCAGCCAGTCGGATACGGCATAAACCGTGGCATCCTCATGTTCGGCTTCAAAACCTTTCAGCTTGTCAAAGAATTTGGAAATATTTGATATTTCTTTTTCTTCTTTTATTGACTGGTAATCGGTAAATTTTTGCAGCATGCCCGACTTTTCAAGGAAGGAATAAAGAATCTGTCCGGCAGAATCCGTTTTGGCTGATTTAAGATGATCTTCTATCATGGCGGCTATTTTCAGGAGAATTCCGGCTGAGCGGTCTGACAAATAAGGAAGATAGGGTTGGTAATTTAATTTTTTACTCCAGTGATCCATTTTTTTACCGATATCGGCCGTGAATATATCCAGAGCTTCATAAAGGGTTCTGCCTGTTTTTTTGGAAAAATTCAGAAGCGCTGACAGATCGCGTACGGAGATGTCAAATACCGGCAAACTGAGAACGCTGAATAGGGCAACGGAGTCATCAGGATTGGCCAGAAATTTGATATAAGCTAAAAGTTCCTTAACTTCCTTCTGCCTGAAAAGCATACCGGGACCCAGAAACTGAAATGGGATGTTTAACCTCCGGAAAGCACTGGTAAAAGGAACGGAATGCTGATTGGCTCTGACCAGAACGGCAAAGTCACTCCATTTATACTTTTTATCATCGCTTTCCTGTATTTCCGCTTGCTTTTTAATTTGCACAATTTTACGGGCAATACTTTCCGCCTCATCTTCAACCCGGTTTTTAAAGATAAATTCAGGCGGTTCTCCCTGGATACCGCGGACACTTATCAGTTTTTTGTTAATTTTCTCTTTTACTTCAAGCCGGTCAGGATTATTTTTTTGAATCAACCGGTAGACTGAATCAAGTATGGTCTGGGTTGAACGGTAATTTTTCTTCAAAACGATAATTTCAGCTTTTTTATAGCGCTTTCTGAATTGGATAATATTGGAAACAGCTGCGCCTCTCCAGCGGTAGATGGCCTGGTCATCATCACCGGTTGCAGTTATATCGGCTTTTACTCCGGCCAAAAGCATAGCCAGCTCATTTTGGGCAAAATTAGTATCCTGGAATTCGTCAACCAGCACATATCTGAACCGCTGTTGATATTCTTTCAAAATATTTTTTCTTCGGCGCATTATCAGAAGAGTATTGGATATCAGATCGGAAAAATCCATGACACCTTCTTTAATCTTTAATTCCTCAAATTTTTTATAAGCTACAGCTAATTCCAAATATTTATAATTATCCGGATCCTTACCTGAATTGACAGATTTTGCCCAATGAAGATATTCATCAGACGAAATATCTTCATCCTTAAGGCGGTTAAAATGGGTCAGAATTGCTACGATGAATTTATTGGGATTGCCCAACGGGCGGTAATAATCAAGTTCAAACTGAAACAGGTTTTGGCGGAAAAAGATTATCGATTCAGCCTCAGTTAAAAGCCGGAAACCGGGATCAAGACCGATTGATACCGCTTCTTGCCGTAAAACGCGGTCCCCGAATGAATGGAAGGTGGTTATAAACATTTGGGTAATCCCGTAAGGCAATGCCCTGTCTACCCTGTCCTCCATTTCCCGGGCGGCTTTTTCAGTGAAGGTCAGGGCAAGTATTTCCTGGGGTTTGGCCAGTTTTTCCGAGATCAGCCATTTTATTCTCTCGGTTATAACTGTTGTTTTACCCGTGCCGGCTCCGGCGATTATAAGAAGAGGGCCTTTTTTATGGGTTATGGCTTTAATCTGCTCATTATTAAGAACTATTTTATCCGGGGAAATCTTCATCGGTTAAACATTATATCATTGATACAGGGACAGCCCCCATTCGGGTACAGTCATTTTAATTTACCTTAGGTCAGGAGGTTGGAAGAGGAAATTTTTTGGCCCAGGCGGGTGACGTTTTTGTTGACTTGGGACATCTGATTGTAAGCATTGGTGAGATGTTTGGAGAGAAGAGTGAGACTTTCCTCAAGTCCGCCATAATCCTTTTGAACTGACCTTAATAAGGTTAATATCTGTTTTGCCTTAAGTTCGATTTTCTGGCCTTCAAAGGACATGAGAATTGCCCGAAGATATGCATAAAAAGTAACGGGAGACACAGGCAGAACCCTGTTTTTATTGGCATAATCAAACAAATCAGGATTGTTGACGACCTCATAATAGACTGCTTCACTGGGAAGATACATTAAAGCATAATCAATGGTTCCTTCCTCGGTTAAAACGTATTTTTTACTGATGGATTCAATGTGGTTTCTGACATCCCTGGTAAATTCCCTGGTGGCAAGAGTTTTTGCCTCTTCATTTTTTGAGTGATACATTTTGCGGAAATTCTCCAGAGGAAATTTGGAATCTATGGGGATTATCCCCTGGGTTGTTTTTATGGCAGCGTCCACTTTAGCTCCTGATTTGAAAGCGTACTGAAGATGGAAGGAACTTTTGGGTAGCATTTGGGTTAAAAGCTCCTTGAGAACCTGTTCGCCCAGGTTTCCCCTCAGTTTAGGGCTTCTGAGAAGTTCTTCAAATTCTTTGATGGACCTGCCTATTTCACTCATTTCCCCGATATTTTGTTTGACATCGGCAATAAATCTGGCAGCATTGTCAAGACGCTCATTTAATGTTTTGGTTGACTGTTGGAGCGTTGATATGAAGCTGCGGTTTTGATCGTCAAGCCGCTGATTGGTGGTTTTAAGCCATTCGATTAATTCTCTCGAAGGAGCAGTTGAAAGACTTGAATCTTTCAGCCATTTACGGATAAAAATAAGTGAAAGGAGAAAACCGATTAGAACAACGCCAAGAATGATAAACAGATCCGAGGGCATAAAGGCCTTCCCATTCTAGCAAATCACCCCTAAAATTAAAATATGCGCAGAAAATTAAATAAGTATAAAACACTTATTTTTCTGATACTTTTTTTTACTTTTTTATTTTATATAAATTTTAATAAACCGGGCGGGTTTTGGAGTTTATTGCTTTTTTACAGTTTATTAAATTCAGCGGTTTTTTACTTTCTTTTTTTATTTTACACTTTTCAAAGAAGCCTTTTTTTAAGCTTTATTTTTATTTTGTTTTTAATATTAAGACAACTGAAATTACTGACTCTTTTTAATTTTTCCATACTTTTCGCAATTTTTGTGCTTTTGGAAATTTACAGAAAAAGGAACGGGTCAAAATAAATATTTACTACGGGATTTGGAATAACCGGCGGGCATTAGCTGAAGTTGTTTTAAGGGTTTGTTTCAGTGGTAACCCTTGAAATAGAGCTACCTGCCGGGCAACAAGCGGTAAATAAGAAGGCTCATTTCTGGTTGTGCGGAATGGAACAGGAGTTAAAAAGGGAGCATCCGTTTCCAAAAGCAGTCTGTCCGGAGGTGTTTCGGCTACGATTTTCCCCCATTTATTACCATAGGTTATATTGCCGTCAAAACCGACATAAAAACCCATTGAAACAACTTTTTTCAAATCGGATACCGTACCTGAGAAACAATGAAAAACACCGGTCAATTTTTTATTTTTATGTTTGAACGAAGATATGATTTCCAACAGATCAGTAAATGCATCACGGCAGTGAATAATTACCGGTAAATGATGGCTTTGTGAAAGCTCAAGCTGTAATAACAAAAGTTCCTTTTGTTTTTTTTTAATTTCCGCGGTTATTATATTGTCGGAATATCTGGTTTTTATGTACCTGAAATAATCAAGGCCGATTTCTCCGACCGCGATGACTTTTTTATTTTTAACAAGTTTTTCCAGATTATCTTTTAACTTACTGCCAACTGTAAGATTTTCATCCTGGGCATGATGAGGATGGATTCCGACAGCTGCATAACAACCGGAAAACCTATCGATAATTTCAACTGCTTTTTTACTGGATGAGATATCGGTACCGGGAATTATGATTGCTTTAACGCCCTTTTGATTGGCGCGGTTGATAACTTCACCCACATCTTTTTTAAAGGCTTTAAAATTTAGATGAGAGTGCGTGTCTATCATTTTCAACGGATTCTCGGATAAAGCGGAGGAGCAGATTTTATCTTCCTGCCTGAGAATAGCCCTATAATTTTTTCGGCAGTTTGGGGTAAAAAAGGCTGAAGATAAAAAGCGATTTCTCTTATCTTATTTACTGCCGGTTCAAGAATTTCCTTCAATTCGGATTTATTTTTTATTGTCCAGGGCTTTTTATCATTAATAAAGCGGTCAAGAAACCTTATTTGGTTCCAAATTAATGACAGGGCTTCATCAAAAGCGAAATTAGCCATTGCTTTTTCAAATTCAGTGGAAAATGGAAAGCTGTCCGCCGGCTTAAAACTGACATTCTCCGTTAGCCTGGTAATTCTGGCAATAAGATTTCCCAAACCATTAGCAAGATCGGCATTATACAACTGTTCAAATCTTGAGAAACTGAAATCCCCGTCACTATGCGAGGGTATTTCTCTCAGAAGGTAATAACGTAAGCTTTCCGAACCGTATTTATCAATAACTTCTAAGGGATCGATGACATTGCCCAGAGACTTACCCATCTTTTGCTGATTAACGGTTATATACCCGTGAACTGAAATAGATTTCGGCAGGGGCAGTCCGGCTGATAAAAGCATTCCGATCCAATATACGGCATGAAAACGGAGGATTCCCTTCCCGATAACATGGACATCAGCCGGCCACCACTTTTTCCACAGGGTATCGTCAATCCCGAAACCGGCGGCAGTCTGATAAATATTTAAAGCATCATACCAGGTATAGATAACCTGGCTATCGTCATCGGGCACCGGAATCCCCCAATTTTTTGCCCTGTCTTTTGAACGGGAAACGGAAAAATCAACAAGACCAGATTTAATAAAGGCCATTATTTCATTTTTCCTCTGCCGGGGAATTATTTTTATTTCATCCGAAGCTATTAACTTCTCAATCCGGCTTTTAAACCGGCTTAATTTGAAAAAATAATTTTCTTCCTCAACCCATTCAGGAGGGGTTAAATGTTCCGGGCATTTTCCATCCTGTAATTGCTTTTTTGTATAATAATCTTCGCAACCGACACAGTAGAAGCCGCCGTACTTTTTTTTGTATAAATCGCCTTTTTCCATGGAAAGGCGCCAGAGTTTGCGGGTTCCCGGCCAATGAAGTTTTCTGTCCGATCCCCTTCTCCAGACATCAATTTGGATATTAAGTTTTTGAACAAGATCTCTAAAAAAGACTGTATTTTTATCGGCCAGCTGCCGGGGAGTAAGATTTTGAACTTGGGCGGCGCGGACAATTTTTAAGCCGTTTTCGTCAGATCCGGAAATCAGGAGAGTTTCAAAACCTTTTAATTTAGCGAATCGGGCGGCAGCATCGCATTGGACAAATTCCAAAGCATGTCCCAGGTGGGGCCTGCCGTTAACGTAGGGAATTGCTGCAGTTATAAAAAACTTTTTGTCTGGCATAGGTTGTAAAAAGTCAACCAATCTTATCACAAAATAAACGGGATGTTTAAGAACTCTAATCGGAATATGCTAAAATAAGGCAAATTATGGGCAGGTTAATTAACAGAAATCCCAATTTTTGGCATCGGTTATTTGAGATATCTTTTCCGCTTCTGACATGGCTAACGGTAACTCTGCCGCTCTGGCTTTCCCCTTTCCATCCGGCAGTAGTAGCCTATTTTCTTTTGACGTTTGCCGTTTATTTTTTCTATAAATCATTAACAGTGACCATCTATTCAACCTGGTCATACCTGAAACTGAGAAAAATGTCGCATATCAACTGGAGTAAACTGGCTAAAACAGAAAAAGATTTTAAAAAACTATACCACGCGGTAATCATTACCAACTATAAGGAAAATACGGAAAAAGTAAGCCTTACTTTGGAAAAACTGGCTTTACAGGATTTTCCGAGAAAAAGAATGATTATTATTTTGGCTATGGAAAAAAGAGAAGGAGAAGAAGCCCAAAAACGGGCAAACAAACTCCTGACTAAATTCAAGAGTAGATTTCTTGAAATGGGAGTGACATTTCATCCGGTTTCAGGAAATGAAGTGGTCGGAAAAGCCAGTAATTCCGCCTGGGCAGCTAAATTCCTAAGTTATAGGATCAGGAAACTCGGTATCGATCCGGATTTTGTAACAGTAACTTCCTGTGATGCGGATTCCCTGATTCCTCCCAAATACTTTTCCTACCTGTCATATTTGTTTTTAACCGATAAAGACAGGTATTACCATTTTTATTGGGCTCCGGTTCTTCTTTACAGTAATTTCTGGGAAGTACCTTTACCGGTAAGGGTCCAGGCAACAATTTCTTCAATCATCAGACTTTCCGCCTTAGCCAAACCCAGTTCGCTGATTCAGATATCCACTTATTCGTTATCCCTGAAAATGCTCCAAAATATCGGATATTGGGATACAAATATTATTCCTGAAGACTGGCACATTTTCCTTCAGGCATTTTTTACGTACGGCGATAAGGTCAGAACTATGCCGATTTATCTTATTATTACGCGCGATGCGGTTAACAGTTATACTTTTTGGTCAACCATGAGATCAAGGTATGAACAGGAAAAGCGTTGGGCATGGGGAATTACGGACATCCCGTATGCCATATACAAGTTTTTTACCACCCCTCATATTCCTGTTCTGCCGAAATTATTCAGATTGATTTATGTTATGGAAACGCATCTCTTCTGGCCGACTTCATTTTTTCTTTTGACTTTGGGAGCTTATGCTTTACAACTGATTAATCCGGCATTTAACAGGACAGCACTGGGACATAATCTGCCTAAACTTTCAGGACTTATTCTGACAATGACAACTTTATTTCTTTTGGTATTAATTGTAATTGACGCAAAATCCAGACCGAAAAGACCCGCCAGTATTTCGATAGCCAAGACACCGCTGCTTCTTTTCCAATGGATTTTATTACCGCTTGTTTCCTTCCTGTTATCAAGTCTTCCGGCACTTGAAGCTCATACCCGGCTGCTTTTAGGCAAAAGATTGGAATATAAAGTAACGGAGAAAATATAAATTATTGCCGATTAAATATTCATCAATTATAGATGATAATTTCCATCTTAAACTTTATCATCTCTCATTCGCCTGTCTTTTATTTAACCCAGTCGGTATGGCGGGATGAAGCTTTTTCCTACTTCATGGCCAGACCGGGAACCATAAAAATTATTGCAGCCACGGCTAATGATTTCAATCCTCCGCTTTACTACATTTTGCTTCATTTCTGGATGTATTTGGCAGGACACTCGGAAGTATTTTTACGACTGCTCTCGTTTATTTTTCATTTGACGGGGGTTTATTACATTCATTTATTGGGGAGAAAATTGTCGGGAAAAAGATTTGCCTTATTTTTGGCACTTTTTTATCTTTTTAATCCCATGTTATTGTATTTTGCTTTTGAAATGCGCATGTATTCGCTGTATGCCCTGACAACCACGGCAACACTTTATTATTTTTACAGTAAAGACTGGAAAAGATACACCATTGCCAATATTTTAGGACTATATACCCATTCTTTTTTCATTCTGATTAATATATCGCTGGCAGCATATTTATTTATTTCAAAAAAAACAAGAAAAAATATCTTCAGAACTCTTTTTCCCGTACTTTTTTTCCTGCCCTGGATACCCATTTTAATTATCCAATTTATCAAATCAAAACAATCATGGTTGTATCCGGTTGACTGGCAACTGATCAAATCGGTTTTGGGTAATTTATTTTTAGCTTATGAGGGAACACCCGGACATTTATGGAAATTCACTGCCCGGCTTTCAGCGGTCATAATTTTATTGATGTATCTGTCCCTCAAAAAAAGGAAGATTAAACCCGGGATATTTGTTCTGCCCGTTTTTATCCCCCTGATATTAATATTGTCTTATTCCATATTAAGAAGGCCTGTTTATGTACACCGATATCTGATATTTATTACCGTATTTGAAATAATATCCGTGGCATTGGGAGTAGCGGCAATTCCAAATAAAAAAATCAGAAAGTTGATGGCATTTTTCTGTATTTTATTTGTTATTTATTTCAATTTTTATATTACACCTTTCAGGAAAAAAACCGACTTCAAATCAACATTTAGTGAAATAAACAGAATGGCCAATGAAGGGGATTACGCTTATACGATGACACCGATAGCTTTTTTGGAATCGGCTTTTTATTTTAAAAATCCCGGCAAAACATTCGTTTATAATCCCAAAAAAATACACATACCCGATTATATAGGCGTTAATGTTGTGTTTCCCGATATATCAAAAACTGATTTTCCAACAGGTCCTTCAAGAGTGTTTTTAATAAAAGATGATGCCAGTTTTGAAGTAGTTATCCAACAATAAATGAAAGAAAGAATTAAAGAAGTATTAAGAGATAATATCATTAAGAAATCCTGCCAGGTTTTTCTGATTATTCTTGCCTTTTTTACTGCTACTTTGATCTGGAAATGGAAAAACTTACCTCCGGAATTGCCACTTTTTTACTCGCTGCCAAGAAGTGAGGAACAACTGGCGTCTCCATATCATCTTCTTATTATAATTGCGGCAATAATAATTATTTTTTTATTGCACTTTTTTATTTCAGTTCTTTTATACCGGAAAGAGTTACTTGCTTCCAGAATTCTCCTGATAAATGTTACTGTTATTATGACTGCTCTTTTTTTAACATCTTTAAAAATAATTTTTCTGATTACATAAATGGTATTATCGATTTCGCTTTTAACCTTATCATCATTTATCATCAGTTTCTCGCTGGTACCTTTAACAATCTCTCTGGCCAGAAAATACAAGCTGGTTGATGATATCAGGAGCCGACCCCACCCGGCACATACCCATCGCGGCAGCATACCGCGCGCCGGCGGGATTCCGATATTTATCGGAATATTTTTACCGATCCTTTTATTTCTTAAGATTAATCCCGCTATCACCGGTATAAGTTTGGGGGCTTTAATTCTAGTATTGACCGGAATTTGGGATGACCGGCGTGACCGCTCACCCTATATCAGATTTTTGTTTAATTGCACAGCCGCTTTCGCCGTAATCATTGCCGGAGTTCAGATTCCATATATAACCAATCCTATGGGAGGGATTTTACATTTTAACTTTCAAATATCCACAATAAATTTTGCCGGGATGTCATTTTCCATAACAATGGCACAAATTCTAGCTCTAATTTGGATCGTATGGACAACCAATATTGTCGGCTGGTCGGGAGGAGTTGACGGCCAATTACCCGGTTACGTAGCGATATCGGCTGTTGTTATAGGACTTTTATCCTTAAGATACATTGCTGATCCCAACCAATATTATGTTACTGCCCTGTCATTTTTAACCGCAGGAGCTTTTTTCGGGTTCCTGCCCTGGAATTTTTCCCCCCAGAAAATAATGCCCGGATACGGAGGCAAGACTCTGGCCGGTTTTATGCTATCGGTTCTGGCAATTTTATCCTATGCCAAATTCGGAACTGCGCTTCTGGTTTTGGCAGTACCGATGACTGACGCCGGTTTTATCATTTTTAAGAGAATTTTTACCGGAACATCTCCGGTGAAGGCAACTTCAGGCCATTTACATCACCATCTTTTAAACCTAGGATGGAGTAAAAGTAAAATTGCCGTATTTTATTGGGGAATAAGTTTAATTGCCGGATTTCTTGCCTTAATTCTAAATCCCAGACAGAAATTATTTGCAGCTCTCCTGATTATAATAATAATATCAATGTTTATTCTGTGGATTAATTTTTTCAAAAAGCTGCCTGTTAAACATACCAGCGAAAATTCCGAGTTCTGAAATTACCTTACTCGACTTTATCGGCATAACGTCCTGAAATCCAACCTTCTTTACCCTCAGCATAAATGATTTTAATCCAGCCTGATTTTTCATCAAGGTACGGCACCTTATCGCCTGGTTTTAACTGGCCGACTTCGGTTGCCGAAATTGAAGCATCAAATCTGACCCGAAGAAAACCTGTCGGAGTTTCATTCACTAAAACGTATGGTTTTGATAACTGATCCCCTTCACCGGTTTGGGTATCAGTTTCCGGTGTCGGAGTGGGTGTTTCTAACTGTTCTCCGGACAGACTCAGTTGAAAATCTACATTTAAACGGTAATCCGGAACTGCTTTTACTCTGACAGTTCTGCCGATAAATCCGGTTGAAGTGACGGTGATGTCATGCTCACCTTCGCTTATAGGAATATTTATAGGAGTTGCCCCTTTTTCCAAACCGTCAATTGATACCGAAGCGGCATCAGGTGTTGAAGAAACTGAAATTTCGATTTCATCATCACCGATTTTATCCAATGTGATAACTTCTCCTGATGTGGTCAGTTCACTTTGGCCTAATTCTTTTTTTATATAGGTAAGAGTTGACGGGTTAAGTGTTATTTTGTCCTGCCAAACCGAAGCGGATGATTGGGAATCATCAGGCACAAGTTTTATTACAAAAGAACCGGCAGGGTGACGGCTGTCTAAAGGTGTTTTTCCAATAAATTTTTCATCCAGATATATTCCGGCTACGGGAGTAGAAACTACTTTTAATCCGGCAACTGATGACTTACCGGCAAATATAAGCTTATAGAGAATATAGGCTATGGCTGCAAGAAATAAGACAATGACAAGAACAGTCTTCCTGCTCATAGACTTTATATTACATGAGAAGAACCTTATTTTCAATCGAAATGAAGCAATTCCGACTTGATAAATTAGCAGTCTATATACTAGACTGCTAATATAAAGTTGCCCTCCGTCTTCCCGGAGGACTTCAGAAGGATGTGAGACTATATGGCAATTTTAAGATTTGATCCGTTTTCAATGTTATGGGGACGGGGGTAGATTTGAGCCTTGTTATATGCTAAAAGCCTTCATTTTTCTGTGCGTGGCAAATACTGGATTTCCAATGACATCATTATTATTTTTATACGGATCATATTCATCAAGATTTAGATTCATTCCATCCTTAATAAATTTGAGATAATTTTCAATTCTGTTTCCCTTATCACCTAATAGGATGATAATTTTATTCATGTCTATTATCTTTCTTGAACTATTGTTTAAGTACTCTCTTAAACTGCTATATTTATATTCTTCCGGGTTTTTGGTCATAGCCGATTTATACGGATTTAGGTGAATATATCTTGAAACTTCCAAAAAATAAGACTCTTTCTGAACAAGCTTACTTTTAAATCTATCTTGAAATAAAGGTCCCTGTCTATTGTATTTTTTATTGAAATATAGGGAATAACTTGTAAATAATCTCCCCATCAATTTAGCAATTGGTGTTCTCTTTTCCTCAACCAGAAAATGATAGTGATTAGGCATTAAACAATAGGCATAAAAACACCAATCACCTTTCCGAAGAAGTCCATTTAATATTTCAAGCAATCTTTCATAATCTTTATCTTCATGAAATATTTGGTTTTTGTTAAGCCCCCTATTAAAAATGTGATAAAAACCTCCGGGAAATGTCAGTCTAGCTATTCTTGGCATTAATAATTTTATAGCACTTTTAAGCTGTCAATACAATATATTCTACCCCCGTCCCCGATATACAAAGCCCCGAGAAAATCGGGGCTTTTTTTTGTTTTTGTAATGCTTTAGTTCTTTAATATTCTCCACCGCCTGGAGGCATTGCCGGCATCGATTCTTTTTTCTCCGGGATATCGGTAATAAGACTTTCCGTGGTTAATACCATAGAGCCGACTGATACGGCATTTTGTAATGCCAACCGGGTAACTTTTGCCGGATCAACAATTCCTGCTGCCAGCATAGACCCGAATTCCATAGTCAGCGCGTTAAATCCGTAATCATGTGTTTTACCGGCTTCCACTTTTTTGACTACCCAACCGGCATCGGTTCCCGAGTTGGCAGCAATAAACCACATGGGTTTTGCCAGGGATTTATAAAGGATATCAATACCGATTTTTTCATCATCGTATTTTAATTCCTTTCGAACTTTATCCAAAACTGACCGGGCGCGAAGGAGTGCAACACCACCACCGGGGACTATCCCTTCTTCGATAGCGGCTTTGGTCGCTGAAACCGCATCATTTACCCTTTCCTTTTTCTCCTTCATCTCCACTTCAGTAGCTGCTCCGACGTTAATAACGGCTACACCTCCTGAAAGTTTTGCCAACCTTTCCTGGAGTTTTTCCCGATCAAATTCAGAAGTAGTATCTTCTACTTCCCTTCTGATTTGGGAAATCCTTGCCTGGATCAGTTTTTTATCACCTTTTCCACCGATAATCCGGCAATTATCCTTATCAGCCCAAACCCGATCTGCCCTGCCGCAATCTTCAATGGTGACATTTTCCAGTTTCCGGCCCATATCTTCGGATATAACTTTTCCGCCGGTCAGAATGGCAACATCCTCAAGCATAGCTTTCCGGCGGTCACCGAAGCCCGGGGCTTTAATTGCCAGGGCATTTATCGTTCCTCTTAATTTATTGACAACAAGAGTTGCCAAAGCCTCACCTTCAATTTCATCGGCGATTATAACCAGATTTTTGGATACTTTGACAAAATTTTCCAAAAACGGCAATAATTCCGTCTGGAGGGAAGAAATTTTCTTATCGGTAATGAGTATAAAGGGATCCTCAATTTCCGATTCCATCCGATCGGGATTGGTTACAAAATAAGCCGAAGCAAAACCGCGGTCAAATTCCATCCCTTCCTTATAATCAATTACCATATCCAAACCTTTCCCTTCTTCGACAGTGACAACACCGTCTTTTCCGACTTTTTCCAATGCCTCGGCGATCAGGTTTCCGATTGACTGATCAGCAGCCGAGATTGTGGCTACCTGGGCGATATCTTCACGGCCTTTAACTTTTTTAGCCATTTTTTTCAGTTCCTCAACGATCGCGTCGGACCCTCTAAAAAGCCCGTTTTTAAGAATCATCGGATTAGCACCGGCTGTTATGTTCTTAACACCTTCATTAATAATGGATGAAGCCAAAAGCGTTGCCGTGGTTGTGCCGTCACCAGTATCATCATTGGTTTTACTGGCTGCCTCTTTAATAAGCTGAGCACCCATATTTTCAAAAGGATCTTCCAACTCGATTTCCTTGGCAACGGTAACACCGTCGTGGACCACATGGGGAGCCCCCCATTTTCTGTCAAGAGCCACGTTTCTTCCCTTAGGCCCGAGAGTAGTAATAACTGCCTGGGCAAGAAGATTGACACCCTGAAGTAATTTTTGCCGGGCATCTTCGGCGAATTTAATTTGTTTAGCCATATAATTTAACCTCCTTTAAAATTTATTAACTTATTTTTAACTTTTTTTTGTTCCCATTCTTCAGTCAATAACCGCGAGAATATCTTTTTGTTCGACAAGCAACCATTCTTCCTGTCCTACCCTAATTTCTGAGCCTCCCCATTTTTTATAAACTACTTTCTGGCCGACTTTAACATTCATGGGGAGTTTTTTTCCGTCATCTGTGACTGCTCCTGAACCGACTGCCATTATTTGTCCTATTTGGGGTTTTTCTTTAGCGGTTTCAGGAAGAACTATGCCGGAAGGTGTTTTGGCTTCCTCTTCAAGCGGTTTTACCAAAACATTATCCAAAAGGGGTTTAATTGAAGACGCTTTAATATTCATATGGTTACCTCCATTTATTAAAATTTAAATAATTTGGCACTTAATAAAGACGACTGCTATTTTATGAAATGGAAAAATACTTGTCAAGAGGTATATACGGTTATGAAGGAATTTTGGCTATATTTAACATTTTTATCTTTTTATAATACTCATCAAGAATCTTGGGGCGTAAATCTAACGGGTGAAAACGCAGGTATCCGTCTTTTATGACTTCATTAGTAATCTTTCTTTTCATGTACGTCAATTGGATAGTTTTGAAAAAAACTTCCAAAAAATTAACATCAGACACTCCGCCTTTTAACTTTTTGTGATTATTATCCATAAACTGGTATAAAGGTGAAAAATTCGGGAGAAACGATTTAATCCAACTGTTTATACTGATAAATTCCCGATAAATATTATTCCTTTGAAATAAAGGCTTCATTTGAGCTATTTCATGGGCTGAAAAGAGGTCTTTTTCACCATTTATTAACTCAAGATTTCCCTCATCAATAAACATATTGAGGCAGAATTTATTGCGGATATCAGATGTGCCGGGATTTCTGTAAAGCCCAAACAGCTTCAGAAAGATGACAGAAAAAAATCTTGTCGTCCAAATAAAATTTTTTGATGTAATTATAAAAACGTCAATATCATCTCCGTCATCAGCATTTTCCATTGAAAGTGTCCCGGTGATTCCGATCAATTTTACAAAAGGAAGCATAAATAATAACCGGCAAAATTTTAAAGCTTTTAATATTTTTATTCCGGAACAGTATTTTCTTTTTTCCCGAAAATAAACTGATTTTTCCCGGCCTTTCAGGCAATAATAATCCCTGCTTTTAACAATTATCTTTTCTTTTGTCAACTCAGTCAGTGATTTTGCAACGGCAGCCAGGGTAGCTTTTTTTTTGATAAGATACCGGTGAACTTCATTAGACTTTAAAGGATATCCGAATATATCGGCATAGATGAGAGTTTTTAGAACTGAGTTATTCAACCCGGAAGACATAAAGTTAAAGTTATTGGACCTGCAAAGAACCGGACTGGTTTTCCCCTGTTTGACCCTGATTATCCTGTTTTTGACCGTATGAAAGATTGAATCTTTTAAATACTTCCCCAAACCCGCTCTCGGCAGTCTTTATTACGGATTCTTCACTGACACCCTGCTCTGACAATCCGTTAACCGCATCTTTCAGGTAATCAATCAGAGATGTATTTATTCCCGTTTCACCGTCAAAAGTTCTTGAGGAAAGATAAAAAGACTTCATGGTCGGAGCTTCTGATATTAATGGAGACAGATACGGATTATCGGAAAGATTTTTTCCCAGATCTACCCGGGAATAAGGCTCTCCGAAGAGTTTTCTGACTTTTGACTGACCCTCATACAGTTTTTGCATATTTTCCGGTTGAAGAAGAAATTTAAGAAATTGCCAAGATGTATCCTGTTTTTTACTTTTTACTGAAACGCCTTCAACCCAATAACTGGCCCAGTTAATTTCGGGACAGGGTTCACGGTCACAGGGCAATTGGGGAACCTTGGCGGTTTTAAAATTAAGATCCGGATTGATTGAATTTATTGTCAGAGCCTGCCAGCTGGGTGCTATAATCATGGCTGTTTTTCCGCCGGCAAAGGCAACTATTGAGTTTTCCAGTGAGTTATCCCAGGTGTTTGAAGGCGGAGCGGCGAACATCCGGTAAAACTTCAATGTTTGGACGGCACAGTCGGTCTCGGCAGCGTCAGAACAACTGAAAAGGGATTCATAAAGTTTTGTACCGTTTTGAAGCATCATCAACCCCAAAATGTCACTGAAATGTTCGATATTTTCAGCCGTTCCGAGAGCTATAGCTGATGTAGCGATCAGATTTCCTTCTTTAACTGTCAGTCTGGAGACGGAATTTTGGATATCTATCCAGGTCAGAGGAACTGTAACATTAGCTCCGTTTAAAATATCTTCATTATAAAAAAGCAACAGGCCGTCAATTTCCAACGGTATACCATAGAAATTATCACCGCCTTTAAGATCCTGTAAAACAACCGGATAAAAAGTTTTTCCATATTCCTCATCTGAAATAACATCCTTTGGCAACGGAGCAAGCTGTTTGACCAGCATGGGCAACCAGGTATTATGGAATCTGAAAATATCAGGACCTTCTCCCCTGTCTATTGCCGCTTGGACTCTTTCCCTGTATTGAACAGGGTCCTGTCTGACATAATTTACTTCAATCTGATTATTCTCTTTTTCAAATTTTTCAATAAGAGGACTCATGATGGATTCTTCTTCCCACAAACCCCAGTAAGTCAAAGTAATTTTTTCCGTTTTTTGGCCGTTTGAACCGGTAGGAGTAGTACTTCTTGATCCCAGAAATCTTAAAGCAACAACTCCAACCACGACAATGATAATTACGAATAAAGCCAGAAATAGAAATTTCCGACGGGGATCTTCAATATAGGCAGGCGGAACAGAAAAAGCATCAGGTACAGGAGGGTTAGCGCTATCTTCAAACGGAACAGAGGACGGCCCGGCAACTTCTTCACTTGGCGCTGCCATAGCTTCTTCATAAGCTGAATGACTTCCTTCAGAAAATATTTCACCGGAGGGAGGAGGACCGTTTGACTGTTTTGATGGATCATCCATTCTTATGATATGATAACCGCAATATTAAACCATGGTCAAGGAAAAAAAAGGAAAACCGGCAGTTGGTACATTGCCGAAAAAATTACCCTTAATAAGGGTAATTTTGATAATACCGGCAATTTTATCCGTATTGGGAGCAGTTTTTGCCGTATCATTTATTAATCAATATGAAAATATTTACCGGGATAAAATTTATCCCGGGGTAACAGTTGATTTTATACCATTCGGAGGAAAATCCCAACGTGATTTGGAGAATTACTTCAATAAAAAAAATAAAAAATTAGCCGGATTCCAAATAACTCTAAAACATGAAGACCGGTCGGCAACAATTTCAGGAAAAGAATTGAAGGCCGGCTATGATGTCAAACTTTCCTCAATTCAAGCTTATTCCATCGGAAGAAGCGGCAATATTTTATCCGATATTTACCACAAATGGCGGGCAAAAGCAGCTGGAATAAATTTGACTGCTGTCATGACTATGGACAATGAGTATATCGATGAGACCATAACTTATCTGGCAAATTCAATTGATAAAAAAGCTGAAGATGCCCTTTTTAATTTTACCGGCGGCCGGGTTACTGCCTTTAAGCCTTCCAGATCAGGCGTTGCCGTCAACCGGGAAAAAACCAAGAAATTAGTAATGAATTTCCTGGAAAAAACAATTCAAAACGGAACCGATGAAAAGGTTGAATTCAAATTACCGGTTGAAATTGTTCTTCCGTCAATCACAACGGAAAATTCAAATGATTTCGGAATAAAGGAACTTATCGGAACCGGTAAATCCAAATTCGTCGGATCAATAGCAAGCAGAATACACAATATTGAACTGGCCGCTTCAAGAATAAACGGACGGCTGATTCCTCCCGGGGAAACCTTTTCTTTTAACAGTGCCCTGGGCGATGTATCTTCGGCAACCGGATACCAGCCGGCTTACATTATTAAAGACGGCAGAACGGTTCTCGGAGACGGCGGTGGGGTTTGCCAGGTTTCAACAACCCTTTTCCGGGCGGCTCTTTCGTCGGGATTACCGGTAGTTGAAAGATGGGCCCATTCTTACAGGGTAAGTTATTACGAGCAGGATTCAGGTCCGGGGATTGATGCTACGGTATTTGCACCCAGTGTTGATCTGAAATTTACAAATGATACTCCGGCCCATATCCTGATTCAGGCCGAAACAAATAAAAGTGCAAGCTCGTTAACTTTTTCTCTTTACGGAGTATCCGACGGAAGAGTTGCACAAATCACCAAACCGGTGATACTTTCCCAGACCCCGCCACCGCCTGACCTTTATCAGGATGATCCTACACTTGATAATGGGGCAGTTAAGCAAGTTGACTGGAAAGCCTGGGGAGCAAAAGTCAATTTTGATTATAAGGTTACCAGAGACAGAGAAATTTTATTTCAAAAATCTTTCTTCTCAAATTTCCAACCATGGCAGGCAGTTTTTTTACGCGGAACCAGAATTTAAACAAAAGTGCAGCCGAATTAACCGGATTCGTAAATTTATCCTGATGGAAAAAATATCTGATTTAAAGGGATTCAAAACGACTCTAATAAAACTTCAAAAGAGAGGCAAGCCGATAATTCTAACCGGCGGTTGTTTTGACATACTGCATATCGGCCATATCCGATTTTTGGAGGAAGCTAAAAAATCAGGGGGAACACTTATAGTATTACTGGAACCGGATGAAAAGGTCAGAAAACTTAAAGGAGCAAAAAGACCCGTGTTTTCTCAGCATGAAAGAGCCCGGACACTTTCATCTTTAATTCCGGTGGATTATATAATACTTCTTCCTTATCTTTCCGGATCAGGATATGACCAATATATAAGTGTTATAAAACCTGATATTATTGCAACAACAGAAAACGATCCGATATTGGAAAAGAAACGAAAACAGGCAAAAAAAGTTTCCGGAAAACTCTCCGTTGTTAAATATTTCACATCCCTATCAAGCTCTCAAATAGCTGACAAATTGAAAAAAGAATCTTTATAGTTTTGTTATGAAAATTCTGGCTATAGAAACATCATGCGATGAAACAGCCGCTGCGATTGTTGAAGACGGCAGGAAAATAATTTCAAATATTGTTGCAACTTCTGCGGAACTTCATGCAAAAACCGGCGGAATTATTCCTGAAATTGCGGCGCGGCAACAAGTTTTATTTATTATTCCGGTTATTGAAGAAGCCACTCTGCCGCTTCGGAATGAAAAAAAGGGTAAGCCTGATCTTTTGAACACATTTAAAAAAATTGATGCGTTGGCGGTAACAGTCGGACCGGGACTTATCGGCTCCCTGGTGGTAGGAGTAGAAGCGGCAAAAACTATTGCCATGACAACCGGGAAACCGATTATTCCGGTAAATCATGTTAAAGCTCACCTTTACGCCAATTTATTAAACGGCACCGAAAAACCGGATTTTCCGGCTATCGGATTGGTTGTTTCCGGAGGCCATACTGAACTTTATTTTTGGCAAAGTATAAATAATATTAAATGGATCGGAGGAACAATAGATGATGCTGCCGGTGAAGCATTTGATAAAACAGCCAGAATACTCGGTTTAGGCTTTCCGGGAGGACCGGCAATCGCAGCGGAAGCGGTAAAAATTCAATTTGATGGGAACCCGGGCAGAATACAAAACATTAAGTTACCAAGACCAATGATGAAAGAAGACAGTCTAAATTTTTCATTTTCAGGATTAAAAACAGCAGTAAAAAGAACAGTAGACGATCTTAAGATGAAAAATAAATTTAACGGAAAGACTGTTTCATATCTGTCTTATGAAATCCAGGAATCCATAACCGATGTTTTATCTTTTAAAACAATTCTGGCGGCGGAGAAATACAAAGTGAAAACAATTGCTTTGGGGGGAGGAGTGGCTGCTAATTTACGATTAAAGGAAAAATTAACAAAAGAGAGCGGCAAGAAAATAAGAATATGCGTTCCTCCTCCGTCATTTTGTACCGATAACGCTCTTTATATTGCCAGTTGTGCTTTCCATTATAATAATCCGGTTAGTTGGAAAAGTATTGAAGCCGATCCGGGACTGTCGGTTGAAGTTTGAGAATTATCGCAATATAATAATCCAAACCTAAATATGGATAAAGTTTATAAGCATCAGCATACAGAAAAAAACTGGTACAGTCTTTGGGAGGAAAAAGGTTATTTTACACCGGTTATTAACCCGGAGAAAAAGCCTTTTGCGATAATAATGCCTCCTCCCAATGCCAACGGTTCACTTCATATCGGACATGCCGCATTTTTAACTATTGAGGATGTGATGATCCGCTATCACCGAATGGTTTCTGAAGTTACTCTCTGGCTTCCCGGGGCTGATCATGCCGGAATTCTGACTCAGGTAGTTTTTGAAAGAAAACTGGAAAAAGAAGAGAACAAAAGCCGGTTTGATCTGGGTCGTGAAGAGTTTATCAGGCGGTGTATGGAATTTACTTTGAAAAATAAAGAAGTGATGGAAAATCAGATGAGGGCTATCGGAGCTTCCTGCGACTGGAGCCGGAAGAGTTTTACACTTGATCCTAAATTCAATAAACCGATAAACGCGACATTTAAAAAACTTTATGAAGACGGCTTTTTGTACAGAGATTTACGGATGATAAACTGGTGCCCGAGATGCGCCACGGCTTTATCGGATCTGGAAGTTATTTATAAAGAGAAAAAAGATCCTCTGTATTTTATTAAATACGGTCCCCTAACTCTGGCAACCGTCAGACCGGAAACAAAATTCGGCGATACGGCATTGGCTGTTAATCCGAAGGACAAAAGATACCTTAATTTTATCGGCCGGGAGATAGAAGCCGAAGGACTTTTGGGGAAGATGAAGTTTAAAGTCATTGCGGATCCGGCTGTTGACCCAAAATTCGGTACTGGAGTGGTTAAAGTAACACCGGCCCATGATCCTGATGATTTTGCCATGGGCTTACGGCATAATCTGGAAGTCAGACAGGTAATCGGTTTTGACGGTAAATTAAATGAAAAAACAGGTCCCTTTAAGGGATTGACCGTCAGGGAAGCACGGATAAAAACCGCTTCTGATATGGAGAAAAAAGGACTGATCGTAAAAAAAGATACTGAATACATACATAATATTGCCATTTGCGAGCGGTGTCAGACAGTCATTGAACCGATGGTATCGCTGCAATGGTTTATCAGAACTAAAAGTTTGGCTGAAATGGCCATAAAAGCTGTCCAAAAGGGAGAGATAAGATTTATCCCTAAAAGCTTTGTAAAAAACTATAATATCTGGATGGAAAATATCAGAGACTGGTGCATTTCCAGGCAGTTATGGTGGGGCCACCAGATTCCGGTTTGGTATTGCGGAAAGAAAAATTTATCCGACCTCCAATTAACCATGAATCCGGAACTTAAAAAAATTAAAAATGAAGGCTGCGGGGAAATCATAGTCGCAGATGAAAAACCCCGGACATGTCCCAAATGCCAAAAGAAAAATCTTATCCGTGATCCTGATACATTGGACACCTGGTTCTCATCAGGACAATGGCCGTATACAACACTTAACTTCGATCAAGAGAATGTTTCTGATTATGAATATTTTTATCCGACTACTGTCATGGAAACCGGTTATGAGATCCTTTTCTTTTGGGTGGCACGGATGATAATGCTCGGATTGTATTCTACCGGTAAAGTTCCTTTCAAAATTGTTTACCTTCACGGTTTAGTCAGAGATGCATTGGGAACGAAAATGAGCAAATCCAAAGGAAATGTGATTGATCCCTTAACAGTTATTGACAAATACGGGGCGGATTCATTAAGAATGGCTCTGGTTTACGGAACTTCACCAGGGAGTGATGTCAAACTTTCGGAGAAAAAAATTGAAGCAATGCGGAATTTCGGCAATAAAATCTGGAACATGGCCAGATTTATTAAAATGAATATTGAGTTTTTTGAAAAAAACAGTAAAAAATTTACTCCTGATCAAAAATATATTCCTTCCGATAATGATGATAAAAATCTGTTAAAAAATTTAGATAAGCTGATTAAATTGGTTACTGATAATATGAACAGCTACCGGTTTGCCATAGTTTCCGAGAAATTATACAACTTCCTTTGGCATGAAATGGCTGATAAATATATGGAGCAAGTTAAGGACAGGCTGCGGAATAATGATTGGAGTGCTTTGAATACTTTATATGTGACTTTTATATCCTCAATCAAGATGCTTCACCCCATCATGCCGTTTATTACCGAGGAAATAAATAAACAATTAACCGGTGAAGAAAAGCCGCTTATAATCTCTCCCTGGCCGAAATAAATATTAATATAAATTTATGGCAGCTAGCTTTCGGAGACGGTGATATTTTCAATGATGACTTTTTCTTTCGGTTTTGACTGTTCTCCCAGCCCGTTATCTTCAACTTCCACTCCAGCTATCTTATCAATTATTTCCATCCCCTTGACTACTTGTCCGAAAATAACATAATTTTTAGGCAGATTATTATCCTGATGCATAATGAAAAACTGGCTGCCGTTGGTATTTGGTCCTGAATTAGCCATTGCAACCATTCCCTTTTTATAGTCAAGCGTAATTTTTTCATCGGCGAATTTATAACCGGGACCTCCGGTACCGTCACCAAGGGGGTCTCCACCCTGAATCATGAAATCTTTAATAATCCTGTGAAAGGGAGTCCCATTGTAAAATCCGTCACGCGCCAGAACAACAAAATTATTTACCGTTACCGGTGTGTTTTCAGCAAACAATTCGATTTGAAAATTGCCGTATGAAGTTGAAACATCAGCCGTATAAATTTTTCCGGGATCAATTGTCATTTCCGGTATTTTGGAATATTGTTTTGCCATATTAGCCGATTGGGTTTTTGCTTTGTCCTGATTTTCCTGCGGCTGTTCTTTGGAGAAAAATAATGTCAAAATAAAAACCGCAGCTGCTATTGCCAACAAATACAGGATAAAATTGAAAAAATTAGATGTTCTTTTCAATTTTGGCATCTTTTCTGATTTTATTAAACCATTCCTCATAGAGCTCGCTTACTTTTTGCTGTTTAATAAAACCTTCAACTTCCGAACGCAGTTTTGCGGGATCAGTAGCTTCTGATGACAATTCCTTATTATTTTCCAGATATTTTTCAATATCAGTTGAAGATACTGAAGTTTGTTTATCAAACAGCTTTTCAATGGAAAGCTGAAGCTCCAACTGCCTGCGGAAAGTAGTCGTATCCAAACCCTGCATTGACAACGCCTCATTTAGGGACATTTTCCCGCCTAAATTTTCTTCAATTTTTTTAACCCGGCTTTCTATTTCATCAGCGGTGATAAATATGCCTTCCTGCCGTGCAGCTCCCAAAATCAACCTCTCATTAATCAGTTGATCCAGAACCGAATCGGAAAACTGGCTATTCAAACGGCTGTTTAACTCAAAACGGGAAACGGGCTGGCCGTTAACCGTGGCGACTATATAATATTTTCTCAACAGCCAAAATACTAAAACCAGGAACAGAATTCCGATTATAATCAGATTCTTCTTTGTAAAAAAGCTTTTTGAAAAATAATTTTTCAGAAAACTTTTAGCGTTTCTTTTATTCAGACTTAACTTTTTATCAGCTGTCGATGTTTTTCCCAAAGTTTTTTTTACCGGCATATATTAATTTGGGGATTTTGATAATTTATCATTAACAATCCTGGCAATATTAGCGGGGTCTGCCCCGGCACTCACTTCTTTTACGGTTAACCCGATTATTTTTCCCGGATTTTTAACATCACCGCTTTTTTCAATTACGCGGTCAATAATCACTGAAAGCTGTTCGTCGGTTAACTGAGGCGGCAGATATTCCGAAATTATTTTTATTTCATTTTCCTCAGCTTCAGCCAGTTCGTTTCTGCCTCCTTTGCGGAAAAGCTCAATTGACTCACGGCGCTTTTTAATTTCTTTGGCCAATAAAGATTCCGCTTCCTCTTTATTCAAATCAGCCTGTTTATTTATTTCCGCATATTTTATCTGAGACAAAATATAACGCAGTGTGTTAACTTTAAAACTTTCTCCTTTTTTTAACGAAGAATGCATTTGTTTTTGAATTTCATCCTTTAACATATTAAAAGCTTTTTCAAATTATTAAGGCTTAAGTATATGACAACAGGCAAACAAAAGCAAAGACTATGTCATGCCAATGTTTATACCGGTTGAAGAAGATAAATTTCCCGGCCAATAAACTGTCCGGGACTTGTATACAAAACAGACTGTCTTTTAGTCAACCAGCTTTTAATTTTTCCGATTGATGCCTCCGATAGAGGGTTTATTATCCTGAAACCACCGGCAGCGATTATAGACGCATCAATAAAAATATCTTCATCAGCGCTATGATAGACAGGGAATACTATAACCAAACGGCCCTCTTTTTTTAAAAGTTTTCTAAAAACTGAAAAACTGTCATGATACAGGCTGGTAACAATATTTACTGATTTTTTAATCACGGCATCAGCGGGTCGTTTTAAAAGCGGCGGTCCCAAAAACGGCTCCGTAACCAGAGCATCGAAGACATCCCCTTTCAGTTGTTTGTCCAAAAGTCGGACATCGGAAGTGCGCAATGTGATTTGAAAAGATTTTTTATCAAGGCTATATGATTTAAATAACCAGTCCAGGTTCTGGCGCGAAGAATTTATAGCATATTCTGAAATATCCGATCCGGTAATATTTTTTATACCCGACAGCACGGCTTCCATAAGAATTGTTCCTGAACCGCAAAAAGGATCAAGCAGTCTTTCCTCAGCACCAATTCCTGACAGATTTATCAAGGTTCTGGCCAATTTTACCGGTAAAATTCCCGCTTTTTTATCAAGAGCGGGTCTTTTAATATCGCGATAAGCATATGAAGAATAATCCTGAACTTTTTCAGTTCTTCCGACATAAATATTATCGCCGGCAGCATGAAGACACATTTCAAAACCCCGGTCCAACAGCCGGTTTTTATATACGGCAACAGAGGATAATTTTCTTCCTTTAAGTCTTAAATAACCTGATTTGAAACCGTTTATTTTCAAATTTTCCTTGATATTATTGTTAAAATCGGACAAATGATTTTCCAGAAGTTTTATTAGCTTATTACTTTTAGCTCCGGCATCATAAATACTGATACCGAAGTGTATTTTTTTTGTTTTTTCCGGGATAAAATATTTCGTCAAAAAGTCAGATTCAAAACAGGAATATAAAGCCGCCCGGTCTTCATCCAAAGAAAGTTGCGAGATTATTCTGCCCATTTTAACAGTACCTCCCAGACGGTCCATAAAATATCCGGTGTCAAAGATTTCAGGAAGATTAATTATGACGGCCTCCGGCCCTATTTCCTCAATTAAGAATTCAATTTTTTCCTTTTTAAGTTGTGATAATATTTCCGCAAGAGACAAAGAATAATATCTTCCGAGAATAAAGAAGTATCTGTTCATTAAAATCCGTTATTCTATGACTTCCTCTTCAAGAAAAATCTCACCGGAGGTATCCACCGGAATACCGGAATTGCCGGTATTGATCTTTTTTGGCTCACTACTTCCGATAAATTTGTAGGATGAAACGATTGAATCAAATATCTTTTGCCAATACCCCTTTCCAAAAGTGTCTACTTCAATCTGATAAAGATATCCGTTTCTTATCGCTTCCAACGTAAATTTGTTTTTGTCCGTATTATTTATAACTTTTACAGCGGGAAAAGTATCCAGCCGGCTGCCGACATAGTTTTCCAGTGATTCTCCGTCAATAAGATCGTCGAGATTTTCATAAGAGGTGTCTTTTGTCCAGAGAATGACGGAACCGGGATTATCTTTATCGGTCAACTCAAGATGGGCATAATTTTCGTTATCTTCAGAATGAGGGTTAAGATTCAGGTTTTTAGGGTATTGAAAGAGGAATTCAGATTGATCTTCCCAGGTTAAAAGTTCTACCGAAACAGGAGTTGAAGTTGGCAACACAGCCTCAGCCGTATTCTGTCCGGTTTTTAGAAACCTTCCGAAATAAAAACCTGATACTGTAATAAAAAAGGCAAAAAGTGAGGCGAAAATTATGATTTTTTTATCCACCGGCTAAAAGTATACTAAAAAAATAAACTATTATCAGCACAACCGGCAGATTGGAGATTGCATTAATACCGGATTTAGGGATAAAATCTTAAAAGAAAAAAAATGAGATTTTTTCAGACTGTTTTAATTGCAGCTGTTTTATTTTTTTTACCTCTAAATAACCGGACTGTGTTTGGCGCCAAAAAATTCATACCAAAAAAAGGCAATGCCAAGTCGGTTAATACGGCTTCGATAATACCTGTCAGAGTAAAATACAGAGCTGATAAGAGAGCAATTATATTTAATTTTACCGGATTTTCTAACATTACTAGCGCTTCCTATCTTTTCAGTTACTTAAGTAACGGAATAACACAGGGAGCTGCCGGTACCATTTCTTCAGAGAATGATCCTTCGAGTCCCAGAGAACTACTATTTGGAACATGTTCCACTTCAGTCTGTACTTTCCACACCGGACTGTCCAAGGCCGGCTTAAATATAACGGTTACAATGTCAAACGGCAAAAAAATCAGTAAAAACTACCGGATAAAAACTTACTTTTGACAAACCTTCCTGAGTTTTATTCCCTTTAACGGCTAATGATACTTGTGTATGATAAAACTAAGTACCCGACAGTTGCCGGGACTAAATTTATTGATTTATGGCAATAAGCGATTATCAGCTTCAAAATCTTCTTATTGAATCAGGTCTTATCAAAGAACAGGAAATAAAAGATATTGCGGTGCTTTCCAAGAATTCCGGTATCGCTTTTTCCGAAACGTTAATAGAAAAAAATATCCTTTCGGATGAAATTCTTGGACAAATGGTTGCCAGAAAATTGGGGTATCCGTTTGTGATTTTATCCAAAACCGCTATTCCTGATGAAATGTTTCATGTAACTCCGGAAAAAATAGCCAGGAAACATAAAATTATATCCTTTGGGAGGGACGAAAAAGGCATTAAGTTGGCGATGTCCGATCC
Organism: Candidatus Gottesmanbacteria bacterium RIFCSPHIGHO2_01_FULL_40_15; assembly: GCA_001779115.1. GTDB lineage: Bacteria > Patescibacteriota > Microgenomatia > 2-02-FULL-39-11 > 2-02-FULL-39-11 > 2-02-FULL-40-10. The sequence continues at coordinate 166,039 of MFJF01000005.1, forward strand.
TGCTAATAAAACTATTATTGAAATGATTGCCAAAAAAACCGGCAGTGCCATCGTTCCCTATTACGCTACGGATAAAGACATAAACAATGCCCTGAAAATGTTCAGGAAAGAGCTTCAACTTGCCTGCGATAATTTATTAAAGGAAACTATCAGTAAATCCAATACTTTTATTCCGGATGAAGCGCCGATAACAAAAATTGTCGATCTTATTATCGATTATGCTTATGACGATAAATCTTCGGATATTCATATTGAACCTGAGGAAAAAAATTGCCTGATCCGATTCAGGATTGACGGGTTATTGCATGACGAACTGAAACTGCCGAAAATCCTTCATGACCGGATTATTGCCAGAATAAAAGTTCTATCAAGACTGCGGACCGATGAGCATTTATCAGCCCAGGACGGAAAAATGAGAATGCAAAGGGAATATGAGAATTTGGATATCAGAGTGTCAATTATTCCGGTGGCTGACGGTGAAAAGGCTGTTTTAAGACTCCTTTCTTCCAAACACGGACAATTTTCACTTTCTAATTTGGGAATAAATGACAGTGACTTAATTAAAATTAACAAAGCCGTAAGCAAATCTTACGGGATGATTTTATCAACAGGACCCACAGGATCAGGTAAAACAACAATCATTTATACCATATTAAAACAGATTAATATCCGGGAAAGAAATATTACGACAATTGAGGATCCTGTAGAATACCGGATAATGGGAGCCAATCAAATTCAGGTTAATACAAAAACAAATCTGACATTTGCCAACGGTTTAAGATCAATTTTAAGACAGGACCCCAATGTAATATTTGTCGGTGAAATCAGGGATAATGAAACCGCTGCCATAGCTGTTAACGCGGCACTGACAGGCCATTTGGTTTTATCAACACTTCATACAAATGACGCTTCAACTGCCATTCCGCGACTGATTGATATGAAAGTGGAACCTTTTCTGGTTGCTTCAACGGTAAATCTTATTATTGCCCAAAGACTGGTCAGAAAAATCTGCGAAATGTGCAAAACAGCCTACACCATATCGTTATCAGAACTTAGCCAGCATATTCCCCTGGAATTAATTAAAAAAGCTGTCGGAGAAGAACTGGAATTTACCTTTTTTAAAGGCAAAGGCTGCAAATTATGCCGCAATACCGGTTATCAAGGGAGAATTGGAGTTTTTGAAGTTTTGGAAGTAACGAAAGAAATGAAAAAACTGATAGCTACCAAGTGCGATGCCGAGACAATCACCAACACGGCTGTAAAAGAAGGCATGAAAACAATGACAGAAGACGGACTTAACAAAGCCGTAAAAGGGATTACCACCATTGAAGAAGTAATCAGAGTTACCAAAGTAGAATCTTAATATGAATATTGCTCCGATATCTTTATCCAGCAGTGAAAAAATCAGTTTCTTAAGCAATCTTTCAACAATGCTGGCTGCAGGCATATCCATTTTGGAAGCGGTTGACGCATTGCTTGAAGATGCCAAAGGGAAAAATAAAAAATTTTTGGAAATTTTAAGGGAGGATATTGTTCAGGGCAATCACCTTTATTATTCTTTTTCCAAATTCCCGTTAGTTTTTGACAAAATTACCGTTAACCTGATTAAAGCATCTGAGGAAGCAGGAACGCTGGAGATAACACTTAAAGATATAAAGATAAATATACTAAAAGAAATGGAATTTACCGATAAAGTCAAGCAGGCTTTGATTTATCCGGTTCTTATAGGGTTTGTTTTTTTGGGGGTACTTCTTTTAATGCTTTTAGTTGTCATTCCAAAAATTTCCTCGGTATTTTCCAGGCTGAATGTGGATTTGCCTCTGCCGACGAAAATACTGATTTATTCATCGGAACTTTTAACCAGGAATTCCCTTTTAATCGCAGTTTCATCCGTATTATTTTTTCTAATAATGTCTTTTATTTATAAAAGAAACCGGTCGTTTTTTATCACACCCTTGTATTCCCTGCCTTTAATATCAAATCTCATCAAAGATATTGATTTAACCAGATTTACCAGAAGCATGGCCCTTCTTCTTCATGCTGGAGTACCGATAGTCAATTGTCTGGAGTTAACCAAAAATGTGGTTATTAATAAAGAAACAGCCAAAGTAATAGCCAGATCAACTGAAATGGTTGTAGCCGGAAAAAAATTATCCGAAGGATTCAAATCTGCCAAAAGCGTGTTTCCGACAATCATGATCAAGCTTTTGGAAGTCGGAGAGAAAAGCGGAGCTTTGGAAAAATCGATGCAGGACATCTCCGAATATCTGGAATACCAGGTATCCAATACTTTAAGAACTTTTACCGCTCTTTTGGAACCGATCATGCTTATTATAGTGGGTGTTCTGGTGGGCGGAATGATGCTGGCCATAATTGCCCCCATTTACGGACTGATCGGCCAGGTAGGAGCCGGCGGATGAAAAAAAACAATACAAAATTAAGCGGATTTACCCTGATAGAACTTATTGTTTCAATGGCAATAATAGCGATATTTACGGGTATTATTACGATTAGCCTTATAAATATTGAACCGAGGTCATCCCTGACAACTACCGCGGCAACCTTGATTTCAGATATTAAACTGCAACAACTTAAAGCCATGACCGGAGGAATAAAAAATAATGCCGCTTCGGAATTCGGAGTTTTTTTTGAAAATGACAAATATATACTTTTTTCGGGAATTAATTACACACCCGCGGATCCATCCAACACCATAGTTACATATGATGAAAATATCCGCTTGACTTCAATAAATTTTCCCGGATCACAAATTGTATTTAACCGCATCAAGGGTGAAATCAGCGGATTTATTCCGGAGTCAGACAGTCTGACCTTAAAAAATCTTGTTTCCAATGATGAACAGACACTGACATTTAATAAACTGGGTGCTGTTATTTCCTTAAATTGAAATAAATTATAAACATTGCTACTGCCCATGAAAAACCGTCAAAAGAAAAATATTCCGTTCTCCCAGGGGCAGTCAATTATCGAGCTTTTGATTGCCATTGCCATATCTTCCATTCTTCTACCGGGTCTGATACAGGGACTGACATCATCAAGAGAGGGAAAAGCGCAGCAAAAACAAAGAAACGAAGCATATCAACTTTTAATCGAAGCAGAAGAAGCGGTAAAACAGGTCAGGGAAAGGAATTGGAACGAAATATCGGTTAACGGTACTTTCCATCCCCTAATAAGCGGGACTTACTACATTCTTCAACCGGGAAGTGAATCCCTCAGCGGATTTACGCGGCAAATATCCATTGAAGATGCTTACAGGGATGCTAACGGAGTTCTTTCCGGCACAGGCGAAGCGGATCCTTCAACAAGAAAAATTACAACAACCGTCTCTTGGTCGCAGCCGAATCCTTCCGATGTGGAATCGATAATTTACCTGACCAGATATATTAATAATTCAGCGTATACGGAAACGACTATTGATGATTTTGACCGGGGAACACAAAACGGTGTTGCCGTTATTGATGATTTCGGAGGAGAAGTAGTTCTGGGAACCGGGGGAACCGGCAGCTGGTGGTGCAATCCGAATTTATCGATTTCCGCTGTAGATCTGCCTAGACAGGGTGTGGCGAACGCCGTTTCGGCCATTGAAGGACAGGTGGTTGCCGGAACCGGCGAGAATGCTTCAGGAGTATCATTCGCCAATACCCTTATTTCCAACCCTCCGGCTCCGACTCCGCCGGGTGGAACTATTGAAGGGACTTTTGACGGTTATAAAACCAACGGAGTTTTCGGAGAAGATGATTTTGCTTACCTGGCAACGGACACTAACGCAAAAGAAATAGTTATTATCGATCTGACGCAGGTTGACATAAACGGAAAATTTACCGAGGCAGGCTATTTTAACGCTCCCGGTAATGCTGACGCCCAAAGTGTATTTGTATCCGGTAATATCGGCTTTGCCCTTATATTCAATATCCTTTATACATTTGATTTGTCGGAAAAAGCCGGAGCCAGACCGCTTCTTTCACAGATAACTTTAGCAGGAACGGGAAACAGAATATTCGTCAGAGGAAATTACGCCTATATTGCCGTTGAATCTTTATCTAAACAACTCCAAATAATTGAAGTAAGCCCCGACGGAACAGTTTTGACCGAAACGGGATTTGCCCAATTGGACGCGTCCTACGGCCGGGATGTTTTTGTCAATCAGGCAGGCAACCGGATATATATGGCGACAGCAGTTTCATCAACTCAAAGAGAAATGTTTACAATTGATACGACAATCAAAAACGGCCAAAGACCGGTTGTGGCGACCTATGAAACGAACGGAATGAATCCTAAAGGAATTACCGTTGTTACCGGAAATAAAGCAATTATTGTCGGAACAGGAGGAGAGGAATACCAGGTTATTAACATAATCAGAGAAAGAATCGATCCTCCGATGCCCAAATGCGGCGGATTAAACATTGATACCGGGATAAACGGATTATCTTCAGTTCTGGAAGCGGACGGAGATGTATATTCCTACATTATTACCGGCGATGCCAATGCCGAACTTAAGATTATCGCCGGAGGTCCCGGCGGACAATATACAACAACAGGCATTTATGAATCGGCTCCGTTTGATGCGGGAACAGCCGCTGCATTTAACAGGCTGGAATTCACAACCGATATTCCTATTAATACGACATTGAATTTACAGGTGGCTGTAACTGAGGCTGTAAACGACAATTGTAACGATGCTTTATATACTTATGTCGGACCTGACGGACTGCTTACGGGTTTTTTTACCCAAGCCGGTTCAATTCCCATAAACGGGGTAGGGACTTATAAAAACCCGGGCAGATGTTTCCGCTATAAGGCCAATTTTAATTCAGATGATATTTTTTACAGTCCTGTTCTATATGATGTAACGGTAAATTATTCACCATGAGAAAAAATACACACTTTTCAGGTAAAGGCACGGCGATTATCGAAATGGTAATCTATACTTTTCTTTTATTTACTCTGTTAATTGTCATAACCGATGTTTTCGCAACTCTTTTTGACACCCAGAAAGAATCTGTTTCCTATTCGGAATCCCAAACAGACGCCAGATTTATCAGTCAAAAGTTAATAAATACACTATCAACGGCTGGAAACGTATTGATTCCGGTCAATCCCGGAGACAACAGCAATATATTAACAATTCAAAGCGGAACTGATACTTATACTTTTTTTTTATCGGGCGGTAATTTAATTTCAGATGACGGAGTAACACAAGAAAGATTAAACAGTTTTTCCACCAATATTTCAAATTTCAATATTATAAGACTGCAAAATCCGGGAGATAAACCGCTTTTAAGGATAACTGCTGATGTTACAAGTACAATCCAAAGAGCTGCCGGACCGGAAACGGAGAAAATTAATTTAACAGCGGGAATCAGATGAGAAAAATTAATAAATACAGTAAGGGTCACGCTTTAATTGTCCTTATATTTTTTATGGTTCTTGCCGTTACGGTAATTGCAGCCTCTGTTGCGTTAATGATTATTGCCGGATCTTCAACAACTTATGCCGTTACTTCCGGAAGAGCAAAATCATTAGCAGAAACAGGAGCGGAAAATGCCCTGCTAAGACTTCTGAGGAATCCCGGTTATACCGGGGAAACAATAACCATCGGAGACGGAGAAATTACCGTAACAGTAACCGGATCCTCCGAAAAAACCATTATCAGTTCAGCAAAATTGTCCAACCAGATAAAAACAATAGAAGCATTAACAGCTATCAATAATAATGTTTTGTCTGTTTTATCATGGAGAGAATTATGATGGGCAATGAAAGTAACAAGAATTTCGGAATTATATTAATCGACCGGTCCAGGATGGAATATTTTGACATGAATGTTAAAAAACAAATGGTTTTTAATTTTTCTCCCAATTTAGTCCGTGATCTTGAAGTGATTAACCGGATTGATTTGGAAAAACAAATTATTCTTTTTATTAATTTCTACAAACTGAATCCGCAGTCACTTGTTATCGTTTTGTCCGAAGAGGTAATTTTTGAAATCTTAGTCGATGAAGTCAGTGACAGCCAATTTGAGCTGACATTAAATAACTTTCTATACCATCTGCCGTTTGAGGAAACTATTCATAAAATCTACAGGCAGCCAAAGGGCTACCGGATTGTTGCCGTCAACAAAGATCTGATTGAAACAATAAGGCATATGTTTATTAAAATGGGATTTTATGTTGAAGCAATTGTCCCGACTTCAATAATCGGAATTAACGTAAAAACCCTTGATTTGGCCGCGGCAAACTTTATATCGGCAAAATTGAATATGATTAAGGATCAGACTCTTGTTACTTCACAGATACAGAGTAAACCTAAAAATCCTGAAGAGAAACAGGTATTCGGAATAAAAAGAGTTTTTATTCTTTTAACGTTTTTTTCACTGCTTTTAATTCTTCTTCTTTTCATGCTCTACAGGCAAACAACACCATTTAGATTATGAAAAAATATGACTAAAATTTGGAAACGTGTCAGATTGAATAAAATACTTTTGGTCTTAGAAGTCCTTATTTTAGTAATATTTGGGGGATTTCTTTTCAAGCGTAATATACAAAAATCTACTCTACAATGGGTATTAATACCGGGAGTGGATCGTCCTCTTGATTTATTCTGTAATGGTCAGCAATTATATCCTCCTAATTCATGGGATTGGCCTTTTCCAGCTTTCTCACCTGATAGACGTTTCTATGTAAATGTTTCTAACGGCAATAAAACTAAATCAAAATGGATAAAGATGTTTAAAGCAAATACAAAAAAAGAGATTGGCAGGTATTATAGCGAGTATTCAAGTTTAATAGTTTTGTGTTGGGCCAAAGACAATAGCGGTATATATTTATTGGATTATGATCCTGGATTCAGAGCAATGATAGATATAGGTTTACCCTCAAAATACGGTGAGGTTAAAAAACTTCTTGTGCCCTCATCAACCTAAGTAATAAATGATTTTTCCATGGAGCGGGTTTTGTAAACTTTTACTTGACAATGAATACTTCTTAATAGTAGCGTGAATTTAGGAGGTGATTATTTAATGAAAACTGCCCAAAAGGGTTTTACCCTTATAGAACTTTTGGTTGTCATCGGTATTTTGGCAACCCTGTTGGCGATTACTCTTATCGCCATTAACCCGGCCAGACAATTTTCCCAGGCCAACAATACTCAAAGAAACAGCAATGTCTCAACAATACTTAATGCGGTCCATCAATATGCTGCAGATAACCGAGGCGCGCTACCGGCCGGAATAACAACAACGGTGCAAACTATAGCTGATACAGGAGCCGATATCTGTGCTGATGTTATCACCAGATATATCGCCGCTTTACCGGTTGATCCTTCTTTAGGAGGAGCAAGCGTGACTATCTGTACGGCCGCGTATAACACCGGTTATACGGTTGTCAGAAGCGTAACAGACGGAAGGATAACAGTGGCCGCCCCAATGGCTGAGCTGGGTTCATCCATTTCAGTAACCCGCTGAAACAACGGAGATCGAAAAGAAAGGTTTGAAGAGGAAGCGATTCCTTTACCTTTCTTTTTGGTGTTTTTATGAGAACCTTGTTGCAACGCGTGTTAAAAGGCAGAGTTCTTATTGACGGTGAAGTCATCAATGAAATTAATAAAGGGTATGTCATTTTATTGGGAATTTCCGAAACGGATACTGATAGACAAGTTAATCTGATTGCTGAAAAAACGGCAAATTTAAGGATTATGCCGGACAGTGATGGTAAAATGAACCTGTCCATTCTTCAAACGGGCGGAGAAATTCTGGTTGTCAGCCAATTCACTTTATACGCGGATTTATCGGCCGGCCGGCGACCTTCATTTCTTAAAAGCGGCAATCCCCAACGTGCGGAAAAGTTATATGAACTATTTATCGAAAAGCTGAAAAAAGCGGGTATAAAGAAAGTAGTTTCGGGGAAATTCGGTGCATATATGACTGTCGAGATCGTAAATGACGGACCGGTAACAATACTCATTGATTCCGATGAATTTTTAAAATGACTATTAATTTTTTTATTTGGGTGCCGGAACGAAGATAAGAACCGCCAAAAGAACTACAAAAATGGCCGTCATAATGACAACAAGTCTGACCATAAGTTTGTCATTTCATGAGTCCGAGGTTTTTTAAAGCAATATTCAGGGATTCAGTAGGCCCGTAATAAAAGGTATCAATAACCAGATCATAATATTTGGCATCCCAAAAATTATTAATCTTATAAAGACGTTCCCATTTTTTAAGATTTTCTTCCTCCCGCCTTTTCAAATGTTCCTTGGCCTGGTCAATTGTCATTTTTTCCCGGTTAACCAGACGGTCAACCCTTAAAGAAAAATCAGAGCAGTCAACGAATATTCTAAATATACCTTCAATATTTCTGGCATCATATCCCGACAGCCATGATTCCATAATCAACTGTTTCTCGGTTTTTAATTTTTCCCTGATGTAATTATCCAATTTGATATGATAGTCATCGGAAGAAAGATCAGTTCTTTCAAGAGGAATTTGCTTTTCTCTGGCATACTGGCGATATATTTCTCCGCCGTTCCACAACCGCCAATTCAAAACTCTTTTTAAACCATGCGATAAAGTTGTAGCCCCGCTGGCAACTCTTCCTGAAACGGTGATGCATCTGTAAGCTATTCCGGCGGGTTTTTTGTCCATATATAAACTCAATATATTAATAATTAAACGGAATAAATATCTTTGGACGGGTGACAGGAATTACTTGACGAGAGTTTTTCCCAGATTATCCGCCCAGGAAGCCAATTTTTCTGAATTAGTCTGCTGGTCGAGATAAAATCCGTCTATTTTCAATGAATCAACCGCCAATATCCCTTCCAAATCTTTAACAAACTGCTCCAGATGATTAACCGCTCCGCAAAAATACGTATAGGATGAATCTCCCAGTCCTAAAACGGCGAATTTTTTACCGGTTATTTTCTTACCTTTAAAAAGCTCCATAAACGGCCGGTAATCAGGATGAGGTTGTCCCTCTAAACCTTCATAATCCCAAGTGGAAGAGGCCAGAATTACGGCATCGGCATCAGTCAGTTCTTCCGGTTGAGTATCACGGACTTCCTTCATTGTCACCTGCAAATTTTGACTCATCAGATGTTCCTGAACTATTTGGGAGGCTAACTGTGTTCCGCCTGAATTGGTGGCATAGACAAGCAGAATATTCATATTATTCATATTACAATACCTGCCCCCCGGTGACAAGCGACTCTTGACAGGTGAACGATCGTTCACTATAATAGTATTAATAATGGGAAAAAAAGATAAATTCCGGCCAATGTCAGCTACTTACCTCCGGTTTAAGAAACAGCTTAAAGCCCTGGAAACAGGCCGGTTGAGGACGGTCAAAAAATTGGCGCTTGAAGCCAGGAGAGAACTTATCCTGAAAAGCCGGGTCAGCCAGTTAAGTTTATCTTTAACAGGTTGAATTATGAAGCTTGAAACAGCCAAAAATTTAATCAGAAAATTCTTCCGGCAACAGAAAAGACTGCCTTCCTATCAGGAGATGTGCCGCCTTTTCGGTTTTGCCTCCAAACAGTCCAGTTTCCGCCTGGCGAAAAAACTTGTTGAGGAAGGCACCTTAAAGAAGGACGATAAAGGCAGACTTGTTCCCGGACGTTTATTTTCCGCTCTGCCTATTGCCGGAATAATTGCCGCCGGCATGCCGAGAGATGCTTCGGAGACTCTTTTAGATTCATTATCTTTTGACGATTATCTGGTGAAAAAACCGGGGAATTCCTACCTGCTGCGGGTATCGGGCGACTCCATGATTGAAGCCGGCATTAATGAGGGTGACCTGGTGGTAGTTGAGAAGGATAAATTGCCGGGAGAAGGCGATGTGGTAGTGGCTTTTATAGACGATGAATTTACCCTCAAGCATTTTTCCCGAAAAAATAGCAGAATAGCCCTGTTTCCGGCGAATAAAAAATATCCGGTGCTCTACCCCAGAAATCAACTGTCGATTTTCGGCACGGTCGTTGCAGTAATCCGGAAATACCACTGATAATAATTTTTCCCGCCACGGAGGTCACCGTTTTATGAGTGAAGTCATCAATGAAAAAATCAGCGTTATCTCTTTTTATGACAGGAATAAAGGCAAGAGTTGGCCTGTTAAGTTTTTTTGGCAGGGAAGATCCTACAAAATCCGGCAGGTAGGCTATCATTGGCCCGCCAGAATAGGAAGGAAACTGGTTCATATTTATTCTGTTGTGGCCGAAAATAACACCTCATTTAAACTGGTGCATGATACGGAAACGCTTCACTGGATTTTGGAGGAGGTTATCGATGAATTTGCCACTTAACCGGAATCGCCCTGCCATTATGCATATTGATCTTAATTCCTGCTTTGCCTCAGCTGAACAGCAGGCTTATCCGGTTTTGCGGGGAAAACCTCTGGTCATTGCGGCATATACCACACCGGGAGGCTGCGTTGTCGCCCCTTCGGTTGAAGCTAAACAATTCGGCATAAAAACCGGCATGACGGTGCGGGATGCCAGACTCCTTTGTAAAGATATTATCGTCCGCGACCCTGATCCCCAACTTATCCGTGATATCCATCTCAAATTCAGGAAAGTCTTATCCGATTACTCGCCGAATCTTACCCCCAAATCAATTGACGAACTGGTTATAGATTTTGAAGGGACATTGAGCTTTAAAAGAGGACTTGTTGAGATCGGAAAAGAAATGAAACAGCGGATAAAAAAAGAAGTCGGTGAATGGATTTCCTGCAATATCGGCATAGCCACCAACCGGTTCCTGGCGAAACTGGCCGCATCTTTGCATAAACCCGACGGACTGGACATTGTCACCGATAAAAATTTAAGAGAAGTTTATGCGTCCCGCACCCTGACGGATCTTAACGGCATTAATACGCGTTATGAGGCGCGGCTGAACGCATGCGGCATATTTACTCCCTTACAGTTTCTTAACGCTTCTTTGGATATTCTTAAAAAAAGAGTCTTTAAAAGCATCAACGGTTACTACTGGTATTTGAGACTGAGGGGCTGGGAGATAGACGCTGTTGAATTTGCCCGAAAAAGTTACGGACAGTCATATGCTTTAAAGGAGCAGACGGATGATCCGAAAAAATTAATCCGGTTACTTATGAAGCTTTGCGAAAAAATGGGCCGGAGACTCAGAAAGAGAAACTATCAGGCATACGGAATTCATGTGGCTTTAGTTTATACGGACATGACTTACTGGCATATGGGAAGAACCCTTCAGATTCCCCTTTATTCAACTGCTGACCTTTACAGAAAAGCAGTCTGGATTTTTAACCGGCAGCCCCAACAAAAAAAAGTCAGGGATTTGGCGGTAAGCTGCTTTCATCTTGAAAGTACCCAACCGGAACAGCTGGATCTGTTTGATTCGGAGATGAAAAACAATAAAAATGTCATTAAAGCGGTTGATGCGATTAACGACAAATACGGAGAACTTATCGTTACTCCGGCCCTGATGATGGGAATGAAAAACGTGATAATTGACAGAATTGCCTTCGGGGGGGTCAGCGAACTGGAAGATATATATTTAGCCCGATAAATCTTTGACCAAACGGTAGGCATCCCTCCGATAGCGGATCAGTACAATGAATGAATAAACAGGTCAGGTAAGTTATTTTTTTATCGCTTCTTCGACGGCTTTGTCCAGATCGGTACGGGAAAAGAGATTCAGTTTTTTGCCGTTTAAAAAAAAGGTAGGAGTGGCGTCAACCCCGAATTTTCTGCCGTCTGTAAGATCACGGTTAATCTTATCCTGATATTTTTTCTCTTTATAGGCTGCTTCAAAATTTTCTTTATCAAGACCCAACTTTTCAGCGGCTTCAAGAAGAAATTGCTCAGACAAATTTTCCTGATTTTCAAAAATATAATCATGCATTTCCCAAAATTTACCCTGTTCTCCGGCGGCTTCGGCTGCGAGGGCTGCCGGCCAAGCCTGTTCATGCTGATCCAAGGGAAAATGCCGGTATGCAAAAACCAGATTATCCTTATTGTCCTCCACAACGTTTTTCACCTGGGGATAAAACGATCCGCAGGCAGGACACTGGAAATCGGAAAATTCAATCAGACAGTTTCTCGCTTTTTCATTTCCTTTTTTATAAGAATCTGAAGTGAGAATTTCCTGACAAGTGAAAGCCGGAGCGGGCCGGGACAGGAAAAATATTCCTCCTATAACCAGAATTACCGTTACCAGGACGATACCGATTAAAAATTTTGATTCTCCGCTTAATTTCACTTTGTCCGCCTTTCCAGTTGATACATTTTAAGACCAATAATAAAGATTATCAACATATTCAAAGCAGATATAGCGCACCAGGTACAAACAGCTTTAATATAAAATATTTCCGTATAAGTAAACCAACCGACAAATAATACTCCGAAAACGGCAATAGCCAGGATTGCTTTCAGAAGTTTTAAGTCTTGGGAAACCGATCTGGCAAAGGTGAGAATCATCAACACAAAATAGCCGATCAAACCGACCAGGGGTACAGGTATGCCCAAGGGGTAGCTGTAAGGACTTTTTCTGACTATTTCACAACCTTCATTGACGCAGACAATTGATGTTTTTTTTATAAAACCGTAAAGCACATAAACGGCTATTATTACGCCGATTATCGACAGGATAAAAACTATCCTATTAAGAACTTTTTTTGTTAATTTAATATTTTCAGCCATTTATTTTTTATGTCTGGTATTATATATTTAATAAACTTAAGTTTCAATTTATGTGTTTTTCAATCCCCTACCGAGTTGAAAAAATTGTAAATAAAACAGCAATTCTTGAAGGCGGAAAAAAAGCCGGAGTTGATGAAAATCTCAAAGTAAAAAAAGGCGATTATTTGCAAATCGCCGGGAATATGGCTGTCAGGAAAATTTCTGCCGGAGAGGGACTTAAGATCAGAAGATTAATTAAAACTTTATACAATAATGGAAAATAATATCAAAAAAGGGGTTATTCTGTCTTTAATAACGGCGGTTATATCGGGAATTGCAATTTTTTATAACAAACAGGTTTTGGTAAAGGGCATCGATCCTTTAATTTTCAACATCATAAAAAACGGCGGTACCGCGTTAATTTTATCCTTTTTCATTTTGGGAAGAAATCCCCGCATATCAAGCTTGTCAAGGCGGCACCTTGACAAGTTTGACAAGAGGCTGATACTGATCGGATTGATCGGAGGAAGTCTGCCTTTTATCCTTTATTTTCAGGGTTTAACCGAATCAACGCCGGTTGTGGCCAATTTAATCCATAAAACACTTTTTATATGGGTAGCCATATTTTCGGTTTCTGTTTTAAAGGAAAAACTGTCATATTATCAAATAATCGGATACCTTTTAATTATTTTTGCAAATTTTTTTATCGGCGGACTTACCCAATTTAAATTTGGAGTTCCGGAAATTTTCATTTTATCGGCCACTCTTTTATGGTCTTTTGAAAATATAATTGCCAAAATTGTACTAAAAAAAACAGAAAGCAGCACTGTTGCCTGGGGCAGGATGACATTTGGTACTGTATTTCTTATTTTTATTGCCGTTATTTCGGGTAAAGCACAGCTCATTTGGCAGGTTGCGCCTGAACAAATTCTACCAATTTCAGGAAGTATCATTCTGCTGACTTTATACGTAATTACCTGGTATAAAGCCCTTAAATATGCTCCGGCAACACTGGTTACGTCGATTCTGATCCTTGCCACACCGGTCACCAATTTTTTATCGGCAGTAACAATTACCCGTGATTTTTCACCGATAATTTCCGTTAACTCTTTGGCTGTATTGACCGGTGTTATCCTGATTAGTGTTATTACTTCGGGAAAGTATCAAAGTGCCAGGAAATATTATCAGTAACGGCAAACCGATTTGCGGACTTTACCAATGCTGCCGGTTTTCTTATCCGCCAAATTCTCTTTCGTTATGCGGACCGGCTAAAGCTTCAAACCTCCGGCATTATTCACTAACCGGCTTAACTGATATTGGAACCGCAGAAATTCTGTCACAATTTTCAACTCTTTATCCTTACTTGTGTTTAATTGCATATGAAAATAAAATCAGCGATCCCTTTGACAATCGGGTAGTTGAAGCCTACTGGCTAGGCAACTCATTACTATACAAAATTAAAAAATCCGCTTTTTATAATCTTCTAAATGAGAAGCTGTCCTTAAGAAAAAAACTAAACCGGAGTGATTTGGAGATTATTTCCAATAAATTCCGGTATGAATCGGTTCCCCATCATTCCTTCCATGTTTTAAACATATATATAAGGACCGGACATTTTGATTTACCGCACACATTAGAAACCATGGACGCCTGTCTAGTCAATTACGGAAAAATTATTTCCATCTCCAAGGGAAAAATCAGAATCCGGACACAAAGACTGAAACAATTCAAGGGAAAGCTTTATATGGAAAAAAACTGCATAAAAGAAATAAGTAAACAGGGAGCACATGACATCCTCTTTCAATCATTATCGGTTGGTGATGATGTCAGTTACCATTGGGGATTTCTGACATCAAGGTTAACTCTGAGGCAACGCGCTAATCTGAAATATTTTACCGGGTTATCCGTCAATCTGGCCAATGCGAAAAATTTATGAAAAGAATAATTTATTGCCTCGGCAATCCACTTATTCAAAAGGACAGTCTGCCTTTAAAATTAATGCCTCATTTAAAGGCAATTTTACCTTCTTATAATTTTGAAGTATTTGATCCGACTGAGGTAAGCGACATTTCTGATAATTCAATATTTCTAGATACAGTTACGGGAATTAATAAAGTTAAAATATTTACCGGCCTGAAGTATTTTTTACTTTCACCCCGCAACAGTGTTCACGACTATGATTTACCCCTGTTATTGGGATTAATGCTTAAACTGGGAAAAATAAAAAAATTCAAAATCATCGGTGTCCCGGCAAATTATTCTTTTGAAGAAGCATATGAATCCGTAAAAGGATGTCTTAAAGATAACGGAATTTAAGGAAATGCGAGGCGCAACTCATACAGGGATCATACGCCCTGACTATTGATTCAATTGTGTGTTCCAGGGATGATTTGTCCTTAATGGCCGCCATATTATCAATTATGAATTGGCGGATAGATTCTTCAATGCCGATCTGATTTTGTCCGGTGGGAACAACTATCCGGCCGTTTTTAATCTTTCCGCCTGCGTCAACTTCCAAACGGTAGTAAAGTGTACCGCGCGGAGCTTCAACAACCCCAACACCAATGCTTTCCTTTCTTTGAAGAACAACCTGACTCTCGGGATAAATTTTGATATTATTGATAATTTCCAGTGAAGAATCAACGGCGTGAAGAATTTCAATGGCCTGGGCTAAATTATTGTGATAAATATTTTGTGACGGAAATATTTTGAGATATTTTTCCGTATCTTTTACAGTTCTTTTGTGAAGCTTATCTTTGGCCAGGTTCAAACGGGCCAAAGCCCCGACCATGTAGGTTTTACCCAAATATTTGTAGCCTGTCGCATGGGAATAAGGAATAATAACTTTTTCCAGATAATCTCCGAATTTTTTCTCCCCGACAATATCTCCGTTACTACTAAAAAGAGAACCGGACAGGAACGACAGTTCATCATCAATAAGTGAGGCATACAGTAAATTTTTTCTGAGTAAACGGCCGTCTTTTTTAAAAAACAGGTCTATTAAATCTAATACCAGAGGTCTTATTTTTTCCAATTGTTCGCCCGTCTTTTTTAAATCATCAGTTAAGGGTAGCCTGGTAAATCCCCCGGGGATAATAAAGGGTGCATGGACACTTCTGCCGCCGACTGTTTTACCCAGTTGATTACCGGCTGCTTTTACAATAAACGCATTATGGAGCATCTGATGCTCTAATGAATCACTTTCATCAAAATCCAGTATTGAATCCTTACCGAAAAGATCAGGCAGTACAAAAACATACAAATGAAGAGCATGATCCCTGATAAACAGACCGTAATTTAATAGTTTTCTTAAATTCACTGTCTGAGGGCTGACTGAAACAGCCAAAGCATTTTCAACAGCTTTAACGGCACATAAAAGATGAGCATTTGAGCAAGTACCGCAGATACGGGCAGTCAACTGGGGAAGCGCGGCAATATCTTTTCCCCTTATAGCCTGAGTATAAAACCTCTTATATTCGGCAATGGAAAATTTTATATCCTGAAGTTTTCCGTTCCTAATTTTTATCTCACAGGAAGCTTTGCCTTCAATTTTAGATATATCCGATAATGACAGATCAAGATTATGCATGGGTTATTTAATGCCGAATTCTTTAAAATAACGGTTAATTAACTCTAAAAATTGAGCTTCATTCATCGGACAGCCCGCCACCGTATCATCAACCCGGACAATATCAGCAACTTTTTTTACATTCTGAGTATAATCAAAAGTAATCAGGACATTATTAATCTCCCCTTTCAAATCTTTTTGAAAAGTATTTCTTTGTGATGAAGGCATTCCTATTACGGCACATGATCCGACAGCCACAAGCTTTTTAGCGTTATTTCGGATTGTTAACAGTTTTTTTTCCTGGGATTTTGAAGTTATTGCTCCTTCAATGAAAGCCACATCCAAATCAACAGGATTGCTTTTT
Source organism: Candidatus Gottesmanbacteria bacterium RIFCSPHIGHO2_01_FULL_40_15 (assembly GCA_001779115.1). Lineage (GTDB taxonomy): Bacteria > Patescibacteriota > Microgenomatia > 2-02-FULL-39-11 > 2-02-FULL-39-11 > 2-02-FULL-40-10. The sequence goes on from MFJF01000005.1 coordinate 182,637, forward strand.
TTCTGCAAAATAAGCATAGAACGGAAATCGATCAGATTCCTCCATTCCAAATAATAATCATTTAACAGTTCGGTGAAAATAATTGTCGAGTCTTCACTGCAGGAAAAAGAAAACCAACCGATTTTAAGTTTATTATTCATTTTTTTACCAGATTACTCTCATTTTTCCGGTTAGTCAATTCCGATTTAATCCTTTACAAGACTATTTTATTTCTTTTATGCTGTTATTATAGTTATATGAAGTTAAAAGTCAGGGGCAAAATAATTATTGCCTTGGTTTTTAGTACCATAATCTTTACAGCTTTGAATTTGACCGCATTTATTCCGGGCGGGAATATTAATCGGCTATTGACTTTCGCAGGCGGTGTCATCCTCATGACCGGTCTTACCGCAATAGTATATTTATTTTTTAATTCAGCCATAAACAAATTTAAACAGTCTTTAGAAAAAGTAGAAAAAAACATTCTCAATACCGATGCTTCCATGAGTAAAAATTTAGATATTGAAGATATGGCAACATCATTTGATTTACTTATTAATCAGGTCCAGGAAAAAGAAGGCAATTTAAAAAATGAAGAAAAAAAGATGGAATCCATGCTGCAGGCATTATCTGAGGCCGTAATAGCTATTGACGAAAGTTTCCGGATACTGGTCTTCAATAAAACCGCGGAATTATTTACCGGTTTTACAGCTCAAACTGTCATGGGAAAACATATTGATGAAATAGTACAACTTTACGGCGGAGACGAAAAAATCGTCTTATCCAATTATATCCAAAAGCCGGATGAACTGGCGTCCATTCACCGGGAAAGAGGCCTGCAGATTAAATCTCAATCGGAAAAAATATTTTACGTTTCAATCGATGTGGCGCCTTTAGTCTTTGGGAGCGGAGAAAGCCACGGATATATTCTGACTTTTTATGATGAAACAAATCAAAAAGCGCTTGAAGAAATGAAACTCGATTTCGTTTCAATGGCAGCTCATGAACTCAGAACCCCCCTAACAGTTATCAGAGGTTATGCCGAATTATTAAATTCCGAAATCGGGGAAAAACTGTCTCCTGAACACCAGGAACATTTACACAGACTTTCTTATAATGCCAGCAATTTAGGCACTTTAATAGATAATCTTCTAAATGTGTCAAGAATAGAAAGAGGTTCATATAAAATCGAGCCTGTTCCGGTTGATCTTCTGTCTCTGGTCAGAAATACTGTAACCGACATGGTAGATCAGGCAAACAGTAAAGGGCAGAAACTTATATTTACAGAACCTGATGAAAAAGTGCCTCTTGTTTTGGCTGATCAATCAAGAATAAATCAGGTGTTAACTAACCTGATTACCAACGCAATTACTTATACTCCGGTTGGTGAATCAATAACCGTTTCCATTTCAAGAAAAGATTCTTTTGTCGGTGTTACCGTAAAAGATACCGGAATTGGAATTCCTAAAGAAGCTTTATCCAAGCTGTTTACTAAATTTTTCCGGGTTTCAAGCGTACTGGAACAGGGTTCAAAAGGAACAGGATTGGGACTTTTTATTTCCAAATCAATTATTTCCATGCACGGCGGAGACATTTCAGTTGACAGTGAACTGGGAAAAGGTTCAACATTTATTTTTACCCTGCCGATCGCAACAAATGTACCGGTTGACCAGTTAATCTCCCCTGCACCAATAGGAAGAACCGGAAAAGGAATTATGATTAATCCTGAAAGAATGGCCCAACGTATTTCCGGGGGTCAGTTATAATAGAATTAGAAATCAATATGAAAACGATACTTATTGTTGAAGATGATTTTCATATCCAGGATATTTACCGGATGGCTTTTCTTAAAACCGGAAATTATTCCGTGGAAACAGCATCTGACGGCCAGGAAGCGTTGGTTAAATTAAGAGCTCATGTCTATGACCTGATTCTTTTGGATATCATGCTGCCAAAAGTTACCGGAATCGATGTACTTCGGGCTATGAGGTCACCGAGTTCACCGACAAGAGATACGCCGATAATTCTTATTACGAATTTGGGCCAGGAAGACATAATAAAAGAGGCGTTTAAAATAGGTGCAGACGGTTATTTGATAAAAGCCCAATTTACACCAAATGATGTCGTGGCTGAAGTTGACGCGTTTTTCGAGCAAATGGCTCAAATAAAAGAACAACCTACGCCGGCACAACAATCTTCCCCAGCAGCAGCAGCTTCGGTACTTGGAAATGATGAAAACACAGCCCCGACCCAGCCAACTCCGGTTATGACTCCGGCAGCCTCACAACCCGTTAATGAACAAAATTCAACAACGACGGCGCTATCAGGTAATAAATCGAGCTCTGATTCAGATCAAACAGTTTCATCAAATCCGATGGGACAAAATATGCCAAATGATACGCCAGTTCCTCCCCCGGAGTCAGCCGGTGAAAACCTTCCCGGTGATGGAAAAGCGGATATAAGTCCAGGTAAAACTTCCGTCTAATCAGCCTGCCTTAAAACGATAAACAGTTTTACTTTGTTTAGCTTTTCTTTTCCGTTCGGCAGAACGCCTTATTTTTTCACCGATAACCAAAGTGACGGCACTGGTTCCGGCAAGTAATATACCTCCTGATACCAATCCGGGTACTGTCCGGACAACGCCGTAAGCCGCTCCTGCCAAACCGGCCACAATTCCGGTTTTGTCAATTTTTTTGGAGATTTCAGCAGCCCTTTCCGTCAAGGATTTTTTCTCTTTTGGTGTCATTTAGCCGCTTTATTTATATAAGTAGGAATTTATATTTAAACTGTTTTCCGGTAAGAAAAAGTTATGGGGATAAAAGCACTTATTTCTCTTTAATAAGAATAGGGACAAGCATCAGAACTATAATCAGAAGAAAAGCGGTCGCAGCCATCAACGGAATTGTTATATACCCCAGTTCCATGACAAAACTGTTAGAGCAGGATACGGAATAGCCGATTGTACTGCAGGGTAAGATAGACTGACCCCCTCTTTGAAGATAATAATGATAAAAGGCGATAACAATGCCGATTCCTGACAGGGTAATCAGGTAATCATTTATACTTTTGTCTTTTTTCCAAATCGCCAGGCTTAAAAGCAGCGGCATCGGATACATTAAAATCCGCTGAAACCAGCAGAGTTTACAGGGCTCAAAACCGGCTATTTCGGAATAAAACAGACTGCCTAATGTTGCCGTCAGAGAGACTATTAAAGCCAAATGATAGGAATATTTTACTATTTTTCTAAAAATACTGTTTTTTACGAATTTAAGCTTTTTTTTATTCAGAAAATAAAAGAGGAAAATTACTAAAAATGAAATACCAATAACCTGTCCGAAAACCGTTAAAATCGCGAGTATCCGGTTGACTAAGAAAACTGACTGATTCATGAGATAAGTGCTATAATTATAGACTTTTTGATTAAATGATCAAAATCATATCATCAATTTTCCGAAAACTTATACCCTACTGGTTTTTAATTTCTATTTTTCTCCTATTTATTATATTTCTTTTCGGCCTGTATACCTATTTCCGATATGTAGATAGTATAGCAACACCTTTTAAGCTAATGAACAGCAATAACACAGGAATAATACTTTATGACAGAAAAGGCAGAATCTTTTACCAAAGCCCAAGTGTTAAACCGATACAGCCTGTTTCCCTTACAAAAATTCCCAAATTTTTAACCGATGCGACGTTATCAATTGAGGATAAGGATTTTTATCGGCATTCGGGATTTTCGGGAAGGGGTATACTCCGATCCATAGGGCTTAACATAAGGACGGGAAGTAACATCGGCGGGTCTACAATTACCCAGCAGCTTGTCAAAAACGCCATTTTATCCGATGAAAAAACGTTCAGGCGAAAGTTCCAGGAACTGATTTTATCTTTTGAAGTGGAAAGACGCTATTCCAAAGATCAAATTCTTGAAATGTATTTAAATTCCATTTATTACGGCAGCGGTGCTTACGGAGCGGGACAGGCAAGTTTACTTTATTTCAATAAAGACATCAGTAAAATTAATTTGGCGGAATCAGCAATTCTGGCAGCTCTTCCACAATCCCCTTCCAGACTGACACCATACGGGGGCGACCGGGAGGCATTGTTTTCAAGACAAAAAATTGTTTTTAAAGAAATGAAAAATGCCGGTTTTATAGGCGAAGCTGAATATGAAAAAGGTCTTGAAGAAAAAGTTGTATTTGCAGCATCCCGGGAATCTGATGATAATTTGATCCAAGCACCGCATTTCGGCATTTATATCAGAGAATATCTTTTTAACAGATACGGTGAAGACAAAGTTATCAGAAACGGATTTAAAATTACAACATCTCTTGATGCTTCACTTCAGGCAAAAGCCCAATCTATCCTGCAGGAGAAAATAAGAGGACTGGCAGAGCAAAAAGTAACAAACGGAGGAGCAATAACAATAAATCCGGCAACCGGAGAAATTATTGTATATGTGGGAAGCAAGGACTGGAATGATACCGAGTTTGGAAAATTTGATATAGTACAAGCCTTAAGACAACCCGGATCCTCATTCAAACCGGTAGTTTATTCCGCCGCTTTTATTGAAGGACACAAGACAACTGATATTCTTCATGATAAGCGGTCTGATTTTTCCGGGTATATGCCTGAGAATTATGACAGGAAGTTCCGAGGGGATGTCACTTTGAGAAGGGCTCTTTCCAATTCCTTAAACGTACCTTCGGTGGAACTTCTTAATGACATAGGAATTGAAAAGGCAATGGAACTGGCAGCTTCCATGGGTATCACAACATTAACGGATATTGATAGATACGGGTTATCTTTGGTGCTCGGGGGAGGTGAAGTAAAACTATCGGAGTTAACAAGGGCATACGGTATACTTTCATATCAGGGAGAGCTGGTAAATACCCATCCGATACTTAAGATAGAGGATAAAGCGGGAAACATTATTTATTCATTTGATTCGTCAACTCTTGAAGAGGTAGAAACAATTAATAAAAATATTCCGGATTTAACTGAACTTATCGGCTTGAACGACAAACAGGGAAAACTGGACCAATTCACCGGTGGCAGAGGTAAAAAACAAGTTATTGAAGCCAAATATGCCTATCTGACAACAGATGTTCTTTCAGACCGAAGTGCCCGCGAAGAAATATTCACAGGAGTAACATCCCTTAATCTTTCCCGGCCGGGGGCTGTTAAGACGGGAACCACTGATGATTACCGTGATTCTTGGACAATCGGATATACACCGGATTATGTAACCGGTGTTTGGATAGGTAACAATGACAACAGCCCGATGAACCGTGTTGCGGGCTCAGTCGGAGCGGCTCCCATCTGGCATGACATAATGGAAGAAATTCATCGCGGATTGCCAATCAGGCAATTTCCTAAACCTGCCGGAATTGTTGAACTTAATATATGTAAAGATACCCTGCTTCCTTCATGTAATGATTGCAGCGAAAGTTTGCGTGAAGTATTTTCCATTGAAACTGCTCCGGAAATACATTGTCAGAGTCCGGTAACTTTGGCGCCTACAGAAGTAAACCCAGAAGAGGAAGATCATGAGAAAAATAATGAAGAAGATAATATAGGAGAAAATGACGGACCAACTGAAACTCCTCCGGTAACAATAACGGAGGAGCCTTCATCAACACCTCCGTTTATCTCAGGCAACTCACACCCTCTGACAATACCGGTGATTACTTCGGGAACCATCCCTCCAACAATTCTACCGTAAGGAAAAACAGTTTCCGCAATAAACGTAACCCCGCCCTTCGTAATGAAAGAGCGGGGTTACTTAAATTGTTTATGTTACAATTGAGTGACTTCTACTTGAGCGTTATTAACCATATTTTTAACTATCACTCCGGCTGTAACATCGCCTGACTCAACACCGTTTTTGCAAATCGTATTGAAATTGCATTTATTATTTCCGGTGTTGGCGCTGATATTAACGTTATTATTAACGTTTGCCTTTTGAAATGTTAACACATTTGCATTTTGGCCGTCATTGACATAAACGGTATTGGTTGAAAACGGTCCGGTAATACTGTTACTACCGTGACCGCCACCCCCTTCATCCACCTGCGTCACATATACACCGGTGTTGTTGGCATATGTTACCAACTTAACTCCCGCCTCAATCCCCCCAGTGTCTACACCGCCTGTAATTGTGTTGAAGTTGGATGTATTACCGCCAGTATTGGCTCTTATAGCAACGTTATTATTAACGTAAGCAAATTGTGCCGTATTTACATTAGCGGATTGCCCGTCCTTTACAACGCACCTGTTACGGCTGAAAGGACCGGTTATGCGGTTTACGCATTTTGTGTCACTGGCCAGAGCAGGCATAGCCGCGGCCAGTAGCATTCCTCCACCAAGTAATGCACCCCAGATTTTTTTCATCTATATTTTTCACCTCCTTTCTCCTTTTATATTTTTTTAATCAGGATTTTCATCCTATCGGTGTTTAATAAAGGCGGCATAAGAAAGAGGTAAGACCTATTTAAGAAGACAATTTTTACTGTCTATGCGAGTTGCGCTTTTGTTGAATTATGGTAAAATCTTCCGGCAATGATTAAAACCGTCATGGTAATAGAGGACGAACAGGACGTAAGAAAATTCATCAATAACCTTCTATTAGATCACGGTTATTCTGTTGTTGAAGCTTCTGACGGTGTAAAAGCTCTGGATTTAATTGAGAGCAGGCGTCCTGATCTGGTAATTCTTGATTTAGGGTTGCCAAAATTAAGCGGTGAATCGGTGATGACCGAAATAAGAAAAAAATTCCCGGATATGCCAGTAGTCATATTAACCGCCAAAGATGCTGTTTCCGATATTGTTAAAGGTTTTAACCTCGGTGCAGACGACTATATAACCAAACCTTTTAAAGGGGAAGAGCTTATTGCCAGAGCAAAAGCCAGATTAAAACATTTGGAACACGGCGGAACCATTTTAAAAGTAGGTAACCTGGAATTAAATACAAAAACTTTTGAAGTTAAAAGAGGTGAAGACAGAATCAGCTTATCCCATAAAGAATATGAATTATTGCAGTATCTGATGATAAATGCCGGAAGAGTATTAACCCGGGATATGATTCTTCAAAGGATTTGGCTGACGGCAGATTATATAGAACCGAGGGTTGTGGATGTATATATCGGTTACTTAAGAAAAAAAATTGATAATAATCAAAATAAACAGCTGATAAACACAGTGCGGGGATTCGGATATGTAATCAGAGAATAAGCTTCTAAAGATTCCTGTCTACCGTTTCGGTCATTTTTTGCAAATCTTCCAGAATCCGATCAAGTCTACTATTAATCTTTTCCAGAAAATTATGCCTGCTTCCGCTTTGTCTTTCAAAAAGCTTTAAATTAACCTTTATGACCGTCAATGAATTTTTAAGACTGTGACTGAATTCATGAACGGTGTTTTTAATGATATTTTTTTTATATTTCAAGGAAGATTATTTTATACGGAAGAAGCAATAAATTCAATAAATCAACAATTGGATTTGGGTATTAAATTACTGACAAAATATTCCGTACTGCCAGCAGCACCGGCACTTTTGCAAACTTTTAATTTAACGATTCCCTCAGGCGCAACAAAATCGGAATGATTGACAAACTGAGAATAATAATCTATTAATATTTTCCAAATAGGAGCAGCTCCGCGGGAACCCGGAAGATTAGCCATCGGTTGCCCGTAATTATTACCGACCCAAACACCAACCGATATTTGCGGAGTAAATCCGATAGTCCAGGAATCTTTAAAATTATCAGTAGTGCCTGTTTTTACGGCAGCATTTGTTTTGGTATCTAAAATTTTTCCAAAAACTTCCCTTCTGACAAGCCTATCCGATAATATTGAAGTTAACAAAAATACCGATTGCCGATCAACTACATTTTCCGGCAGATTTTTATGCTTGTAGATTATTTCATTTTGCTTACTTATTATTTTTTCTATGATATAGGGAGTATTTTTTAAACCGTTATTGGCAATTACCGAATAAGCACCGGTTAATTCCAATAGAGATACTTCACCGGTTCCCAATACCAAAGATAATCCGTAATTTTTCTTATCTTCAAGAGAAGAAATACCTAATAAGCGGGCAAAATCCAATACATTTTCAACGCCAATTCGGGATATTAATTCAACTGCCGGAACATTTAATGAATTTGACAGTGCCCGTCTGACAGAAACCGGTCCCCGGAATTTTCTGTCGTAATTATGGGGCTTGTATATTCCAGCGGGCGTGGTATATGCGGTAGGCACATCTTTCAATTTTGTTGTCAGAGTGATATTCCCCCGGGATAATCCTAACAGATATACAACCGGTTTGAATGAAGATCCGGGTTGCCTCAACGAAAGAGCCATATTAACTTTTCCGATATCATTATCTTCCCAATCCGCGCTGCCGACTAAAACTCTTACAGCTGAGGTGTTTGAATCCAAAACGACAACAGCAGCATTTCCGGCATTTAATTTTTTTATTTTTTCCACCTCTATTTTGACAATTTTTTCCGCAAACCGCTGCCAATCCAAATCAAGAGTTGTGTATACTTTCAGTCCGTCACCCACGATATCCGGGCCGTAATTTTTTTCTATTTCATTTTTTATCATCAAAGCAAAATGAGGAGCATTCCTGTTAATACTCCTGTCCAATACAAAATGAACCGGTGTGTTTTTGACCTCGTAACCTACTTGCGCGGTTATATAGGAAGATTTAACCAATTCATTAAGAATCGCCGAAAAACGATTCTTAATTTGAGGATCCAATCCGTCTTCCGGTTTGAATTTCGAAGGAAAGGGCAGAACTGATGTGAGCAGAACTGATTCGGCAAGATTCAAGTCCTGGGTTTTTTTATCAAAATATGTTTCAGCCGCCGCTTCAATTCCCCAGGCACCACGGCCGAAATAAACAGTATTGAAATACATTTCAAGTATTTCATTTTTATTAAATTTCTTTTCAAGATAAATGGACAGGGGAATTTCCAAAAGTTTTCTCCAAACATTTTTATTACTGTTTAAAAGCACATTTTTTGTCAGCTGTTGAGTTAAGGTTGAAGCTCCATATGCCGGATAACCTTTTGTAATATTGAAAAAAAATGCTCTGGCAATTGCTTTTACCGATACTCCGTTATGACGGTAAAAATCCCGGTCTTCAGAAATTAAAACTGCCTCCTTTAAGATTGAAGGTATTTTGGCAAGCGGAATAAAACGCCTTACTTTTGCCTGGCCAAATCCGAAAAACGGTCTTCCTTTTACATCATAAATAATAATTCCGGTATCATTATGGGATGTTAATCTTTCCTTAGAAACAAATTCTCCGTCAAAAGAATAAATTACCGACATAACAGGAATAATATAAAAGAAAAGTAAAACCAATATCAGCACCGGTAAGATGTGTTTTTTCATGAAATTAATTTTCACTTTTAACGGATTTTTATTATTACAGCGGGATGTAAGAATGTTTTAAAAATAGGATAAGGAATATTAAGGGTTATTGCATTTTTGAATTAATTCCAATATTTCCAGGTATTGTATTTTTCTTTAAGCATATCTTCACCCACACCGACCATCTGCAATCCTTTCAGATTATTGAAACCGATATCCAATAGTTTAGCCGCCCAGAGATCCCTTTTAAGAACCGAAGGAGCACCAAGGACTACCGTAAGCAGTTTAACACCGTTCCTTCGGGCGAGCACTACAGTTGTTTTACCGGCCTTATCAGTATTGCCGATTTTTACACCCTGGACTTCGGGATATACCCCCAATAAACCATTCCAATTATAAAGATCATATTGTTTATGATTTTTATTTTTGGGAAGTAACTGATAATCTTTTTTTACAATTGCAGCTATAAGGGGATATTTAGTCAAAGCATAGCGGGAAAGCAAGATCATATCAGCTGAGGATGAATAATTATCAGGACCGTCAAAACCCTGCGGATTATCAAAACTGGTGTTTAGCAACCCTAAGAATTTGGCTTTATTATTCATGGCTTTGATAAAAACCGGAGATCCGTATTTGGAATCTATCCCTTCCTTAATCATTTCGGCGACATCATTGGCACTGGTTAAAAGGAGAGCATCCAATAATTCTTCCAAAGTCAATTTTTGTCCCGGAATAATTCCGATTTTTGTCGGTACCGCTTTAGAAGCTTTAACTGAAACAGTAAATATTTCATCGGATTGCGCCAAATCCAAAGCAACAACAGCCGTCATTATTTTTGTCAATGACGCAATCGGTAATGGAATATTTATATTCTTGCTTTTTATTACATCACCACTGTCAAAATCAACTACGGCGTAAGCTGAAGCCTGCTGATAAACTTCATTGTCTGCTGCCGTTTGTTGACTATCCAGTTTATTAAGCTGATATTGGTAATTTTTTATTTCCAACTTGGGGTTAACCGCTCTCATGACATCAGCGTTATAGGAAATTTCACTCAGAATAACATGGCGGCCAATTTTTCCGTTGAAAAAGACAGTTAGAAGGATTAAAATAACGGCTGAAATATTTAATTTTATCTTGGCTTTCATGAATTTTGAGATTTATCCGATTTGAACATACTACCTAATTGCTGATGTTATTTCCCCCCCATCAGCAATTTTTACACCGAATTTATCCCTTAATCCTTTCCATAAATCATCACCGTCTTCAAAACCCAAAGCCCAAACTCCGACCCCCATCAAGTTTTTATCAAGGGCAAAATCATATTTAAGCGATAAGGAAGCTTCATCTTCAATAAAAACCATCCGGTACACACCTTCGTTTTTTTGGTAATAAGATCTGAAGCCAACCTGGCCGAATTCATCCCATCCGGTTTTATAATCGGAAAGTCCGGTATTGTCCGGTTTTATAAAACTTGAAACAATCGAGTGGGTTTGGGCGGGTTTTGGCAGGGATACAAACCTTCTGTAAAATTTCCGTCCGACTCTTTTTGAAACGTAGTAACCGTTGTTAACCGATGCTTTAATCTGCGGACTTTTTACGGGATAATTATAACCGTACCAAGGTAAGCCTAATATTAATTTCTCAGGCGGCATTTCAGCCAGAAAATCGGTAACAGCCGTTGAAATGTCATACCAATATACTCCTTCCTTATGACCATATAATGGAGCTGTCGGCATTGCTTCTTTTGACGATGAGGTGGCAAAATCATAGGCCATCATAAATATTCCGTCCGTGTATTTCGAAAGGGATCCGATATCGTAAAGTTTGGGATCTTTAGCGGATGAAGCATAGACTGAAACAGTGACATAAGGATCAGACAGCCAAGAGTGAAACACTTCGGAAAATCTCTTAACGAACCGGCTAAATTTATTCCGGTAATTTGGACCGGGATTTCCCAGATATTCAAAATCTAAATTAATTCCGTCAATACCTCTCCGGCCCACCTCCCAAACCGCCTGCGCGATTGCTTTTTCCTGAGCTTTATTGTTATCCAGAAAAGCTTCAATCGTCGAATTGTCCATTTGAGTCAAAGTCAAGACAACCTTAGTTCCTGACTGATGAGCTTTGTTGAAAATTTCGGAAGCCTCATTACTTTTAAAGACTTTATAAGATTGGTTATCGCGGTTTAAGTTTCCGTTGTCATTAACTTCAATACCGAAATAGGCAAAGGTGGTCAGTACATTAAAATCTATATTTTTTAACTTTTCTCCGAATACCCAATAAGGAGCAAACCCGAAAATTTCATTTTGACGGGGGGGAGTTTTTTTTACCTCACCGGAAAAAAAAGTTACGGGAGAGATAATATCTAACTTAATATTTTCAGGAATCAGAAAACCGGTCAGGAACAGAGCTGCGATAATGAAAGCAGGAAGCTTTTTAATTTTTTCGATTTTTAATAAAAACGATTTTTGCGCGAAAAAGCCGATAATTCTTTTCAACTGGGGTATAAAAATTGTCATTGGCAGAAGTGACAAAGAAGTGACAATATACCAATCAAAAAAATAAAAGTCAAGAGGTAATTTTTTAAAAAAACAAGTTTAATGTGTAAGAGAAATGTAAAAATGAGAATCCGCTGGAAAAAGATTAATTGACTTTTTTAGGGCGAAGATGTTTTTTGACAGTTTGAACCAAATGTTCTATTTCGAATGGTTTTGCGATAAAACCGTCGGCTCCGGACTGCACGGCAATTTGCCTGCCCCGGTTATTAGCGGAAATCAGTATAATCGGTATTCCGGCTATTTTACTGTCAGATTTAAATTGCTTGGTTATTTGCTCTCCATCCAAACCGGCTAACCAAATATCCAAAAGTATAAGATCGGGTTTTTGGGTATTTATTTTATTAAGAAGGTCACGCCCGTCTGAGATAATTGTTATTTTATAACCGCTTTCTTCTAAAATTATTTTCAAGACATCCAAGATCGCTTCATCATCGTCGACAACAAAAATATGTTTTTTCATTTACTGTTTAATTTAACTTTTTCTAACTTTGATTACAAGTCCAATTACAAAACGCTTCCGTATAGTCACAGGAGGCTATCCGAAAGCGTTATAGAGTTATTTGAGAGGATAGCTTAAACTTATCACCCTCAGAGGGTAAATAATAGAATTAATTTATCAAATGATTTCCGAGTATTAAATAAGAACAGCGTAAGAAATAATATTAAATGACTACAATTATACCGGTCTTTTCCGGATTTAGATGATTATGATAGCCCCATACCCCGCTTGAATCAAAGGTAAAATAATAACTTTCTCCCCGTGTCGTACCTTCTTTCATTGCAAATCCGGGATACTGGTCGTGTTGCGGGTGGGGATCTGAGGCCACCAACATCATTTCACCAGACCGGTTTTCAAAAAAAACACTGTCACCTTTTTTAACAGTTACTATCGCCGGGTCAAAGCCGTTATCCGTCATAATTACCCTAACGGCATCAGACTGATTTTTGCTGTTTTGGATTTCACCCGGTGCTCCCCCAACCGGCGCTTTGAGAGCATCGGACACATCCGCTCCATTTCTGTCATTAATAGCGGTATACGCCAAAAATAATATTCCACTAACAATAACAATACCAATAAAAATAAATTCAATCCGCCTTTTTTTCATAGGATAAAACCTGTAATAAACCCAAATAAATCAGAACAGAAGATAATATGAGATTGACATTAATAATTTTTGGAGGAATAAGAAGCTTATCATCCCTATTATTAACAAGCTTATCGGATTAACAATAATTTTATCGGAATTTTTCATTTTAACTAGAGAAGGATTATTGAAAAATACTTTTAACCGTAATATATTTTTGGGTTATAAAAATGTAAGAATAAACCGACGACTGAGTCAGTGAAGGGTAATCCCCGACATATGCAAAATAAGCCCGATTATCAGAAGAATAATTATCAGATTGGAAAGACCAGTAATGGCAATTACTCCCAATATCGCCAAAAGCCATAAAACAAGAAGCACCATACCGATACCCCGCAGGGGAGAAGGTAAAACACCTATCACCCAGATAAAAACCGAAAGAAGCAAAAGGTCCAAAAACGAAACCGGATTACGGTTAATAAAAAAAAGCGCCCGATGAAGAATTGAAAATGACGGAATAGATATTATACCGGCTAACCAAAATACTACCAGTAAAATTACTATTAAAGTAATCATTCCATTTTATTTTAATACCGGTACACTGTATACTTCAATACCATAAATAAATGAATCTCCTGCAAATAATTACCCTGTCAATTGTTGAAGGTGTGACCGAATTTCTACCGATATCCTCAACCGGCCATCTGATACTGGTTTCCGGCCTTTTAAAAATAATCCAATCGGACTTTGTAAAGACCTTTCAGATTTTTATTCAGGCGGGAGCAATTTTGGCAGTGTTAACACTTTACTTTAATACTTTAAGGAGAAACCGGAGAATCTTATTTAAAATTTTTATTTCTTTTCTGCCGGCAGCATTAACGGGTTTAATTTTTTACCGGTTTATAAAGACTTACTTATTGGGAAATCAGTCCGTCACCATAGCGTCACTTATTACCGGCGGAATAATAATTATCACGATTGAAAAATTACTTAAAAATAATAACGGAAAAGTCAGCGATCTTAATCATATCGGTTTTTTCCGAGCTTTTATTATCGGTCTATTTCAATCAACATCAATTATTCCCGGAGTATCCAGAGCGGCAGCCAGCATTATAGGGGGACTGGCCGTCGGATTAAACAGGGAAACTGCCACAGTTTATTCATTTCTTTTAGCAATTCCGACAATTTCCGCAGCAACATTATATGATTTATATAAAGAAAAGTTTATTTTTTCAATTGAAGAAATGGCAATTCTGGCAACAGGAGTAATATTTTCTTTTTTCTCAGCCCTTATAACTGTCAAATTTTTAATCAAGTTTACGGCTAAACATTCATTTACGGCTTTTGGCGTTTACCGGATTATTATCGGATTACTGTTTTTGTTTCTGCTTTATTAATTTTTTGTTGACTAATCCCTGCTTCTGATAAGAAAGACTTTTCCCTTTATTACCGTTATAGTGCAAATATTTCTGTTAATTTCGTTGCTTATTCCCCTTGTTTCGCTGCGTTTAATTTTTTTACCGGTCAGGTTATACCGACAACCTTCAATTGTAAGAATTGCCGAGGAAGTAAAAGGGATTACTGACAAATACTTGTAATAGGCGGATTTTAAAACTGAAATTTTTTTATCAATAAGACTTACTTCATTGTATTCATCTTTTATTACGGCAGGAATTCCGGCTTTTAAGAATAAATCCAGTAATTGCACCGTTGCCATTGAATGATCCAACCGGCTGCCTGTTCCCGACAGGATTACGACTTTGCGGGGCACCAATTTTATTGCTTCCAATATGGCCAGATGCATATCGGTGAAATCTTTTTTTTCAGGATATAACTTTACTTCCGGAACTTTTTCTTTTATTTCCTTTAATGTAACAAGGGAAGGCGAGTCAAAATCTCCAACAGCCAAATGCGGTATTATTCCCAGATTAATTAATTTTGCAGCAGCCGAATCAACAGCAATTATAAAATCTGAACTCTTAATTTCAAAAATGAGACGTTTGGTAAAAAATCCTCCGCCGATAATAACCAGTGTTTTTATCCGGCTCATTTATTTAAGTTTATCAGATAGCGGAAGGAACTGCAGGCTTATTCGAAAAGGGAATAGTGAAACTGAAAACAGAACCTTTACCCTTTCGGCTTTTTAAGCTAAATTGCCCGCCGTGCCTCTCAATTATTTCTCTGGAAATATAAAGGCCGATTCCCAAACCCGGATTATGTTCAATCGGGGATGTACCGACTCGGAAAAATCTTTCGAATATTTGTCCGTGATGTTCTCTATCGATTCCGATTCCGAAATCAGTCACTGCAATATATGCTTTTTCGCGAGCTGATTTGAGAGTGATAATTATTTTATCTTTTCCGGGGCTGAATTTAACCGCATTTTGAATTAAATTAGTCAAAACCTGGTTGATCCGGAAAGGATCACCATAAATTTGCCTGTTTATTTTTCCGCGAACTTCAATATTATGGCTGTTATGCAATATACTCATATCCGATTTCAACTCTTGAATCAACTTACTAAGATCGAATTTTTCAAATTCAAATTCCAATTTCCCATGCTGAATTTTTGATATCTCGAGAAGATCATTTACCAATAACTTTAACTTATCCACCTGTTTAATCATTTTAGGAAAATAATTATGTGTTGACTTATCCTGATTTTTATTGAATTTTTTATTTAACAATTCCAGATAAATTATCAGACTGGTTAAGGGTGTTTTTAATTCATGAGAGGCTATGGAGATAAAATCATCCCTAAGAGTAACCGCTTTTTCAAGTTTTACAAATAGATCGGCATTTCTGATTGCCAAACTGATAATATTGACTAATTCTCCCATCATAACCAAATGATTATGCGTTAAAGGTTTTCTGGATTCGTCTGTTAACAGGGAAATCCTTCCGGTTGTTTTACCATTTGTTCTGATCGGAAAAATTATGGCTGAAGTAAAACCGAATTTATTAATCTCATGTCTTAACTGACCATCTTTAATCATTTTATCAATTTCATCTTTTTTTATTTCCGGATAAAAAACCGGCTGCCCGGAAAATAGGGCTTTTCTGACCGAATCCGGAGTGATGTCAAACGAGGAGTATTTTTTTCTGAACTTTCTGGCCAATCTGATTTTTTCAGATTTTTTATGCTCGAGAGCAACTTCCTCCGCTTGTCCGCCGGGAGTGTAAAGTTCTACTGAAAACCAGTCGGAAACATTGTCCACAGCCAGCCGGGCTATTTTTTTGATATTATTCCGGAAATCGGGTGATGAGATTAATATTTTACCGGCCTTAATCAGGAATTGGAGATTTCTTTCATATTGTTTTTTTTCAGTAATATCCCGGGAAATTACCGATATACCGATGTTTTTACCGATTTGATTTTTATCGGGCGTCAGGGAGATTAAAACATCAAATAACTGATCACCTTTCCGGCAATGCTGAAACTCAATCCAGGGAAAAGATTTTCCTTTTATAACTGTTTTTAAAAGCTTATTCCATTGGGTTCTCATACCTATAGGAATAACAGATATCACCGGCTTTCCGATCATTTCAAAATCCTTATAGCCGTAAAGAAACTGCGCCCCTTTATTCCAATCGGAAATTATACCCTTATTATCGATGTTATAAACGGCATATTCGGTCGAATTTATTAAGATGTTTTGCATTTTAAGTTCCTGTTCAAGTATTTTTTGAGAAGTAACATCCTGAACTGTGCCTAATATTTTTATGGCTTTTCCATTTTTAGCCTTTACCACTCTGCCTTTGCCGTTTATTGTCCTGACAGTACCATCAGTTCTTACAATATGGTGATAATAATCAAAAGGTTGACCGGATTTTTTGGAATATAGAATGATTCTTTTTATTCTGTTTCTGTCTATAGGGTGAATTAATATTAGAAAATCCTTCATAGCACCGGAAAAGTTTTCAGCCGTTATACTGAAGATTTTAAAAAGTTCAGAGGAACATATTAATCTGTTACTTGATAAATTCCATTCCCAATTGCCGATATAGGCAATATTTTGCGCATCTTTTAATTTGATATTAACGCTTTCAATTTCATTTATTTTTTCACGGATAGCCTCCTGCATTATCCGGACTCCGGCAAATGTTTCGCTGAACGGTGTTTCAACTTTTGTCACGGGCACATTTTGAGAAAAGTCTCCCACAGCGGCTTTAACGAATATTTTTCTTAATTTCGACAGCTCACGACTGAAATCCGCTTTATTGGGTTTTAATTTTTTCTTCTTCATGTTTTTGAAAACTTATTCCTTTAACCAGTCGATTGCATCTGAACGATTCCGGAAAATTGACATCTTATCTGATTTTCCCGCCGCGTAAAACATAAATCTGGCTAAATGCATATAAAAAGTGTTGGCGCCGTATATGGCTATTTTTCTGAATGATATTCTTTTTAAAGCGTCAACAGTAATTTTTCTTGATCCGGCTGTTGATTTTCTCAGTTTTTTTAAATTAACGATTATATTTATCGGGATTTTCTTTTTATCCAATACGGTAATTAAAATATTCATTTGTTTAATCATAACAGCGGTCATTTCAGGATTTTGAATCCCGCGGTAAATTACGTTTATAAAATCGTTTTTGTCCTTAAAAACGCGGTTATACATTTCTGAAATAATAAAAAATGTTTTTCACGGAATTATTTTTCCAATGCTAAAGAATAATTGTAAGATAAAGGTAAGTATTTATGCCCCATAAAAAATAAATTGATCACTCTTCAATAACTCTTACTGATGTCTTAATTTCCTTTCACCCCGAATAATTATTCTTAACCTTCTGCTTTAATTTAAACCCGCCGCCTCATTTCAGAATAATCAGAAATTAAATATAAAATTTTATAAAATCATTAATTTGAATATTGTATTGGATACAAATATATTTATCGCCGCCGGATTCAGACAAAGCAATGGAGCAGCCAGAATTTTTGATATGGTCCACGACGGCAAACTGAAGTTTATCTGGAATGGAGAAATAAGAAACGAAATTGTGGGAACGATAAATAAAATTCCCGGTTTTCCGGGTGAAAAATTTTTAAGATTGTTCAGAAAAGAAAATGAATTTAAAGGTAAGACTTTTCCGGAAAAATATACACTTGTTTCCGATCCCTCAGACAGAAAATTTATCGCTCTTGCCAAAGAAGTAAAAGCAATTCTTATAACAAATGATGATCATCTGCTTTCCAAAAGGCTTGATTTACAGGCAAAAATAATGTCGTCAAAAGAATTTATTATATTTTTTTCCAATACCAATAACGGTTAAATTCAGAAGAATAATGAAAATTAACAAAAATCAAAAAGCTACATTTGCGGGAGGCTGTTTCTGGTGTACCGAAGCTATTTTTAACAGGTTAAAAGGAGTAATATCAGTCACATCCGGTTATTCCGGAGGAAAAGAAATTAAACCTGACTATGAGAAAGTGTTATCCGGTGAAACCGGCCATGCTGAGGCGATACAAATTGTTTTTAATCCTGAAGAAATTTCTTACAGAGATCTGGTAAATTTATTTTTCCAAATCCATGATCCGACACAGTTAAACAGACAGGGGGCAGATATCGGATCCCAATACCGCAGTGTTATTTTTTTTCATAATAATGAACAAAAAAATACCGCACTTTATGAGAAGGAAGAGTTTATTAAGACGGGAATGTATCAAAAAGAAATAGTCACGGAAATAGTTCCATATGATAATTTTTATAAAGCCGAAGAATATCACCAGAATTATTATGAAAAGAATCCGCAAGCGCAATATTGCCGGCTAATTATAAATCCCAAACTGCAAAAGCTTTACCGCCGGCATTCAAAATATACCAGGGAAATTAAAAATAGTTAAAGACTTATAAAGTCAGTACCCATCTGGTCCCTCAGAATTTCCGGGAAATGTAAACACCAATCAAATGGGAAAGTAATATTACGATGACGGCAATCGAAATATGCTCCATAATCACAAATCCGGGAGATTCTTTTTTATGCCGGGCTATCAAATAACTGAAAAAAGTGAGGATCGTAATGCCCCAGATTATACTGAAAATGATGGCCTGAGATAAATCAAGCAAAATTACCGGAATTATAAATGTTACGGTAATGAAAAATTTGGCAAGCCAGGCTGATATTGTTGATTCCCAAATATCCCTGAAAGTACTGCCAGGCCGGGCTTCCTGGGAAATATGGATACCAAGAGCATCTGAAAAAGCATCGGCAACGGCGATGGTCAGAATTCCGCCGATAACCGGCAACCTGGAGTGGGTACCGGCATTTAAACCGACAATCAAACCCAGTGTAGTTATTATACCGGAAGTCAATCCGAAGCTGAGACCGGTTTGGAAAGACAGTCGCATAGTTTATAATTTCAGGTTTCTATTCCCAGACTTTTTCGCAGAATAATCCCGATAGCAAAACTGACAGCGGCAACACCCATACTGATTACCAGCATTTGGGTAAAATGCTTTTTGAAAGAAATCTGTTGAGCCACCGAAACATAAAAAGAGAAAAAGACTATGATGAGGACGGCAATCATAAGAGTCATAACGAGAGAAAAATATACCCGGGATAAAATTAGATAAGGTGAAATAAGGAGTAAAACTACAATAAGGTAAGCTGTGCCGGTATACAACGAAGCTCTGAGGGCATCTTTATCATTTTTTTCTTCTGATTTTATTGACAGATATTCCGAGGCAGCCATTGATAAGGAAGCGGCCACACCGGTAATAAAGCCGACCAGTGCAATAAGAGCGGAGTCAGCCAATGCAAAAGTCAGACCGGCTAAAGCTCCCGTCAATTCAACCAGGGCATCATTTAACCCAAGAACAATGGAACCGACATATTTTAGAAAGCGGTCATTTATAAGATTAAGCGTGTCAAGTTCATGCCTGTCTTCATCGGTTATTATTTTTTCGATGCGGGGAATCTTTGCGGAAAAATCCCGATAAGCCACTTGGGCATTTTCTTCACCCAACTCCATTAATTTAGTTGTAAACATTAAACCCAAAATTCTGGCCAAGGAGCTATAGAAAAATACTTTTAAGCGGTCAGCCGGGACATCCTGCTTTGATATTTTTTTCCAAAAGTTATAATGCCGATATTCATCATCGGCAATTGTTTTTAGTATTTTTTTATTTTCCGGATTTTTGGATAAGCGGGATAAGTTTTTATAAACATAATATTCGGTAATTTCCGATCTCTGGAAATTTTTAATCTTTACTAAATCATCATGATTCATATCTGCTAACTTTGAGTTTATCATAAAATGCTCAGGTCAGAATTGTTATACTGAATTGATGATTGCATATCTAAAAAATAAATTCCAGATGGATATTTGGCGGCGTAACAAGACCTTCTTTTTATTGATACTTATCTATTTTGCCGGATTAATCGCGTATTTCAACAGTTTTTCCGGAGAATTTGTTTTTGACGATATCAATACTATCGTAAATTCAAGAGCTGTTAAAAGCAACTTAAGCTTATCTTCATTATGGGAAATCAATCACAGCCGTTTTATTCCGCTTTTAACATTTGTTTTTAATTACCGGTTAAATCAACTTAACCCGGAGAACTACCATTTTATTAATTTTCTGATCCACATTGTCAATTCGTTTCTGGTTTTTTTTCTGTTTAATACTATTTTAAAAATTTCCCCACCAGGACCAGACACTTCTAAAAAAAGCAGTCTTTTACCTTTTATTACGGCAGTAATTTTTACCGTTCATCCGTTACAAACTTCGGCCGTGTCATATATTTCCCAGAGAGCAACTCTTATTGTTTCTTTTTTTTACTTAATGACCCTCCTTTTTTATCTGCTTTCAAAAAGCGGTAAATTAAAAATAAGTATAATTTTTTATTTTCTTTCACTTGCTATAACTATTCCGGCTTTAATATCAAAAGAAAACGGTTATTCACTGCCCCTTATTATTCTTGTTACAGATTATTTTTTCTTTTTCAGACAGAATCTGAAGAATAAAATAAGATTTTTGAAGCCGTTACCTTTTTTTATTTTGGCAGGGACTGTTTTTTATTTTATCTATCTTCAAAGAGCCGGTGCCCCTTTTGAAGTTACAACCGGCCTGTCAATGACGGGAGGAGACAGAATAATTACGCGACAGGAATATTTATTCACCCAGATAAAGGTCATACCCTTTTACATTTATCTTCTTCTTTTGCCCCTTAATCTGAATGTTGACTATGATTTTCCGATAAGTAAAACTTTTTTTTCACCTGATGTAATTATCCCGTTTATATTCTCTCTGGCAATTTTTGTTATTTCTGCCCCAATATTATATAAAAAAAGGCGGCCGGCAATATGGGGATTAATATTTTTTTTCATAACACTGTCAGTAGAATCTTCAATCATACCCATTAAAGACGTAATATTTGAACACCGGCTATACCTTCCTTCAGCGGGATTTATCAGCGCTGTGGTATTTATTGCTTCAGCGGTAGTAATTCAGATGATTAAAAAAAATAAAAAAACCGGTAATTTAATTAATTTAACTGTTATCAGTATCATAACTTTATATATTGTTCTGACTGTTAACAGAAATAAAGTTTGGCAGTCAGAATACAGTTTATGGAGCGATACGGTAAAAAAATCACCGAAAAAAGCACGAGTGCGCTACAATTTAGGGGTAGCCAGTTATGCAATCGGAAAAACTGAAGAGGCAAAAGCCGAATTCGGACAGGCAATTAATCTTGATCCCCATTATTCCGACGCCTACCGGAATTTGGGATTTATTTTTGAAAGAGAGAATAATTTTAATAAAGCATATTCTTTATATAACGATGCTTTAAGCATAAATTTTTATAACACAAAAAGCCGGGCGCAATTAGCAGCATTTTATATTAATCAAAAAAAGTATAATGAAGGCATTCTACAATATTTAAAAATTCTGGAATATGATCCGAAGAATGCAGCAGTCTACAATGATTTGGGAATCATCTATCTGATACAAAACAGGCAAGAAGAAACAATTAACTCTTTTAAAAAAGCTATCAAGCTTGACCCGAAAAATGAAATTGCCCTTAAAAATTTAGTCAATAGTTTATGGCATTTCGGTTTTGACGACGAAGCCCGGAAATATTACTTGAAGCTTATAAAGCTTAATCCGGAAAATTCACAAGCATACCAGTTCATGTTTAATCCTTAACTACCCGGTGATGGAGTAGGAGTTGATGTCTGATATCTTCCGTATTGCGGATTAAGCTGGATATTTTGGGCTGTAACTGATCCGTCAGAATTTTCAGAACCGAATACGACAACCTGACTCCCCTGTTTTAAGTCAGTTATAGAAACTTTTGTTGCCTGATTGATTTGGGTAGTGTCTTTTAATAAAACAATTTTACTTTGTTCGTCAGACATTTTAACAGTGAATGAATTCCCGTCGATATTGATAATTTCACCGGCCACAGGCCGGTTATTGACCTGTCTACGAATATTGTTTTGACCGTTTATCTCCTGGTCAAACTGCCGGAATATATTCATACGGTTAGCGGTGACCTTTGACTGATTATATTTCATTCCGCCAAAAAATCCCGCTGATAGGGCAATAATTGCGATAATAATTACATAGACCGGTTTCATCATTGATAATCACCTCCCTTTGACTTTGGCTTAGGATAAACCCTTTAGATATTTGTTAAAAAAGGTTACTGATCTTTGCATGGCCGTGTTGAAATAATTGGAGAGATTATGATCGTCACCGGGATAGGTAAACAATTCAACTTCCTTACCGGCATTTTTAAGCTGGAGAGTCAGTTTTTCGGAAAACTCCAATGGAACGGAATTATCGCCGGTTCCGTGATGAAGCTGTAAGGGTCCGGAAATATCAGACAGATAATAATTGGCGGAAATGGAATTCCAAAAATCGGGATTTTGTTCGGGAGTGCCGTATTTTTCCGTCATAAGCTGCCTCCATCGTCTGGTTCCGGTCGGTCCGCCAGCTCGCGGAGAAGGCGACGATGATCCCACCCTCCACCTTGTTAATAAATCAGGATAAGAAGCAACAACTCCAGCCCAGATTACTCCAGCCTTTATATCTTGCCTTATGACCATATTACGGAGTGAAATAAAACCTCCCAGTGAATGACCCCACATGCCGATATTATTCGGGTCGGCATCCTTATATTTTTTTACGGAAGAAACGGCATTTAGAACATCTATTGTGTAAGCGTTAGACCCGTAAGCTCCGGAGGCATCACCTTCTGAATTTCCATGGCCGCGGTAATCGGGTTTAAAAACTATATAACCTGACCTGGCAAAACCGTCGATATAGGCTACATAACGCTCTGATGTCCGATACTGAAGCGGAGGAATATAGCCGTGATTAAAGACAATCACCGGCCAGCCGCCGGCGGGTTTGACCCCCTTGGGAACTGTTAATAACGCATAAATTTTTAAGCCTTCGGACAAATAAGAGGTAATAAACCGATCGTAATTATTGCCTGGAGGAAGTGTTTGTTCGATGGTGATTAAACTTCCATTCTTCCAAAGAGCGAAATTATGGCGAAGAAGCTCAATTGACAAGGGGTTATCATCAACCTCCAGATCTCCTTCGTTTATTTCCTGATTGTCAGTCATTTCTGGATTGGAAGTAAGGCTAACAACTTGACTTTTTAGAGTAAACTGTCTCAAACCAATATATATGAAGAGAAAAACAACCGGGATAATAAGAAAAGTAATGGTAATTTTATTCATAACGCAGTGCTTCGATTGGCTGGAGATTGGCAGCTTTTTTTGCGGGATACCAGCCGAATAATATACCGATAAAAGCCGAAACTGCAAATGCAAGCAAAATTGAATTGAGTGAAATAATAAAAAGAGAATTTATTAATCCGGAAATGACGTATGAAGCGATAATTCCGACAATAATTCCAATTACTCCGCCGCTGAAAGTTAGGATTACAGATTCGGTTAGAAACTGGGAAGTGACTACTCTTTTTTTGGCACCGAGCGCCTTTCTTAAACCGATTTCCCTGGTCCTTTCAGTCACGGTTACCAACATAATGTTCATAATACCAATTCCGCCAACCAGAAGAGAAATGGCGGCAATACCTGATAAAAGAGCTGTAAATGTCCCTGTAGCACTTGAAGCGGTATTGAGAATATCAGCCTGGGACATAATCATAAAATCAGCTTGAGTCGGATCAGTCAGATTATGACGGTCAAGCAGCAAATAGCCCACCTGATTCTGGGCATCAACCATGACTTGGGGACTTTTGGCTTCAAGAGCGATTGAAGACAGGTAATTGGCGCCAAAAAGAATTTTTTGGGCGGTAGACAATGGAATATATATAACATCATCCTGATTGAAAAAACCAGTGCCTCCCTTTGAAGTTGTCACGCCGATTACTGTTAAGGTTTGTCCGCTGATTCTGACTGACTGACCAAGCGGATCGGCATTTTCACCAAAAAGATCGGTCACAACTTGTGGACCTAATACTGCCACTTTTGTCATGCCGGCGTCATCCGTTTCTGTAATAAAATTACCTTGGGCCATCGAAACATTATGGACTTTTTCGTAAGTTGAAGTTACACCGTAGATTTGTGTATTGGTATTATTTCCACCTGTGGTGACTTGGGTTCTTCTTTCAAATTCGGGAGAAACATTTTCAATAGCGGTAATCCCGTCAGAAGCGATAATTGCCTTAGCATCATCCAAAGTTAAGGTCGTACTTCCTCCGGCTGCACCCCTTATACTGCCCTGACTGACCGCTCCCGGCCGAACCGTCAGGAGGTTTGATCCTAAAGATTGGATCTGAGAAGTAATTGCAGCTTGGGTCGACTGACCCAATGACAGCAAGGCAATTACGCTGCCGATACCGATAACAATACCGAGTGTGGCCAGTCCGGTACGCAGTTTATTCACTGTCAAAGTTCCGATTGCTTCGGTTGCGATTTCTGTGAATTCCATAATAATAAAACTATTAAATATTTAAAAAAGCCATGCTTTTCAGATTTTTCTTCTATGTCCGTTTACCCTGTCATCAATGATTTTTCCATCTCTTAAAGAAATTATCCGTTTAGCATACTTTGCAATATCCAATTCATGGGTAATCATAACAATAGTATTACCCTCCTGATTTAACTTCCGGAAAATAAGCATTATCTCTTCTGCCTGAATTGATGCGATATTACCGGTCGGTTCATCAGCCAGTAATATTTTCGGATTTAAAACAAGGGCACGGGCAATTGCCACTCTTTGCTGCTGGCCGCCTGACAATTGATTGGAAGTGTGATGCAACCGATCAGATAATCCGACCATTTCCAAATATTTTTTGGCAATTTTGACTCTTTCTTCTTTGACAATTCCGGCATACATCATCGGCAGCATGACATTTTTCAGGGCTGTTGTTCTGGGAAGAAGATTATAAGCCTGGAAGACAAAGCCGATTTTCCGGTTTCTTATATCCGCGAGGTCATCATCATCAAGTTTTTCCACATTTTCTCCATCAAGCAGATACTCTCCGGAAGTGGGCAGGTCAAGAGCTCCAAGAATGTGCATCAGGGTTGATTTACCTGATCCTGACGGACCCATGACGGCGACAAATTCACCTTTTTTTATCTCAACAGTAACATCCACTAACGCAACCGTTTCCAAGGAGTCAATTTTGTAGATTTTGGAGAGATTTCTGGTTTGGATGACCGGAATATTTGCCATTATCTTCTGATAAATCCTCCTCCACCAAAACCGCCAAACGGCGATTGGGTTTGGCCTGAAGTTTGGCGGGTTGAGGGAGTTGTTGAGGTACCAGTGACCACCGTATCGCCTTCTTTTAGACCGGAAACTATCTCATATTGAACACCTGAAGATAAACCTGTTTCCACCACAACCTGTTGCGGTTGGCCATTTTTAATAACACGGACAAGAGATTCCCCGCTCTGGGTTTGAACCGCTGAAACCGGAACAAGGAGAACATTATCCTTAACTTGGGTAATGATATTGGCAATGGCGGTCATATTGGACAAAACATCCGGAACTTTTGTGTCAAGTATGATAACTGCCGGATAGGTAGTCACTCCGGATGAGACACTGCCTATGGTATCAATACTGATTACTTTACCGGTAAAGGATTTTCCCGGAAAAGCATCAAAAGTTATTGTCGCCTTATTACTTACCTTTACTTTGGGGGTATCAATTTGGGATAAATTAACCTGAATAACAGGAGAGGCATCGGTTTTTATACTGGCGATTTTCTGGGAGGTAGCAGTGCCTGAGGTATTTGATTGAGCTGTTATGATCAGTCCCTTCTGAAGAGAAAGACCTGTAACTGTACCTGAAATAGGAGCAAAAATGGTTGATGAAGTATGCTGATATGAAAGCCAGGAGGAATTTAGAGCGGTTTGAGACTGCTTAACTACATTTTCCTGCTGTTTGTATTTGGCTTCGGCTCCCAACCAATCGTTATTAACGGTCATAAATTCCGGAAGCTCACGATTTGCAGTATTTGGTGTTTTATCGGAATTTTCGTAAAGGGAACTTTGGGAAATATCCATAAATTCTTTCCAGTTGGTCAATAAATCAGACTGCAGCGCATAATAATTAATTTTGGCGGTTTCCAAATTGTTTTTGGAAGCCAGATAAGATGCTTGTGCCTGACTTGATCTTTGTTTGCCTACCAAGTCCAAATCAAGTTCGGCAATTTTATCACCTGATATTACTTTCTGGCCGTTTTCCACAAAGACTTTAGTGACTACTCCTGATGCCTGGGTATCAACAGCAGCGCTGTTTTGGGAGGTAACCTGTCCGGATGCATTAACAACCACTGTCAGAGTACCTTTTTCAACCACGGCTGTCTGATATCGAGCAGTTTGGGTGGAAGACGTTTTTATACTTCTGAAAGTAAACCAACCCGTTCCCAGAACAAGAAGGACAATCAGAATTTTGACAAGAGGCGGAAATTCAAAAATTGTCTTTAAAAATTTCATATGAGGGGAAGTGTAGTGATAAAACCTGAAAAAATGCTGAAAATCAATCCATAAAAAAACGTACCCCTGCGAGCTTGAGAAAGGGTACGTTTTTAATATTTTAAAAAGTTTACCAACCGTGCATACCTCGCATTCCGAAACCGAATTTGAATCCGGGAAAGCCCAACCCCGGGCCTATATTTTCCAAACCGTTATTTTTCATCCAGGCTTCCATATCGGAACGATCCTGTTCTCTCCTGCTTTGAAGCCCGTCAAACTTTTCAAGTATAGCCTGTTTTTGAGCTTCAGTTATGGTTCCCTGACTCACTTTTTCGGTTAAATTTTTTTCAAGTTGTGCTTTTTTATCAGCCAGAAATTTAGTCTTCTGTTCCTGTCTTGTTTGGTTGACTACCGAATTGACTTCTTCAGGTTTCAGATTAAATTTTTCAGCAATTCTTTGAATAATAAGAGGATAGGTTGTTTCCGACTGAGCCAGGGCAGTTGACGACCCAAGCACAACCAATCCGGCAACCGCAAGTATTAATGCGGTTAAGGTTATTTTTTTCAACAACTTTCATCACCTCCTTTCACAGATTGTGACAATAATAGAGCTTTATGCTGAAGGAATGCTTAAAGAAGTTTTTGTTCCAAACTTTCAGGATTTATGACTGGACTGTTTGACAGGCAAACGAACAGTAAACAAAGAGCCGTAATCGGGTTTGGAATCAACCGAAATCGTACCGCGGTGGAGATCGGTTATCTTTTTGGCAATGGAGAGTCCTAAACCATAACCGGTGGCTTTTGTTTTCGATCTTGAGTAATCGCTTCTGAAAAAGCGGTCAAAGATAAAAGGAATATCTTTCCCGGCAATACCAATACCCTCATCTTTGACGGAAACGGATACTGATCTGTCAGTTTTTTTGGAATTTATGACTATCTGACTATTTGGCGGGCTGTATTTAACGGCATTATCAAGAAGAATGACCAATAAATCAATAAGTCCCTGTTTATTGCCTTCCATCTTATGGTTTTCCGCCTGATTTTTTATATTTATATTTTTCTTTTTGGCCAATATTTCAAGCCGGCGGACCGCCTGTTGGACAAGTTGGTCTACCCTTAACGGTTCAACCAGCCAGGAATGATTGGGTTTTTGGTATTGAGCCAACTGCAACAGAGCATCTGACAGCGACTGGAGTTTGTTGACATCATCAATATTGGCAGCAATTAAAGATTTCGCCTGTGCCAAAGACAATTTTTTATCCCGCAAATGCACTTCCATAGCACTTCTTAATGAGGTCAGGGGAGTTCTCAATTCATGGGAGGCATCGGAGATAAAACGGCTTTGTTCATCAATCATGTCTTTTATCGGTTTTAAAGTCCGTCCGGCCAGAAAATAACCGGCTCCTCCGGCAATCATGAAGATGACTAAATTAACCAACGATAGTGTGAAAATAATTCTTTTTCTTAAATCAATAATATCAATGGGAACGTTGTAATCTTCCAGCATTCCCCGTCTGAACATTTCGATCTTAAACCTTTCCCTCAACAGCTGCTGTCGTCGGTCAATTCTGACCATTTCATGGTCAGCCACCCGAAAAATAAACAAGGAGAAAGCAATGCTTACAGCCATGATAATGAGGAGATACCAGGCAGTCAATTTAATGCGGGCATTGTCAAACATCATTTTCGATTTTATAGCCGAATCCCCTGACGGTTTTAATCAGGGGTTTTTTGTTTTTAAAAGGAAGATCAATTTTATTACGGAGATTTTTAATATAGACTTCAACAGTGTTCGGAAGAACATCGGCGTCATAATCCCAAACATGGCTGATTATATTGTCTTTGGAAAGAACCTGATTAACATTGCGCATCAGATATTCCAATAAAGAAAATTCTTTGACGGAAAGATCAATTGTTACTCCATTCCTATTTACTTCAAAAGTTTTTCTATCCAACTTCAGATCCGAAGCAATTAAGATATTGTTAACTGTTTTTTGGGGCCGCCTGGTTAAAGCTCTAATTCTTGCCAATAATTCTTCAAAAGAAAAAGGTTTGGTCAGATAATCATCCCCGCCGGCATCAAGTCCTTCCACTTTATCTCCGGAGCGGCCTTTAGCAGTTAATATTAAGATCGGGATATGGTTTCCCTGGTTTCGCAGATTCTTGCATATTTCAATTCCATCCATTCCCGGTAACATCAAATCAAGAATAATAAGATCATAATCTTCACCGGCGGCCAGATCAAAACCCGTTGGTCCGTCGTAAGCCACATCGACGGCAAATCTTTCCTGAATCAAACCTTTTTTTATTGAATTGGCAATCCGGTGTTCATCTTCAATTATAAGAATTCTCATGGCATTATTATACTCCCGAAGCTGAAAAACAGCTGAAAACTTTTTTATTAAAAAATGTGTAAAAAGCATTTTATCTTTTATTAATCATGGTACAATACCGCTTCTGATGAAGAGGATTGCCGGAGTATTTCCAGTAGTTTTTCTTTTTATTACAGGATATTTTTTTTATCTTTTAAAAGTAAATCCGGATAGTGATTTTAATCCAAATTATGATACGATATTACCTTCTCCAACAGTTACTCCAACGCCATCTCCCGAATTACCCGAAAGTCATATAATTCCCATTCGTACCCATGTCTTTCAGACTTTTAATAACTGCGGCCCTGCCAGTCTCTCAATGTTATTGTCCTACTATGACATTAATATCAGCCAGAAAGAGCTGGGAGAAAAACTCCGGCCATATCAGCATCCCAGAGGAGACAACGATGACAAATCGGTGACCCTGGAAGAGCTGGCAATGGAGGCTGAAAATTACGGATTTAACTCCTATCACAGGCCGGGAGGTAATATAGAAATTTTAAAACGATTCATTGCTGAAGGCATACCCGTTGTTATCAGAACATGGCTGAAGGCAGATGAGGATATCGGACACTACAGACTGATAAGAGGCTATGATGATTTAACGGGTGAAATAATCCAGGATGACTCGCTGGAAAACAGTAATCTGCGGTTTACATATGATAATATTCTCCGGTTATGGAAAGCGTTCAATTATGAATTCCTGGTAATCGCTCCGCAGGATAAAATACCGACGGCAAAAGCAATTCTTTCTGAAAATGAAGACCGGCTAACAGCCTGGCAAAACGCAAAATTAAATTTGGAAGAAGACTTACGCCACGAACCCGATGATATGTATACTTTATTTAATTTGAGTGTTGCCCATTACCATTTGGGGGATTTTTCTAAATCGATTGAATATTTTGAAAGAATTGAACAGAGACTGCCCTGGCGAATGCTCTGGTACCAGATAGAACCGGTAGAAGCATATTTCCGGTTAAAAAATTATGACAGGGTATTTGAACTGACTGATAAAATTTTAAACAACTATAACCGGGCTTTTTCCGAACTTTATTTTATTAGGGGAAATATATATCTTGAACAGGGAAAAAGCGGGCCGGCCAAAACTGAATTTGAAAAAGCCGTCAAGTATAACGAGAATTTTACTCCGGCTTTTTTGGCTTTTTAGAAATCCGTAAAATTAATCAGTCAAATATTTACGGTAAAAATCTACTGTTTTTTGCATGGCTTGTGAAAAAGTGCTTCCGGTCAGGTTATGTCCGCCGCTTTGATATTCATTTAGCTCTGAAGGAATTTTTGCATCATGCAGTAACTTTATCAGATTCCTGCTATAACCGATGTCAACGACATTATCATCTTGGGCATGATGAATTTGTATTGCACCTTCAAGATCATCCAGAAAACTGGTAGGTGCAACCAGCTTCCAGAACGGATGACCGTTTTTTGGCTCGCCATAGACCAAAAACAATTCTCTTCTCCGCCTGACCCGTTCAACATTACTTTGAGGAGGCTGGTAACTGGAATCGGCAATACCGTATCGGGCAAAATCCGCATAAGAATAGACAGCCCCGGCCCAGACAACCGCGGCCGGAATCTCAGGCCGCACTACCAGGCTTCTTAAAACCACATTGCCCGCCATACTGTGTCCCCAAAGTCCGATTTTATCCGGATTGATAAAGGGAATATTTTTCAGGGCCTGATATGCATTAAGGGTATCAATTACATAATCTGAAGAATAATAAGCCCCTCCCGGATCGCCCTGGGAAGTACCATGTCCTCTGAGATCGATTTTGAATACAGCCAGTCCGTTTCCGGCAAGATAATCGACATAAGACTGGTAGTTGACCTGCGTCCGATACTCTTTGGGAGGGATATATCCGTGAATGAAAATAACGGCAGGCCAGCCACCCGCAGGGTTTTCACCTTTGGGTTCAGTTAACAGTGCATTTACTTTCAGTCCGTCCGAATCATAACTGGTCTGATATGATATATAATCATTCCCTTCATTTATTTTGTCCAGTTTACCTATCGACGAGTCAAATGAACGCTGCCTCAAATATTCTACAGTCAATTCCATGAAAGGAAACGGAGTGGGTGAGATTTTATAAGCCGGTGAAACGGTTTGCGGCTTAACCCGGGAAGGAGTTCTTAATAAAAAAATTGCCGATGCGGCAATAATGATTAAAAACACAACCGGAATCAGTTTATATTTATTCATAATTTGCAGGAATAATATGTGTTAAACTATTTCTGGATGGATACACCTATAAAAAACGCTGATAAAGGCGAACTTGTTTCAAATAACAAAACAATATATGATGCGACCGCCTTTGAAATATTCTGGCGTAATTTTTTAGCAGGGTTAGCCCGGACTCTTGGCGGAATAATATTGTATCTTATTTTATTTCTTATTTGCGGAATTATTATCAGTCAAATTATCCTGCCTAAATTCATGCCGCTTATTAATGAATTTATTAATGCGGGCAAAATCCTGCAAAATGTCGGTAATATTACCCCTAACAGGTTTCCCCTTCCTTAAATTGTTAATTTTATTGACCCGAATAAAAAGTTTTAATAACACCGGCAGCCGGTTTTTCCCGGCCGTCATCATGCCAAAGACCGGTTGAACCGCCTGTATTGACCCAATAATTAATACCGATGATAACATTTTCCGTTTTCAATTTATCCAGCGCAGTCCTAATCCAATCGGCCTGATCGTCCTGTGACATTTTTCCGTGAATATTCTCAATCGGAGCGCCGAATTCGCCAAGCATGACCTGACCCCCGCTCTTTTTTCTAATATTATTAATATCTTCAACCAGCAAATCAGCATCTTTAACGTAATGATCAATAGTAACGACACCGTCAAGAGCAGTTGTTGTTTCTTTATCCATAACCAGACTGGCAACATCATAGTTCATGGAAAATAAGTTGGAAATTACTTTTTTATTAATTTGTTCAAAGGATTCCCGGGCAATCCGATATTGCGAGATAAGAAAATTCCTAAAGCCAGTTACATCACCTGTCCACCGCGGATCTCCGGGACCGCCGTTTTCGCATTCGGGACATGCGGTAAAAATGTCACCGTCGGCAAAAAGAACGGCATTATTTAAAATAAACCGTTTTGTTTTATCCAGATGTTGTTCCCCGGTAATGCTTTCATATCCGAACCAACCTTCCCAACCGGCAAAATTTCCCCGAAACCAGACATTCAGTCCATGAATTCTCGCAGCTTCCACCCAGCTTTTTAACATCGGTAAAAATTGATCGTCATAAGGAGTTGCTATGGCCACATGAGTTGCTCCGGTTTTTTTAATGTCGGCAATCTGGCTATCAATAACTTTATTAAAAGAAGGATCGTTTAATTTATTAAGACTCAAATCCCGGGAATATTTCATAGTGTCGATTGATTGGACAAGCCAAGTTACATTTTCTTTCCGGTTAAATATAAAGCCGGATATTAAAAGACCTGATATAAGAATGGATCCGATTAATACTTTTGACATATTATTCTCAGGCTATGGGAAAATCAAAACTTCTTTTAAATTCTTCACCGGCTTTTACATAACCCGTAAGGATCGTGGCCGCATTTTTGGGTAATTCAACATCGGTTATTTTTATCGGCTGATCCTGATGAAGCCGGTTTACTACAACCGCGTCTTGTGACAATCCGACCGGCAGATAATCCCCGGCATACTCAAATTTATCTATGTTTCCATAAACGGTGTTACCTCCGATACCGTCAAGTTTTTGTCCCGGATTAAGCGTGTGTTTAGCGACGGCGATTGTTTTTGTTACGGGAAATGTGTTATTAATGATTTCCTTTTTTGAAGAGAGGGCTTTGACAATTGATCCGGCTACTTCCAGATGGCATAAATGATAAGGCTCGAATAACACGTATCTGGGGCCTTCACCGAGACCTAAATAACGCAGGTATTTATACTGGTTAGGATCAGTGTGCTCGGTTACTACAAAAATACCGGGGAATAAATTTTTACCAATCGCGTAATCCACAATACCCCGTCCGGGAATTTTTTTCCAATCAAAAACATTCAGCACATCATCAATTTTTTCCACCCGGGGACCATGCATTCCGAATTCCAGAATATCCATATTAAAATAATTGGATACCAGATTCATTTCGATTGACTGTTTGGTTCCGTCGGTAAAAGAAACCGTCTGGGTAACTGATAATCCTTTATCATCAGCCCAGGGCTGCATTTGTTCCCGGGTGGCATGCCGGTTTAAGAATCTTTTCATGTTTCCGGCCAGGATTACCCGGAAACCCATGGTTTTTGCCTGATTTATTAAGCGCGACAGACTGCCCGGTTGGTCACCGATAATATCAGTCACAACAAGCTTTCTTTTTTTAGCCAATAACCACAGTTCATGACCGACAGTTGATTGGAGTTCAGGGTTCATGGTGATAAGATTTTTTCCGGCAGATATTGTTTTTAAAGCGATTTGGGTACCATAGGCAATTGTTCCGGTCATTTCCAAAACCGCTTTATTGGGATAATCTTTAATTAAAGTGAGATCATCGGATAAGGAAATTATTCCCTTTTCAACATTGTCTTTAATTCTATTCACCCTGCTTTCCAACTTTGCTCTTATTCCGTGATCCTCAAGATAAGTTTTAGCCTGCTCCGGTCTTCTTGTTATTACTAAAGGCACCCTTAAACCCTTAAATTTGCGGATGGAGGAGATGAAACCGAAACTGACAAATCCCAAACCGGTTACAATTACTTCAATCGGCTTTTTATCGGACTCAAGTCTTTTTAAGATTAAATCGTACATATTTATCTTTCAGCTTTGATTTTTTCCGCTTCCGGAAATTTCCCGCAATTTTTTGACTGTATTGTCACCCAGGAAACTGATAAATTCTCCTAATGTGTACCTTTTAACAGGCGCTGAGGTTTTAACCGGTTTGGTTATCAGACCGGCTAAATATTCCTTTTTTAACTCATAAATATCGGCAAAAGGATAAGACCCAACCAATTCATAGCGTTTAATGCCATGAGACTTTTTAACTGCCATAAAAGTCAAATCATTGTCATCATTGGTTCTCATGACGATCCATCTGGCCCAAAGATCGGGATTTTTACCGGCCCTGTCCCAATACTCACCGGTACCTTCATGAATAAACCGCTTCATGGGCAGTTTGGATGAA
Source organism: Candidatus Gottesmanbacteria bacterium RIFCSPHIGHO2_01_FULL_40_15 (assembly GCA_001779115.1). GTDB lineage: Bacteria > Patescibacteriota > Microgenomatia > 2-02-FULL-39-11 > 2-02-FULL-39-11 > 2-02-FULL-40-10. The sequence goes on from MFJF01000005.1 coordinate 217,097, forward strand.
AAAATAACGGCATCATGTGAAGCAACAGAAATCATGATAAAACCCTTTTGATTTGCCGCGTTTTCATTCAACCACCGGCTGACCTGTGATACATTTTTCTGACTGGCTCCGACAGTGGCGTCATCTATGGTAACCGCGTCGCGGTTTATTAAAGTGAAAAAGATTGTGAAGAAAGTCAGGCCAAAAACCGTCCATCTCAACGGTTTAATCCTGTCAAAAAAGTAACCCGCGAATACGGCAATGGCCGGCATAAGCATTATGCCGTAGCGGGCATTAAACCAACTTTCGCCTGAGATGCCCTGAATAAAAAGGACGGAGTGGCCTAAATAAAGAGCTAAAACATTAAAAATAAGCGGAGTAATAAGAGCCGTCAAGGCAAGACGGACAGCCGGTTTAATCTTTATGTCAAACCAGAAAAGAACCATACCTAAAAGACCCAAAAAAGCGATAAATGTACCCGAGTTATAAAGCAGAGCCAATAGATAAACAAAAGCGGAATAGAACCAGTCCCCTTTGGTTGTCAGGTTTCCGGCGCTTTCAAGCTGGAGTTGCTGTGACCTGGCGGAAAACGGCCCGAAAATGAAATATAAAATATCCTTGAAAATCAACTGGTTCCATAAGAACCAGGCAATAATACCGGCAAATCCAAGCGTGGAAAAAAGAATCAGAGTTCCCTCCGCTTTTTTATATCCTGATATTCTCAAAGTCAGGAAAAAAATCATAACAGCTGCCGCCAGCAGTAAAAACCACCCTTCATACCTGATTAAAGTGGCCATCATAATAAACAATGCGGACCTTATTAAACGGATAAAATTATCGTCACGAAAAGCCCGCATCAGATCATAGACCCCGGCGGTCATAGTCGTTAAAAGCAATAATTCGGTCATGGCAATTGACTGGAGATAAAGGATATTGATATTGAAAATGAAAATAACGACACCGAAAAACCTTCCCGGAAGTCCCACGTCCAAATCTTTCAGAATGGCATAAATAAGATAACCCATTAGGACAAACGAAAGCATTGACTGGATGCTGCCTGACAAACCCGAGTGCCACATGAATTCTGACCAGACAGTCGGGATCATCAAAAGATGAGGCAGCGGCAACCAAACCGATCCGATTTGGGCCAAACCGGGCTTTAATCCTTCGACTACCCGGCGGCCGATATTTAAATGAGAACGGGCGTCATTATAAGCAAGCCCCAGTCCGTTTTGCCAAAAGTAAATGAAAAAGAAGACTGACAGAACCGCCATTAAAGCAATAATTAAATAATGGGCATTTTTTTCCAACCATTGTTTTTCTCCTGACAAATCCGGCAGGACAATTTTTAAAGTCAGAAAATCTTTTTTTTTCATAATAAGTTACGGTTTTTTCCGCCCGGATATAATTTACGAAAACCGGCGCTCTCCCTAAAGTTTTGCAACCTATAAAGAAATAGCAGACCGGCATAAAATATAATGAGGACTGATGTAATTAAGCGGTAATAATCATAGGCGGAGATGACGCCTTTCAAATAAGTCTGATATACAAAGGATTTGGAGAGGCCGGTTTGGATCATATCCCAATTACGTTCAAATGTGTATTTTTCCTGTTTTCCGGTTTGCTTTTCCAGTGAAAGTATCTCCGGTAAAGGCGGATTGCGGTTTGATGTCAGCGCGCCAAGAGTGTTGACAGCAAGAGAATAGGCGGTAATCATCAAAAATAATAAGAGAAAAAGAGATTGCCTTTTAATACTTTGGAGAGTCAGGGCGATAAAAACGGACAGAAGGGCAAAGGCGGGAATAAGATAACGGGACCCAAAAGCCCACCCACCCCAGGGATCACCCCACATTGAATACAGTAAAAAAGTAATTCCTATTACGGAGATTAAAGGAGAAAGGAATGAGCTATTTTGTTTATACAATTGCCAAATCCCGTAAAGAGCGAATAACATAACCGGTGAATAGACGATCAATCCGCGATCAGCCGAGAACAGGAGAACATTAAACCCTTTTGGCATATTTCTGCTTTGGAAGAAGTTGAAAGCTGACTTTTCCTGTCTGTCCGGATCTGAAAGTTTAATTGAATCCTCATTTTTGGCCGATTCCGGTGAGGCCGGATTTCCTTTTTCATCTATAGCCTTAACAGACGATACGGTTCCTGACAGGGTCCAGTAGTTTCCGTATGAATGGTAATTAAAAAGCAAAAGCAAAAAAACGGGTAAAATAAACGCCACGGAGGAAAAAAGACCGTGTATTTTAATATTTAAAAGCGTCCTGCCGCCGGTTTTTTGCAGAAAAATAACTCTTCTTAAGGAATACAGAATAATCGGCAGCATCAGAAAAGCATTAGGCAAATCAACGGCAATGGCAAGACCGAATAAAAGAAAGATGAAAAAGAGAGGAAGAACACCCTTGTGGGACAGCAAAAGATAAACCGACATAAGAATAAGAAAAGCCGAAAGATGATGCTGATAATAAGAAACGGCATAAGGAAAAGCCGGTGTTGCGAATAAAAAAACCAGGGAGCTCAAAACAGCCGGCAGAATACCGGTTTTTAGTTTCACGGCAATAAAACTGATAAGAAGAGCATTGGCTATCGAGAAAAAACCGACAACGGCATAAGTACCCAATTGGGAAACCCGGAAATATTTACCGATTAAATAACCGGGAATTGATATAACGGACAAACCCGGGGTAAATAATGAAACATACTTGCCGTCTTTGAAACCCAAATCAGGCGTGACAAAACGGGCTAAGGGCAGAGAAAAATAAAAAGATCCTTTTTCCACAATGGACATTAAAAGGGCGAACCGGCCTCTTTCGGGCGACAGCTCTAGTGGACCCTCTTCTCCCCAACGGGGGTCAGCAAGTGTATTTTCGGCCGGGTTACCGGGAACACCCCGGATTGAAAGTGTCAGAATTAAAACAGAAAACAGGAATAAAATTAAATAACCTAAAAATATTTTCATAAAACTGCCAACTCTCTTTTTTTCAACTGATACTGTTTATAAACACGATTTATTAAATTTTCATACTTAGATGACAATATTTCATAATCAAATTGGCGGGCAAACCGCTTGCCTTTTTTGCCTAAGACAAACCGGAAGCGGGGACTATCAATTAAGCCGATAAGTTTTTTGGCAAAAGCGGCAATATTTAACGGTTCAACCTTGAACGCAATATCATCCGGAATCCAGGAAAAGCCTTCGATTCCAAAACATATAAAAGGAATACCCACAGCCATAAACTCCAAAGCCGTTATTCCGAAACTCTCAAATCGAGAACTGTTAACTCCTATTAAAGCCCCGTTTAAAAGCATTTCTTTAATATGATCTTCGACCTTGCCTTTAAAAACAGTATTTTTGTCCATTTTCTTTTCCCGGAAAATACGCTTTAATCTTCTGACTTCCTGCGGATGACCCCCTCCGGCAATAATCAGCCTGATATTTTTCCTTTTTCTCAAAACCAGTTCCATAATTTGAGCCAATATATCCAAGCCTTTATGGAAGACATCGATTCTCCCAAGGTAAAGAAGATAATCTCTCCGGCGGCGAAGGGGTAAAGTAAATAAATTATTTTTGACACCGGCAGGAATTGTAACGACATGACAATCCGGATTTATTCGGCGTATTTTTCCGGTGATAGTATCATTTAGGGAAATTATGTTCCTGTAGAATTTCAATCCGATTTTTTCAACAAGATGGAAAGGCAGCCGATATTTTTGAGCAAATTTGTCGGCATGCAAAAGCATGGTAATGCCGATAACCGGCTTTGATGTAAATATAGGCAAAAAGCCTGTTGATACGGGCGGAGTAAATCCTTCCAGCCAGATATCATAACTCTCCAAGAGCACATAAAGGGGTAAGATCAATATAAAAACAAGCTGACCGATCAGCGGTCCGCCGATTTTTATCCCGATATGCTTATAAGAGACTCCGTCAGAAATCCGATTTATACTTCCGGTATATGAACCGCAAACAACTGTTACGGCATGACCATGCCTTACCAACCTCAGAGCTACTTCGTGGATAACTCTGGCTCCCCCGCCGGCATAAAAGGGATTGGCAATTGAATCATAACTGGAAAAGATTATCTTCATAAATGAGAAATAACTGTCCTGCCGATAACTTCCGGTGTAAAAAGCCGCTTATAAAGCTTATAGCCGTTTTCCGCCAATTTAAGCCTCAATGGGGTATCTGTGGAAACTGCCTTTATCGCGGAGGCTAAATCCTGAGGATTTTCCGGCTGGCAGAAATAAACATTTTCTTTGTGCTTTAAGAATTCTTCCATTACTTTTAATCTGGCTGTAATCAGCGGTTTGCGGGTTGCCAGTGCCGCAAATATTTTATTGGGTATGACCCGATGAAAAAGAGCGCTGTTTGAAAAAACTCCCAAAACAATATCCGAGTCGTTAATTCTTCTTACCAGTTCTTCTTCAGGAACGAATCCGGTAAACCTGACATTTCCAAGATGGTTTTTCCGGGCATAATTTTCCAATACTTCCTTTAAATACCCCTTACCAAGTAAAGTGAAATCGAGGTTTTTTTCATTTTTAAGAAGTTTAATCGCTTCCATGATATAGTTGGCGCCATGCATCGGATTGTATAATCCGAAAAAAAAGACTTTCACTTTACCGTTTTTGCCGGAATTGACGGAAATTTGCCTGCCGCTGTTTGCAGGCTCGGGATGGTAAATAAGATTATTGGCTCCCAGAGGAACAACAAATACTTTATTTTTATCTACTCCGAATTCATCAGTGACAAACTTTTTCATTAGATTTGTATCAACAATTATTTTGTCCGGTAAAAGTAACAAAATTTTTTCTATATTTTTAATGAGTCCGGCAACAATTGATTTTCGAAGGGCAATTGACCGGCCGATGAACATTGTGTCATAAGGAGAGATACTGTCATCAAAAAACAACTTTTTCCCGCCTAATTTGGAGAGCAGCCAAGCCAGAGGCAAATCCAGGTGTCCCGGATGGAGGACAAAGATATATTGGCAGGAGAAAACAACCTTTGATTTGGATATAAGATATAAGTATGCTTTGAGTTTTCTCAGGATCCGGTAAACGGATTTAGTAATAGTCAAATCCGAAGATGTTTCCAAAACCAAATTGGGAATTTCGAAATGCACTTCCCGAACAGTCACCCCGTTTTTAATTAAACCCATCCGCAGGGAACTGTTTCTGGAATAATTAGCGTTGTAAGTTCCGAAAAAACAAACTGTCATAAATCTCCTTCCGGAGTATATAATTCCCATCGCCAGGAGCCGAACGCGGAAGCTTCCCGGTTTTTAATAACCTGATAAAAATTATTTACACTTTCCGTCCAATTGAAATGTTTCGCCCAATTGAGGGCATTTTGAGATAAAGTCCGCAGATATTCCGGGTTTTTGATCAGAAAATTAATGGCCCGAGCAAAGGCCGCCGCATCACCGGGAGGAACTAAAATTCCGGTCTTACCGTTTACTACCGAATCTTTTAAGCCGGGAATATCAGAGGCTACAACCGGAGTTCCGGCAGCATTGGCTTCTATTACCGTCATACCCCAACCTTCGGCAGATGAAGGCTGGAGAGCAATCCAACTTTCAGCAAGCAATTCATGCTTTTCTTTTTCACTGACAAAACCCAAAAAACGGACATAGTCTTTTATTCCCAGCTGGTTGATAAGACCAGTCAAAGCCTTATTACTTTCGCCCTGTCCGGCAATGTAAAGCCTGGCCATTGAATGCCTGTATAAAACGTGAATAAACGCCTCAATAATGACATTGATGTTTTTATAAGGCTTGAGCCTGCCTAAATAAGATATTTTGGGATAGGAACTCTTAGCTGTATGATTGGATTTAGGAAAATCCACTCCCGGCGGAATAACCGAAATGTTTTTCCCGGCGGTTATATTAAAGCGGATAATTTCTTCCTTTGAAGATTGCGAAATAGTGATAATTTTTTGATTTTTATACACCCGGGGCATCAATTTTGTTTCCAAGAACTGAGCTAAAAGAGAAAAAGGGAAAGGAATGTGTTTTCGGAATACATTCCGGTGCAAATGATATATCAATAAAAATTTAGGTTTAGCCGAGTAAAAGGGAGTAAAAAAAGGAATACCGTTGGCCGAATCGATGATAATATCAAAATTATTCCTAAGTTTAAAAATATAGTATATAAACGCCCAAAAATAAACCGTAAAAAAGCCTCCCCGGCGTATGACATTAACTCCGTCAATGAATTCATCCGGTTTTTGGCGTCCGTCATTACCGCAAAAAATTGTAACGGGGTGCCCCCACTTAACCCATCTTTTGGCAATTTGATGGATATAAACTTCAGCGCCTCCGGCCCAGGAATGATTAACATCACGCCAATTGAAAAAAAGAATTCTTGATTTACCGTTTGGCTGCTTAAGATGAATTTTGGAGAAGAGACGGAGAAAATTCCTTAAGTTACTGATCAGCGGCTTTAGTAAGGGAAATGATTTTTCCGGTATTATTTTTTTGAATTCCGTTTGTTTAAAATCAGTTTCTGAAAGATTTAAATGTAAACCGTGAAGTGTTTTTTCCCAATAAAAAGGCTTGAAGATGAATTGAATAAGCGCCATAAAGGCACTGACTGAAGCCATGAGCCAATAGACGGGAACAAGAAATACATATTTTTGCAACCACCACATTTCTCTTTTGGCACAACCGATCATATAGTAGTAAAGGTACATAAAATTACCAAAACTTAAGGAAATTACGGCGATATAAAAAACAGCGGGCGGATAAACGGCTTCAATTGCTGAGGCAGTGATTTTATGGAAGGCAAAATAGGAAAATGTCACAATCCAAAGAAAAGGATTTATAAAAAGAAACGAAATCCTGCCGCCAATTAAAAGCTGAAAAATAAGAGCATGCAAACCGTGCTTTTTAACAAAATCCAGAGGATGACGCATATGAACAAAATAAGTCTGGATATAACCTTTTATCCATCTTGACCGCTGTCTGAGCCAGTTAACAATGCTGCTGTTAGCCTCTTCCCAGGTAGTAGATTCAATAATGGCTGTCTTAAATCCGTCTTTAAACAACCTGATTCCCAAATCACAGTCTTCGGTTACGTTAAACGGATCCCAGGCATTTATGCTTATTAAAGTCTCCCTGCGGAAATGGTTACTGGTGCCTCCCAAAGGAATACCGGTTTGGATTGCCTGTAATCCGGGTAAGATAATATCGAACCATAAAGAATATTCGGCGGTAAATAATTTGGTTAACATATTTTGAGCAGGATTATAAAAATTCAATTTTGCCTGAAGGCAAATTACCTTCCTTCCAACTTTGGAAAAGCCCAGATATGCCTTTTTTAATTGCCAGGGCTCCGGCTTATCCTCAGCATCAAAGATAACAACATACTCTCCTGTTGCTTTAGCCAGTCCGTAATTGCAGGCTTTTGGCTTTGTTTTCGGTGAAGAACCGGGGACAATCATGGTACGAATATACGGCGGCACTTGAATTTTCTTAACCCGATTAATTGTCTTTGTGTCATCATTTTCCAAAAGAAGAATAATTTCCAGTTTATCTTTGGGCCAATTTAAACGTGAGAGTGAATTGATAAGTTGAGGAAGCAAATGGGCTTCCTTATATAAGGGACAAAGCACCGTATAGCGCGGAAGAACGGAATCATCCAAAGATTCCAGTTCTTCCCGGGAAAACTTAATCACTTCTTTTTTAGAAAAGCTTTTATATAGGAGAACAAGATTAAATAACGTATCAATGAAATAAATTAGGCTGAGAAATGTTACAACGGCAGTTATTGTGATAACGATATTTGACATTAAGCCCAATATTACGGCTGTAAAAGCCAATAATATAACAAGGCTTTGAGTCAGTGTTGTTTTTAACAAAGCGCTTTTACGAAACGGCAGGTTGGTGTGGGTAGTGAAATGCTTACGCTTGTGAACGACACCGTATCCTTCCAAAGATCCGTTTGGTAAAGGTTTTATCTGAAAGATTTTTTTACCCGTTAACTTTAATTTAGCCGCACTAAAAGCAATTTCGAAAGCAGCTTTTAAAAAATTCAATTTGGAAATACCGTTTTTCCGCTTTTCATAAGTAATGTCAACGGACCCTATTTCATATCCCAACTGCAGAGCTGTATGGAGAAGAGGGATATCCAATGACCATGGACCGACAAATTTGACATCCAAATGATCGAAAATATTCTTTTTTACCAGCTTTAATCCAGATTGAACATCCACATTAATCCCCAATAAAATTTTTCCGAAAATAAAAGCGTTTAGACGTGACGGAATTTTCCGCAGAATTGAACTGTTATATGAAGTCCTGTCGGCAACAACTGCTCCGTAACTCTTTGATTTAATTACCATCTCAGGTATTTTTTCCGGCGGATACTGCATGTCAGCGTCAATCAATAGAATAAGGTCATAACGAGCGTGCGGAATTCCTTCCAGAATGGCTGAAGATTTACCCCGCCTGCCTTTTTTATTAACAAGAACTACGGGATATTTATCCTGCAACTGTTTGATAACATTAACTGTCTGATCCATTGAATGGTCATCAACATAAATAATTTCATAGGCGATAGCCGTGTCATTAAGGGCACCGGCGATTCTTTCAAAAAGAGAGCGGATGCTTTGAGCTTCATTAAAGCCGGGAATTATTATGGAAATAAAAAATTCTTTAGGCTGGAACAAAGGGGAAACCAATAAAACCGGCTCAGGTTTTTTTGGAAAATCATTACCGAAAATACTTTGCAGGATTGTCATAAATAGCCCTATATAAAGGTAAGAACTAAAACTATCATGCGGATTATTGGAAAAAATTAAATTCGGGTAAGAAAAGCGTATGAAGATTAGCGGATGTTAACTACTACTTTACCTTTCTGATGTCCCTCTTCCATATATTTATAAGCTTGCCCAATTTTATCAATTGAAAATATCCGATCAACATTTACCTTAATTTTACCGCTGTTTAAAATTTCTGTTAACCGGTTAAGTTGCCGGCTGTTTACAGCAGTTTGCTGTCTGTATGTTTTAATTCCATATTTTTTAGCCAGCTTTCCGTCAGGTTGAACTACCATTGACACCAACACTCCGCCTTTTTTTAATACCGGAAAAGATCTGTCGGCAATGTCTTTGCCCACGGTATCAAATACGGCGTCAAAATCTTTAAGGATTTCTTCAAATTTCTTTATTTTGTAGTCGATTATCTTATCGGCACCCAATTTTTTTATAAATTCCATATCAAATTTGTTTACGGTAACAGCAACAAAGGCATTTTTTGCCTTAGCCAGCTGTACAGCTATATGTCCTATACCTCCGGCTCCCCCGTGAATAAGAATTTTTTGACCGGCCTTCAGACTTATATGTTCTTCGATTGCCCGGAGTGCGCTTACTCCGGTGAGCACAACAGCGGCTGATTCGGCAAAATCCAGAGAGCTTGGTTTTTTTGCAATTTTATCCGATTGCGCTATTAAGTACTGTGCTAATGATCCTGATCCGCCGCTTAAGATGTTGGCAGTTCCGTAAACTCCGTCACCGACAGTAAACCCTAAGACTTTTTTGCCTGTCTTTTTTACTATTCCGGCAAAGTCTCCGCCTAAAGTATGAGGAAAATGAAGGGGAATCATTTTCTTAAAAAGTCCTGAACGGAGTTTACTGTCAAAAGGATTGAGGCCGGCAAAATTTACTTTCACCAGAACCTGATTATCACCGGGAACGGGCGGATCAATATCGTTTACTTCCAAAACTTCAGGTCCGCCATACCTACTTATCTGAACTGCTTCCATTGTGTTTAATATTTTTTATTATCATATAGACTTTCTTTCCATAATAAAATGCAAAAGGTGGGCAGGAGCAAAATGCTCAAAAGGATCCTCTGAATAATTTTTTATTTTAAAAAAAGGGTAAAACTCATTGACAACATCATTTTTCTCAAATCTTTGTCCGATGTTTTCGGGATTACGGTAACTGAATACGGCAAGATATAGATATGATTTCTTTTTTAAGACCCTCAAGATATTTTTAAAATATAATCTCCTATTTTCGGGCAGAATATGATGGAAAAGTCCCCGGTCCAGCAAAGCGTCAAAAAAAGCTGTTTGGTAAGGCAATGATAAAGCGTCACCCGTCCGGAAATGCATTTTTCCATTTATTGCATTAGCCCTGGTATTACCTTTTGCCTGATTAATTGCCGTTTCGGATGAATCTATCCCCCAAACTTCGAATGACAGCTTGGCCGCTTTTTGCGAAATCCAGCCGTCTCCGCAACCGATATCCAGAATTTTGGCTCCTGGAATATCAGTCTTTAATATATTCATAAAACGGTAAAAGGCCGGTTCGGGAGGATGGTTTTTCCATGGGGTTACATCCGCCTGATACAATCTGTCAAAATGATTTTTTATATCATTTTGGCTTTGTAAATTCATCACTTATCTTATACATTAATAAGTAAGGAATATTCAGGAATTAATTAAGGATCATAAAAAAGAATCTTGGGAGGCTTAGGAATTTTTATTTATTTAAGGAGAGAAATTTTACCAGACGGTCGATATCTTTCCGGTCATGGACCGCTGATAACTGTATTCTTATTTCATCGTGGCCTTTGGGAACAACCGGGTAACTGATATTGGTAGTTAATATATAATTGTCAAAGAGTTTATCCACCAGTTTTCTGGCCTTAAGGGGGTCTCCAATTAAAAGCGGCTGTATCGGATGAACAGAATCAGATGCAAATTGAAGGCCCTGTTTCAGACAGATTTTCCTGAAGTAGCGGATATTATTTTCAAGTTTTCTGAGTAATTTTTTTCCGGCGGGACGATCCAGCAACTTCACGGCACATAAGGCAGCGGCGGCGGTTCCCGGAGTTATTGAATTGGAATAAATATAGGTGGCTGAGGATTCACGAAGATAATCGATAAAAATCCTATTTCCGGCGACATAACCTCCGTCAGAACCGAAAGCTTTTCCGAAAGTACCAACCAGAAGATCCGCCCCGGCTCCGGTTATTTCTTCGACTCCGCGGCCATTATTGCCCACGGCCCCTACACCGTGGGAATCATCAACTAAAAACAAAACTCCTAAATCGTATTTTGAATCATATAAGTCTATGATACGGCGCATTTTTTTCAAATCCGGGTATTCTCCGAGCATGCTGAAAATACCGTCCGTTATAACTATTGCCCTTTTATATTTTTTCCGGCCATTATTCAGAATATCTTTCAAATGGTCATAATCCAGGTGGCGGTATACTAGCTTGTTTTCTCCCGGAAGGCCTGAGAGCCGAATACCATCAATGATGCTTCTATGGTTAAGCTCATCGGAAATTACCAGAGGTAGTTCTCCCAGATTTGTATCTTTACTCTGGCCTTTAATAAAACAGAATATGGCGGCAAGGTTGGCCGCAAACGCTGATGAAAACACAATAGCATCATCTCTTTTATGAAATCGTGCAACGGCGGACTCAAGCTGCCGGTGAACTTCTAATGTTCCGGAAATAAAGCGGACTGCGCCCGGACCGGTACCGAATTTTTCCGAAGTGTTTCTTTCGGCTTTTAATAACTGCGGATGGAGGCGGAGCCCCAGATAATCGTTGGAATTGAATACATGATAATATTTACCGCCAATGTTCGCTTTAGGAGAAGGAGTGGCAGAGAACCCGGAAATTATTTTTTCCTTTCTTTTAGTTACTTTTATTTTATCAATCCGTTTTATTTCCTGATATAAAAGTTTGTTGAAATTACTGCCGCTCATTTTTTATACTTTGTTAACCCGTATTTTTAATTTAAGACGTAATTTATCCAGCATTTCCTTCGTCATACGGGATATATCATATTCATGGCGCCAACCCCAATCTTTTCCGGCTACCCGGTCATTTATTGATTTAGGCCAGGAATCGGCAATTTTTTGCCTGTGGTCCGGTTTGTAGGTACAAACGAAACCGGGCAATAATTTTTTAATTTCTTTGACTAAATCCTGCGGAGTAAAACTGACAGCGGAAAAATTATAGCTTGTCCTAATGCTTATTTTATCGGAACGGGCATCCATTAATTTAATTGTTCCTTTTATCGCGTCCGTGATAAACATCATCGGCAGTCTGGTATCTTTTTTCAGAAAACAGACATATGAATTTTTTAATAGTCCTTCATAAAAAATATGGACCGAATATTCCGTTGTACCGTCTCCGGGAGGAGCATTAAAACCAATCAGTCCGGGGTAACGGAGACTCCTGACATCAAGACCGTATTTTTGATGGTAATAACGGCATAAAAGTTCACCGGCCAGTTTGGTGGTTCCGTAGATAGTGGTAGGTTCCAGAATAGTACGTTGGGGAGTATTAATTTTAGGAGTTGTCGGTCCGAAAACGGCAATTGAACTGGGCCAAAACAGACGACACCTATATCGGACAGCCAGATCAAGGATTGTCCTTAAACCGTTCATATTAACATCCCAGGCAAGCGGAGGATTTTTTTCTCCTCCGACTGACAGAAGACCGGCCAGATGGTAAATTTGACCGATATTATGCTTCTTTATAATTTTTTCCAACTGCGGCTTTTTTCTGACATCACCTTTTTCGATGTTAAAGGGAACTTTTGTGACCGTTTTATGTGCCAAAAGAATAACATTATTTTTTCCGTATTTTTCGGATAACGCCGGAACCAGATCGGCTCCTACCAATCCGAAAGCCCCGGTAACAAGAATTTTTTTCATGATTTATTCAAAATAAAAAACCGTTATTAATAATAATTACTACCCCGGATAAATTATCCGGTAAACCGCAAAATGTCAAGATTTAATGTTAAAACGGACAATCGCAAGATTACTCATGTTATAGTTTTTTTAATGGCCCTTCTTCTTTCCCATCTGGTCCGCGTCGTCGTTTACCTCTGTTATAAAATAAATGAGGAAGGAGGACCATATCTTTCTGATGAAGATTATATTGAATCAGTCAAGTATGAACTTTCCGAAAGAAAATTAAATTTCCGGCAAAACGAATACGTTGAATTGGAATATCTGGGAAAACCGGTAGACAAACATCTGATCGAGTTTATTATTGAGGATAAAATACTTTTGGATCTGAAAGGAAGAACACTTCTTAGACATAAAATATTTCACAAACAACTGGCTTCTTATTTAAAGGAAAAAAATTTACCACTGGCATTTGTGGTTAATTTTCAATCCCGCCGGCTTCAATTAAGAAGAATAATAAACCCCAACTTCAACTATCAACTGTAACGGCGGGAATTAAGTATATCCCAACAATAAGATATACTGGAATTATTAATGTCATATAAATACAGGCTGTTTATTTTCACTTTTCTGATTTCTTTTATCCCTCTTCTTATTATCAGTCTTTATTCTTATAATTCCCTGCGGGTTGAGCTTGTAAAAAATAATATTTCCAGGCTTGAAGTTGTAGCCGACACGGCTAAGGAAAGAATTAATATTGCATTGGACCAATATCTTGACCAGGCAGAGCTTGTTACCCACAGATTACAGTTGGGAAGCTATATTAACAATTTTCTTGAGTCGGAAAATGAAGAGTCATTTGAAGGAATTGAGGATATATTAAGCAAGTTAAGCATAAATGAACTCAATTTTAACTCGGCGGAAATATATAATTTGGACGGAAAACATATTACTTCGACCGGCCAGGGAGAAAATCAATTCAATATTAACGCCGATAAAATTCAAGCCGGAGGAGACAAATTTCAGCTGAATAACATTTTTACGGATAAAAACGGCCAACTGCAAGTAAGTATTTGGGGTCCCCTATTCTTTGAAAACAAAAAGGTCGGCTATATTGAATACACTGCAAATTCACATCTTTTTACAAATATTACCGATGATTATTTTTTACTGGGTGATACCGGTGAAATTACCCTGTTAAAAAATACCCAAGCCGGGGATGCAATTTTCCTGACTCCGCTCCGATTTGACAAAAATGCCGCTTTAACCAGAACAGTACCCAAGGACACGGAAAATGCAACTTCACTGGCAACCATTAAAAAACTGGAAGAAACACTGATAGAGGAGGATTTGGTTGATTACCGGGGGAAGCCGGTTTTTGCGGTAACCAGATACATAGAACCGTTGGATTGGTCTTTGGTTGCAAAAATTGACCAGGAAGAAGTTTTTTCTTCAGGGACGACGCTGCTTTTAGCTTTTGCAGCAGTGTTTTTAACGACACTGATTATTCTGATGACCGGGGTACTGGTATTTACGCGTTTGATGACAAAGCCGATTAATGAACTGACTAAAATTGCCCAAAGATTGCGGCAAAGGGATTTTTCCGCCAGAGCTTCTGAAATCGTCAGCGGAGAGCTGGGTATTTTATCCAAGACTTTCAATGAGATGGCCCATGAGCTTCAGGAAATTTATTCAAATCTGGATCAAAAAGTAAAAGAAAGAACCCGGAAAATAGAATCAATAGAAGCGGAAAAAGAAGCAATGCTTTCCAATATCGGAGAAGGGGTATTGGCAACCGATAATAAAGGGCGGCTGCTATTTATTAACCGGGCAGCCAAGAAAATACTGGGTTTAACCGAAGGGAAATTCACCGGAAAACCTTTAACGCGTATTGTCAAGATGTTAAGCGGGGAGGAAAAACCAATTTCGGAACATAACAGACCGATGAACAAGGTTTTGCAAACCGGTAAACCTTATTCCGTTACATCAATAAATAATAATTATTATTATTTGAACAGCAAAGGGGAAAAAATTCCGATAGCTTTTGTGGTTACACCTATCAATCTGGATAATAGAATAATCGGGAGCATTGAAGTATTCAGGGATATAATGAAAGAAAAAGAGGTAGATAAAGCAAAAACCGAGTTTGTATCACTTGCTTCCCATCAACTCCGGACTCCTTTGACAATGATTTCCTGGTATACGGAAATGCTTCTTACCGGGGATGCCGGAAAAATCAGCAAAGAGCAGAAGAATTACCTTCGGGAGATTTATAACGGCAACAAACGGATGACTGATCTGGTCAACGCGCTTCTTAATGTTTCCCGGCTGGATCTGGGAACGATTGCAATTAACCCTGAACCGACCGATATCTTAAAACTCATGACGGAGGTTTTGGCTGAACTCAAACCAACAATTGAAAAAAATAAACTCAGTATTAAGGAAAAGCATGAAAAAATTCCCGCAATCCACCTGGATCCGCGTCTTATGAGGATTATTTATCAAAATTTAATATCAAACGCTGTTAAATATACAGGCAAAGAGGGTAAAATTGAAATCAATCACACTATCATGAAAAAAGGAGAAATGGCCGACAAAAACCACCGAATAAATACGGAGAGCGTGTTAATTACAGTTTCCGACAACGGTTGGGGGATTCCGAAAAAACAACAGGAAAAAATATTTACCAAATTATTCAGAGCCGATAACGCAAAACTGAAAGACTCTTCCGGAACAGGATTGGGACTTTATATTGTGAAATCCGTTATAGAACAGTTTAACGGATCAGTCTGGTTTGAATCCGAGGAGAATAAAGGTACTAAATTTTTTGTCATAATTCCGGCTTCGGGAATAAAAAAGAAAAAGGGATCAAAAAACCTTAATTGATTTATTTCAAAAATGCTATAATACAAATCAGATAAGATTAACCTGAAAAAGTCATGACTAAAACTAACGGGAAAAAAATCCTTATAGTTGAAGACGAACTCCCGCTTCTGAAAGCATTATCAATTAAACTGACAAATGAAGGATTTACGGTTCTTCAGGCGCAAAACGGTCAAATCGGTCTTGATTTAGCTTTGAAGGAACATCCCGATTTAATACTTTTGGATATTGTAATGCCGGTTATGGACGGCAATACCATGAATGATAAACTCCGTGCCGATGATTGGGGCAGAACGGCCAATGTAATTTTTCTGACAAATGTCACGGATGAGAATAAATGGGCAAACTTTCTGGGCGGACGGCATTATCTGGTAAAATCCAGCTGGACAATCGAGGATATAGTCACTGAAGTAAAAAAACAATTGGGTATGGAATAGAAAAGAGGATTGTGCAAGCTAAGGATGGGAATCAAAGTTTATTTTTAAAGAGTGAGGAGCGTGATTTAAGCAGATTTTTTAACCAATTTTAATAATTGGTACTTAGTAAACCGCCAATCCCCTCTTGAGCCGATTTTTATTCCTCTCAGTTTTCCCTGTTGCGCCCATCTGCGGACGGTTTTGACACTGATACCTAAAAATTCAGATGCCTTATTTACTGTAAAAAAATCTTCGTCGTTATTGCGCATACGGAAATTGTCAATTAAATCGTTATGTCATGGTAACCCCATAAACCCAATTCCAAGTCAAAATATGTAAGAAAAAAATAAGAGTCAGGCGGATGGATCAGGAAAGGGTGAAAAGCTTTCTTTCTAACAATATTTCATTCTGAATTCCCTTGACTTTTTGGTCATTGAGATATCGGCGGTTTTTTTTCCGGTTGGAAGGAGGGCAACAATTTTATTCCATTGTTTTTTAATATTCCCAAGATCAGCTTCTTTTGGAGAAAACTGCAATCTGGTATATCCGCTGGGGTTTGATTCGACATTTATCCCTAACAGACGTAATTTATTGATAATTTTTTCATCAAGTTGAAAATCACCCTCTATCATCTGGTCACAGGAATTATTTACAAAGCCTGATAAATCAGTGGAGTAACCTTTTCTGTTCATTTCCAAAACAGCCTGACGGACCTGTAGCTGCAGTTCTTCAATAAAAATACCCAAACGGGTTTCAATGTTATTCGGATGAGGATTTATTTTTTTCCTTTTTTTAACATTCTTATCCATGGCTGTCCGGATTTTAAATTCCAACTGTTCCAATAACCTTTGTCTTTGTAGTTTCGGGTTGTTTGAGATATGTTTTCTCCTGAACAATACTGCTTTCGGACTTGCTGAAGGCATAGTCAGTTTTCCTTTATCCGGAAGAATGTCGATAATTTTCATCCATTTTTGTTTAATAAAATCCAAGTCAAGATTTTCAGCCCAATAAACAAGCGATTTAAAACCGTCTTTTTCCCGAATTTTAATATCTTTCTTATCCAGTTTATTTCTGGTCACATAATCTATGACAAAATTCCCGTCCAAAGACTGGTATTGGGATTTTATATTGTTAAATCCTGATGATGTTTCTATAGCGTAACCTTTCTCAAAAAGCCTGCAGACGACATCTTTCAGGTAGGGCTCATACATTTCCAAAAAAGCTCCCGATATATATTCCATATCGGTCATAAACGGTTGTTCCTTAATTCTTTTGTTTACGGCTTTGGATCTTTCTCTATCAATACTTTTTTTTAACGTGGAAAATTTTTTTTGATCGGGTATTTCAAAGGTATGAAAATGTGTATTCATTTAACGAGACTTATTCTATTATACTCTTTTTTTAGTTAATTATCCGACAAAAGTTAAAGCATGACCTATTTTTTGCGCTCTTCCGGTTCTGCCTATCCTATGAACATAGTCAGTACGGGTTGCCGGTTCATCGAAGTTAATTACATGAGAGACGTCAGGTATATCAAGTCCGCGGGCAGCAATATCCGTGGCAATTAAAATCTTTACCCGGTTATCCCTGAATTGCGAGAGTACCCTTAACCGTTGGTTTTGGGATTTATTCCCGTGAAGAGAAGCTACCGAAAAACCCTGAAGAAATAATTTTTTGGAAAGCCTGTCTACACCATATTTGGTTCTGCCGAATATGAGGACTTTTTTAAATTCTTCCTTTCTTAATAATTCTTTCAATTTTGAGATTTTATTTTCGGTGCCTTTAACCCGAATCACATCCTGACTGATTGAAACAGGAGTTTCATTTGATTTTACAAATATTTTAACCGGACTTATGACGAATGAATTTATAATTTCCTCCACATCAGAAGAAACAGTGGCCGAGAAAAAAAGCGACTGACGCACTTTCGGCAGGTAAGAAATAATTAATTTTATTTCCGGTAAAAATCCGATATCAACCATTCTATCCGCCTCATCCAATACAATATTTTTAAAGGAATTTAAATGCAGAAAACGGCGGTTGAATAAATCTTTAATTCTTCCAGGAGTACCGATGACTATCGATGGATTATTCCTTAAATCAGTAATCTGCCTGTTTATGCTTGCTCCGCCGATACACAAACAGGAATAAACAGACAAAAATCTGGATAATGATTTCAGGTCGTCGTTAATTTGCACCGCCAGTTCACGCGTCGGAACAATTATTAACGCTTTCTCCTGCCGAGCATGAAGAATTTTATTAATAAGCGGAATCAGAAAAGCGGCAGTTTTGCCTGATCCGGTCTCGGCAATTCCGATGACATCTTTTCCCTCAAGAATCGGCTGAATTGCCTGATCCTGAATGGGCGTCGGAGTTATATACCCTCTTAAGGCAATATTCTCCTTCAATTTTTTATCAATAAAAAAGTCACTGAACTGATTTTTTATTTCCGTTGTATTATTTTGAATCGGGGCGACAGAATTTCTTGAATATGCAGATTCGGGAAGAAATTTTTTCGATTTCCCGTTATTAGACTGCCGATTTTTTTTCCGGAAGTGAAACCGATGCCTGCCGGAAAAATGTCTATTATGATTGTTAAATGATTTTTGAAACATAATAATACGGTTTTAAACCAATAAATCTGCCTAAATCGTGAAGTTTTTTTAAAAAAGAAAGAAAGATACAAAGCGGAAAAATTAGGGTATCTTTATCTATGACTTAGTTAAAACTTAATCCAATTTAAACAGATTTATCAGTTTAAATCTGTTAAAAGAATCATAACATACAATTGACTTACCGTCAAGATACTATAGGATATTTTTCTCTTACGGAGGCCTTAATTATTGGCAAGCAACAGAAATTTCGCTAATTTATCAAGTGATTCATTCCAGCCTGCTTCCATTCCGCTTACCGACATAGCTTCATAGGCGGTATCTGTTTCAGGATGGGGATAATTTATCGTAAGCTTCGTTTTATTCTCTCCCGCGTTTTCAAACATGACAACAACTTCCATTTCCCCAGGCATTTCCGGATTCATTCCGACGGTTGCAGGATCAATTTTATTTCCGTTTTCATCGGAGAAATAATCCGTTACCACAAGTCTTTCCTGAGGCACAATTTCTTTATAGACTCCGGAGCTATAAAGATCCCTGTCAAATTCAGATCCTTTCGGCCCATGCATACAGAATATATATTTTCCTCCAACTTTCAGATCTATCCTGCAAGACGGAGAGGTAAAATCTTTTGGCCCCCACCAACCCATTACCATTTCAGGATCGGTCCAGGCTTTCCAGACAGACTTCCGCGGAGCATCAAAAATGCGGCTTATTACCAGCGCATAAGTTGAGATATTGACCATCCAGCTTATGCCGAATTTATCCGTTAACGCGCCGAATTTGTCTCCCCAGAATTGTTTTTCCATAGGCATGTTTACTTTTCCACCTTTGGATAGACCTTTAAAAAATTCCGTTAACGTCTTTTCATCAGATCCGTTAATGCTCATAGAAATATTGTTACCGGTTTTGACCGGCTGTTCAGGCATACTATCACTGGCCATAAAAGTGAGTAAATCATTTCTTAAAACGGCATGAATAATTTTATTTTTCTGATCGGCTGAGGCCGGCATGCCTGACTCTTCAAAAGTCTGCATATAAAGCCTTCCTCCCAAAACAGACCGGTAAAATTCCATTGCTTCCCGGCAATTTCCGTTAAAAACCAGATAAGGATTTAATACGGGTTTCATAATGTGATAATTTTTTTATACTACTTTCATTTTTATATGCAATCATATTTTTATCAGAAACAGATAATAAAAAGGTAAAAACTATTGAGGCTCTGAAAACATTCCCCTTCAGCCTTGACGGATACAGAAAAAAGACTGTTTTCAACGGGGTGACGCTACTTTCTTATATTCCGATCGGGGATCGATATTTCGTATAATAAAGGAATGGAAAATCTATTTGTTCTAATCCTCACCCTCATTGCTTCTACTGTTGGAACGATTACCGGCTTTGGTACATCTACCATTCTCGTACCGACACTTTCTTTGCAATACCCGCTCACCGAGACGCTTCTATTTGTAGGCGTTGTTCATTGGTTTGGAGATATATGGAAGATGGTGTTTTTTAAGAAAGGTGCAAATTGGAAATTAATATTTTTATTCGGTTTTACCGGTATTATTGTCAGCTATATCAGCGCCAGGCTTGCCGGGATATTTCCCGAAGATATACTACAAAAAATGCTGGGGGGGGTTCTCCTGGCCTATGTTACTTTTATAAAAATAAATCCCAAGTGGAAACTGCCTAAAACAAACACTAATGCACTTATTGGCGGAGGAATGTCCGGATTTTTTTCAGGCTTGTTCGGTGTAGGAGGTGCCGTACGAAGCACATTTCTGACAGCATATAACCTGGATAAAGCAGTCTTTCTGTTTACTTCAGGGGCAATCGGATTGCTGATTGACAGCTCCAGACTTGCCGGTTATGTTTCAGGCGGTATTAAATTGACAAACTACAGTTTTCCAACCTTAATCGCAGCGGTGATCGTTTCTCTGGTTGGCGCGTATACGGCCAAGCAAGTTGTCAATAAAATTCCCCAAGAGAAGTTTCGAATGATTATCGCTATTGCACTTTTTATTGTAGGAATCCGTTATCTTTTTTTCTGAAAAACTATAATACTTCTTAATATTGTCAAGGAGAAATCAGACTATAAGGTTAAATATATAACCCATCAAAATTATTCCCATATCATTACTTTTTTCAAGATAAGTGCCTGAGGAATGGAAATCGTAATAATTGAGGTCATAAACGCCAAGGCAGTTCCCAACGGGATTCCTTTTCCGGTTAAAGCTTCAATAACAGGAATAACTCTTACTGAATTGGCAGTTCTAATTCCGACTGCAACCGTTAACCTGTAAGTATTATGACTTACAAACAACTAACGGCTGCAGACAGAGGAGCAATTGAAGTATTGCTCTTTTTAAAAATTATACACAGGAACAAATAGCCGGGATGCATTTAAATCATTAATTTTCTTAAAATCTCTACTTTGAGTCAGAGAATTTATTTTGCAGAAAAAACACCTTTTTGAATATATTGTTTAATTAAAGTCTGATAAGGAATATTAAGTTCATTTGCCTCTTCTTTCACCCTATTGAGCAAGTATTCAGGAATCCTGATGGATACAGGTTTTGTTGTCGGTTTTAAATTGGGAAAACTGACTTGCTCTAAATCATTAGCATCATAATATTCAGACAAATCAACTTTTGCCCAGAATTCCCTTTCTTCATCTTCATTTTTGAAATTTGGTATATTAAGTTTTTTCTTCATATAAATACACCTCCTTTTTGTTTATATCCCGTGCAGAAATAATTCTTATCTTCTTTGCACTTATTGTGAATACAATAAATAACAATCTACCTTTTTTGGTTTTACCTGCGATACGGAATCTTTCTTCTCCTTTTGAATGTAATCGATCTTTAAAAATCTTATGCTTTTTGTCAAAAAAAAGCTCTTCCGCTTCTT
>MFJF01000005.1:238612-243601 GCA_001779115.1 Candidatus Gottesmanbacteria bacterium RIFCSPHIGHO2_01_FULL_40_15
GGATTCTCATGTATATACTGTATTATACAGATGGAGTTGTTAGAATGTCAATATTGAGATTATCAAATGTTGTATTTTTGCTCCGACTGGTGGGCTATGTGAGGAATTATTTCTTGAATATTAATTTCCATAGATATGCTTTTTCCACAAATTCTTAAATGTCGGAAGAGTTAAGGTCGAAAGAAGAAAACCGATACTGGGAACTATTGCGTTTAACCAGGGATTTGGAAGAGAAATCGAATACATGTAAATACTTATTGCCAGATATGTAAAAAGAGCAAGTAATGTTTTTCTTGTCCAACTAGTTTCCCATGCTTTATCTGATTCAACCCTTTTATTTCTATCTTTTATAAGTTTAATCTCTTTTTCTAAATCTTCTATTTTTTTCATATCTGATATTTTATCACAAAAAAAAGAGCGTTGTAACGCTCTTTTCTTGACGTTACTCCCCGGATGGGACGATTTTCGAACAAAATTGTTAAATATTATTTTTGTTTAATATCTTAAAGAAAATTTCTTTAATTTTTTCTGCTTCGACGTTTTCTACTAATAAGCAATTGTGTTTTAACCCTTTTCTTATAAAAGTTTTCCCGTATCTGATTTTATCCTTAATTTCACAGGAAACGTTTACCTCTATCGTTTTGAACAGCTTGATATCTATAGCATAGGAAACGGCTAGTAAATCGTACATTACTCCACCGGTAAACCCCCAAAGTCAGAGTTATTCTTATAATATTTTATATATAAATCCGTTATTTGCTTTAACCCATCAGTAAGAGTCTTATCATCCAGTTTATTGAAATCTCTGATAGAAAATGTAACTTTTCTGCACATATTAATTGGGATAATTACCTTTTTGCATTCCGATTTCAGCAAATACATCAATGAAAGCGAGTCATTAAATACATTAAACTCGGCGAAAGGAGTTATATTTCCCTTTTCTGTGAACACACCGCCTAAAATGATTATTTCTTTTAACTTCTTTTGAAGTTTCGGTTTTATTTTTAGAAGATAGCAAATATTTTGAAGACGGTCCTATACAGATTATTGAGACTGATTTGTTTTTTTGATTTTGCCAACATTTCGGATAGGCAGTCATTTGCCGATTTATTTTCTTTTTTTAACATTGTTGTTTTTTCAAATCCTCCTAAACCATTATCCCCGTGCGATTTGGCATTTACGGCCTGTCCGCTAATAGGTTTATCCATACCTTCATAAACAGGAATTCTTTTTCCGACCAAATCCAAAATTGCCAAAGCATTTCTGGTTGAATTTTCAACGATTGAGTTTCCAAAGACGGTTGTTATTGCGTTTATTTTGAGATCCGAGCGACATGCAAGCATAATTGCAAGTGCATCATCAACACCGGGGTCGGTATCTATTACGTATCTCCCTGTGGGATATTATCCGAACTGTGAATATCACTTTATTACATTTTGCACGTATATCTGAATTCCATGGTTATATTTGATTTATTTATAGAATAGGTTATTATAGTAAGCTAAAATACATAAATATGGCTGAGGCACCACTTTTCTCCCGTGTAAGGGTTACTGTAATTGATGCTGCAGGTTGCGGTGAAGCTTTAAACAGACAACAAGATTTTCCACTTGATATTGGAGTCAATAGTCTTTCAAATGCTTCCCAAATTGAACCAGTCAATGCACCAGCTCTTCAGTCTTTAGGACTAACACTTCTACCCGGTCTTGAAAATATGAGGACTATTCCAAGACAAGGAAGTGTTGAAATTAAAGGGGCTTATGGAGTTCTTACTCCAACTTTTAAGGGAAACGGGAGTCCTGAGGGTCATCAGGCTCTAATGGGTCATATAGTTGAAAATCCATATTTGCTTTTTGATAAAACAGGATTTCCTCAAGAAGTGGTAGATCTCGTAAGAGATACCGTGTCTGAAGTAATGGATAGAAAAGTGGAAATTGTCCGATACCCAGGAACTGATGATGTAAATGGAGTAAAGTTTATCAATACACCAGGTATTGGGGATCGTCACTACGCAAGCAAAGAAGGAGATGGTCAACTTGTTATTCCAATTTATGCCTCAAGCGACAGCCTAATTCAAATTGCACTACATGAAGGTGTGGTCCCTTATGAAAAAATAAAAGAAATCGGAAAAGCAGTCAGAAAAGCGGTTAATGAAAAAGGATTCCGCATCGCTCGCATCATTATGAGACCTTTCGAGGATGATCCGGATCAGAAAGATGGTTCTTTTAGAAGAGTCTCTAAACATCGTATTGATTTTGGAGTTGATCCTGATGAACTTACTTTGATTGATTTTCTTAAAGAAGTAGGAATTCCAATCCATGGAGTAGGAAAAGCGGCCAGCATGCTTAACTTTCATGGATTTGATGAAGAACGGATTTTTAAACTAGATTCAGACGAAAGGAGAATGGAAAGCATTGTTGCTGACTTTGCAGACTATAGCGATTTGGGTCCGGCTTTTAGTTTTGATAATTTGGTTGGACTGGATGAATTATTTGGCCATCGCAGAAAAGCAAAGGAATATATTGATCATTTCAATATGTTGGCAAAATATATAGCTCAAGGAATGTTAGCAATGGCTAAAGATGATCTTTGGATTATTACTGCTGATCATGGAAATGATCCAACTCAACACAAGCATAATAATCATACAAATGAGATGGTTCCGATATTTGTCTTCAGCCCGAAAATTAAAAAGTCTATTAATTTGGGAGCAAGGGATTCCTATGCAGATGTAGCTAAAACTGTTGCGGAAAATTTTAGAATAGCAGATAAAATTAAAAATGGTAAGAGTTTTTTAAGAGAATTAATCTAATTTAGAAAAGAGATCATAGAAAATTTCCTCTATTACTCTTATCCGTACTCATTGAATATAGAAGATTCGAGTAGGATAAACAAAATATTTTGAATCAAAAATGCTTCCTTTAGTGGACTATATGAGGTGCTTCAACTTGATTTTGGAGTATGAAAATATAATAATTACAATCTTTTATTTAAATGAAATTCTTCAATTTTTGCTATTAACTCATCAACTCCATAATTGGATGTATTAATGTTGTGTTCTACAAAGGTTCTTAAACCCTCAATAATTCTTCTAGCTTTATCAGCTTTCTTCCTGTTTAAATGCCCGATTTTAATATCATTTTGAATATAGGTGCGGGAAACTACCTGCAAAGTGGCAGAAATGAAAGATGATTCTATGAACACATTGGAGATGTCTTTAATATCAACACTATGTGATTGGGTAGACAGAAATTGGCGGAAAGTAAAAGTAACTCTTTCTTCTTCTATATCTATGGTATCGGGGAATATGTTCCAGGGAAATTGTGGTTTAATACTATAGATACATCTATTGGACATTTTGACCAAATCGCTTACAGTTTGCTTGTCTGACTCTTTTTTGGTAGCCTGGTGTTTAATCTGTTCATCTTTACCCTCTTTCTTTAGAGATTTATCAGCTTCTAATTCCCCTCTATATACATTTCCCGATGCTTGTTTTCCCTCCTGTTCTTCCTGGACCTTCTTTTCTTCCTGTTTATAGAGTTTACCAAGCCAATAACTTATTCTGTTTTGCTCATTTTGTTTTGCCGTATCCTGCTTTGAAAATGGATTTAAGTAGATGGGAGGAAATAATTTAATCATAATTAATTTTATAAATATTTATTTAAAAAAATTGTATAAAATGGGAAATAAACTAAAAAGCCAAAAATTCTCAAAACAACCAGAGAGAATCTGTGGTAATTCTCTAAATGGATATATGTTGGCAAATTGATACCCGCAAGTATTATATGCTATATTGACAAGTATGTCAATATATGATAATATGTGTATATATGAACAATAAACTCGTAAGAACAACAATTCTACTTGATAAGAATTTGGTTAAATTAGCCAAGATGAAAGCTGCTTCTGAAGGTCTTACTTTGTCAAAATTAGTTACTAAACTTATTACCTCTCATCTAAAAAATGGTGGTGTAAAAGAATTAATCGGAGCAATCGCCACATCCAGAGTAGTTATAGATTCTGCAGTTATATCAAAAAATAAAGGATTTATTAAAGGACATCCTTAATCAAATATAACTGTCATCTCTGTCCATTTTGAGGATAATATCTTTATATCCTTATTTTTTGTTTAATATTAAATTAGAACATTGTGATGGGCTAGTTCATATTCTCCGACTGGTGGAATATGTGAGGAACTATTTCAATCCCCAATCATTTACCAAAGAAGCATTTCTTTCTACGTAAGCAGTTGTTGAACGATTTTCAAACTGCTGATAAGTTAAGAATTTGGACAAATTTTACTTAAACTATAACCTTATTTACAATAGTTAGGAATGAAAAAATCGGGACAGTTCTTAGAATTAATAGGTATTTCATTTATCTCCGGACTTTTGGTATATGGTGTCTGGTCGTGGTTGAGCTCACTTGATTGGAGTGGAGGGATGGATTTGGGACCAAATATATTTACTTTCATCCCCTTTCTGTTCATCCTGTATATCTTACCTATTGTGGGTGCACTTCCGAGTATTTGGTTAGTAACAAACCATTTCGGCCACAAATTCCATATTATATTTTGCAGTATTTTGCTAATATTTATAAATTCTTTCGGGTTACTTATAGAAAGGCCGGTATTATTTTTACTTCTCTATCCGGTCGTGTTTGTCGGCCATGCCTTAGTATTTGATTATTTAATTCCGCCAATACCACACGTCAGATATGGATTAAGAGCGTTTGGTACATGGGCGGTAATACTTCTTATTCTTGTATTACTGGAGACAATATTAGGAAATTAATTATTATGTTTACCTATACGACATTTTGTGAAATCTTTGAACCAAATTCCTCGAGGATCGTAACGTTAATATAACCAGTCAATTTGTGCGTACTTGTGGTGAACCTTGCCGAACCATTTTCAAAGTATTTGAGGATTTCAGGTTCATCAGCCAGTTGCGGGAGGAAATGGACAAAGTACGGCCAGTAAGTTTTTCA
>MFJF01000006.1:0-326 GCA_001779115.1 Candidatus Gottesmanbacteria bacterium RIFCSPHIGHO2_01_FULL_40_15
ATCGAAAAATTTTGTTGAATATATGTACGACGCCAAATTTACGTTCCGAAAAGATGATGGCGGACAAAGAATATGTGAACATACAGGTGCCAGTAACGGCGGGTCTATGAATCGCGCAACCTGTATTGCCGCCGCGTCCTATTTAGGTGATAATACACAGCTTAACAATTCCTGGCTCGCCTTCAGACGGTTTACCGGTGACTATACCGCTCCTTATATCATTGACTTTAGCGGATCAGGCGGAAACTGGTACCACAATAACAGTAATAAATTGGCCATTAACCCCAAAGGAGCAACCTGTGCCGGATCAACTTATCCGGCAGACG
>MFJF01000006.1:358-39015 GCA_001779115.1 Candidatus Gottesmanbacteria bacterium RIFCSPHIGHO2_01_FULL_40_15
ATTTGAACGGAAAAAATCCCTTCCAGATAAACGACCAGGCCCTTCTTCGTGCCGTCCAATACCAGTGGTATCTTCAGCAAAAATTCGGCGGTTCCTGGTATGACTCCGGTCGGGCTGCCTGGGTCAAACATCTGGCCTGGTATTTCTATGGATATAAACCCGTGAGTTATGATCCCTCGGATGCGGGCCGAAACATAGGTTTTACCCAATGGACCCATCAGAAATAAATTGTAGTTTTATTTCTAAACACTTTATAATAATTTAAATGACTCTTTTTATCCGTCTCTTTGCTTTGTTGTTTATAATTATTAATCCCGGTAAAACCCATGCTCAAACCTGTCCAATACCTCCACCGGGCGACGCCAATCAGGACTGCCGGGTTGACGGTCTCGATTATTCCGTCTGGCTTAATAATTATAACCATTCAACAACAAAAGGAGCAGAAAACGGTGATTTCAATAATGACGGATTTGTTGATGGACTTGACTATGTCATCTGGTTCAAAAGTTATAAAGATTTTGAAATTACACCAACAGACAGGACGGATAAAACTTCCCCGACTCCCTCAGAAAATGATATTGCTGTGTGCCTCCGGCCATATAAAGAAAACAGTCCCTGGAATACCCCGATTGGTCCGAGTCCTAAAATCCACCCCAATTCTGATAAAATCATTTCCGGTCTGCCCGGCTCCTTCGGCCCGGATCCGTTTATATATGCCTATCCTGTATACCATACTGACCGGAAATTAAAACTGAAAAAAATCAAATATACGGGTTATTACCGTTATGTTACGGATGATGAAAGAAGAATTATCACCAATAAAGGAGAAAATTTTCTCGCTCTTCAAATCCCTGATGACGCACTACCTTCAGATGACGGAAATCTGATTATCCTTGATAAAGATTCAGGGGTTGAATGGAATATAACAAAAGCTATAAAAGAAAAAGACGGTTCATGGTCAGTTAAAGACATTTA
The DNA here is from genome assembly GCA_001779115.1 of Candidatus Gottesmanbacteria bacterium RIFCSPHIGHO2_01_FULL_40_15. Classification (GTDB taxonomy): domain Bacteria; phylum Patescibacteriota; class Microgenomatia; order 2-02-FULL-39-11; family 2-02-FULL-39-11; genus 2-02-FULL-40-10. Next base: position 1,334 of record MFJF01000006.1, read on the forward strand.
TAAATATAATATCCGTCACAGCGGATTTGCCGCCGGTCCTTTCAGCCGGGAAAACGGGACGCCTTTTTTGGCCGGATTAATAAGATCCTGTGAGATAAAAACCGGAATTATTAAGCACGCCATTGCTTTTTCTTACAAACATCAGAAAAATAATGCTTCCCCTTTCAATATTCCCCGGGGCACCCGTCTTCAACTCGATCCGGACTCATCCGCGGAAAAATTAAAATCCTGGTGCGGAAACGATAAAGTTTGCCAAATAATGGTCAATGCTATGCAAAAATACGGTATGTATCCGGTCGGTTTCAGTGATTCTCCGAAAATATTTGTGGAAAACCAGGGTTCAGCCCGTTGGGAAAATCTTCTGGAAAATACCGTTCTTGGCCGGATTCCCTTCTCTGCCTTTAAAATCGTCATCCCAAAATGACTACCACCTCCGAGGTGTTATAAGTATAACACCTCGGAAAGTAACAAATAAATCTTAATAGTCTCCATTTGCTTTATTATTGCCTATTGGCCTATTATTAATTTACGTGACCAGAAAATATATTATCTACCTTATCTTAATAGTAGGAAGTCTTTTTCATGTCTTTGCCTCCCCTTCCCTTGCTCAGACCTCTTTTTCTCCCTCAAAAACATATAAGGATTCAACAGCTTCAAATCAGGACGACATGGCCATCTGGATCCATCCGACAGATAAATCAAAATCTGCGGTTATAGGCTCCGATAAAAGCAACGGTAAAGTCTATGTTTATGACCTCTCGGGATCAACCGTTCAGACGGTTACTGATACCGGCGGTCAACCGGGTAATATTGATATCCGTTATAATTTCCCCCTTTCCGGTCAACCGGTTGATATTGTCGCTTTCAATGACAGAAGCGGTGACATTATCCGGATATTTAAAATCGATCCCAACTCAAGAACCTTAACCAGAGTTGATAACGGTTCAATAGCTACTTCTCCTGCTTCAGCCAATTACGGTTTCGGACTTTACTATAACAAAGGCAGTCAGAAATTCTATGCATTCACCACCAAAGACGGAGGAGGTCCGATCGTCCAAATAGAACTTAAAGACGCAGGTGGCGGAAAAGTCAGCGGTACAATAGTTAAAAACTGGAATTACTCCAGCCAGACGGAAGGAATTGTCGGAGATGATGAAAACGGTTTTGTCTTTTTTGCCGAAGAAGGCAAACCGATTCATAAAGTTAATTGCCAGACGGGCATTTGCGATCCTAATTCATCAGTAACCATTGACGGAGGATTCTTAAATGCGGACGTTGAAGGAATAACTCTTTACCGGACTTCAGATAACAAAGGCTATCTTCTCTCCTCCAGCCAGGGTGCCAGTGAATTTGAAATTTATGATCGCTTACCTCCGCATGCCCACAAAGGCGTATTTAAAATATCAGGCGCCTCCTCAACTGACGGCATTGATGTCTCAAGTGTTAATTTAGGATCACTTTTCCCTCAGGGCCTCTTTTTGGTTCACAGCGGCGGTTCGGCAGTTTTAGGTACTCCCTGGCAGACAATTGCCAACTCTTTCGGTTTAACAATCAATACTTCCTGGGATCCAAGAGGAAATAGCGGTTCACCTCCGCCTACCGGTACACAACCGACAATCACCAGTCCTCCACCGTCATTGACAGGCGGCAATCCTATACCGTCTGGTACGGAAAAACCCGGCGACGCCGACGGTGATTATAAAGTTGACGGTCTTGACTATGTCATCTGGATGAATAACTATAACCGTTCTACTCTGGCTGGTCCTTCTCTTGGTGATTTTAACAGAAATAATTTCGTCGACGGACTGGACTACGTAATCTGGCTGAATAATTACAATAAATAATTTGTTTGCCCGCCGTAGCTTAAACTAAGTTGGGATTGAATAACTACAATAAATAATGTCCGATACCGTTTCCGGAGAATTCAGGATATCGCTTTCCATCATATCGCTTGCCATAATTACCGTCGGCTTGTTAACAACCTCATATTTAGTGAGAAATAATCAGGATATCCGAAAAAAGGCAGTCATATCGACCTCACTAACTGTCAGAGTCAGTAAAAATTTTGTATTGCCGGGTGAATCATATAATCTTTACGTTTTCGACCAAAAAAGTCCCCAGCACGGTTACACCGGTCAATTGGAAGTTCAAACCGGCACCTATACCGGCATCTGGAAAGATTTTTCGGGTAATCCTGTACAAGTTAATAACGGTGTTGCTGTTATAAATGTACCATCGGGCACTGCCTCTTTTACGACTCCTTCTGCCAGATTCAGACCTTATCCAAACACTTACGGATTTGATTGGAGCAATGATATTTCACAAGCGGTGGGAACAACGACTGGTCTTACTGACATGGCCAATTACTATAAAATGCCAACAAGCAACATTTTATTCGAAGGCAAGAATTATACTTACAGTACCCCGGTTAGTTTTAAAACAGTAATTGGTTTTGAAGGCGCTTCTAATCTCTGCAGTTTAGGCAACGGTCAGGTAATGTATTTTATAAAAGATAAACCAGAAGGTTATTGGGGACCGAGCTATTCTTGGACAGGAATACAGTCTTCACATAAAAGAAATTTACGCTGGCCTTTAGTGAATTTTACGCAAAAATCAGGCTGGTATGATAATTATCTGACAGCATCGGGAGACATTCATTACAACTATAACCCGACAAAACCATTAACTCCTGAATATGGATTTGCCTTAGGTCAAATTGTTTTTCACAGATATTATTCAAATAATCCTTCCTTACCGGGCTATTTCTTAACACCAAGATATGTTGGAAAAGGTTGGGGGCACAGCAATGCAAAGCAAAATGCACCGGCAAGCGCGACTTTAGACTATTGCAGTGTGGGACCAGACCCAAACAGCAATGGAACTTGGGCTGTACACGCCGACCAGATGTCGATTTCCGGCTATAGCGATACAATTAGACTAAGATATTACGAAGGCGGGGCCGGTTTTCCAACCAACGATAGCGTATCTGTGCTTCGGGAGGACTGGTATTTTGCCAAGAATGTCGGATTGGTCAGAATTGATGTAAAAAACTTCTGTACTAAATCTACGTCAAATGCATATTGCAAACCTTGTGTTGAAGATCCGGACTGCACTTATGCTGAACAAATAAGTGCTCCTCACGTCAGATTAACCCGAACCGGTCCCTATGTTATACCAACTAATACACCAGTTCCCCCTCCAGCAACAAAAACTCCTACAAAAACACCTTCTCCTCTACCGCCAACCCTTACTCCCACCAAAACCCCTACCAAAACCCCTACCAAAACCCCAACACCAACCAAATCACCTTCTCCCACCAAAACGCCGACTCCCATTCTTTCAATAACTCCTACCCCTCCTCCCGCATTTACTCCCACGCCAATATTAACATTAACTCCTACACCTTCCTTTACTCCAAGCCCGACACTTACGCCAACTATTGCAGGCAAACCCGGCGACGCCAACGGTGACAACAAAGTAGATGGAATTGACTACATCGTTTGGCTCAACCACTACAATCAAACCACCACAAGCGGTCCGCTTCACGGTGATTTCAACAACTCCGGATTCGTCGACGGATTAGATTATATTATCTGGTTGAACAACTACTAAAGAATCAGGGACGGGGGTAGAACAGATTATTGTAATAAGCTAAATACTCTCATTTTTTTGGATTTGTCATGATTGGTCCCGAGATTAAACTGCCTTGACACAACAATTATTTCAATTAATACTTAAACTGAATATGTCGGTTGCTGTAATAATTTTTTTTCTTTTCTCATGGCTTTTATCACCGCAACCAACTTTTGCCCAATCCTGTCCCAAATCCGATGCCAATAATGACTGCCGGGTAGATGGAACTGACTATATTCCCTGGTTGAATAATTACGGCCAGACAACATCACAGGGCAAAGCTAAAGGCGACTTTAACGGTAACGGAGTCGTGGACGGCCTTGATTATGTCCTCTGGTTAAATGAATACGGCCAGACGGGAACTAACATTACTCCCATATCTGGAATTTCTGTTACACCACCTGTTTCAATCGGAAAAGGTATTTGGCTGTCAAAGGAGGAAATAGCCAAACTACCAACTTCAGGATCAGCCTGGAATAATGTTTTATCTTATGCAAATGGATCAGTTAATAACCCAAGCCTTCAATTAAGGGATTATTCATCAGATCATTCCAACGTAAGAACTTATACAAAGGCCCTTGTATATGCCCGGACAGGGAATAACACCATGAGGCAGGAAGTCAGAACGATTTTGGAAAAAATTATCGGAACCCATAAGGGAGGAGATGAACTTGCAGTTCTTAGAAATATGTATGCATATGTTATTTCTGCGGATTTGATAGATTTGAAAAGTTATGATCCGTCATTTGATACTACCTGGAGGAATTTCATAAGATTAACTTTAACAGAAGGCTCCGGTGGATCATGTTCCAGTATTATCGAGTGCCATAATAAGCGCCCCAATAACTGGGGAGCCGAAGCCGGGGCATCCCGGGCTGCCATTGCTTTATATCTTAACGATTCCGCACAAATAGCCGAAACTGCCCGGGTTCACAAGGGATACTTGGGTGACCGTTCTTCATATGCCGGTTTCCAGTATGGTGAACTTTCCTGGCAGTGTGATGCCTCTAAACCCGTCGGCATAAATGCCAAAGGCTGTACCAAACAGGGGCATAATATTGACGGTGTCTTGCCTGATGACCAAAGACGCGGCGGTAGTTTCACCTGGCCGCCTTTTTGTGAAAATTATGTCTGGGGCGCCCTGCAGGGAGCGTTAGTAACCGCAGAGCTCCTGCATCGGGCCGGCTATCCCGCTTGGGAGTGGCAGGATAAGGCAATTTTAAGGGCAATGGAATGGCTCCACTCACCATCCGTTAAATCAACCAATTGGTGCGCGGCAACAGGCGATGACAGGGGTTTTCCTTTCCTGGTAAACAGGGCTTATAAAACTAATTTTCCCGCATCAGCTTCTGTTGGAAAAGGCATGGGATTTTTCGAATGGACCCATGCTGAATAAAAATCGTTGTCTTTTCAGTTTGACAAATGCAGCCCGGCCATTCAATAATTGAATAAATGAAAATATTTTTAATTCTTCTTACGGTAAAACTGTTTTTTGCCGCCCGGCTTCTGTTTCCCGCTCCTCTGACTGCTCAATCATGTCCGATAGCCGATGCCAATGGTGACTGCCAGGTAGACGGTCTGGATTTTAATATCTGGCGCAATAATTATGAACAATCAACCAGCCAGGGTAAATTAAAAGGAGATTTTAACAATGACAACATGGTTAACGGGCTTGATTATGTGCTCTGGCTGAATGATTACGGCTCTTCAGGCAATACAAATCCGCCTCCGACAATAACCTCAAACATAAGTCCGACCGGTTCTCCGGTCCCCGTCACACTCTTCCCTTCATCGGACGGAATGTGGCTGTCATCGAAAGAAATAGCTTCGCTGCCTACCTCCGGAACAGCCTGGAATGCGGTTTTATCAGCCGCCAACTCGTCAGTCTCTACCCCTAATTTAAATCAAAGGGATAATGACAATACCAATACCTATGCCAAAGCTTTAATCTATGCCAGAACCGGAAATACCAAATATAGGGATGAAGTCCGTCAGATACTCTCAAAAGTCATGGGAACCGAAAAATCCGCCAACGACGTCCTGGCTGTTCTAAGAAATACTTATGCTTATGTCATTGCCGCGGATTTAATCAATCTGAAAAATTTCGACCCCTCATTTAACTCGACATTTACCGGTTGGCTCTCTAAATTAAGAACAAATACTTCAGGCGGATCCTGTAACCATATTATCGAGTGTCATGAAAAGCGTCCCAATAACTGGGGTGCCAATGCCGCAGCTTCAAGAATTGCTATAGATTTATATATTAACGATAAAACTGATCTTACCAAAGCTGCCGCCATTCATAAAGGCTGGATGGGTGACCGCTCCTCATACAGCAGTTTTACTTATGGTGATCTGTCCTGGCAATGTGACCCCGGAAAACCGGTCGGTATCAATCCCAAAGGCTGTACCAAAAGCGGTTTTACAATTGACGGAGTTCTCCCTGATGACCAAAGGCGTGCCGGCGGATTCACTAACAACCCGCCCTGTGAAAATTACGTTTGGGGAGCGCTGCAGGGAGCGACTGTGGCTACCCAATTACTGCAACGGGCCGGCTACCCCGCCTGGGACTGGCAGGACAAGGCAATCCTGAGAGCCGCCCAATGGCTTCATTCATCACAGGTTAAAGGAACTAATTGGTGTGCCGCGTCAGGCGATGATGCCTGGGTGCCTTTCCTTATAAACAAAGTCTACGGCACCAGCTTCCCTGGTGATCCGGCCTCAGTCGGTAAAGGCTTGGGCTTTACCGGTTGGACCCATGCTAAATAACTTGATAAATAAACAGATATTTCTTTAATACTAGATTAGATAAAATGGACCAAATTCCCGATTCTCAATCTGCCAATTCGGAGAAATTAAAATCAACCGTCTCCAATCTTCTCCAAATGGTAAAAGATTATTCCTCGGAAAATCCCATCTTTTTTCTTTTTATCCTTCTCATGCTGCCGGTCACTCTCTTAACTGTCCAGCAAACGGTAAATTATCTTTCTAAAGCGCAGGGAACCGATTTGCAATATACTATTACTTTCTCTCCCACTTCACTTTCACTTCCGCCTGATTCGGATTTTAAAATTATTCTTTCTTCCCAAACTAAAAAAGTCGCATTCGCCCGCGTGGTAGTTAAATATGACCCAACAAAAGTCCGCTTAACCGGAACAATAACAACTAATCCCAACCTCTCAACTGTGGTGGAGAAAACCGATATGACAACCGCCAATTCACAGGGAAAAGTTGTGATCGTCATTGCCGCTTCACCGACAGATACCCAACCGCAGGGACAGATTGAACTTGCCTCATTAAGGTTTTCCGCTTCTTCTCAAATAAACGATACGGCAATCATAAGCTTTGACGATCAGGATATGCAGATTGTGGAATCGACAGGAACAGAATTATCAGTAAATTCCGTACAGGCTCAAGTAAATCTTAATTCCGGTCAGCAAAACACTTCCAATCCCACACCCACAATTTCCTTATCCGCCAGTCTGCCGGCAGAGCCTTGTTCAAACAAATCCTCAGCGCACTGTTTCCAACAGTGGAAAAGGGAATATACCGGAGTGGATAATACAAAAAAATCAGATTTGGATAATAACGGCATGATCGATCTTGTTGACTTCGAAATCTGGCGCCAAGCCGCCTACCCCTAACCAATCGGGGTGTTCCTTGTATTTACTGTCATGACAGCCCGTAAAATAAACATCTTTTAATGACAAAATATATTTGGTACTTCAGGAAACTAACCTCACTTATATTACTCACTTTCTTTTTTATTTCACCGCAAAAAACACTGGCTCAAATTAATCCGATGCCGGTAAAAGTTGCCTTTATCGGTGATTCGGGAGCCGCTTCCGATTTCCAGAAAGTTTTAAATTTAATTAAACAGGAAGGTGCTCAAATGGTTCTTCATCAGGGAGATTTTGCTTATGATGACGGCCAATCCAATTGGGAAAATATGATAAACGCCACTCTTGGGGCCAATTTTCCATATTTAGGCTCCAACGGTAACCATGACAGCTGGTCAAGTTACGCTCCTTTCTTCAAAGACAGGCTTTCAACAATGGGTATGAATGAAAATGCAATATCTACCTCAAATGCCAGTTATTCTGTAATCTATAAAGATTTAAAACTGGTCTTCAGCAAGGAAAACGGGGATGCGGGTTTTATCCAATCGCAACTTACAGGTGATAATCATACCTGGAAAATCTGCTCCTGGCACAAAAATATGAATGCCATGCAGGTTGGCGGAAAAAGCGATGAACAGGGATGGGGTGATTATGAAGAGTGCCGGAAAGCCGGAGCTATTATTGCCACAGCCCATGAACACAGTTACCACCGTACTAAAACATTAACAAGCACTCAGAATCAGACTGTTGACCAAACCTGTGCCAATCCCAATAGTGTTTGTGTTTCCCCGGGAAGGACTTTTGTTTTTGTATCGGGACTGGGAGGTAGAAGTATCAGGAATCAGGATCGTTGCCTGCCAACCGGTCCTCCTTACGGTTGCAAAGGTGAATGGGCTAATATCTACACTTCTGACCAAAATGCCCAGTATGGAGCTTTATTTATCACTTTCAATTATCAAAATGATCCCGTCAAAGCCCACGCTTATTTTAAAAATATAAGTAACCAGACAATTGACGAGTTTGATATTAAAGCCGGGTTAGGCAATGGAGGTGTCACGGTAACGCCGTATGGAGACACAATAACTCCCGGAAAACCCGGTGATGCCGATGGAAATGGCCTTGTTGACGGGCTGGACTATGTTATCTGGCTAAATAACTATAATCAGCAGACAACAGGAGCAGGCCGTGGTGACTTCAACAACAGCGGCTACGTTGATGGCTTGGATTATGTAATTTGGTTGAATAATTATAATAAGTGATTTGGTTTACAATGAGCTTGTCGGAGTGGGATCAAACCCGATGATTCCGGTAATAGTATTCCAGTTGCCTTTCTTTTTCTATATCTCCGGTTAACTTTAGAACCTGGCCAAGAAGAGCTGCCCAGCTTAATTCTGCCGGATGTCTTAGGTCTTCCCCGCCGGATTTTTCTTTTCCGGGATGCGTATTACCATATTCACCGTAAGTATGTACCGGCTTGCTCTCGGAAGGAATATTTCTTAAGTTTAGATATACCCTCTCCTGCAGTTTGCTCATTTCGATACGCGTTCTATCCTTAATATATTTTGGTTGATCTTCAAAAAATCCGGTATATAAACTATGGTTTCTCTTTTTTGTCGAGTATAACATCGGAAAAGGATATTTTATTTTTATCTCTTCTCTTGACAGAATCAGGGCGTCACCAACAAGCGGCCAGCATATCACTCCTCCATTTTCACGGTAATCACAATATTTTTGATACGCTTCTAGTCGTCTTCTGTACCAGGAAATTTTTTTATCTTTACTCTTTTCAGCTCTTGCAACACTATAAGTTAAATACAGGTCACCTCTTCCCGGATATATGCTCAAAACAGATTTGATTCCGTCATAACCGACCGACCATTCGCGAAATCTGTCATCTTCATTACTGCCGGGTTCAATATGTGTCAATTGCCCTTCATGGGTTCTTTCCATTATTTCCCTGATTTTCGTGCTGTTACCGTTTGCCCGGCCTATATATATCAGATCCGCTTTGTTATCGGAAAATATGTCACTTGCTATAAACACATCCGGTGGACCTTTCGTAATGATCCTAAGCTGGGATCGAGGAATTATATCTGAAACTTTATCAGCTGCCGTCATCACGCCATCCCCGTTATCTGCCAGCCACAAAAGTACATTCTCTCTCATTGAGACCATTAGTTTATTACCAGTCATGGGAATATTTCCTAAGATGCCTACAGTCTTGTCCGATTCCATTATATCCCTGGCCAGTAATCCCCCGTTTTCATGAACTTGGGGGGCTGAAAGAATGGGAGAAGCAATCAGGCTGGGGGTTTCCGGATATGATAATTCTAACCTGGTTGCCATAATTTTAAAAATTTATGACTAATTCAATCCAGGCCGTTGTAACGGGACTTATTACTATTATATAATACCTTTGAGAATTTTCCTAACAGTAAAATAGTTAGGAATGGACCTCTCTGATATGCTAAAGTAAGATTAAGACTACTGCTCATTTATCCGGAAAAAAATATGGGTTTAATTGAAAGAGATCCCGCTATTACGGGAAGATCATCAATAAGTCGAAATGAGGCCATAAAAATCATGTTTACTTATACTCTTGCGTTAGTACTGCCGGGTTGTATTCCGGGCACTTTTGAAAGAGAAGAAGCACCAACTCCGGATCCCGCCTCAAGTCAACCACTGATACCGACCCCGACAGACTCCCCGCCTCCCACTCCTATAATCATCAGAATTGCCTCAACTCCACCTCCAACTCCGTCAAATGAAACTCTCCAGGAAAACATTAATTACTCTATTGCCGAAAAGTCCGACTGTGACATAGAAGCTGAAATACCGACCCTGGAAGAATTCGCGGGTATATTGAGTGAAAAATATCGGAATGAAAATCCGCACCAGGTAGTAGGAATTTATTTTAAGGGTAAAACGGAATCAGGGTCAAAAGGTTTTGCCCTGGAAATAGTCCAGCAAAAAAAAGATTTATATGTTCCGGGTGTCTGCGGTATAGCGGCCCAGTTTGGATTAGCTGCTCGAAATGGTGTTTTGGGAATATTAGCGCATAATTATTTGGAAGGAAAGGAATTTGAAAGTATTATCCAGCAATCCGAACGGGAAATAGCTGTCTTCACTGCCGAAGGTCGGAAACTTCTTTTTAAAGTCACCTCTGTGGATTATTACCAAATGCTTGAGGATGGTGATTATTATTTAAATTTAAATAATGTTAGTAATACAAGTAAAAAAAAGTTATACACCGATAATGAAATTTTTAATATTTATTACGGTGAGGCTAATACCGGCAATCTGACTCTTCAAACTTGCCTACAAAAAGGAACAAATAAAATATGGGGGAAAGTTTTTATTGTCGCTGAACCTTCATACTAGCTTAATCTTATCTAGTTTCGGTAAATCCTATTGACTCATCAAATACCGTCTTCACAAACTTTGCCTCAAATGCTGTTAATTCTCGCCCTTCCGAATATCTTAATTCATGTTTAATCAGTCCTTGAGATTCATTATATTTAAAACGGGTAAATTGCATTGGAGACAGATAAATATTCCCCTCTTCCCGGAAGATTGTCATATCCAATCTCCGGGTTTCAATATCGGCAGTTCCGGCAGGAAAAAAATCGGCAATCAGCTCTGTCCGGCTTAATTCGGGTTTATACCGCCTGTAATCTTTTCTAACAAAAGGCAACTTCAGAATTTTCACTCTATATAACGGTTCGCCTGATGGGTTATCAGAAAGCTCCTGATCCCCTTGTTTTTGATACCATGTCTTATATTCTATTCTCCCCTCTTCTTCCTCTTTTTCAAAAAACACCCATAGTATATCAAACCAGCCTCTCAATTCTGATTCAGGCATCCTCCTGTATTTGTCCAGTTCATCTCCGATAATGGAAGTAAATAACCGGATGGCCTTATGAAACTGCATAATTTTTTTGAATTTGCGCCTATTTTGTTATTAATAATTTTGTATATCCGTTAACAAATCAGCCGTTTTGATATTATGAATCACCATTCCGGGCAGTAAATTCAGGTCATTTTCATTATTTTGAATTATTTTCTTCAAAACTTCCCTTTTTTCAGCTCCTGCGGCAACAAAAAGAGCGTAATCCAATAACTTTACCGCTTTTGGAGTTATGGTAATCCTGTGCCGGAATTGTCCCCGGTTTTTATACCCGACTGCAAATCTGTTTTTATCCCACATCTTTTGGTATCCCGGCAAAAGCCCGGCCGTATGTCCGTCACTCCCAATCCCTAAAACAGCCATATGAAAATCGTATTGATTAAACAATTTGCTTAGTTGAGCGGAATAAAAATCAGCCGATTCCGGCAAAGAATTTTCCTGTGGAATACGGTAAAAAGGGATATTTTTCCCGGTTAAAACAGAAACAATTCCGCTTTCCTTGATCATTTCAAAATTTATTTCCTCCTGCTTGTCCGGTCGAATCCTCTCATCGACCTGTCCAACCGCCAAATTTTCTGAGTTGAATTGTGACCTTTTTATATATTCTGCCAACCTCGAATAGATATTAACCGAACTACCTCCTGATAAAAGAAGCAGACACCGTTTTTTCCTGATATTGGTTTTCTTTAATTTGGATAAAAGGCAGTCAGCCGCATCCTGCCAAATTTTATCCTTTGAGGATTTGATCTGATTTAACATTTAAAGGAGAAGTTTTTTATTTACCGTAATTATTCAACCAGATAACGTAATCAAGGCCGTCAGTTATACCGTTTCCGTTAAAATCACCGTCCTTATGCCCATTTACAGTCTCCTGGTTGTAATGGTTAAGCCAGATAACATAATCTACTCCGTCTACAGCACCATTCTCATTGGCGTCTCCCGGATGAAAATCAATAATCTCAATCGGAGTAGGAGTAATAGTCAACTCATTACACCATCCTGCCGGAGGCGGATTACAGCCGACAGGTAATGTTGGAACCGGCGTAACCCAGATCGGCTCCGGAATATTGCATCCCGTAGGCTTAGGAACACATTGGGTTAAATCACATTGACACCACTCATTGAGAGGACATTCATTATTTCTGCAAAGTCCCGAAGCTCCAACAAGTGGTGAAGGATCCAAATTATGACAGATTAATCCTTCCTGACATATAATTTGCGGATTCACGGAATAATTGCATGTCTGATTGCATGCTGCAGGACTGATAGTCGGACTGGGTGTCGAAGTGGCAGTCGGAACATTTTCAGGTGGCTGCGTAACACAGACAGTTCCGCAACCTCCGAAACAATCACCGGAACAATAATAAATTTCACCGGTATTACAAGCCGGCGGAGTACACATAACGTAAGGAGTCGGTGATTTTGTTGGAGTTATAGTGAACGTTGGAGTAACCGTTAGAGTCGGAACGTCTGTTGGTGTAATTACCGGTGTTTGTGTAACTGTTGGCGGAACCGGCTCCTCGGCAGTTATACTCGGACTTTCCGTCAACTCCTGTGTCGGAGTCGGTGTTTCGTAAGTGATAGTCAATATTGGCCGGTTACTTCCTGCTTCTTTTGAAAAAAATCTTACTCCGTCGGTACTGGTCGGAACTAAGGTAAATGAAAATAAGCCGTTGCCGGAAATTGCCGAAGTCACATCAATCGTAATTGTCGTATTTATATTTATTGCGCCCAAATCGGCAATCGCATCGCCTGATTTGGCAGGTTTGTTGTCATAATTTATTCCCGCCTCACTCCAATTATTATCAGCCGCATACACAACCGGTCCTTTATCCGTACCGTTATCATCGCTTGTTAATTTTAATTCAGCTTTGGTTACCGTTCCTTCAATACCGGTTATGTTAAACCGCAAAAATCCTTCCCTTAACTGGCTGGAAATACCGTTAACCCGGATCGTTGGTGAAGAGCCGAAATTTTGGCCCGGAGCTGAAAAATCAACATACGAATCAGCCTCGGACAAAAATAACAAGCTGGTTACGGCCGGACCCTCCGCTTTGGGCAGCATTCTTGTTCCAACATCAATCAGCTTTTTTCCGGCAAATATGCCTAAAGTGACAATTCCCAATCCGACCAAAGTCACCAGAATGGCAATGTTTCCCCTCCGGTTATCTTTAGTTTGCAAGGAAAATTTACTCCTTATTAATTTATTAAGAAGCTATTTTTATTATTTGTCAAGACAAATTGACCAGTTTAAGAATTTCTCTTTTTTTAGACTCCGTCACCGTAACTGCCACAATTCCTTCATCAGGCTGGCCGTATATAACTACTGATCCCAAAGGTGCCAGAAGTATTGCCGGTAATCCGGCCAGATCTTCCTCGCCGGTAACTTCAACAATTCTTTTTTTGCCGTCTTTAATAAACCTTTCCAAAGCTGTTTTATAAACCCGGACAAGTTCGGTTGTGATAAAACCGGCCGGATTTTCCGCTTTAATGATTTTATCTTTATAACTCTCTCGCCAAAATACTTCAGGAAATTCCAGGTCTTTCAAATTTTGATGGACTCTCACTCTTTTGATATGGAAATCAACAACGGAAATATCCGGTTGCCGTCCTAATCTGTTCAAAAACAGTGTCGCCTCATCTCCGACTGCCGCAACAGACGTAAGATCCGGCAGCTTGATCTGCTCATTGACTGCTCTTTCGATTGTCACACTGCTGCCTTTGATGAGATTACCCAAAGGTTTTTTAAGCCTCAGCCGTAATTTATCCGGGATTTTTCCCCCGTAAATAGAAAGTGAGGCAAAAACTCTTCCCCACCGGTCAATTTCTCCCATCCGGATACGGGTCGATGAAATTACCTTTTTATCCTCCGCTATAACCAACGGCACTTCTTTTATCTCCAAAAGTCCAAATCCCAGTCTTTCCCGTTTTTTGTTAATCTTTTGGGCATTTGGCAGGGTTTGAAGAGTCACAACTAGTGCTTCAATATCATTTTTATCCAGTGTCGGCCCGTAAATATCATTAATTTCTACTATCTCCGCCCTTTTCAATAATTTTTCTCCGCTCAAAAACTCCACTAGTTCTTTTTTTCTCTCTTTATAATTTTTCCATTTTATTTGTAATTTGTTATTTGTTATTTGTAATTTTTTCTTTACAAAAGAATCACTTGTTAAACCAATAATAACTCTTTCGCCTGACTTAAAAGATTCGGAAATAATGTAACGGTGCCCCTTATGAAGCCGGTCAAAGGTTCCGGCAATTGCCACAGTCTTAAATTTATAATCTTTCATTATCTTTCATTTATTTTTGTCCGGATTCTCCATCCTTACTGCTTGACGCCAGTAATTTCTCATAAAGCCTGATATAATCACGCGCGCTTTTCTTCCAGGAAAAATTTGTTCTTATGGCGGCTTCAACCATTTTTTTGTATTCTTCTTTCCTTTCGGACCAGATCTTAACAGCCCTGTCCATTGCTTTTCTCAAATTTGGGGCCGAATAATTCGTGTAAAGAAATCCGTTCACTCCGTCTTTTATTGAATCGGATAGACCGCCGACCCGGTGGGCTACCGGCAGAGTACCGTAACCCATGGCGATCATTTGAATAAGTCCGCAGGGCTCATATTTTGACGGTATCAGCAGAAAGTCTGAAGATGCGTAAATCTGCTGTGCCAAACCCGTATCAAATACAAAATGACAGGATACCATTTCCGGATTAAATGAACACAAAAGTCTGTATTTTTCTTCCCATTCTTCTTTACCTGCTCCGAGGATTATAAACTGGTATTTTTTTATGGCCCCCTGATTTAACATTTGGTACATTACCTCAATCCCCTTCTGCTCAGGATCAAATCGTCCGATATAGGCAAATAATGGAATATTTCCTGATACTTTAAGACCCATCCGGTGCTGTATAAATCTTTTATTGTACCGTTTACCTGTTTCCCAATCATAAAAATGCTTTAAAATCCCGTTATAAACAAATGGATATTTGACATATTTGGCGTGAAGAAGAGTTGAAAATGATATATCTATACCGTTCAATATGCCGTAAAGATCTTTTTTCCGAAGCCGTAAAATTCCGTCCAGTCCTGCCCCGAACTTCTCCTTTAAAATTTCCCTTGAGTAAGTCGGAGATACCGTATTAATAAGATCAGACTGTCTGATTGCTTCCGCAAGAAAATTAACCTGCCGATTTCCCTTTTTTGTTTTCTGGATTAAAGCCTCTGCTTTTGAAACACCCAGCTTGTCAAGAATGATCTCATTCGTCTCACCTTGATAAGAAAGGTTATGGATTGTCAGGATTGTCTTAATTTCTAAACCGTAATTTTTTATAAGAAGCGGAATAAGTCCCGTATGAAGATCATTAATGTGAATAATTTGCGGACGGAAACTAATTTTCCTCTTTTTTATTGCCTCAATAATTGCTTTATTGAAAAAAGCATAAGTATCGGGAAACTTGCTTTCATTTAAATAACGGTTGTTTTTGAACAAATATACCGGAACCCGGGTAATCGGATGGGCAACCCGGAGAATTGTTACCTGTTCATCGCGGCCGTCATATGTCACATGAAATTTATTCACTTCATATTTTCTGACCATCCGCAAATGAAGCGCTCGATAGTAAGGTAGAGCGATTCTGATTTCAACACCAAGTTCTCTCAGAGCTCCGGGCAACGAACTGGCCACATCTCCGAGTCCGCCAACTTTTAAAAACGGATCAAGTTCCCAAACAACAAATAGTACTCTCATATACCTTCATTCATGGGGGCGGGGTTATTTTCCAAGAATTTTTTTATAAACAGATTCATAACCCGATACCATAGTCTCTTTGGAAAACTTCTCAATCACTCTTGCCCGGCAGTCTCCCCTTTGAATCCTGTCTATTTCATAAACCGCATGGACAAAGCCATCTGCTCCGCTTGCCGGATCAACAACATATCCCGTCTTGCCGTCTTCTATTACTTCAGATACTGATCCCATATTATAAGCGACTACCGGCGTACCGCAAATCATTGACTCTATCATCACCAGACCAAACGGCTCATGCCAGGAAATCGGAAAAAGTGTGCAGTACGCATTACCGTATAATCCGTCAAGAGTTTTATGGGTCAGTTCTCCGACAAAATTAACCTGTTTTCCGTCAATCCAGGGCTTAACCTCTCTTTCAAAAAAAGGTACATCTACCGGATCTATTGCCGCAGCAATAACCAGCTGGCGTTTAACTCTTTTTGCCACCTCAATTGCCAATCCCGGTCCTTTTTTCTCCGTAATTCTTCCTACCCAGAGTAAATAATCACCTCTCGGTTTTTCAACATAAGTATATTCAGATACATCCAATCCGTTATAGACGGTTCCAATAAAATTCAAGTCAGGCAACCCTTTTCTTTGGTTATCGGAAATGGAAATAAAAGGTTGTTTCTTATGTGTTTCAAGAATCCGCCGCTTCTCTTCAGGCACTTCCCCGGGATAAAACGACCCGTGCATGGTATGGACCACCGGTGTCTTAACCAGTTCAGCCAAAAACATGGGAATATATTGGGCATGGTTATGGATAAGCTCAAATTCACCTGCTCTTCGGAAACACTCCCTGAAATGAAGAAGCGGCATCAAAGCGCTTCCCTTAGCCAGTCCGCTGTTTCCCAGTTCCTCAGCGAATACGCTGACCAGTTTGGCGCGTGTTTGGCTGTCGCCGGTCGCAAATAAAGTAACATCGTGGCCACGCTCGACCAATCCGTCAGCCAAAAGGGAAACAATTTTTTCCGTACCTCCGTAAGCCTTGGGCGGAACCGATAAATAAGGAGGAGCCAAAAGTGCTATTTTCATCCTGAACTTAGTATAACTAAAAAAACATTATCTATAAAGGAAGAATCTCTTCACCAAAATAAATTGGAATATTCAAATAAGGTTATCATTAATGTAAAATTAACCTGACTTATCCATTAAAATATATAATAATCGCATGACTGATAAGACTTTATTTTATGAGGCGTTCAAACAGGCCGATGACGGTATCTTCATCACCGATTCCGACGGGTTGATAAGATACGCCAATCCCGCTTTCGAAAAGATTACCGGTTTTTCTTTAAAAGAGGCCCGTGGAAAAACACCCAGAATAATAAAATCCGGCTATCATTCACTGAAATATTATCAGTCCATGTGGACAAAAATTCTTTCCGGAAAGATGCACCGATCCAGGGTCATTAATCGGCGCAAAAACGGCCGCATTTTTTACGCGGACCACACTGTCTCTCCTATCAAGGACAAAAACGGCCGGGTAGTGTACTTTATCGGTATCTGGAAGGATATTACCAAACAGGTCAAACTGGAGAAGGTCAAGGATGAATTTATTTCTGCGGCCAGCCATGAACTGAAAACGCCGTTGACAAGCCTCAAAGCATATTCACAACTGTTGAAATTGCAGCTTGAAAAAAAGGGTGATCGCCGGACATTTATCCTATCGGAAAAAATAAATGACCGGTTAAACCATCTGATGAAATTAGTCAAAGCCTTATTGAATACGGAAAAACTTCAGGAAGGTAAATTACAGCTGGATAAAAGAACATTCGGACTTCTGCCGCTCCTTAAGGAAGTCAGGATGGAATTAAACGCTGTCTATCCCAAAAGAAAAATCAATTTTCCCAAGTCTAAAATCAGTGTATATGCGGACAGGATAAGGTTATCGGAAGTAATTACCAACCTGCTTTCAAATGCCGTTAAATATTCACCCGATAACAAAAAAATTGACATCACTGCAGAAGTTGTGAAAGATGAGGTTGTAATCAGCATCAGAGATCAGGGTCCGGGCATTCCTGAAAACGAAAGGGCGAAAATATTTCGCCGGTTTTATAAAATTCGAAACGCAAAATACGATAATAATTCCGGTTTCGGACTGGGCCTTTATATTTCAGCCGAGATCGTTAAAAGCCATGGCGGCAGGATCTGGGTAGAAAACAATAAGGAAATAGGTTCAAAATTCTGCTTCACTTTACCCGGATAAACTTTCTTATATGCCGGTTTGTTATATTTAGTGGATTTCAGCTATAATACAGAGCCTTATGGCAATCCATATGAAAAAAAGCGGAATTATATACGCGCATATTCAGGAAAAACAAAAACTGTCAGTTAATGGTATAAAAATATTTTTTATCTTACTGATAATGTTTTTTATCTGGACAAACCAAACCCGGATAGCCGGTTCAAAAAATCAGCAGAATAAAAGTATCGTTGCCCGGTTGGTCCGGTTAGCTGTTTCAAATACGCCCACTCCTTCTCCTACAATTACACCCTCTCCTACTCCCACACCGACACCTGTCTTTCTTCCGTCAAGACTTATTATTGAAAAGTTGGGTATTGATGCGCAAATCGAGTTTGTGGGAGCCGATGAAAACGGCAAAATGGAAAATCCGTCACAATGGAATACGGTTGGCTGGTATAAAATCGGACCGGTACCGGGTCAACATGGTAATTCTGTCATCGCCGGCCATCTTGATACAAATTTGGGTAAACCGGCGGTATTTTATAATTTGGAGAATCTGGAAACTGGGGATATCATTCAGGTTCTGAAAATGAACCAAAGCTCAGTTACCTTTCAGGTAACAGGTAAGGAAATTTTTCCATATGACCAGGTACCTGTTGATAACATTTTTATGTCTGATGATAAATCTAAATTAATTCTCATTACCTGTAATGGCCAATATTTCCGCAATTTAAAAAGCTACTCTCATCGCCTGGCAGTTATATCGGAATTAATCTAAACGGGACGGGGGTAGAATTAATTATTATAACAATCTGAAACACCTCAAATTTTCTTCAGTGCTTCCTCATATCCCTTGACCATTTTCTCAACCGTAAAATTCTCCATTACATGGCTCCGGCAGTCCTGCCGTTTGATTGAGCCAATTTTCCCGACCGCTTCAATCATACCGACTTCATTATTACTATCTATAACAAAACCGGTCTTCCCGTCGACTACAACTTCCGGAATTGCTCCGTTTGAAAAAGCAACTACCGGTGTCCCGCAGGCCATCGCCTCAATCATTACCAGTCCGAAAGGCTCCTCCCAGACTATCGGAAACAAAAAAACTTTGGCATTCTGGTACATCTCCACCTTCCTATAAAACTCCAACTCCTTATGCCAGACTATCTGCTTCCCGTCGATCTCTTTTTTCAGCTCTTCAAAATAATCCTCATCCCTTATTTTCCCTGACAAATAAAGCTTCATACCGAGCTTTTTGGCCACTCTTATGGCCGCTCCCTGGTTTTTATGCCGGCCGATTGTTCCCAGCATCAGAAGATATTCCCCTTTTGGAATCGGATTAAAAGTATATTTCTCAGTATCCACGCAATTGTAAACCGTCGCCAGGTAATTCAGATCAGAAAATCCTTTCCTTTGGGCATTGCTGATGGTTACAACATGAGTTTTAGATTCCTCAAAAAGATGCGCCAGTTCGGGAAAAAGAGGCAGATGCATCACATTGATAAAAGGCTTTTCCAGCATCTTAGTAAGCGGCAAAAAAACAGCCTCGCCCCGCATATT
The DNA here is from genome assembly GCA_001779115.1 of Candidatus Gottesmanbacteria bacterium RIFCSPHIGHO2_01_FULL_40_15. Lineage (GTDB taxonomy): Bacteria > Patescibacteriota > Microgenomatia > 2-02-FULL-39-11 > 2-02-FULL-39-11 > 2-02-FULL-40-10. The sequence goes on from MFJF01000006.1 coordinate 21,030, forward strand.
ATTCAATATCACATCATATTCATCTTTCAAATCGATTAGCTTCTGCATAACTTCGGCCAAATTGACATTTTCTTTGCGAAGCCGCCTTGATGCCTCAATCTCCTCACTCTCGGCTCCCGCTCTGCCTGCTCCGATAGATTTATTACCCTGCCCTATCTCTATCAGCCGGTATTTTCCCCCTAATGACCCCCTGGCAGCCAAAAGAATTACCTCATGCCCCAAATCAGCTAATCCCTTAGCCTGATAATAGGCAATCCACTCCGTTCCGCCCTGCCTTGGAGGCGGCACCGGTAAAACAACGGATCCTAATATTGCGATTCGCATATTAATAAAAAGTATATAGTAAATAATTCAGGGGGAAAATAGGAATCAGAAAAAAGTTATCCTATCTTCAATTGCTTGTGCTTGGGTCCGTGGTTGTTTTTAACTTTGGGAAAATGGGCAAAACGCATATACATCAGGATGAATTTATGGGCAATAGTTTGCCAGGAAAATCTTGATTCAACAATCTTTCTGGCATTTTCTCCCATTTTAATTCTTTTTTCTTCATTACTCAAAAGCTTATTAACTTTTTGGGCAATTTGGGAAGCGTTTTTCGGACGGACGAAATATCCGTTGACTCCGTCTTTAACGGCCAGGGGTATCCCTCCTTTTCTGGTAACCACCACCGGCGTTTTACAGGCCATCGCTTCAAGAATAACCAGTCCCAAAGGCTCATCCCAAACGGAAGGCACTACTAATACATCGGCCCGGTTATAAAACTTATTAATGCCGGCTTTCTCCCCCAAATGTCCGATAAAATGGACATTATTTAGCTTTAAATCTTTGGCTTTTTTCTCCAAATGTTTCCTTTCCGGACCCTCACCGATAATAACCACTTCAGCATTAATTTTTTTGGCTGCCGCAATCAAATAACGTACTCCTTTATAGGCAGTCAGCTTTCCGGCAAAAAGAACTACGTTTTTATCCTTAAGTTTGTATTTCGTATCAATGTCCGATGTATCCAGATTGGGATTGAATTTTTTAATGTCGACCCCGCCGGGAATAACCCTTACCTGTGATCTGAATTCATCCCCAAACACCTGAAACAGCCACTCTTTAGTCCAAAAAGAATTGGGTACGATCCTTCTGGCCCGCCTCAATGCGTCGCTGGTTAATGCGTGAAATCGTTTGTCTTTTTGAAGTGTGGGCAACTCTGACCCGTGTATTGATATGATATAGGGAATCTGGTAAATGCTTTTGACAAGTCTGGCTGTCCAGGATAAGGGGAAAGCATGATGGACATGGATAATATTTGGAGAAAAATCCTCAACCGCCGTCGTGATTGAATTTAGCATCTCCTCGTAATGCCGGACCATTGCGCTGTTTTCTATCTCTGTATATAAAGTACATTTAGGCCATTCCGGATGCCCCGTAAAAGCAACTTTCATAGTGGTATTTAACGGATATAGCTTTACGTTGGGAACATCCCGGTCATCGGGAGCGACCATTGCGACATTAAAGTGCCTGCCGACTTCGCTGGCTAAATATCTGGCGTACGTCCCCGATCCTGAACCCCACAGAGGAAAAGTTTGCAGGAATAATATTCTCATGGGTGTTATTATTAATAAATTCCCCCAATTTTAATTGATAGCCTTTTATAAAAGCAAATTGAAGGACTGTAATACAATGAAAAATAGCATTCCAACGGCTTTTTTTACTTTCTAAGAAAACCCTGTGTCGTTCCTTTCAGGATAATTTGAAGAAAAAATTGTGAACCTGTAATTTGCCTGTTTATTCGCCATGGTTGGTTGACTAACCGGAAAAGCCATTCCTGGCCTCTTACTCTCAGAAACAATGGCGCCCGCCTGGCATTTCCTGTTATATAATCAAACGATCCACCGACTCCCATAATTACCAAAGGTGAGTTACCTGTGTAATATCTTAATCGGTCTATAAAAATTTCCTGTTTGGGGAATCCCAACGCTACAAAAAACATATCAACTTTTTTCCGCAATATTTCTTTAGCTAAATTTCGCATATAAATTCTGCTGTCTGCTTCCTTTTTATCCGAATAAATTGATAATTTTAATTTATCGTTGCTTAAATTTATTTCCGGTTCGACAAATACCGAAATTTTCAGTTTCGGGTATAATTGCCGTAAGCACTCAGCCGTCTTGACTGCTAAACCTCCTCTTCCTCCTATAAGTCCTATTCTGAAGACATTTTTTTCGCTTAATTTAACCAGTTCCGACATCAAATCAACACCTGGAATTGTGTTTATTTTAATCCCCCATTCCTTTTTCATCGCCCATACAATGCCGGATCCGTCAGCAATATTGATTTGGCTTGAATTGACGATCCTTTTAAATAAAGGATATTTTTGGGCAAAAGTAATAATTTCCGGATTCGGTGTGAAAATAACCAAAGGTTTTGGTTCTTTTTTTGCAGATTGAAAATTGGAATTTGGCAATTGTTTAAGATACTTTCTTACTTCTTCTAGGATATTTTCTTTAGTGGTAATTGATATCTTAACACCTAAAAGTTTTTTGAATTTTATACTCATAATAAAATATTAGAAGTTACACCGATGAATGAAGATTAACAATTCACCGGTTTTATGTATACAATTAGTATTCATATAATAATTCTTTCAATAAAGCCTTAAATAATAACAGTTTAAAACAATTTTTCTCATCTAAATATCGTTATTATCAATTAACTATAAGTTACATCCTTAATTCCCGCATATAAGTGAGGTATTTTATCAATACAAACTTATATAATACAATTATAAGCCATTGAGCGGATCTTATCGTTTGGAAATTGTTCTTTTGTATAAATCAATGTTTTCAAGTGCGACTCCGGTTCCCTTGACAACACAAAGTAGCGGATCTTCAGCTATATGGACCGCCACGCCTGTAGCCTGCATTATCAGCTTATCAATATTCTTTAAAAGTGCCGTTCCTCCTGATAAAACAATTCCTTTATCTATAATATCGGAAGCCAACTCTGGCGGAGTATTCTCCAAAACTTCTTTTATCCCGGTTATTATGCTGTTTAACTGGTTGTTTAGAGCAGAAGCAACTTCTTCACTGGTCAATTCTATCATTCGAGGAAGTCCCGTAAGTGAATCTCTGCCGCGCACTTCCATCTTCCTGGCCGGATTTTTTACGGCACTTTTTTGCGGCATGGCATCTCCGATTTGAATCTTAACATCTTCCGCCATCCGTTCTCCTATTATAAGATTAAATTTTTTTTTAATGTATGTTGCCACTGCCTCATCCAATTTCGTCCCGGCCACTCTGACTGAATTATGAACAACTACCCCTCCCAAAGATATTACTGCTGCCTCGCTTGATCCTCCGCCGGTATCAACAATCATATTTCCCGAAGCCTGGGCAATTGGAATTTTAGCTCCGATGGCCGCCGCCAAGGGTTCTTCAATCAGATATACCGTCCGGGCTCCGGCTGATAAAGTTGCATCCATTACCGCTCTTTTTTCGACCTGCGTACATCCGGCCGGAATACATATCATCACTTCAGGTTTGAAAAATCTTGTTCTCCCGCATACCTTGTCAAGAAAATATCTGAGCATCGCCTCAGTTAATGCGTAATCGGCAATTACTCCGTCTTTAAGGGGTCTTGATGCAATAATGTTACCGGGGGTTCTGCCAAGCATCTCTCTGGCTTCATTCCCGACAGCCACCACCCGGTTGTCTTCAATCGACACAGCTACCACCGTCGGTTCGTTTAATACTACTCCTTCACCTGCCAGATAAACCAGTGAATTTGCGGTTCCAAGATCTATTCCAAGTCGCTTAAATAACATAAAAAGAAATTCTAGAAAAAATATTAACATAATTTTATCCTCCCTATGCTATAATTACAATCACCTTTAGGCCAACAATATGCTCAGAAAAATCTTCCCTTTCGCTGTATCTATTGCCGTAATTCTTAGCCTGGCCGGAGCCGTAATCCTCTACGGCCGGGGTTATCGCTATAATCCGCAAAATAACTCAATTAATACTACGGGAATACTCTCTGTTTCTTCATATCCGGAAAAAGCTTCAATCTATATTAACGGCAAGCTGAAATCGGCAACTAATGCTTCCTTAACCCTGCCCCCGGATTGGTATCAGGTTAAAATTACCAAAGAAGGCTATCAGTCTTGGGAAAAAAATATCCGGATTCAGGGAGAAGTAGTCAGCCAGATAGACGCCCTTCTGATACCCAATAATCCCTCGTTTAAAGCTATCACATCTACCGGGATTGAAAATCCGGTTCTGTCATCAACAGGAACTAAAATTGCTTATTTTATAACCGGCGCCGAAACGAATCCAGCTCCATTAAAAAGCAAAAACGGCTTATGGATCCTTGAGTTGCGAACAACAACATTGGGCAACCGGAGTGAACCCAAACAGGTTTTTATTGCCGACCAGAACTATAATTACGGCCAAGCTAAAATTTACTGGTCTCCTGATGAAAAGGAAATTGTTATAGCAATATATAACGAAGAGGATAAGGAAGGACTGCCTGTTCAGGCCTGGTTAGTCAATACGGATAATTCAGCCGATGAGATTCCCATTGATGTCACCGGTAGAACTGCCGTCATTTTTACGAAATGGGAACAGGAATCCCTGGAAAATAAAGAGCTCCAACTGACAGCGCTTCCGCTGGCTATGGCTGATTTATTGAAAAATAATGCAGCCGATATCCGTTTTTCGCCTGATGAGAAAAAAATTCTTTATGAGGCTACCTCTTCAGCCGAAATAAAATTAATGATCAATCCTCCCCTTATTGGAGCAAATCCGACTGAAGAAGAAAGGTTATTAGAAGACGGAAAATATTATATTTATGATATCAAGGAAGATAAAAATTTCTTCATTACGAATGTTCCTAAGGTTCCAAGCGGTGCTCTGCCTCCGGTTTGGTATACCGATTCCAAGCATCTGCTCATAATCGAAAATGACAGTATTAATATTGTCGATTATGACGGGACGAACAAAAGATCAATTTACACCGGTCCTTTTGAAAAAAATATTGTTTTTCCCTGGTCAACAGGCAGTAAAATCGTCATTCTGACCAATTTCAATAAACAGGCTCCTCTGGTAGATTTCTATGAAATAGACCTTCGCTGATAAATCGGCTTTACAAACTTGATATACTTAACAAGCTATAAATTATTAATCTTAATTTTTAAATTTTAATTATTAAATTTTATTATGTTTGATAAAAAAACTCTGGGAGTAATATTCGGACTGATAGGAATACTGGCAATTTTTTACTTCATCAGCCGGACGGGTGAATTGAAGCAATTTTTTACTTTACCCGGAGATGATTTAAATGTCACAAATAAAAAAGTCAAATCGGAAGAGTCTTCCGGTTCCGGTCAATCTACATTCTCTGATCTGCTGGAAACCCCCACTCCCACTCCTACTCCTTGACAATCCGCGATCGTCACAGGGAAGAAAAGTCCGTAAAATCAGAATTCTTTTCCGCTGTTATCTCATTCAAATTCAGGTCTTTCTCAGGACGGGCTATAACAATCAAACGCTTGAAGGTTGTTCCCGGAGGCCAACAAGTCTGCAGAGTCAACTGCTCATAATTTGTCTGTTGTGTGAGATATGAAACATCTGTCGGAGAAACTATCATCTTATTTACCACTCTGTAAATATGCCTTTTTCCCTGGAAAATCAGATTGACTTCATCACCTTTCTCCAACTCCTTCAGAAGATAAAAAATCGCATTGTATCTGCCGACATTCCAGAAATTATCTGTCGAATGGGCAAAAAGGTATATATTCCCGGTAACTCCGGGAAAAACTGATCCCATGGCATGGGCAACACCTTGTCTCAAAACCGGCAAATATTCTTTCTTATCGGCGGCATTAATATTGGGAAAAACAGGTGCATTTGCTCCGATTTTAGGAATTACCAGACCGAATTCTGTTGAAACTGGTGAAATAAATTCCACCTTGTCTCCTCCGCTGATCTGTCCGAAAAATGTAGATTGAGCTTCTTGGATGTTAGGTGTCGGAGTTAACTTTTCCGGTGCCGTTGGAGGAGAAGCAGGTTCTGCTTTTGCCGGCCGGAAAGTCAGTTCATATCGTACATTTCTGAGTTGATTAACCCGGTATTTGGTTTCAATATATAAAGCCGGTCCGAGAGTTCTGAATATGCCGAAAAGCGATGCTAAAACAAGAAAATTACCGATCGTTCGAAGAATGATAAATTTGATTTTCTCGCGGTTTATCTTCACTTATATATATTTTATTTTTTAGTTTTAAATTTTTATTTTATAAGTATCCCCGGGCAGAATCGAACTGCCATCGGAGGTTTAGGAAACCTCTGCTCTGTCCATTGAGCTACGGGGACAAATTACCCTTAATTAAACCTCTACTCCTTTGTCCGCCGAAGCTTTAGCGTAGGTGGATGTCCATTGAGCTACGGGGACAACTTTTAAACCTCTACTCCTTTGTCCGCCGAAGCTTTAGCGTAGGTGGATGTCCATTGAGCTACGGGGACAAATTACCCTTAATATTTTATCACTCAAATGTTAAAATAGGAAAACGATTAAATTTCAAAGAAATTTATTCCTTTTCGGGGCGTAGCGCAGTTGGCTAGCGCGCGTCGTTCGGGACGACGAGGTCGGCGGTTCAAGTCCGCCCGCCCCGACTTTTTTTCTCAAAAATAACATTTTGATCCTGTCCTTTTTGCTGGCCGCCAAACGCATACTCGGAAATAAGCTGTCTTAATCCTTGATTCTTGTTCCTGAATATTTTAGCAATCACCTCGGATTTATTGATATATTTTTTGTCATAAAAATCAAATGCTTGTTGTGGAGTTATCAATTTTGCCGAAACGCTTTCGCATAAAAAGGATAAATCGTTCATTAGTTGCGATTCAAACTGGAACCTTTTCTCCTCGCCTTCATCCTTCTCAATATAGTCAAAATTATATTCCGTCAAAAGAGTTGTAAAGTCCCTCAAATTGCTCCTGCGGAAATAGTCAAAAGCATGATCTAAAGTTATCTCTCTTACATTCAGAAGTTTTGCTAAAAATTCCGCGCCTTTATATCTGGATTCAATAGGTATTTCTCCCTTTCCTGAATATCCCTTCACAGCCGCATCAGCCATCAACTCACAAAAAGCTCTGTGTAAAGCGTCATCGGTTTCATAATCGTTGGAGGTTTCAGGCTTTATCCTGGCAAAGCCATAAACTTTGAAATTGTCAAAACCCAAATCTCTTTCTTCTTCAACAGCAGTACCTAAAAACCAGGCTATTGCATCTCTTCCCGTTCCGGTTTCTAAACCCAAAGTTGTAATACCTACCCTACCGTCTTTAAGTAAGCACCAATTTAAATAAAAATCCTGATTCTGTAAAATACTTTTTATAACAACGTATATTTCTCTATTTAATAATACGATCCTGTTATTGCTTATAATCTTTTCTATCATTTCATCGGATATCGAAGGAACTGCCTCTTGCAAAGCCGTTTTATTATCAGTTACTGCTTTTCCTGCCGCCGTCATCGGATCATTATCCGCAAAAGAAAGATAAGATCTGAACTCAGTTTCAAATCTAAATTCCGGTGTTGTGGTTGTCGGTTCCGGTTGAAAAGTAATCCCGGTAGCAGCCGGTTTCTGTTGTTCTGTTCCCTCTTCAAAATCACCTCTCGGACCGCAAGCAGGCAATAATAATGCAAAGAGCACTGCACCCGTCAACTTCAGGAAATCCCTTCTTGATAGTCCTTCAATATTATTATTCACTCCGATATTATATTATCGGTTATGTAAATTTCTCAATACTCAACACATTGATAAACTTTATGCTATTATTTCAAAGGATTCCTATATTTTCCCAACCTGTTTGTGATCAAAACACTTTCTCCGATAAAAACTGACTCCCGGGTCAAACTATTTCTTCTTTTTACATTGATACTGGTCTTACTATCCTCTTTCCTTCTTTTGTATCTGAATTCGACTTTTTTGGTAACCGCAATTATCGACGGCGATACTTTAAGGCTAGATGACGGCAGAAGAATAAGGCTTTTAAGCGTTGACGCTCCTGATGAGTCACTTTGTATGGGCAACAAAGCAAAGGAAATGCTTGAAAATCTGACATTAAACAAAAGAATTTCCCTGAAAAGCGCTCTTATTGATGATTACGGAAGAACTGTTGCCAATATCTATGTTTTCAGAAAACTGATCAGCCTGGAATTGGTGGAAAAAGGATTCGCCCGCTTTACCTCAGGCAAAAATCCTGAATTTGACAAATTAAAAAAAGCCCATGAGTATGCCAAAACGCATCAAGTGGGCATTTACTCCCCGCTATGCCGTCAAAAAAAGGCAATTGACGATTGTGATATCAAGGGAAATATCAGAAAAGGAGTAAAAACTTATTACACCCAAAATTGCCGGGCTTACTCCCAGGTGATTATTGACAAGAGTTACGGTGACCTGTGGTTTTGCACCGAACGGGAAGCCCAAGATCTGGGTTTCCAAAAAGCCGCCAACTGCTGATAAATATTAATTAGTAAATTCTGCCGGGAAAGTAGTAAAATAAATTAAACATTATTTTCACTCAAAGTAAAGGAGGTGAAAATATGGATAAAAAAACCGTGTCTGCCGACAGGCAGATCGGCAAAGTCACCCATTACTATGACAAAATAGGAGTTGCGGTAGTCAAACTTTCAGCACCTCTCAAAGTCGGTGATACCATCAGATTTTCAGGCCATGATCAGGAATTCAACCAGGAAGTAAAATCAATGCAAATAGAACATGAAAATATAGAAAAAGCCCCAAAAGGCCTTGAAATAGGTATGAAAGTCGACAAAAAAGTCAAAGAAAATGACCGGGTTTATCTGGTTACTTAACTTTTTTCTTCTTATCAGGTTTTCGGATATAACCGTAATATATTAAATAAATAAGCGGTACAATTCCGGCGCTGTTTACTATAAGAAGAACGAGAAACCAGTATTTCTGATCCCTTCTGGCTGATTTCCAAAGTGAAATCCCCTTCAAAACCAAATCAATGATTAACATCGGGTATACCCACCAAGGTAATTGCTGTAAATTATCCATTACTTTATTATACTACTCCTATGGCAAAATTAATCCTGGCAAGCAGTTCCCTTGGACGGGAAAAACTGCTCTCATATTTAAATGTACCCTTTAAAATAATCCCCAGTCAACTGGATGAAGATAAAATAAAAGGCAGTACTCCGTTGGAAACAATTAGGCTTCGTGCCCGTCTTAAAGGTGAAGACGTTGCCGGGATAATTTTAAATTCTCCCCAAATCTCTCCCAGGAATCCTGACCGTTATTTAATTATCTCTGCCGATTCAGGAGCCATAATAAATGAAAATTTGATTGGCAAGCCTGATGATAAAAAAGAAGCTGTCAGTATTCTTAAAATGCTTTCAGGCCGCACCCATCAATTTATTACTGCTGTCTACATCTTAAAAGTAGATAATAGTAAATCAAACTATTTAAAAATAATACAGGATAATTATTCAACGAGTCAGGTCACATTCAGGGATTTATCGGATGAAGATATCAAGTTATATCTTTCATTGACCGATTACACCCGCTATGCTGCCGGTTACCGGCTGATAGGCTCACAAACATTCATAACTCAAATTCTAGGTTCAATAAGCAACGTCATCGGCCTTCCGCTGGAAGTAATTATTCCCGTCCTGAAAAAAGAAAAGCTCCTCCGGCCCTGACCCTGACGTATCTTGAATCAGACCGAATTGAACCCAATAAGCACAATTCCGGTCAAAGCGGATATTATCCCCAGCTTCTGCTGACCGGTCAATGGCTCCCTAAAAACAAACCTGGATAATATTACAAATAATACCGGTGATGATCCGGCTATGGGAGCGACAATTGAAGAGTATCCGTATGTTATCCCCAAATTAAAAGAAAAATTCGCCATAGTCGATAATGCTCCGCTCAAAATAATCATAAACAGAATTTTGCTATTCCTGACAGCCGAAATAGATATATTTTTAGTCATACCCATAAGTGGTAAAAGAAGTATCATAAAATAAAATGGGTATTCCGACCAGTACCAACCGATTTTCTGAACAGGAATCCTTATTAGCGTCCAATATATTCCCCAATTCAAAAAAGCTAAAAAGGAAAGCTTAATTCCTTTGTTCTCCGAAAGTCTCCTAAAGTTTCTGTTTTTTAAATCTTCCGGATGTAATGTTGCCAGTATTAAACCGGTAATTGTCATAATTATTGCGCCGATCTGAAGTATTTCCAGTCTTTCACTGAAAAAAATAACCGATAAAGGAACGACAAGAATTGAAAATGAACCGGCAATTGTTCCGACTAACGATATATGGCTTTGTTCAAACGCTTGAACATACCATATTACCCCCAATAAACCGAAGATATTTAATATCAATGCAAAAGAAAACATTAAAAAGTCGGGGATCGGTCCGGCAAAAGGCAAATATAAACTTGATAAAATCAGGGAACTAAACATCCACCAGAATAAAGTCACCCGGCTGCCTATTTTTCTGGTTAATTTAGCTATAAGAACATCTCCTGATCCCCAGCCTATCAGGGCAAGCATTGCAAAAAATATCGCCATGTATGAATTATATATCAACAAAAATTAATAACTCATAAATATTAAATCATTTTTATATCAAACTATTAAAAATCATATAAAGATTCCTTATGATCACCTTGACAAATATTCCGTTTATTAATAGATTTAAGAAGGGTTTCTTAAATATGCAGGTAACTCGTCTGATGAGGTTAAAACCTGTCACGGTTAGCTTCGATACACCGCTCCATGTCGTTTGGCACTTAATTTCCGACAAACAGATGCATATGGTTCCCGTAGTTGATGATGAAAACCGTCTCCGGGGTGTTATTACCGCCGAGGATCTTCTCAAAAACCTGGTTCCCGATTACCGCAATTTCTTTACTGAATTTTATCCCGACGCCCCCGATATCGATGATATCGAAGATCAGATTGAACAGCATGTCTATCTGACGGCTAAAGACGTTATGAACAAAACGGTCTACTCGGCATACGAAGACATGAATGTTTTTAAGGCACTTTCCCGCATGATGGTTTATAACGTCCGCATTCTGCCGGTTATTGACGAAAATGACAAAATAATAGGATTTATTGTCGAAAAAGACATTTTCCGTTATCTGTTTGCCAAAAAAAGCCATCTCTTTGAAAAACTCAAAAAAGTGAAAAGTGCACAAGTAACAATCTCTGCTCCCGGGAAAAAAGTAAAAAAGATTTCGATTTTAGACCTGGCTAAAAATCTCAAAGCCAAACCCAGCCGTTACCTCCAAATTCTCAAAATCGGCAGGAAAAAATAGGCAAAGGGCAAAATACTGTTTGATCTGTCTCCATTTACTCTGTTACCATTCCTTTATGGCCGATTCTTCCTCAGAACATCCTCAATCAGGATTTATTTCAACATTGACTTCAAAACCTCACGATAATAAATCATGGAGTGAATTCGGAACCGAAAGACGAAGAGTATTAAAAGGATTGTCATTGTTAGCTACCGGATTTTTAGCTGCTTGCTTGCCTCAAAAAGAACCACCCCCTCCGCCTCCTGATAGTCTTCCGACACCTATGAGCTCACAACTTAATGCTTTCGTTAATACACCCAGAACTTTTGAACAGCAAATGGCCGTCAGGGAAAAACTTCCGCAGGATATGATAAATAATGCTGTCTACATGAATGCGGTCTCTCCTGATCGGCAAAAAGAAGTTGGTTCCGGACTGGTTCTCATGGAAAATAAAAAATATCTGGCTGTTTTAACTGCCAGACATTTCATAGTACCGCTGGATTTTCAACCTGTTGAATTAATGATTGCCCAATACCATGCAGGCAGACAGGGAAAATCAATTCCTCTGTATCCTGACAGTCATTCTGTATTGACCCTTAAAGACAATCCTTTTGCCATTATTTTAATAAATAAAAATGATCCTGATGAAAAATACACTAATTTTTCCCAAATTTTACCGATCTCTGAAAATTCTTATCAACCGGGAGATATCCTTACCAGTGTTGCTTTTCCTGAAGTATGTTTGAAATCAAATGATAAATGGATTGTTAATGAAGTACAAATAACCGGAAATAAAGGAACATTGGACAAAGAAGGAGATTTTCAATTTGATATCGGAACCGGCTGGACTGATTGGGGATCAAGCGGAGGTCCTATTAAAAACAGCCGGGATGAGCTTTCTGCCATGACATTCGGTGGAAAGGGTTATCAGGATAAAGTATATGTTGCTCCGGTATATCCGTATTTATCAAAATTCTTTGATCATCCTGACATGCCTGAACCGCTAAAAAAAGCGTTATCAGAGTCGGTAAGGTAAAAAATCACGCTCTTATATTCATTAACCGGTATTGGCCGATATATTCATTTAATTTTACTGATAACCCGTCTTGAAAATTTAATGAAATCGAGTAAGGCCGGTCCGGTGTAGGATAATAAGGCAGACTTACCTTAGTTCCTCTTATATTTTCAATTCTGTCAATGACAGCCTCTGCGGGTCTTGACGGAACCATATCAATACCGGACAATCCTCCCATAAAAACCCTTAAAGTTTCATTTTTCCCGATATCTCTTATGGATGAATCTTTATTATTTAAATCTGCTTCTAATTCAGTTAAAGCCAAATCCAGACTCTCATTAATGGTTTCTGTAACTCGCTCCTCTGATACTGCTCTGCCCAAAAATATCTTAATGTCAAAAGGTAAAGGTCTCCTGCTTAATAAATTTTTCCTGATTGTATTGTAATTTAATCCGGCACCTATTAATTTAGTCAGTATTTTTAAAGATTCATCATCCCACAACTGGGTCACCGCCCCTCCCAATGCAACATCTTTCACTCCGGTAAATACGGTTATTGACATCTCATTCTCGGGTTGCCTGACCTCAACTTTATCGCCCGGCTGAAATGTTCTGCTTCTGACTAAAGTCATGGCATCCCTTTCTCTTACCGTAAACGGATAAGTAGATTGGTTTATAGAATTCAGATATCTTTGCCATAAAATGCTTTTAACATCTTCTGTTAACAATTCTAATGATTTTCCGTTTCCGTTATCGCCTGCTTCAAGCATAATAAAACCGGTTTAAACCTGGAATTTAAAAAGAATCATACTTTATAGTGTCAAAAATATGTGAAAAGTCGTGCTCTGCCATCTCAACTTATCTGTTGTACTCGTGGATTTCATGCGGAAGAAAAATAAGGTCCATCTCTTTATTGGCAGCATGGGCGTCCTGTGAAGCGTGAATGGCATTTTCCTGGACATCCCGGCCGTAATCTCCCCGTATTGTTCCTTTCGGCGCTTTCCGGCTGTCCGTTGGTCCGCAAATCTCCCTGACTTTTTTTATTACATCCTTTCCCTCCCATAATATTGCCATCACCGGAGTCGAAGTCATAAAAGTTTTAAGTTCAGGAAAAAAGGATTTATCCTTATGGTGGGCGTACCAGTCGTCCAGAAGATCCTCAGGCAAGCGTAAGAATTTTGCCGCGATCATGGTAAAACCGGCATTTTCCAGCCTTGTTATGATTTTCCCGATAATGCCTTTTTTGACCGCATCCGGTTTAATTAGAACAACAGTACGCTCCATGTTAATATTTTATTTTAAAATTTCAATAAATTTAGAAATTTTTCCTCCTCTTTATAAGGCCCGATAATGGCCAGATTAAGATTTTTTTCAATAAATATCTCTCTTGCCGTCTTTCTGATATCAAATGCGGTTACCTCATCAATTAGTTTCATGATCTCCTCAGGAGTCCGGATTTCATTCTCCAAAAGCTCGTTCGTTGAAAATAATCCGGCCGTATTCCTGCTGTCCTCAAGCTCAAGAATAAGTTTTCCCTTCATATTTTCCTTGGTTTTTTTAAGTTCTTCTGGTTTAACCGGTACTTGTGCAATAGTACCGAGTTGTTCCAAAATTACTTTTATGGCATCATCTATTCTTTTAATATCTACTCCCGCCTGGGTGACGAAGTTCCCCACATCCAGGTACATTTCATTTGATGCCCTAATATAGTATGCCAATCCCCTTCTTTCCCTGACCTCAATAAAAAGCCGGCTGGACATTCCCCCGCCCAATAAATTTGTCATTACCGCCAGCTTGTATTTATCGGCATGCATCAAGTTATATGAGCGTACCCCGATACATAAATGAGCTTGTTGTGTATCCTTAAAGCGGACTAAAACTCCCGGTTTGGTCTGAAGGTCACGAACTGTATCAGCCTTTTCTGTCTGTCTTTTTTCCCATTTACCCAGATATTTCTCGGCCAGATTATTAACATTCAGTTTTTTATTTTTCCCTTTAATATTAGTCCCTCCGGCAACTGCCACAATTGTATTTGACGGACTGTAAAATCGGCTAATATAGCTTTTAAAATCTTCCCTTTTTATTGATCTTATTACTTCGGGTCGCCCGGCCACATCACGGCCCAGTTTTGTATCTCCGTATAAAAGATTTTCATAGAGATCGGAAATCTTTCTCATCGGAGTATCTTCATACATGTTTATTTCTTCAATAATTACTCCCTTTTCCCGTTCTATCTCCTCACTGGCAAATTTGGAATGAAGTAGCATATCCGATAAAACATCAAATAAAAGTGGCAGGTGTTTGGATGCGGCTTTTATATAATAACCGGTATGGTCTTTACTGGTAAAGGCGTTAAATTCTCCTCCGATTCCGTCAATAAGTGATGCAATATGAAGTGCTGTCGGACGCTTTTTGGTGCCCTTAAATGCCATATGCTCCAAAAAATGTGACAGGCCGTTTATTTCCTTTTCTTCATAACGGCTGCCGGCTCCGACCAGAATAAAAACAGTGGCAGATTTAACACCGGGCATGGGAATATCCAAAATTCTCAAACCGTTTTCCAGAGTATGTTTTGTGTAATCCATATGACTCTTCATATTATCAGAATCGGGCAGTCATTCTCAACAACTAATTTTATCTTTTATCTTTTAACTTTTAATTTTTATCTTTTAACTTTTAAATATTCCGGTATTGACCCTTCTTAATTGGGAGGTCTAAAATAAAACTATGGATAAACACATTAAGCTTCTTAAGGTATTCACCAACCCGACACTCCCCGTAACCCGGGGTGCCGAGCTTATTGCAGCAATGAGGAATAAAAATAATGGAAACTTAGCTAAACCGGATTTACCTGCTTTTCAAAAAATCCGTCATCAAACTACCAATTTTATTATCCTCAGAAATCCTTCTACTGAAAATATAAATGAGTTAAAAAGAATTTATGATTTCCATCCGCTTCATCTTGAAGATATTATCTCAACTGTTCAAAGGCCCAAAATTGACGAAGAAGACGAATATGTCTTTTTTGTATTTCATTTCCCTCAATTTAATCCCAAAACCAACAAAATTTTTTCAATAGAAGTCGACTTCTTCCTGACCGAAAACGACCTGATAACGGTAATCGATCCGGGATTTATGGCCATGGAAGAAATATTTGAAAGAATTACTAAAAACAAAAATGAGCGTGAGGCTTATTTTGCCGGAGGAGCCGGCATGCTTCTTTACCGGATTCTTGATAATTTGGTTGATTCCATATTCCCGCTCCTTGATATGTTCGAAAGGACTCTTGAGGAAATTGATACGGAAGTTTTTTCAGCCAGCCCCAGGGATGTTACCGAACATCTGTCTTTTCTGAGAAGAAATGTTATTTTTTTCCAAAGTTTAATTAAGCCCGAACTTAATTCCTTTGCCAGAATTGAACAAAGTACCCATCCGTTTATAGATGAGGAATTGAAAGACTATCTGGCTAATATTACCGATCATTTGAAAAAAATTTGGGACCGGCTCGAAGATGTAATTGAACTATCAAATAACCTCAGCCAGACATTTGAAAGTTATCTTACCTTCAGAACAAATGAAACCATTAAAATTCTCACAATGTTTTCCGTAATCCTCCTGCCTTTAACACTTTTATCAGGTATCTACGGCATGAACCTTGCTTTCCTTCCGTTTGCCCAACATCCTCTGGCCCTGGTCTACCTGTCTTTTATAATGGCAACTATAATATTGGCTATGATCGCCTTCTTTAAATATAAAAAGTGGATCTGATTAAAATTCTGGCCTGTCTTCTGTAAATACATCTTAACAATTTCTTAATGAAAAAGCGGATGTTTTTTAAGTCAGTTTCTGATATTCTGGATATAAATGAAACATATTATTGATCTTTTAATCAGGTCTGTGGTTCTCCTTTTAACAACATATCTTGTTCCCGGCTTTACCATCGATTCTTACATAACTGCCATAATTGTCGCATTGCTTCTGGCTATTTTGAACTTACTGGTTAAACCGCTGCTGGTTATTCTGACTTTGCCGGCCACCATACTTACCCTCGGGCTTTTTCTTTTTGTCATTAATGCCATCCTTCTGTTGATGGCCTCGGCACTTATCAGGGGATTTGAAGTGGAATCATTCGGAACCGCCCTCATCGCCTCAATTGTCATCACCCTTATCTCCTCTCTCCTGAACGTTTTGATTAAATAATCCGCCAATCCTATTCTGCTGTTGATTCCTATTATATTAGTTTGAAATATTTAAGTCCTTAACCATAAAGTATTTTTTATTGCCGGAAATATATCCCTCCATTACTAATTTAAATCCCTGCCTTAAATAATAAAACCTCGTTTGGGGCACTGAAACTACCCATAGTTCATCTGTTCCCTTTGCTTTAACAACTTCTTCCAGTATTTTCAAAAGTGCGTATCCGACCGCCTTTCCCCTGTACTTTTCGCTTACTGCAAAAAAACCGACCCAATAAGTCTTTTCCCCGGGAAATTTATCCCCCATAGCCTCAGTCGCATATTTCACATTATCTTGATACCAGCCGATTACTCCCACTACCTTCTCTCCGTCCAGTGCCATATAATGAGCATTAATATGCTCCAAATGATGTTCAATCTCTTCTCTGGTATCAAGTTCCGCCGCCAAAACTAACTTGACAGCCTCATTTAATTTTGTTTTTGTTAATGGAAGAATTTTAATCTTATCCATAACCGGACTAAATCTGTCCCGCTGGTATTTTCCCTTCTGCTATAAATTATTAGCAGATCAAAAGTATTATTAGAGAATGGTAAAACTTAACTCCTTACAGCCTACCCGGAGATTTACTACCGCATGAAAGGTCCCAAGTTGCAATGATTTGGCTCCCGATGGGGCCAGAATAGTCGGTTTTAATTTATCCGGTCCGGGAATTGCCGGTGGGGTCGGTGGAACAGCCAAAGGTGACAACTTCTTGTTCAGGAAAAAGACGCGGTTAAGAAAATCCATCAGGGAATTAATAAAAGTTACTCTCTGTGTTGTTTCTGTACCTAAGACCGCCGTCGTGGAAGATTTATTCAGTCCGGCAAACTTTCTGGCACAGACTATTTTTACCCAAATCCTGTATTCCCCGGGCGCGCTTTCATCTGACGGAATTGTATAATCCCAGCTTGTCTTATACCTGCCGTTGGTACCGGGAATTTCCTCTGCCGGTATTCCGTAACCTGAATCTATTTCAACTCCGTCTTTTTCGACATGATAATCCATATATAAAATTTCAGTCGTATCAGGAGTCAAGGCTACTGCATAAGTCGTCATGGTAATTGTCTTCCCTATTTCAAAATCTCCCGTATAAGTAACACTATCGCAGTCACAAAGGGCCGGAGGTGTCGGTGTAACTTCAACCTGGCATAAAGGATTGTCAACCGGGCAGAAAGGGCATTCCTGAGGACATTGATTTGGTTGGTATGGTCCGCAGGGCTCTCCGCAAGCCAGTGGTGGAGTTGGAGCAACATCTGTACATAAAGGATTGTCAACCGGGCAGAAAGGGCATTCCTGAGGACATTGGTTTGGTTCATAAGGTCCGCATGGTATTCCGCAAGCCAAAGGTGGTGTCGGGTAACCGTCTGGCGGATAGGTCGGGTAACCGTCTGGCGGATAGGTCGGGTAACCGTCTGGCGG
>MFJF01000007.1 GCA_001779115.1 Candidatus Gottesmanbacteria bacterium RIFCSPHIGHO2_01_FULL_40_15
TGCTCTTGGAGCAAAATTGTCCGGTGCCGGGGGAGGCGATTGTATAATCGTTTTGGTTGAAAAAAATATTAAGGAAAAACTTGCTAAAATTTTGGCGTTACACGGCGGGTATATTATTGATGTTGATTTTGAAAGTCCCGGAGTTTCACTTATATGAAAGCAACAGCGACAGCCTACTCCAATAATGCCCTGATAAAATACTGGGGAAGATCAAATTCATCTTTACGCTTGCCGGAAAATAATAGTATTTCCGTCAATTTGAGCGGTCTGAAAACGGTTACAACTGTTGAATTTTCAAAAAAAATTGAAAAAGATGATATTAATATTAATGATAGGTCTCTCCGGGCGGTTGAAAGAGTTGTAAGTCATATCAATAGAATCAGAAAACTGGCAGGAATAAAACTTCCGGTAAAAGTTGTTTCCCGGAATAATTTTCCATCATCTACAGGGCTGTCGTCTTCAGCTTCTGCATTTGCTTCCTTAACATTAGCAGGCACAAGTGCTCTCGGGTTGCGCCTGGAGGAAAGCCGGCTTTCGTCACTTGCCCGGTTGGCATCAGGTTCCGCCTGCCGTTCGATTCCTGGAGGATTTACCGAATGGAAAAAGGGGAATAACCATAAAAATTCGTTAGCTTACACAATTTTTCCTCCTGAATATTTTCAAATCGCCGATATTGTTGCCGTTTTGAGTTACCAAAAAAAGAAAATTCCCACTTCACAGGCACAAAATTATGCCCGGTCCAGCCCCTTTTTTCAAAGTCGGCTGAAAAATCTTCCCGGCAAGATAAAAAACCTTAAAAATGCTATTCAAAAAAAAGATTTCTCCCAATTTGGACGGTTAGTTGAGGCAGAAGCTCTTGAGCTGCATTCCATAATACTTACTTCAACTCCCCCAGTTATATATTTGTTACCGGAAACCGTATCATTAATTAATTTAGTGGGGCAATGGCGAAAAAAAGGTTTGGAAGTATATTTCACTCTTAATACCGGTCATAACCTTCATCTGCTATGCCTTAAAAAAGACCTAACCCGGTTGCTAAAACAGCTCGAAAATGTTTCATTTATTAAAAAATTATTAGTAAATTTCCCCGCCGGTGCGTCTTTTATCAATAATAATCATTTGTTTTAATTAAAAATATGATTCCTCAGCATGTTGCCTTAATAATGGATGGAAACAGACGCTGGGCTCGTGATAGAAATCTGCCTCAATTTGAAGGTCATCGGCGGGGTGAAGAGGTTATCGAACCGTTGGTGGATTGTGCTATCAGTTTGCATATTAATTATTTGACTTTTTGGGCATTTTCTACTGAAAACTGGTATCGTGATAAAAAAGAAGTAGAGTTTTTATTAGATCTGTTCCGGATGAATTTGGATCGTAAAGTGGACAATTTCCATAAAAAAAATGTCCGCATTAATGTTATTGGAAATTTGGAAAAGTTTCCTCCTGATCTTGTTAGAAAAACCGGGCAATGGATGGAAAAAACTAGGAATAATAATATCATTACGGTAAATATTGCCTTAAGTTACGGCGGACGGGACGAAATTGTAAGAGCGGTCAATAAATGGAAAGGAAAAAGCTCCAAAATACTCACCAAACAAATTTTGACCAAATATTTGGACACTTATAATCAGCCGGACCCCGATCTTTTAATAAGAACCGGAGGGGAAATGCGTTTGTCAGGTTTTATGCTCTGGCAGTTGGAATATACCGAGTTATATTTTACCCGGGTATTGTGGCCGGACTTTACTCCCTTGGAATTTAAAAAAGCCCTGAATGAATATTCCGTGAGGAAACGCCGCTTCGGCCTCTGATACCCGTTTAATATTTCCCGTTTTTTGTTTAAAATAAAAGTGAAGGAGGTGATTTTTTTGAATAAGAAGTTATTGGTAATAGGAGTTCTGATTGTTTTAATCATTGTCTTAGCGGTTGTTACATTTAAAAAACCCTCAAATGAATCAAATATATATAATCAGGAAAGTTCAGATAGTTCTGCTGAAATTAACATTGGCGGGAATAATCGGTTGCCTGAAGAAATTGGTCAGGCCATCCAATCAGAGGGAAGATTTGCACAAGGTAAGCTCATCGAATACCGGGATAGTGGATTTTCTCCCGCTCAGATATCTGTAAAGTTAGGGGAGTCAGTTACTTGGATTAATCAAAGCGGAAAAAGTATGTGGGTTGCTTCCGCGGATCATCCCGAACATAAACAATATCCGGGATTTGATCAGTTACAGGCAGTGGAAAACGGAGGACAATATTCCTTTAATTTTCAAAAGGAAGGAAGTTGGAACTACCATAATCATAGTAATCCTGTGCACACCGGCATTGTTGTTGTTAGTGCAAAGTAACGCCTAATTAAAAGGCGCTAAGTCATTTCGGATCCCGATGTAATCGGCGAGGGAGAAATTTAGTCCTGATCTTAACGGGAGGTATAAACTTCATTTCAAATCGGCCTTGAAAGTTTTCTATTTCTGTGTTATTTTACAAGTTACCTCCCCCCCCGAATTAATTCCCTGAGAATAAATTAAATTATGTTCACATTAAACAATCATCGTCTATTGATTATTGCTCCTCATCCCGATGATGAAGTACTTGGTTGTGCCGGCTTAATACAAAAAGTAAAACATGCCGGAGGGAAAGTTTATGTATTGTTTTTGACTGTAGCCGATACTGAAGATTTTTCTCAAAAAGGATTTTCAGGAACTCATGAAAGAAAAGAAGAAATTGATGAGGTAGCCTCCTTTTTAAAATTCGATGATTATCAGATAATTTTCGAAGGAGATCGTTTTCATCTGAAACTCGATTTGGTCGGCCAGCATGAATTGATGAATCAGATTGAAAGAAAAAGTAGGATTTCGCTTGAAAAAGTTAAACCGACTATACTCGCTTTCCCTCAAATCTCTTCTTATAATCAGGATCACAAAATGTCAGCTCTGGCCGCCTTTGCCTCTGTCCGCCCTGCACAAAAACAAACAAAGCATTTTGTCCCCTATGTTATCTCTTATGAAATGCCGGTTGATGCCTGGTCCTTGACCGGAAATCCCGTGCCCAATTTATTTGTGCCGTTAACAAAAGGTGAATTGGCAGTAAAACTTGAGGCTTGGAAAATGTATAAATCTCAACTGCGTCCCCCTCCTAATCCCAGATCTCCCCGAATAATTGAAGACTTAGCCGTTCTTAGGGGATCATTAATCGGTCATTTCTTTGCCGAAGCTTTTCACCTGTTGCGCGGGGAGGTATTATGAGACTGTCAGGTTATCAACCCCAATATTTTCCCAGACTTCATTATTTAAACAGGCTTTTGAATTCCGATATTTTTGAAATCTCGGATTATATCCAGTTTGTCAAAAAACATGCCTTCCTTTTACCCGGGGGAATTCAAAAAAGAGGCAAATCATTCCAGGCGCATTCACCCGTTAAATTGGCATCCGGTTTACATTTTTTGGTAATTCCTCTGCCCGATGATTTATTGCCTATCAATAAAATAAAAATAAAAAAAGATATCAACTGGGTAAATAAGCATCTTGGTACTTTGGAAACTGCTTATTCAAAAACACCTAATTTCAGGAAAATCTTTCCGGCAATTTCTTCCCTTTTATCGGATAATTATTCCGATTTGGCTGCTTTAAATACCGCCACGCTCCTGCTGACCGTAAAATTTTTTATAACCGAAAAACATGCAAATGAAATTACAGTTGACTATATTAATCATCTTCTTGCTAAACAAAATATTTTCCGGTTAAAAAAAATAGTCATCGCCTCACAAACTTCTGTTGCGCCCCCCGGCAGGGGAAAGGCTAATGAGTGGATAGTTTCACTCTGCCGGTATTTAAACGCTGATGAGTATTATTACGGTGGTAGCAGTGATGCGGCTTATATGGATCCCGCCTTTTTTAAAAAAAATAATATTACTACCTTAATCCAGAATTGGAAATGTCCTCTATACCGCCAGCAGTATCCTGAAGTTGGCTTTATTGAAAATCTGTCGGCGCTTGATCTTATTATGAATGAACCCCTCTCGACAAGACAGAAACTTATTCAGTAAATACTTACTGTCCTGTTTTAGTATTATTAATAAATTTTAATAAATTTACGGTTATAATTTTCCATCTTGCCATTTCCTAAATTCAATTTTTCTGTCAGTAAATTCATTTTTTTAATGCCTTTATCGGTTTTATTGCTGTTACTTCCGGCATACTTCCTTTTTAATTTCCGCGACAATATTAAATCCCAAAATTCAACATCACCGCCGGTACCCTTCATTCAACAGGAATTAATTCCTTTAAAAATGACCGGATGGTTTGCCTATTGGGATGAAAAAAACAGTCAAAATTCATTAAATTATGTTTTTCCCAGGTTGGAAATTTTCTCTCCTATGCTTTATCAGGTATCAGCGGACGGTCTTCTTGAGGTTTTACCGATAGTTAATCGTAATCAGGTTATGGAAGGTGCCCGGGAATATAATCTTCCTATAATTCCGGTAATCGGCGATGGCGGAGAAAGAAATAATCTTCTCAAACTGTTGGGAGACGAGAAAAAATCAAGACAATTTACCGACTCTCTTATCCATGAAGCGGAAGCTAATCAGTTTAAGGGGTGGAGTTTGGATTTTGAAGCGCTGGATTCAACCGATGGCCAGATTTTTACCGGTTTTGTCAAATATCTGAATGAAAAGTTAAAGACTCACAATTTGGTACTTCATCTTATTCTTTATGGCAGGGTAGAGAAAGAAACTTATGATAAAGCTTTAGCCCATAATTATAAAGAATTGTCCCCTTATGCTGACCGGTTGTATTTAATGGTTTATAACTACAATAATGAATTTACTGATCCCGGAGGACAGACTCCTCTTACCTGGTATGAAAATGTTTTAAAATATGCCGTAAAATCTGTTCCCAAAGAAAAAATTGCCGTCGGATTGTCAACACACGGTTACCGGTGGGACCAAAATGGAAGCGTCACCGGGCTTACTTATCCTCAGATATCTGAAATCATATCTGACGATGATCCCGTAATTTATTTTGATGAAACACAATCAGCTAAAACTTTTATGTTAAATGGTAATAGTGGCACAAGTAGTGAAATCTGGTATGAGGATAATGAAACTCTTATTCAAAAAATTAAATTGGCCCGGGAAAAATACGGTCTGGATAAATTTGCACTTTGGCGGATTGGAGCGGAGGATCCTCAAATCTGGCCGGATATGGATAAATTAATTAACCCCGTTTAAACTGTCATAACCTTTTTCGTTTCGGACTGGTCCAAACTCCGTCCGATTTGGTGAAAATTGCCTGAAAAAGAGATGAAAGAATTATTAGTGAATCAAGAAATCTGAAAAAAATAAATCCCGGACCGTAAAATAACAATACCGGTTTTCTGATAATAATTGCCACAATCACCGTATAAATAAAATCCAGAAAAATAACTGCGGTAAAAAGTAATGCCGGAGTAATAAACTTATTTAATGATTCCGAAATTGACAACAGGCTTGCCGAAAACATGTCAGGAAAGTATTTAATAATAAGAACAAAAGCCGTTAACGGTAACATATATAAAAACAGGGCAATAAATAATGATTCGATGACAAAAGAAACCGTTGCTAGGGAAAAAAATGAAGCCCAAATTTTATGTTTGAATAATGTTTGCCAGAATCCCAGATTCCAGCGGTTAACTTGGGCAATATAATCGTTTATTGTTGACGGTTCATTGCCGTATGCCCAAATTTCAGGATGGTAATACACCTTGCCTAATTTTTTCTTATGAATTTGAAAAGCGGTATTGAAATCTTCAATAATCAGTCCTCCGGGGGAAAGGTCTATTTTTTTCAGAACCGAAGTACGGAATATCGTGGCAAATCCCGGAATTACCGGTGTTGCGTTAAATAATTTCCATGTTTGGCCATATCTGATGGCATATTGCAGTACGCTGTATAGTCTTTGACGGTAGGCCAGAATAAAGGATTCGATATTTATGCTGTTTCTCTTTTTCCAGTTTATTTCAGCATGGCCGGTAACTGCCGCTACATCGGGATCGGCAAATATTTTTAAAGCTTTATCCAAAAAATCTGAATTTACCGTGATGTCCGCATCGACAATAAAAGCATATGGATATTTGTCCAATATCCTAAAATATTTCATAAGCGTAATCAGGCTTTTGGCTTTTCCCCGGCTTTTTTTCCTTTCTATAACTTGGACGCCTGATTTCTTAATTATTGTGTGTGTATTGTCTGTCGATCCGTCAGACATGACATAAATATTTTGGGCGCCAACGATCTTTTTCATGGTTGAGATTGTTTTTTTGATCACTTTATCTTCATTTTTAGCGGTAATAAGAACCGCTGTGGAATTTTTTTTCAGATTATTAATTAATATTTCAGAATAACTGTTTCGACTTTCCGGTTTTATTTTTTCTTTAACCGCCCGGAGTAGGGACACAATACTCCAAAAAAACACATTTATACCCGAAAATGTAATTGCATCAGGTATTATTGCCATATGGTCTCAGTATGAAGAATTATTTTTAATATGATTAATGGTTCTTGTAAGCCCTTCTTTTAAATTTACGCTTGGCTGCCAACCCAGATTATAAACATTTTTAAGGTCCGGCATCCGGGCTTTATGGTCATGGTCTGGCCGGTCAGTAAATTCAATAGTACTTAAACTGTTTGTCAGATACAGGATGGATTGAGCCAGTTCCAGGATGGATATATCCTGTTCTGATCCCAAATTAAAAACCGGAATGCCGTTATCGCTGTTCATGATCAATTTAATGCCTGTTATGAGGTCATCAATATATAAAAAAGTTCTTCTCTGGAGACCTTTTCCTTCAACAGTTAAAGGAAGGTTTGCCATGGAGAAACGTAATAACTTCGGTATTACCCGGTTATCGCTTTCCGACATATTCGGGCCGTACGTATTGAAAATCCGGACAATTTTTCCGTCAAGACCGTATTTCCTGCAGTACATTGTGACCAGACTTTCGGCAAATCTTTTCCCTTCCTCATATGGGCTTCTTATACCTCTGCAATCAACATTTCCGGAATAAGTTTCTTTTTGGGGAAAAATTTCCGGATCCCCGTATACTTCCGAAGAACTGGCCAGAAGAAATTTTGCTTTTTGCTCTTTTGCCAAATCAAGGATGTTTTTAGTGCCGATAGCGCAGGTGACAAGCATTTCCTCCGAAAGTCTTATTAAGTTATTAACACCTGTTGGGCAGGCCAGATGATAAATTTGTTCAAATGTCTTTTCCCTGATTTCATCCGGAATTCCCAGCGTCAGATCTGCTTCAATTAAATTTAAATTATATCTGGTTAGGATTTTAGTAATTCTGTTTTTGGATGAAGTAATAAAGTTGTCTAATATCGAAACTGTAGCTCCCTTATCTGCAAAACTTATTGCCAGATTAATTCCTATAAATCCGGCCCCTCCGGTAATCAGTATATTCATTGTTTTTTTTGTAAATATCTTATTGGTTTTAAATGCGGTATATAAAAGGTTTGTTATAACTGGAAAGGTGGTTTTTAGTATCAATAAGAGGTTTTTGGGCTGATATTAAGGATTCATACTTGATTTTTTTATGTGGAGTGGCAACTATGATCATATCCACGTTATTAAGAAAATCCGTTGTTAATTCACGTGATTCTGATCCGTTATATTTTTTTATATAAGGATCATGATATTGAACTTCAACACCTTCTTTTTCCAGTTTCTTCCAGATTATTATGGCTTTTGATTCTCTGGTATCACTTACTTCTTCCTTATAACTTATTCCGACCAATAACGCTTTAGGTTTATCTCCGTTAATAAGTTTTGCATTTCCGTTCCCGTTTATTAATTTCAGTGCTAAATCAGCCACTTTATCCGGTTGTTTTTTATTTAATTTTTCAGCCAATGTTATTAATGGTAGTTTAACTTTATTTTTTTTAGCACTGTCCAAAAGATATACGGGTAGAACAGGAATACAATATCCGCCGGCTCCCGGACCCGGGTAATGGGCTAAAAATCCGAATGGTTTTGTAGCTGCTGCATCAATTACTTCCCATATGTTAATGTTGACACCGCGGGCATATTCGGCAATCTCATTAACAAGAGTTATGTTAACCAGTCTGAATACGTTTTCCATAATTTTTGTCAATTCAGCAGCTTCCATCGATGCTACCGGAACTGTTTTTTTTACGAATGTTGAATAGAAATCCGTTGTCAGCTGCCTGCTTTCCTCGTTAATTCCTGAAACGACTTTAGGTATATTTGAAACTGTAAAATTGTTATTTCCCGGATCAACTCTTTCCGGAGAATAACCCAGATAAAAATCAGTGCCTGCCGTGAAACCGCTTTTTTCCAATATCGGTTTGATGATATTTTTTGATGTTCCGGGGGCTACGGAACTTTCAGTAATGATAAGTTGACCGGGAATCAAATAATTTGCAATCTCAGCTGCTGCATTTTCAAGAAGAGTTGTGTCGGGATTGCCTTTTGCCGATAACGGGGTCGGAACGCAGATGCAGATGACATCACATTTACTGAGATATTTTTTATTATCGGTTAAGTGAAAATTTCTGGGGATTTGGTTTCTTAGGTTTTCGACCCTCGATCTGCTGATCTCAAATCCTATTGTTTTAATTCCCGCCTCACAAGTAGCTCTTCCTAACGCCTCTCCGACATACCCGACTCCCACAATTCCGACGATGAACCGTTTGCTGATTATTTTTTTTCTTAATTTTTCAAATTTTGTCATTTTAATAAAAAACCCTCCTTTAATAAAAAAAGGGGGGTTGTTGACGGGATTGTTTTTTTATGAATTTATTCTATAAAATTTTTGACTTTTTCCGTTAAATCTGATGTGAGATGCTGTAAGAATTCAATAATAATTTACTCTGAAGAAGCGGTTTCATTTTTCGGATAGTCTTTTATGCAGCTCCGGTCTGTATAAGATTCTTTAAGAAAGTATTCGGTAACTCCGTGGCATTTTACCTGAATTAAATCGTCCGGAATCTTAAATGGAATATCTTCTTCCTCAGCCAAAATCATTTTCATGACATCTCTCCAAATTGGCGCTGCTCCTGTTACACCCGAAACCAATTGTTGGTTCATGGGTGAATTGTCATTGTTTCCCACCCAAACAGTTGTGGTTATATCATCGGTATAACCGATTGTCCAGTTATCTCGTTTGTTGTCACTTGTTCCGGTTTTAACAGCCACAGTCCGTCCCGGTATATAAAGGGCGGAGTTACTGCCGAAGGCCGGTGTTCTTGATCGGTTATCCGATAATATACTGCTGATAATAAATGCGACCCCTTCAGGAATGGCTCTGATTTTATTGTTTCTTTTCGGTAGCGGTATATTCTTTCCTTTATAATCGGTTATTTTAATAAACGGTGTCAGTTCATATTTTTCTCCGTAATTGGAAAGAGTCCCGTATACTTCGGCCAAATCAAGCATTGTCACCTCACCTCCGCCCAAAGTCAGTGATAATCCGAACCGGGATTTGTCATCCCAACTGTCAATCCCCATTTTTTTACCGGTTTCGATCATTTTTTCAATTCCGATGGCATTCAGGACTTTCACGGCCGGAATATTATATGAAGAAGCCAATGCTGTTCTTAAAGAAACAGATCCGTGATACTTTCCGTCATAATTTACCGGTTTATAAGGCAATTGTCCGTCTGTGCGAAAAATAACCGGAGTGTCTGCAATAATACTTGCGGCGGTAAAACCGTTTTGAAGCGCTGCCGCATAATTGACTACTTTAATCGAAGAACCCGGTTGTCTTAGTGCTAACGTAACATTTACATTCCCGTCATTAAAAGTGTCAAAATAATCTGCTGAACCTACCATTGAAAGTATTTCACCGTTTTTCGGATTTGTCACAAGTACTGCTCCGTTGTTAACGTTTAATTGTTTAAGATTGGCAATTTCTTGAGAAACGATTTCCTGAATTTTTTCATTTAATGATAAATCCAGCGTAGTAAAAACCCGGAGTCCTCCCGTTTCCGTTAATTTGGTTCCGTAAAATTTATTTAATAATTGTCTGACATACATCACAAAATG
Source organism: Candidatus Gottesmanbacteria bacterium RIFCSPHIGHO2_01_FULL_40_15 (assembly GCA_001779115.1). GTDB lineage: Bacteria > Patescibacteriota > Microgenomatia > 2-02-FULL-39-11 > 2-02-FULL-39-11 > 2-02-FULL-40-10. The sequence goes on from MFJF01000007.1 coordinate 10,047, forward strand.
CGGAGCGGCAATGGGAGTACGGGGTTGGGTTAAATTTAGAGGAAAGTTTACCGCCTCCTGATATTCTTCTTCAGAAATTAACCCTTCCTGTTTCATTTTAATCAGAACCTCTGCTTGCCGGATTTTGTAATTTTTTCCTTCTGACAAGGGAGAATATTTTGTTGGAGCAGCCGGCAGTCCTGCCAAAAAAGCCGCTTCAGCAAGATTCAGGTCTTTTCCGCTTTTCGAAAAATAAGTCTGCGCTGCAGCTTCAATTCCCCACGCAGTACCGCCGTAAGGTATCTGATTCAGATACATTTCCAGGATCTCATTTTTTGTATATAACTGTTCTATCCAAATTGACAGTATTATTTCCCGTATTTTTCTTATGAATGTTTTTTCCGGAGTTAAGTAAGTGCTTCTTATTAGTTGTTGTGTTATTGTTGAACCCCCGACCAGATTATCATTTGTCAGGTTATGTATTACCGCCCGGGTAATTCCTCTTAATGAAAAACCGTAATGAAGGAAAAATTCTTTATCCTCAGTCGCAATTGTCGCTTTTATGACATGTTCGGGAATATCCTTAAGTTGAACCGGTGTCCTGTTATAACTTTCGTATATATCATATAAAAGAATTCCTTTTCGGTCGAATATTTTTGTGGTTGTCGGAAATCCGCTTTGTTTTATTTCGGAAGGATTGGGCAAATTGGAAGCAAAATAGTTTAATTGGTAAATGCTCAAAATTATAACCGCTGCCAAAATTCCTAAAAGGAAAAATTTTATTTTTAACAGGATTGAATTTAAAAAACCCTGTTTAATAATATTATTTTTATTTGATTTTCTTTTAATTTCTGATAACTTGATTGCCTTTTTTTTCTTTTTCGGTCTTTTCAGTATTACTCTAAATATTCGAAAAATAGTTTCCGCAAGGTATTCCGAAATCTTTTTAATAAAAACAAATAACAGTATAAACGGAGTCGAAAATAATCCGGTCAGGTAAAAAAATACGGAGAAAATAAGGAAACAGGTATATAAAAGAAGCTCGCCGGTTTTTTTAAAAAAAATTAAGGGAATTAAAAGTAGATCTAGATAAAAACTCTTTATCCTGCTCATCGGCAGGAATATAACATAGCTTTGAGTGCACTGTAAAGTGAGCGTAAGATAGCCACATTTACAATTTAACGTAGGTTACGGGATTGCCTCCTTCAGTTTCACAATCCAGGCATAAGTCTCCGAACATATCGGAAACAATCTGTTTTTCCTGCATTTCCACATTGTCCGTCTGGTTGGGATAAGCCAGTTTATTGTTTCCTTTATCAATTGCTACGGTTTTTTTTAATACTTCCGGTGCTGTCGGAACTGTTCCCTTAATAAAGTATTCATAGCGTGTCGGACAACCCCGGTCAACTGAGTTGTTGTCTGAAACGGGCGGGGCTTTACCGGAATTTGTGCAGATGTGGGCTCCGACAATGCTTGCTGGTTGTTTCGGCCAAAGATCCGGTTGATTACCCAACAGATTTTTCATTATCAGATTCCAGATCGGGGATGCCCCTGTTATGCCTGAAGTTAAATAAGGATGCATTGGTGTATTATCATTATTCCCGACCCAAACCGCTGTCAGAAAATTCGGTGTGTAGCCGATAGTCCAGTTATCCCTTTTGTCATCTGTTGTCCCTGTTTTGACGGAAACTGCTTTTTTGGGTATCACCAGTTGGGAATTTGATCCGAACATTTGTTGTCTGGCATTATTATCCAAAAGAATATGGGAAATAAGAAATGCTGTTTCTGAAGATAATACTCTTTCACCGGGAATAAGAAGAGAAGATGGATAATTCAATTCCCGGTGTATATCGGAAGATATGTTCGGGTCTTCAAATTTAAATAACACTTTTCCGTTGTTATCCTCAATTTTTAAAATCGGATTAAGCTCTCTTTTTATTCCCGTATTGGCAAAAACTCCAAAAGCCTTGGCCATATCAATCATTGTCACTTCACCTCCGCCCAAAGTCAGTGATAAACCGTATCTGGATGGATCTTTAAATGAAGATATGCCGTATGCTGAAGCTGATGCGATTACGGTTTCCACTCCGTTAACTGCCATCATTTTTACTGCCGGAATATTAAATGAGTTCCCTAAGGAAAATCGCAGCTGTGTCGGACCGTGGAATTTTCCGTCATAATTTACCGGACAATAAGCTTTCTGTCCCGGAACCTGAAAACAGGTGGGAGTATCAAGAAATAGGGTCGCTGCGGTTACTTTCCGGGTGTCAATTCCGACCGCATAGTTTAACGGTTTAATTGCGGATCCCGGCTGGCGTAAAGATGTAGTTACGTTGAAATTGCCTGAATCAGTTGAAAAATAATCCTTTGATCCGACCATGGCAAGAATTTCACCGGTAGGCGGTCTGATGACAATCGCCGCTCCGTTTGTAACATGTAAATCAGATAGTTTTGCTACTTCACTGGCAACTGTCTGCTCGGAAAATTCCTGCAGTTTATAATCCAAAGTTGTAGTTACTTTTAGTCCTCCCTGGCCGATCAGTTGTTCGCCGTATAATTCTGCCAGTTTTTCTCTGACAAACATGACAAAATGGGGGGCTTTTATGTCAGTTTTCGGCGGCCTGATGTTAAGTTTTTCTTTTTCTGCTTTTTCTTTATCTTCTTTTTTAATATATCCGTCTTCAAGCATTCTGTTTAACACTGCTTTTTGCCTGTTTTTTGATCTTTCCGGATGTGCTCCATAGGGGGAATAAGTCGTTGGTGCGGCCGGAAGTCCTGCCAGAAAAGCCGCTTCAGCTAAAGACAGATCTTTTGCTTTTTTATCAAAATATGTTTCTGCCGCCGCCTCAATTCCCCAGGCGGTGCCCCCATATGGTACCTGATTAAAATACATTTCCAGTATCTGTTCTTTGCTGTAAATTGCCTCAGTCCAAAAAGCCAATATTATTTCTTTTATTTTTCTTGTTACTGTCCGTTCAGGAGTCAGTAATGCGTTTTTAACCAACTGTTGTGTAATCGTAGATCCTCCTTGCAGTTGTTTTTTTACAAAAGTATCCTTTACTGCCCGTAAAATTCCACCCACCGGATTGATACCCTTATGCTTATAAAATTCCTTATCTTCAATTGATACGGTTGCTTCGATGAGATTTTTTGGTAATTCTCCTAATTTTATAAGAGTTCTGTTCTGCTCGGCATATATTTCATAAAGAAGTACACCCTGCCGGTCCAAAATTTTGGTTGTCTGCGGAATATTATTTAAGCGTAATTTTGTCGGACTGGGCAGATCCGCAAAAATTAAGGTATATATATAAACTGTTGCAAGGAAAGGTATTGCAAAAATAATGGGAAATTTAAGTTTACCCCGGATTAAATTAGTTATGTTTTTGTGTCTGAGAGTTTCCGGATTTTCAGTTGGCTGGTTTGCTTTCATCATTTAAGGAAAATTAATTCACTATTATAACATCGAAAATGATAAAATATTCTTCTTATGGATTTTTCTTCTTTAAATGCTGATTGGATCGATCTGGTAATTTTGATTGTTTTCTTTTTTTATCTCCTTGGCGGTTATGGCAGGGGTTTTTTATTGGGAACAGTGGATCTTTTTGGTTTTATATTCTCATTTGTCAGTGCCGTAAAGTTTTATCAGCCGGTAGGTGATTTTTTTATTGACAATTTTTCAATAACCAGAGGTATTGCCCGGGCTCTTGGATTTTTTATAGCCGGAATATTATCCGAATTTTTTTACTCACTTTTTACTAATTTTGTTATAAAAAAAATTTACTCAAAAATGAGAGTTTCAACTAATAATAAAAGAGTTATTGTTTTGCTTAAAAAACTGGATAATTTTTTTGGGATTTTTCCTGCCGCCGGTGAAACAGTAATCTTTATTGCCTTTGTTTTAACTCTTCTTGTTTCGCTCCCTTTATCGGGAAAATTGAAAAACTCCATTGTGTCATCCCGTATTGGCGGTCCTATTGTCAAAAAAACACAGGGGATAGAACGCCAATTGAATACTATTTTTGGTGATGCGGTAAACGAGACTTTAACATTTTTAACTGTTAATCCCAATCCCGGTTCTCAGGAATCGGTTGATCTTGGCTTTACCCAAAAAGAAGCAGTTGTCGATTCCCAGGCGGAAATTACCATGCTTACTTTAATAAATATTGAAAGGCAAAATAATGATCTTCCGATTCTTCATTCGGATGGTAAACTTAAACAGTTAGCCAGAAACTATGCTCGGGAAATGTTTGCCGGGGGTTTTTTCTCCCATTACAATCCTGAAGGTCAGTCACCTTTTGACCGCATGGAAGAGGAAAACATTTCTTTTCTGGCGGCCGGTGAAAATTTGGCTCTTGCCCCTAATGTCACAATTGCCCATCAGGGGTTGATGAATTCTCCTGGTCATCGAGCCAATATTCTGTCACCTGATTTCGGGCGGGTTGGCATTGGGGTCATTGATGGGGGGATTTACGGCTCTCTTTTTGTTCAGGAATTTATTGATTGAATATGGATAAATTTCCCCTTATGGTCAAAAAGTCTGTCTCTTTAGCCGGCCTCTCCACTTTTTCTATCGGCGGCAAGGTAGATAATCTGGTTGAAATTAAAAACCGGAACGGACTTCTGACTTCTTTATCATATTTTAAGAAAAATAAAATTTCTTTTAAAGTTTTTGCCGAAGGCAGCAATATTGTTTTTCCCGATAAGGGAATAAATGGTTTCCTGATCCGTTTAATAAACGGTTCGGTTTATAAAATAGGTAATGAAATAGTTTCAGACGCCGGAGTAACCTTGACAAAATTAATTAATTTCTCAATAAAAAACGGATTGTCGGGCTTGGAAAAATTATCAGGAATTCCCGGTTCCGTAGGAGGAGCGGTTGTCGGAAATGCCGGAGCTTACGGAATTTCCGTTTCCGATATAATTCAGGAGGTTGAATGTTGGGATAATGGAAAAATATATTGGCTGACAAATGCCGATAGCCGCTTTAGATACAGGGATAGTATTTTTAAACACAAACCGTTTGTTATAGTTAGCGTCCGCTTCAGATTGAAAAAAAGCAGTTACGACAGTCTCCGTAAAACCTCGTTGGAAATAATTAGTATCCGGGAAAAAAAATACAAACCCGGTCTGAAATGCCCGGGCAGTTTTTTTAAAAATATTATAGTTGCCGATTTAAAAAAAACTGTCATTGAACGGATTGGGTTTGAAAATATAAAATACGGAAAAATTCCGGCCGGTTTTCTGTTGGAAAAAGTCGGTGCCTGCGGTATGTCGGTAGGGGATATTGAAATCGCCTCATTTCATGGTAACCTTTTTTATAATAAAGGTAAGGGTAAATCTGAAGAAGTTAAAAAATTAGCCGGAATATTAAAAGCGAAAGTTTATAAAAAATTCGGGATCTTTCTGGAAGAAGAAATCAGGTATTTTTTATAATTCTTCTAGTTTAATATTGTCGCTTACTTTATCTTTTACAAGATCCAGGTACTTTTCCGTGGTTGACAGCCTTTTATGGCCAACCAGCTTGCTGATTACCGTTAAAGAAGTTCCTGACGCCAGATGATGGGCAATAAAAGTATGTCTTAAATCGTTAACTTTTGCATTTTCTATTCCGGCAATTTTAAAATATCTGTCAATGGTAGTTCTTATGTTTCTGACCAAAAGCGGCTTTCCTGTTTTTGTAACAAATAAGGCATTATTTGTTGATTTTGGTCTTATGGATAACCATCTGTCAAGAGCTTCCCTGGCAGCCCTGTTCAAGGGAACGCTTCTTTGAGGATGGCTTTCCTGGGGATCTATAATTAATTCTTTTTCCCGGATATTATCTGCTTTCAGGTTGGAAAGTTCACCGATTCTGACTCCAGTTTGGAGGAATAGTTCCACGATTGAATATGTTCTTATATCGCTTCTGCAGGCGTCTCTTAATGCCCGGTATTCCATTTTGGATAAAATTCGGGGTGGTTTTACGCTATATTTCGGATGGGCAATATCAGCGGCCGGGTTTAAAGTTACTGATTTATTATTTTTCAGGAAACGGTAAAAAGTTTTTATCGAATTGATTTTTCTGGATAGTGATTTAAGAGTGTATCCGTCTGCGGTTAATTTTTTTAGAAATGCCTCCAAATCATCTTTATCTATCTGACTGACATTTTTTTTGCCCATATCCGACAGAAAGCTCATAAGCTGCTCAATATCTTTGCTGTATGCGATAATTGTTGCCTGAGCGCGTTGAGCTTGTTGTAGATAATTGATAAATTGTTGCTGAGCAGAGGTTAGTTGGAGATTTTCCTCTGAGTTCATGGAGCCTATAATACAATTAAACAGGTTTCTTGTCAAATATATCTGGAAGCTTGTTGAATATCATAAAAAACCTCCTCCTGTACGTATCCTGCCTTTTCAGAACATAATATAATAATCTCTCCCGGTTATATTAGAATTTATTGTAGTATAATTTCAAATATTATCTGCCAATCCGGTAGGGTATAATAAAAAGAATGAATCATAAAATTAGCCTTATTATTCTTTTTCTTATTGCTTTCTTTTTATTTTTTCAACTTGATTACCAGGTGGCGCGAGCCCAAACTACTCCAACTCCTATTGATTATCATTTGCCTTTCCCCGGTATATTGCCCGATCATCCTTTATATCCCATGAAAAGGATTAGGGATTGGCTTTTGCTTTTCTTTAATAGGAATCCGATAAAAAAGACCGAGTATCATCTTCTGTTCGCTGATAAAAAACTGGTTATGGCTCAACTTCTGTTGGATAAGCGTAAAACAGATTTATCGGTAAATACTCTAATTGAAAGTCAAACAGAACTTCTTAAATCTGTTTCTGTCTTTAATACTCTTGCATCTTCTTCAAATCCGCCTGAAAATTTTTCTGATAAAATTGAATTAGCGATAAAAAAACATTCTGATTTGATCAATAAAATTGATTTTTCAATAACCGATTTAAATCAGAAAAAAATAATCCGGCAGGCACTTGGGATAAACCAGCAGGCACTTAATCAAATTTCGTCATTGAAGTAACAAACGGACCAAATTGAACAAATAATTTATTCTGTCTCAATCAGTCAATCCGGTCTGAAATTAAATTTCCGAAAATTTCCCGCAGTTTAAAACTTCTCGAGGCTGGAAAAAATACTGATATAATATGATATAATTAGTTATCTTGACAGAGGTTATTTAGTGTCCTACGATTTGCAAGGACACTATAGCTGGGGTAGTTAAGAATGTGACACCGATTAATATGAGGTGCCCTTTTTGTGACCATCAGGATACTGAAGTAGTTGAAACCAGAGACAGTGAAGATTTGACTACAATCAGGAGAAGGCGCGAATGCACAAAGTGCAATAAGCGTTTTACTACTTATGAAAGGGTTGAAAGAGTTCCGTTAATAGTAATTAAAAAAGACGGACGGAAAGATCAGTTCGATAGGGATAAATTAAAAAGAGGTATTTTGAAATCTTGTGAAAAGACAATTGTCGGTATTGATGATATTGACACGATTGTGGACGATGTGGAAAAAGAATTACGCGGTATGGATACCGTCGAAGTGGAAAGCAAGAAAATAGGTCAGCTGGTGGCTCAGAAGCTTAAAAAAATCGATAAAATTGCCTATATACGCTTTGCGTCAGTATTCAGAAGATTTGTCGATGTTGAAGATTTTGAAAAAGAGCTTCAGAAATTACTTTGAATATATTATAAACATTTTATAAAGAAAGGCTTTTTATACATGAAGTTAACCGGCATCCGCCAGCAGGTATTTCTGGATCGATATTCTTTGAAAAATGAAAAAGGTCAGTCTGTTGAAAAAACACCAGAGAAGATGTGGCGGCGTGTTTCCAAGGCGGTTTCTTTGATTGAGAAAAAAAAGGAAAGTCTTTACTGGGAAAAAAAGTATTACTCTGCAATGGAGGATTTTAAATTTGTTCCTGGCGGCAGAATTCTTTCAGGTGCCGGTACCGGTTATAAAGTTACTTTTTATAATTGTTTTGTTATTCCTTCTCCCCAAGATTCGCGTGACGGTATATTGGAAACATTAAAGCAGATGGTGGAAATTATGGCCCGCGGTGGAGGAGTAGGTATAAATTTATCGTCTCTCCGCCCCCGGGGTGCCCGTGTCAGAAAAGTAAACGGGTTTTCTTCAGGGCCTTGCAATTGGGCTGAACTTTTTTCAGTTGCCACGAAAGATATCATCCAGCAGGGCGGCTCAAGGAGGGGAGCTTTAATGCTTATGTTATGGGACTGGCATCCTGATATTGAAGAATTTATTACTGTCAAAAGGGATCTGACCAGAATAAACGGAGCCAATCTTTCAGTTTGCGTTTCGGATAAATTTATGGAAGCGGTTAAAAAAGATGCCGATTGGCAGCTTGTTTTTCCTGATATCAAAGACAAGGAATATGACCGGAAGTGGGAGGGTTATCTGGATGATTGGGTAAAACTGGGTAAAAAAGTAAAAATTCATAAAACGATAAAAGCCCGTTATCTTTGGGATCTTATAAGCGAAGCAGCCTGGGGCTCCGCGGAACCCGGTGTTGTCTTTATGGAAAGGTATAATAAATGGAATAACAATTGGTATTTCAACAAAATTAATTGTGTTAATCCGTGCGGAGAAGAAGGATTACCCTCTTATGGTGTCTGTAATCTTTGTTCAATAAATTTGGCCGCTCTGATCCGAGGAGGAAAAATAGACTATAAAGAACTGGCGGATATTGCTAAAACCGGTGTTCATTTTCAGGATAATGTTATTGATGCTGACTCATATGTCTTTCCCCAAATAGAAAAGGTGCAAAGATTAGGCGAACGGAGGATCGGTTTGGGTACTATGGGTTTGGGTGACGCATTGATAAAAATGAAAATCCGTTACGGATCACCGGAAAGTCTTAAAGTAATTGATAAAATCTATAAAACAATCAGAGATGCCGCTTATGAAGCTTCAGCCGATATAGCGAAAGAAAAAGGTGCTTTTCCCAAGTTCGACGCTTCTAAATATCTGAAAGGATATTTTGTAAGTAAACTGCCCCAGGGTATCAAAGCAAAAATTCAAAAATACGGTATCAGAAATTCGGTTCTCCTGCAGCAGGCTCCCACCGGTTCAACTTCTCTTCTGGCCGGAGTTTCTTCAGGCATAGAACCTGTATATGAGTTTTCCTTTATAAGAAGGGACCGGCTTGGTGAACACAGGCTTTATCATCCGCTTTTTGAAACTTGGAAAAAGGAGAATCCGGGTAAACCCGTCCCTGATTATTTTGTTTCTGCCAATGATCTTTCACCTGAAGATCATGTTCGGGTTCAGGCGGGTATTCAAAAATACGTCGATGCCTCAATATCAAAAACTGTTAACGCGCCCAATACGCATACGGTTGATGATGTAAAGAAACTGTATAAACTGGCTTACGAGCTGGGTTGCAAAGGTATAACTTATATGCGGGAAGGCAGCCGTCCCGGTGTTTTGGAAAGAGTTGTTCCGAAAAAACAGGATGAAAAAGTTAAAAAAGCGGATTTGATCGGCAGTAATGGTCAGGAAAAACCTGAAATCACTCCCAGACCAATGATAGTCAAAGGTGCGACATATCAGATTGACACTCCGGTTGGTACTGCTTTTGTTACGATTAATACCGATGAGGGAAACCAGCCTCTTGAGTTGTTTATCAATGTCGGAAAAGCAGGCTCCGATGTCACTGCCATGGCTGAGGCCGTAGGTCGGCTTGCTTCTCTGGTGTTGCGCATGCAATCGCCGGTACCGGCTCAGGAACGCTCTTATCAAATTTTCAACCAGCTGATAGGAATTGGTGGCAGTAAGTCATTGGGTTTTGGGGATAAAAAAGTCCGTTCACTTCCCGATGCGGTTGCTAAAATTCTCGCTATGCATTTCGGATATAATGTCAAAAACGGCAATGGGATTTCAAGTAAAGAAAAACTGCTTGATAAACCCATGGCTGTTTTAACTCAGGAAGTCTTGCCGGTTGAAAATTCGGAATATGATCTTTGTCCTTCATGCGGAGTAGCTGCTCTAGCTTTTGAGGAAGGTTGTAAGAAATGCTACAGTTGCGGTTACTCGGAATGTTGAGGAAAAAATCTCACTTCGGGAAATTAGTTGATGAAAGTCAAAATTTATACCAAAACCGGCGATCAGGGGTTTACTTCAACATACAAAGGTATACGCATTTTAAAATCAGACCCGCAGGTTGCGGCTTATGGTTCAATTGATGAGTTGAACTCAATACTTGGAGTCCTCATTAATTATCTCAATAACGAAAAAAAAATTAAAAACTTCATTGTTCAAGTTCAGTCAGACTTATTTGCCATCGGAGCTTTTCTGGCCGGAAATAAAATTTCACTTAAATATCTGAAAACCCGTGTAACTCTTATGGAAAAGTTGATTGATGAACTGGAAAGCCGCCTTCCCTTACTTAAAAATTTTATTCTCCCTGGTGGAAAGTTGAGCTCCGCTTGGGCAAATTTTTCAAGAGCTGTTTGCCGCCGGGCAGAAAGGAAAGTAGTCAGGTTAAAAACCGCCGGTTTTGATATGGATGGCCGGATTCTCATATATCTCAACAGGCTGTCCGATTTATTATTTATTATAGGCAGATATTCAAACTTCCGTCTCCGTATTCCTGAAATAATTTGGAAAAAGAAAGATCTGTGATTTAAAAAATTAAATCAATCCTGCTTTCCTCTTGTTATTAAAGGTAATTTTTGACAAAATAAGATTGTTATAAATTTAGTTTATTTCTATGAAAAAATATCATCCGAAAAGAAAAATTAATTATCTGCTGATTTCGCTTTTTATTATTATAGTTTTAGTTTTGCTGGCACAAAAAACCGTGTTAAAAACCGGTATTAATATTCCGCCAAGGAATGACAATATCCGTTCAAACGAACAACCGGAAATTAATCCACAAGATAACAAAGTACTGCAAAATAAAATAACCATTGATTACGGCGGCGGTAGGAAAAAAAGTTTTCAGGTTGCAGCCGCTAACGCTTATGAAGCTTTAGCCATTGCGGCTGAAAAAGACGGTATCAAATTGGAAAGCAAAGAGTATAAATACGGTCTTATAGTGGAGTCGGTAAACGGGGTAAAAAATACCAATGATAAATATTGGATTTTTTCTGTTAACGGTAAACCGGGACAAATATCGGCAGATCGGACTGTAATAAGTCCCGGAGATGCGGTTATTTGGGAATACGTTCGGTCAAAATAAGTATGAAATTAAAAGTTGCTTTAATTCTTATACTGTTAGGTTTTCTATTCCGGACCGTTTTTCATTTGGGGGAAAATATTGAATTTGTCACCTCCGCCGCGCTCCTGTCGGGGAGCTTCCTCGGTCCTTTTTGGGCTGTCACCGTTCCCCTGGTAATAATGGCCGTATCCGATTTTTTTATCGGTAACACCATGATTTATCTTTTTACTTGGAGTGCCTATTTAATTATAGGATTGATGGGTTTTCTGCTTTTACGGAAAAAAAAAGGAAAAATTTCCCACATTATAAAAGCCGGTTTTACCGGTATTGTTTCATCCTTGATCTTTTTCCTCTGGACAAATTTCGGAGTTTGGTTTTTGGACAGTTTCGGAATGTATGAAAAAAGTTTTAACGGATTATTGTCGGCATATATTTATGGTTTGCCATTTTTAAAATCAAATCTTGCCGGTAATCTTTTTTTTGTTCCTCTTTCGTTTGCCGTTTTTCACTTCATCCCCGAATTATATCTCGCTTATTCGGACTTATTATCAAAAAAGTTTTCTCTGGGAAAAACCCGAAAATAGAAAATTGAGATAAATTTTATGCCTGCCGATTCAGATTCTTCTCAAATGAAACCGGTTTCTCCTTCTCCCGTGACTCCGGTATCTGCTGTCACCGGTCCGGGAAAGGAATCCGAATCAGTGACTGTAAAAAAAGACGGAATTCTCGAAGCGGTCGGCAGTGATATTGAAATTGAAAAAGAAGTTGAAAATGCCGGAGTCGAAAAATTATCGGGAAGTTATGAGTTGCCTCCCGATGTCAAAAAACTCGGGGTTTCCGTAAGTAATGCTCAAAGTCCTGTTTTTACCGCAGCTCAAGTTTCTTTACCGATCACCGATGATAAAATATTGGAGGGATTAAAAGCCCCGCTTTCTTCTGCTTTTAAATGGTTGGCTGTCTGGTGCATAAAAAAACTTCAAAAAGCACACCTTGTCCTCAAAAGCATACATGGTAAAATCATTCGGGTAAAAGTCAGAGATTAAAAAACCCTTGCAGCCGGCTTCTTTAGCGAAGCGCTTGGTGTCACCGAGTGATTTTCAATGAAATTAACCGGCCCCGTAATTATCGGGGTTTATAATATTTGTAATGGATGAAAGTACCGCTGTTATAGTTAACCAGTTAAGTGATTTTGGAATAACTTTATTAATCCTGGTCTTATTACTGTCAGGAATTTCATTATTTCTGTATTTCCTGTTTTTATGGTGGAAATATAGAAATCGGGAAAAACAAAGTCTGGAGTTTATTCTGCTTCAGGTGTCGGTACCCAAAGAAAATGAAATAAAAATCGACGCTGCCGAGCAATTTTTTACTTCGCTGTCTTCACTCTCTCATGGAGGTTTTTTATCTTTTTTAAAGCCACAGGACCATATCGCTTTTGAAATTGTCGGTCGTTCCGGCGATATCCGTTTTTATGTTTCGGTCCATCATCATCTCCGGGATTTGGTTGAAAAACAAATTTACGGTATGTATCCGGCAGCGGAAATAAAAGAAGTTGATGAATACAATATATATAATGAAAAATCAAAAATAGCTTTTGCATCCCTGGTATTAAAAGATTCCGATTATTTACCTATTAAAACCTATCGGGATTTGCCGGTTGATCCTCTCTCCGCCATTACCTCAACTGTCGGCAAAATGCAGACGGGTGAAGGGGTAGCCATACAAATTTTGGTAACTCCGGCAGATGGAAAATGGAAACAAGCCGGTAAAAACCATTTATCGAATATCAAAAAAAACGAAGCCAACCCCGATAAAGCTCAATATAATATCGATGCTAAATCTTTGGAAACAATCGAAAATAAAGTCGCCAAACCGGGATTTAATACCGCCATAAGGATTGTTGTTTCTTCAGATAGTCGGGAATCGGCTAAAATGCATCTTAATAATATCCAATCGGTTTTTGCCCAATTTTCATCCGATAAAAATCATTTCGGAACTACAAAAATGCTGTTGAAGAGTTCTTTTATGTTTGATTTTATTTACCGTTATTTCCCCGTTTCCAATTGGCCTTATAAACAATCCAGTGTTTTATCCAGTGAAGAGTTAGCCACAATTTTCCACTTCCCCAATAAAAGCGTGGAAACTCCTCATATTAACTGGGTGACTTCAAAAAAATCTCCCGCGCCCTCTGATATTCCCACTTCAGGACTCTATCTTGGTAAAAGTACTTATCGGGGAATTTCCCGCCCAATTTATATGCAGCTTGACGACAGACGCCGCCATGCGTATATCATCGGAAAAACAGGTGTCGGTAAATCAGTTCTTTTAAAAGAAATGATTCTTCAGGATATTAAATCCGGTCAGGGTGTTGCTGCTATTGATCCTCATGGTGATCTGATCGAAGGTATACTTCCCTTAATACCTCCCGAACGCGCCGAAGATGTCATTTATTTTGACCCTTCTGACGGTGAGCGGCCGATGGGGTTAAATATGTTGGAAGCCTATACGGAAGAACAGAAACACTTTATTGTCACCTCAATTATCGGTCTGATGTATAAGCTTTATGATCCTCAAAAAACCGGAATAATCGGACCCCGTTTTGAACATGCCATAAGAAATGCCATGTTGACCGTCATGGTTCAGCCCGGAGCCTCCTTTGTTGAAGTGGTCAGGGTTCTGACTGACTCCACCTTTGTCCAGGAGCTTTTGCCCAAAGTTACCGATCCGATAGTCCGCCGCTATTGGACTGATCAGATTGCCCAGACCTCCGATTTTCATAAATCCGAAGTTCTCGATTATATTGTTTCCAAATTCGGCCGGTTCGTTACCAATAAATTGATGAGGAATATTATCGGCCAAAGTAAAAGTGCTTTTGATTTTAGAAAAGTCATGGATGAAGGAAAAATTCTTCTGGTTAATCTGGCCAAAGGGAAATTAGGCGAAGAAAACTCGTCATTTCTGGGTTTGATTTTAGTTCCGAAAATCCTTGTAGCTGCCATGAGCCGGGTTGACACGCAGGAAGACCAGCGACGGGATTTTTACCTTTATGTTGATGAATTTCAGAATTTTGCCACCCCCGATTTCGCCCAAATTTTATCTGAAGCGCGTAAATTCCGCCTTAATCTCTGTGTCGCCAATCAGTTTATCGGGCAGATGGAGGAAGAAGTTAAAAATGCCGTTTTTGGTAATGTCGGAACTATTATTTCATTCAGAGTCGGTGTTACTGACGCAAATTATCTTCAGCATTGGTATACTCCGACATTTTCGGAAAATGATCTGATTAATGTCGATGTCTATAATGCATATATTAATACTATTATTGATAATAAGCCGGCGCCTCCGTTTTCCGTTGACATGAGAAAAGATTTGTCTCAATTAAAAAAAATGGAAAATAAGGAAGTTGCCAAAGCTATTGTTCAATTGTCCCGCCTTAAGTACGGCCGGCCCCGTGAACTGGTTGAAACCGAAATTTCCCAAAGAGCCAGACTCTGAAAAAATTTGGTATAATTCTTCCTGAGGACCTGTAGTTCAACGGTCAGAACGGTACTCTTATAAAGTATAGACGATGGTTCGACTCCATCCAGGTCCACAATGGATCTTTATCAAGAAACTCCGGCCGATACCAAAATAAACTCAGATGTGTCCGGAACAAAACCACAGAAAATCAAATTTTTGGTTTTGTTTGGAATTTTGGGAATTTTTGTTATTGTCGCGATAACTTCTTATTTTATTACCCGGAAATCAGATCATTCGGCCATTAATCAAAAGGCCTCAAAAAAAACCCCGGAAAATATTAATAAACCTGTCGCTGTTGCGTTTGCTTCTGATTTCGCGGCATATGAAGAAGTCCCGGTAAACATAAACCCGAAAATTCCGGCTTATTCCGTCAGCCCTGATTTAAACGGCATCTCAAATGTCAATGACTTTGAACTGTCCGAAAATGCCGAAAAATTACTTGTTAAAAACGGTTTTGTTGTCCAGCCGGCTTATAATGATGAATTTTTTTCGCTTTATGAATCAAATCGGTACAGCTTTACCCCGAATTTTATTACCGTTGATTCAATGCTTCACAATTACCACCTGATGTTTGATTTTCTGTTAAAACAGCTTGAGGAACAAAAACTTTATCAGGAATTAGGAAAACTTAATGCCGGTATGCTTTCTGATTCATTGGATCAGTTTAATAGCTTGACTGGGACTGAATGGGAAAATGCCGCCAAAAGAAATGTTGGTTTTTTTGCCGTCGGCAGCAAACTTTTGGATTCACAAGTGGGTATTCCCTCAGTTGTCAAAAGTGAAGTAGAAAAGGAATTGGCATTAATTGACGCGCATCAGGGAATTGATAAGTCACCGGTAGCCAATATCAACCGGTCCCCGGATTCTCCTGAAACTTACAGAGAAGATTACTCACAATACATACAAAGGGGTCATTACGACAAATCTAAACAGCTAAAAGCTTATTTTAAATCCATGATGTGGTATGGCAGATTGACTTTTCGCCTGAAAAATGATGATGAAATAAAATCGGGAATATTAATAACATTAGCCTTAAATAAAGAAATAAATCAAACTGCTTGGAACAAAATCTACCAACCGGTAAACTTCTTTGTCGGTAAAAGCGATGACATTACCTATTATCAGTTCAAAGATTTGGTTAAAACTGTTTATGGCGAAAACCCGGCAATTCAGACTGTATCCGGTGATATAAATAAATTTTCATCTTTTGTTGCATTGACCGGTAATTTGGAACCTCCCTTAATAAATTCAATGCCTATTTTTTCATCGTCAATTCAACCGGATCGGGAAAAAGAAATAAAAGGTTTCCGTTTTATGGGACAACGGTTTACCGTCGACGCTTCAATTTTTCAGCGGCTTATTTATCGTGAAGTTGGTGATAAGACCGGATCCTGCCAAAACTTCAAGCCCGAGGAAACGGATTGTCTGTCAGGAGCAAGATGTCTTCCAAAAGGATTGGATATCCCGGCGGCCATGGGTTCAACCGAAGCCACTAATATCGTAGCCGGCCAGGGAGAAACTCAATACGCCTGCTATTCTGAGAATTTATCAAAAATGCGGTCATATATTGCCGGATTGTCACCGGAGAATTGGACTCAAAATTTATATTGGGGTTGGCTGTATCAACTGCGTCCGCTTCTTGATGAGAAACCGGAAGGCTATCCCGCTTTTATGCGCAGTCCCGCCTGGGTTAAAAAAGATCTTAATGCCTTTTTGGGCAGTTGGAGTGAATTAAAACATGACACGATACTTTACGCCAAACAGGTTTACGCAGAAATGGGAGCCGGAGGTATCGGGGAAAAAGACGACCGCGGTTATGTGGAACCTAACGTCTTTGTTTACGCGCGTCTGGCATCGCTCCTGAAAATGACAAATGTTGGTTTGGAGAAACGGGGATTGCTAACCCCCGATATGAAAGATAATCTTAGTAAGATGGAACAACTGGCCATTTCGCTTAAAACCATATCGGAGAAAGAATTGAATAATGAAAAATTAACGGACGGTGATTATGAGCTGATAAGGTCCTTCGGCGGGCAGTTGGAACATTTCTGGCTTGAAGTTAACAAAGACGAACCTCAATTTAAAGAGTCTACAAGCCCGAGAGATTACTTATATGAAAATCCGGCCGCTATTGTCGCTGATGTTGCCACTGATCCTAACGGTCGGGTCTTGGAGGAAGGCACGGGAAAAATTTTTGAGATTTTTGTCGTCGTCCCGGTAGAGGGTAAGTTAAAAATAACAAAAGGCGGAGTCTATTCTTATTATGAATTTGAGTGGCCGATGACGGACAGGTTAACCGATAAAAAATGGCGGGAAATGCTTATTTCCGGAAAAGCACCGCCGTTACCGGAGTGGACGAATGCGTTTGTCGTAAAATAAAAATGAATGGAAAGAAAAAATATTCGGATAATTTTATTTTCAATTCTAAGTCTCGCCATCGTCATTTTAGGCGCGGGTTTATTTATAAGATATTCTGCCGGTATATTATTTTCAATCAATCAGCTTATAGGCAATAAAATCTTCCTGGATTATTCCGGTCGGAAAAAACAACTTCTTCAAACTGGCGGTGAAGCGACTTTAATTGCCGTCGGCGACATTTCCTATTCGCGGGGTGTCGAAAGAATTGTTAAAAAACATAAGGATCTAAACTATCCTTTTCTGAAAATCAGGGATTACTTAAATAGTGCCGACCTGGTTTTTGGAAATCTGGAAACACCTATCACTTATGGACAGGAAATCCCGGATTTTGAGATGATTTTCAGATCCAATCCGGGCACACAGCTGCCGTTAAAACAAGCCGGTTTTACCGTTTTGTCGTTGGCAAACAACCATACACCGAATTTTGGAGAACTGGGATTAAAAGATACCTTCAATTATCTTGAAAAGGTCGGCATTAAATATGTTGGTGCAGGAAATAATGAAAAAGAAGCAAATAAGCCTGTATACAGTCAGGTTAATGGCATGAAATTTGCCTTTCTGGCGTACAACGATACTGACGTGGTACCGGCTGAATATGAAGCGGGCCCCGGACATTCCGGAACAGCATTTATGCGAAGCCATAAAATGACAGAATCGGTAAAAGAGGCGGAACAAAAAGCGGATTTCGTCGTCGTCTCAATGCATTCAGGCACTGAATATACCAACAAACCGAATGATTCTCAGATAAGTTTCGCTCATGAGGCAATTGACGCCGGAGCGGATTTAGTTATCGGACATCATCCACATGTAATTCAGACAACGGAAAAATATAAGGGGAAATACATATTTTACAGTTTGGGAAATTTTGTTTTTGACCAAATGTGGTCCCGGGAAACAAGGGAAGGATTGTTAATCAAAGTATATTTCACCAAAAAGGAAATTTATAAAATTTCCTTTTTGCCTGTATTTATGGAAAATTTAGCCCAACCCCGAATGGTCAAATATGACAAAGCGCAGGAAATTTTGGCAAGATTAAGATTTCCTTTAAGTAACATTGCCGTTTATTTTTGGAGCCGGGAAAATATTTTCGGAAAAACTTCAATGGCTGCAATTTATAACAAAACTCCGAATAATAGATTTTTCTCTGCAAAAAATGAAAAGTTAGATATGGACAATGATTCAATTTCTGAAAGTTTCAGATTGGAAAATGGGCGGCTGACAATTTCAAAAAATTCCAAAAAAATATGGCAGACTCCGGCTGATTGGTGGATCGATAATTTTATTCTTGCCGATTCCAATAATGACGGCGTTTTGGATATAAATTTATCTTTGTGGAAATCCGGCAGTTTTAATTCGTCCAAACCTTTTTGGATAAAACAGGACGACCTGAGCGTAAAAAATCATTTTTTCGTTTATGACCTTGTCGGTGGAAAAATGAAGTCAATTTGGGGATCTTCAAATCTTAAAGTTCCCAATTGTGAATTCAAAATAGAAGACATTGATGCTGATGGAAAAAATGATTTAATCGCGGTTGAAGGGGATTATTCACAAACGCCGCACTGCAACGGAAATTATGTTGCTGTCTGGAAGTGGGATGGTTGGGGATTTTCAAATGAATGGCGAAGTGAAAAAGGAAATTTTTCCGGTCTGGAGATCGGAAAATTTGACGGAATAAACCATATCATGGTTGACTCTCAATAAATTTTGCGCAAAGAATGCTTCCGATTGCCGACCATGAAGAGAGAATCAGGTTTTTATGCCTATCTCCGCTATAGAAAAATGACGCGCTGCCTCCGTCAAGATTTACCATTTCCTCAAATGGTAATATATTTTCTTTTTTCAGTTGTCCGAAAATAACCGGAATATCGGATAAATGCGGTCCGCCGTCCAGATTATCCTTAAGCGTTATGCTTATAAAATATAAATTACCCTGGAAATCTTTACTAAGAAGTGATCTTCTTGCCCTTTCATCTCTTAATAGTTTCAATGGTTTTTCGCCGGGAATAATATAAGGACCGGTTTGAAAGATGAAATTGGTGAACTGAAGGTTCAAGGGGGGTTCCCTGACAAACTTAATGTCTCCGGCCAGGTCCTGCCATACGAACATGTTGGCAATACTGCTTTTTGCTTCTTTTCCGAAAACTTTTCCGCTTTTTATAAAAAGTCCCAGCGGTGTCGAGTTTCCCAGGTAGAATCCGCCGTTTATTGCCGCATCGCAATTATATTTTTCCATAAGATTACTGCCCGTTGATTTTTCCGAAAAATTGGGAATAATTTCAATTTTGGACTGTTGATTTGTAACTTTTACCGAAAAAATCAGATATTTTTTTCCGAGGTACGTTTTTTCCGTTATTGTGCCGTTTGGAAGAAACAATGGTGTCGGAGTAGGGCTGATATAAGATCCGGATGATAAAATATTACCCTTATCAGACTTTAATAAATAATTAAAAATTTTAAAAACGGATAATATCACCGTCACCAGTAATATTATCGGTATGGTAAATCTCTGCATCGGTTAATTATAATAAATTAGATGCTTAACCGGAAAACCCGTTACCTGCAGATTGCCTTAAACAGCACTTTGGAAAACGCTGCCGGAATAATCAGCTCATTGCCGGCCAGTCCCAGAATTATCATCGAAGCCGGAACTCCGCTGATAAAAAGGTACGGTATGGATGCCGTAAGGAAACTCAATTACTGGTGGTCGCAAAAAGCAGTATCTGCGGCTTTCGATCCGTATATCGTTGCTGATGTCAAAACCATGGATCGGGGAGCTACCGAAGTATTTTTGGCAAAAGATGCCGGAGCTTCAGCGGTAATAGCCCTGGGAATAGCCCCTGTTGAAACTCTCGATGTATTTATTAAAACCTGCCGTGAAAATAGCGTTGACAGCATGATCGATGTCATGAACATTGATGCTCCGATTAAAATATTACGCCGCCTGAAAACTCTTCCTGATGTTGTCATACTTCACCGCGGCGTTGATGAGGAGAAATTTAACCCCGATAAACCCATTCCTTATCTTCAAATCAATAAAATCAGATCCGGTTATAATACCCTTATTGCCATTGCCGGCGGCGATACAATCAGGGAAGTCCAAAGGGCGATATTTAATGATGCCGACATCGTCGTCGTCTGGAAAGAATTTTTTTCCTCAGGTGATCAAACCGCCCAATTAGCCGGAGAATTTTTAAGGGTAATTAAGTGAATTTATTTCCCGCCGAGTTTCTTTAATCCCTCGATTATTTCAATCGGTATGGCAAAAACAACCGTATTGGCCGGATTGGCCGTCGTTGCTTCAATTGTCTGAAGCGTTCTTAATGAAATGGCTCCGGAAGATGCCATGTGGTCCATGGCTTTTTTCAAATTTTCCGAAGCCGACAGTTCACCCTGGCTTCTGATTATGGTAGCGCGTCTTTCTCTTTCCGCTTCCGCTTGTTTGGCCATCGCTCTTTTCATATCCGCCGGCAGTTCAATATCCTGGATTTTAATGGCAGTAACATCGACTCCCCATTCGGTAGTTTCCTGGTCGACCAGTTTTTTTATTTCTTCGGCAATTTTTATTCTGTCGGTCAGAAGACTGTCCAGTTCAACTCCTCCGATTATATCCCTCAGGGCTGTTTGGGCATATTGGGTTACCGCGTAAGTGTAATCCTGGATTTTCAATACCGCGTCTTCAGGTTTTGATACCTGGAAATAGACTACGGCATTAATTCCGACCGGTACATTGTCTTTTGTTATTACTTCCTGCTGGGGAATGTCGGAAGTTGTTATTCTTATATCAACTTTAATAATTCTCTGGACAATCGGGATAAGGATTTTTAAACCGGGTTCAAGAGTATAAGAATAGGAACCCAAAGTTAGAACAATTCCCCGTTCATATTGGTCAATGACAACCAGAGCTTTTAATAAAAGAATTACTGAAATAACCGATAAAATAAGAATCCACATGTTATATTAATTGTACTAATACTGAAAATATTTGCAACCGATTATTTAAATTGACACAAAGTGGATCTGTGTGATACTATTAAACATGGTTGCTGTAAATATCGATAATTTAATAAGTATAAAATTTATTGGAAGACCCCGATTTGTCGGGGTCATTTTTTATGCGTAAAATTATTTGCTTTTGCGGCAGTTTTAAATTTTATCGTCAAATGCAAAGTCTGGCCGGCAGGCTGAAAAAAACAGGCTTTACGGTAATAGTTCCCCAACCGTCGCATGTCAGATATGGTCATATGCCGCAGCTTCTAAAAGACAAATATGATGAAAAGATACTCACCCGCTGGGAAGGAGAAGGAGCCCTTTCACATTTGGAAAATATCAGAAAAAGTGATTTTATTTATATCTTTAATAAAAATGCCTACCTCGGACCGGCCGTTACCGTGGAAATAGGTTATGCTTTGGCCTTGAAAAAGAAAATCTTTTCCTATTCAAAAATCAAAGATATAACCGTTATTAATTTTGTAGAAAAAGTACTGCCGCCCGGAAAATTAATTAATTATTTAAATTCTTTTTCAAAATATGGCAGACAATAAGAATTTAAAAAAATTTAATTTCGGTCAACTGACGGAACTTCACGTGCACATCGGATCCTCGGTTGATCCGGCTATCATGTGGGAAATAGCCCATGATCAGGGAATTAAACTCCCGACTAAAAATTATTGGGAATTTCTCAAATTGATTACGGTTTCAGGCATTACGTCTTACCGGAAATATCTTGATCTTTTTACCTGGACGGAACTTATCCAGTCTTCCCCTGAAGCGATTGAAAGAAGTGTTTATTCAATCGCCTCCGGTGCGTACCGGAAAAATAATATCACAACGCTGGAAATCAGATTTAATCCCATGAAAAGGAACCGGGGTGGCGAAAGGGATCTGGACCATATTATTTTATCCGCCATTCACGGTATGGAAAAAGCAATGCTGGCTTATCCTATTAAAGTCGGTCTGATTATCTGTTTTGACCGCGCTTTTACGAAGAATTTAAATTCAATATTGGCCCAAAAAGCCATAAAATATGCTAAAAGGGGAATTATTGGAGTTGATCTGGCCGGCCAGATTGATAAATCTTTTGATATTGCCTCTTTAGTCGATCAGGTTAGCGCCTGTCGGAAAAGCGGTTTGGGAGTAACCATACATACCGGTGAGGCGACTGGCAGCAGTGAAGTCAGAAGAGTGGTGGAACTTCTCTCTCCCGATCGGATCGGTCATGGAGTTAAATCGGTTGAGGATAAAAATTTATTGAAATTATTGGGTGATAGAAAGATAGTTTTGGAAATCTGCCCGAGCAGCAATATTCACACGGGAGTTGTTTCCGGTTGGGAACAGTTCCGGAGAATTTTTTCCGAACTGAAAAAGTATCAGGTTCTGTATACTGTAAATACGGACGGACCGGAAATGCTGGCTACTAATTTAATTAATGAATATATGCTTTTGATTAATAATAAAATTTTAACGGAAGAAGATTTGTTTAAGGCAACCGAAATTGCCCGGCGGGTAACTTTTATCAAAAATGGATCAGTCTAATATTTTCGGACAAAAAATTATTGAAGGAATTGGTCTTACTTTCGATGACGTTCTTCTATTGCCGAATTTCTGTGAAGTTAAACGGCAGGAAATTGATGTTTCTACAAATTTGACCGCTAAAATCAGGTTAAAAATTCCTCTTCTATCCTCTCCCATGGACACTGTAACCGAAGAAAACATGTCTATTGGTCTAAATTCTCTCGGTGGACTTGGTGTTATCCACCGTAATTTAACCATTGATATCCAGGCAAAAAAAGTTGCTGCAGTTAAAAAAGAATCAGATTTGTGCGCGGCCGCAGTCGGAGTCGGTCCCGATCTGGAAGAAAGAGCGGAAAAATTAATTTCATCAGGTTGTGATATTTTAATTATTGACAGCGCTCACGGACACTCCAAATGGGTAATTGAGGCGACCGGGTTTCTCTCTTCCCGGTACACCGATACGGAAATAATCTCAGGTAGTATTGCCACTGCCGCCGGAGCAAAGGCCTTAATAGAAGCCGGAGCCGATTGTTTGAGAGTCGGCATGGGTCCGGGTTCAATCTGTTCCACCAGAATTGTTGCCGGAATGGGAGTCCCGCAAATAACAGCCATCCTGGAGACCGTTTCCGTAGCCCATAAACACTCTGTTCCCGTTATTTCAGACGGCGGTTTGCGCTCATCGGGTGATCTTGTCAAAGCCGTCGCTTGCGGTGCTTCAACGGTGATGACCGGATCTTTACTGGCCGGTTGTCGGGAATCTCCCGGTAAACTGGTTACGGTCCATGGGGGAAAATATAAATTTTATCGGGGTATGGGTTCAGTTTCTGCCATGAAGGAAGGCAGTGCCGCCCGTTACGGTCAGATGTACCGGAAAGGTCAAAGGAATAAATTGATCGCTGAGGGCGTTGAAGGTTTGGTGCCTTTCAAGGGAAATCTTGACGGGGTGGTTGAACAGTTAATCGGCGGATTAAGAACCGGTATGTATTATGCCGGAGTAAAAAATATTGAAGAGCTTCAGACAAAAACAAGACTAATGCGTATTTCTCATTCTTCTCTTTTGGAAAATCATCCCCACGACATTATCATTAAAGAAATTGAATAACTCAATAAATGATTCTAATCATTGATTTTGGATCGCAAACATGTCATTTGATCGGAAGGCGCATCAGGGATATGGGAGTTCCGGCAGAAATTATTCTTCCCGATGAGGCTCTTAAGGAAATCAAAAATCGTCAGCCTCGGGGAATAATATTATCAGGTGGTCCCTCAAGTGTTTATGCTGATAATGCCCTTTTAATCGATAATAAAATATTTAACTTAAATATCCCGGTCATGGGTATTTGCTATGGTCTTCAGATTATGGGTCATCAGTTGGGGGGAAAAGTCAGTCCGGGAAAAAAGAAAGAATACGGCCCGACCGTTTGCAGATTAAAAACTGATAATCGGCTTTTTAACGGATTGCCCGATACTATAAGAGTCTGGATGAGCCATTTTGACACTGTAGTTAAACCCCCCCTTGGTGCCCGTGTAATCGGGTCAACTCCGCATGTAAAAATTGCCGCTGTTGCCGATGAAGAAAAATATTTTTACGGCGTTCAGTTCCATCCGGAAGTCCATCATACAAAATACGGTAGTATGATTTTGGAAAATTTTGTCCTGTCTATTTGTCAGGAAACACCGGTAAAAATAGAGGTGAAACCGGATGAATTGGTTAAGGGGATAAAGGAAATAATCGGAAAAAATAAGGCTGTTTGTGCTCTTTCGGGAGGAATTGATTCAACTGTATCTGCGGTTTTAACCTATAAATCGATTGGGCAAAATCTTACCTGTTTTTATGTCGATACCGGCTTGATGCGCAGTAATGAAACGGAAGAAATTATAAAAAACTTCCGGAATAATTTTAAATTTAAATTAAAGATTATCAAAGCTGAAAATATCTTTTTGGAGAATCTTAAGGGAGTAACCGATCCTGAAGAAAAAAGAAAAATAATCGGTGAAACTTTTATTAGGGTTTTTGAAAATAATGCCCGGAGCTTAAATGCCCGCTATCTTGTCCAGGGGACTATATACCCTGATATTATCGAGAGTAAAGGTACTCTTCATGCCGATAAGATAAAAACCCATCATAATGTCGGTGGTATTCCCGTCAGGCACGGATTTACCATTGTTGAGCCTTTAAGGCAATTTTATAAGGATGAGGTGAGACTTTTGGCCGGACAATTGAAAATTCCCGAAACTGTTATCCATCGTCATGTATTTCCCGGTCCCGGATTGGCCGTCAGAATAATAGGGGAAGTTACCAAAGAAAAATTGGATATTTTAAGAAAAGCCGATTTAATTGTCGTTGAAGAAATAAAAAAAGCCGGTTTGTATGAAAAAATCTGGATGGCATTTGCTGTTTTGACCGGTATTAAAACAACCGGAGTTGCCGGAGATGAAAGAAAATACGGGGAAACAATCGCCGTCAGAGTTATCGAATCCAAAGATACTATGACAGCCGATTGGGTAAAGCTTCCTTACCCCCTGCTTGCTCGGATTTCGGAAAGAATTGTCAATGAAGTTTTTGAGGTGGTTAGGGTAGTCTATGATATAACCACCAAACCCCCCGCTACCATGGAATGGGAGTGAAGACGTGGGTCCGAAACTCCGTATCGAACTGATTTAATCGGGACCGGTACCCCGGTCAGTTTCTAAGGAGATATTGCCCCTTTTAACCCGAACATAAAGGCAACCAGTTGGGCAATCCAGTAAGAAGCAAAGACAATGAAAAATCCGAATATCGCTTGCGTGATTTTCGTTTTCCCCGCTTCCGCCTTTTTCGGATCTCCCATTGATGTCAGGTAATCAAACCCGCCCCAGATAAGATAAAGTAGAAGCAGTATTCCGGCAATTGGAAAAATAATCGGCAGAAGTGCCCGGTTAACCAGAGATGCCAGATTGGTAAATCTTCCGGCCGGTAAAGGCCCCGTGATTGAACCGGTAACACCCGGCAGTTTTAAATTTTGGGCTAAAGGTGCAATCATTACAAATTTCTTAAGTATTATTATTTTACATCAATAACTGAATCCGGGTAACCGCAAAATGTCAACGCCGATGATTTTCAGCAGAAATACCGAAAATATAATAAGAAATAGTCCCAACAATGATGACATGATTATTTCCTTTGCCATGCCGATCCTTTCCGGAGTGCCCCCCGATGTCATGAAAATGAACGCTCCGTAAATAAAGTAAAGAAAGGCAATCCCTCCGGCAAATCCGATCCCGTACTTAAACACGTATTCCGATAAAAACGCTCCCAGGTCGGTCGGCACGCACCCGATCGCCGTCCAGATCTTCCCTTTTTGGTTCAGACAATCCCAGCAGGCGCTTCGGAATCCTTCCATAGCCGGCAACTGGTCGCAAAGGGGCGCCAGTGATGGATAGGGCGGAATCGGAGTATCATCCGGCCGGCATTGAGAGCAGTTCATACATTCATTTGCCGTGCAGGGAATCTTGCCGGCACCGCAGTCTTTGCAAACAGGTGCATCGGTCGGTGATGGCAGGGGAGTCGGTGAAACTATAATCCCGTTTGGAATGTTATAGGAAACACTACAACTTACAGGAATAGAGGATATGAAAGAATCCTTAATAATAACATTTGCGATTGCGTTATAATTTCCTTCCGGCCAATTTCTTCCTATATTAAAAGTAAATGTTTTAACGTTGGTTTGATTTTCAACAGTAGCGTTTGTAAACGATTTGTTGATTTCTCCGGCTATTTTTAAATTACAGAGTGGTCCTTTATTGCTTAGACAGATTATTTCATAATCCCCGAGTCCGGATGCGTTGGTGATTTTACCTCTGATTTTAATCTCTGATTCCGGTTTGATATTGATATTAGGTACAACCAAAAGTTCGCATTCGGCTCTCTTTTGGGGAGTCGGGGTCGGTTGGCTAAACCAATCACCGGAAGATAAAAGATATTGGCAAATTGGATTCAAGGTTGATTTCGGATCATCAACTTTCAAAATAATATTGCTGTTAGTTTGACCGGGATTAAAATAAAATGCTCCGGATACAGAACCGTTACTGTCAGCTGTATCGGTAAAGGAAGAAAAACTTGTGCTTACATAGACTTTAAACTGGTCCCCCGGTTTCGAATTGTTTACCTTTACAGTCACGTTTAATTTTGTTGGTTTGCCGATCTCCAGTTCAAACGGCGGACCTGTCTTTCCGCTTTTATCAGATAGAGTCCAGGTACAACTGTCAGAAACGGTTGGATCTGCAGCTATAATTTTGTCGGGAAATAAAAAAAAGGAGTTAATTAATAATAAAATTAGTATTTTTCTCATCAACCTCTTATTTGGAATAAGGTTTATAGTTTTTATCCGAATCCGGGAATTTTAAGTATGTCGAACCCGACCACTCTTAATATGAAAACGGCAAATACAATAATCAGTATCCCCATAATTGAAGAGGTGATGATGTCTTTTCCGGCGTTAACTTTCTCCGGATTCCCCGAAGATGTTAAAACGGTTGCGCTTCCGTATAATATCGCCAGAAAAGCCGCCCCTCCGGCCATTCCGAAAATTATCTGAAGTATTGATTTGACAAAAGTTGCTCCCGTATATTCCGTTGACAGACATCCGAATACTGTCCAATACCCGTGGGGTGTTTTTATGCAGGCCTGGCATTTGTCCCAATCGGCCGGTTTAGGATTGATAAGTGGATTGCACCAGCCGCATAAATCGCAGGAAGGAACCGTAGTCGGTGAATTGGGTTGGGCAAAAATAATTGAAGGGGAAAGTTGCGTTGCGAGTATTGTCAGAATTGAAAGAAGAATAAACAATCTGGGCATTAAACTCAGTTTAACAAAAAACTCGCTTTTATTAAAATAATTAATATATGGAAGTTAACAGGTTAAATTGCTAAACAGGGTATAATTAATCCTGTGCCCCTCATGAAAAAAATAGCCGTTTTGATCTTAATTCTTTATTTTTTGCTTGTCCCCAAAAGCTTTGGCGGCCTGGGGTTGCTTCTTCCTTCTCCTGTCCGGGCGGATGAATTTGAAGAATTGGAAAAAAAACTGTCGGACTTAAAAGACGCTCTGCAAAAATCAATAGCTGCCACTACTCCGCTTGAAAAAAATTTAAGCGTCCTGGAAGAAACACTCAATAATATCCGGGAAAAAATAACGGTTATTGAAACGGACGTTGCTCAAAAAGAAAAGGATGTTAATGAGGGAGAAGAATTACTGATGCTTGCTCAGGAACTGCTTGGCCAAAAAGTCCGCCGGATGTACATTTCCTCAACCCAGTTTAACGCGGTCAAATTTGCTCTGTTATTCGGTAAAAATCTCAATTTAACCCTGCGCCAGTTTGGCTACCAGCGAAAAGTTATCGAAAATGATCGTGACACCATCATAAAAGTAGTTCTCTATATTAAAGACCTCGAGAATAAAAAGCAGGAGTTGGAAAATGAAAAAGTCAGGTTGAAAATAATTAAAGAAGAGACCGATAAACAGGCCGGTTTTCTGTCAGGTGAAATAGCCGGCGCCAAAAAATATCAGACAACCTTAAGTTCTCAAATTGCCCAACTGTCAGCCCGCCAGCAGCAATTGGTTGCTCAAAGGCTGGCAGGGTTAAATCTGCCTACTTCCTTGGGTGCCGGACCTTTATATTGCACAGATGACCGCAAACGTGATCCGGGATTTTCCAATGCTTTTGCCTTTTTTACTTTCGGCATACCCCACCGCGTCGGTATGAACCAGTATGGTGCCAACGGCCGGGCTGATGCGGGTCAAAATCATGAACAAATTCTTCAATCATATTTTGCCGATTTTTCATTTGAAAATAGAAATGCCAGAATTAAAGTGCAGGGATATTCGGAAATGGATTTGGAAGAATATTTACTTGGCATTTACGAAATGCCCAACTCTTTTCACATCGAAGCACTCAAAGCTCAAGCTATTGCGGCCCGTTCTTATGCCTTAGCCTATACGCAAAACGGCGAAAAAGAAATATGCACCACACAGGCGTGCCAGGTTTATAAAGGTGGAAATAAAGGGGGGGCGTGGGAACAGGCAGTTAAAGATACCGCCGGTAAAACCATGATTGCACAGGGTCAGCCGATTACTGCCTGGTATTCATCAACGGACGGAGGATATACCTTTCCGAATGAATCAGTCTGGGGAGGCTCGCATCGCTCTTGGACAAAAAATACCCGTGATACTTCCTCAGATGTGGGAAGTTTCGGCGAACTGTTAGATAAAGCATATGATAAACAGTCCCCCTGTATGTATGCTGCTCAGGGATGGCGTGATCAATATGCAAAATCTGCCTGGCTGAAATCAGATGAAATCGCCGATATCGCCAATGTCATACTTTTAGCCAGGGCATGTTCAGACTGCAAAGATCATTTTTATCAAACCGATAAGGGGCATCCTTACGGTGGCGAAATTTGGGATGAAAATCGTGTCCGTCAGGAATTATCAAACAGGCAAATTACTCCTTTTACTGCTGTCTCAAATATTTCGTTAAGCGCGGACTTCGGCGGAGGCAGAACCACCAGCGTCTCAATTTCAGGAAACAGAAGCGAATCATATTCCGGTGATGAATTTAAAAACTGGTTTAACTTGAGGGCCCCTGCCAATATCCAGATAGTCGGTCCGTTATATAATATTGAGAGGAGATGAAATGCCTGATATATTCGTTTCTCCCAGGAAAAAAGGCCGGACAGACAAAAAGGCTGAAAAACTTTCTCCGGTTAAAAAATTACAGCCTAATCCTCTGGCAGCATTCATGTTTATGCCCGAGGGTGTCAGTTTTGAAACCCAGGAACCGGATGAGACAATTGTTCTTCTGTTAAGAAAACATTTCATCACCAATTTTCCCTGGATATTAACCTCGGTAATTTTGATTTTAATTCCTTTAACTATCTTCCCGGTAATTATCGCAAATAATCTGATTCCCCAGTTCTCGCCTACATTGTTTCAAATTGTTTCGCTGGTTTGGTATTTATTCACACTTAGTTATATCCTGGTAAATTTTCTTCTCTGGTATTTCACTATATCAATTGCCACAAACGAAAGAATATTGGATATTGATTTTATCAATCTTCTTAATAAAAAACTCGCTGAAACCAGAATTTCAAGAGTAGAGGATGTCACCCAAAGGACAGGCGGGTTTTTCGAAGCCTTTTTCGACTACGGTAATGTTATTGTCCAGACAGCCGGAACTGATCCGGTATTTCAATTCCAATCCGTCCCTAAACCTCAGGAAGTAGTTCGGATTATAAATCAGCTGGTGGAAAGGGAGGAAGAAACCTGAATATGATAACAGATGAAGTTTTAAACGAGTTAATAAGAGTTTTACCTATAATACTTATTAAAATATTTACCGTTGGACTTCTGGCTCTTCATCTTTTGTTTTCTCTAATAATCGTCAGACAGGCCAGAATCATGACTAAAATAATCGAAGCCGGCATATCTCCGGTTATTGTTTCAATCTCAGTTTTTCATTTCATTATTTCATTTCTGGTACTGGTTTGGGTTATGTTATTTTTCATTTTTTAAATAATGAATTATTACTTTCAATCTGCCAAAATTACAGCTCCGCAGGATGATCGGAGGTGGGGAAGCTGTTTTGTTGAAAATGACTTGATGGTTCTTCTGGAAATTGAAACTGATAACTCAAAACCGGCCTCTCAATTGGGTAAATCCGTCCTGGATACCATTCTTCTGGAATTTCAGAATAAAACTGTTAAGGATAAAAATACCGTTAAATCCCTTTTAAAAGAAATATCCGGCAATCCGTATCTTAAAACCGTAATTATTGCCTTAAACTCCGGATCGGATTTATTTTTAGGCTGCTTGGGTAAAGGCCAGGCAGTACTTATTAGAAACGAAAAAAGCGGCACAATAATCTCGGGTGGTTTTATTTCACAGGGAGAAATAACATTCGGGGATCAGATTATTTTCCATTCAGACAGGCTTGCTTCCGTTTTAGACGCTGTTGATTTGGATAAGTTATATCACACCGGTAATCTCCAACAGATAGAAGAAGAGTTGGCCGCCCGTCTGTCTTCGGATGTTAATGCAACGGGGTGTGCGGTTTTGGCGGTCATTGTTACCGAAAAAAAAGTGGATGTCTCCGCTGACTTACCGGTTCGCGGTTCGCAAATAAGCGTATTTGTTAAAAATATTCTTCAAAGCGGTTTTTTTAAAAAATTTTATAAAATTCGCAGCCTCTTTGGGTTTTATTATTCCATAAAAGACAAAAAAAAACGCTTTTTAATATCCTTGGTGACTGTTCTTTTCATTTTCCTTTTATTGAATATCGGTATATCAATTTTAAGGTCAAAAAATTCCCAAAAAGTAAAAGAAATCAATAATTCTTTGGAAACTGTAAAGGGGCAGTATGATGAAGCTCTGGCTTTAATAGAGCTTAATCCCGTCAGAAGCCGTGAATTGCTTTCAAGTGCCAAAATGGCTGTCGGTAATCTCCTTAAAACAACGGGAAAAAAAACACGCGAATATAAACTTCTGTCGGATTGGTTTAATAAAATCTCATCATCCGAAGTTGACGCCTACAAAATTTATAAACTAACGGCCGTACCGTTATTTTTTGATATTACCCTCATAAAGCCGGGCGGGATAGGAAATGATATAGCTTATTATCAGGAAAAAAAGGTTATTTTGGATAAAAAAAATAAAACTGTTTATTTTCTCGATACAAAAACCAAAGAGGCCAAGATTCTGGCAGGAATTGATACTGTTAAAAATGCTGTCGCGGTTTCTGTTCACGGCAGTTATGTTTATGTTTTCAATGATGAAGGGATTTACAGGATCGATATCGTTTCAAAAGAATCAAAAAAAGTTATTGAAAGGGATAAAAATTGGACGGACATTTCCGATATGGAAGCCTATGCCGGTAATTTGTATCTTCTTGACAGGGGCAGCAATTCCGTTTGGAAGTATATTGCCGCCGAAGAGGGTTTTTCAGATAGGATTAGCTATGTTAATAAAGGAGTTTCTGCCGATTTACGTTCAATGGCACAAATTTCAATTGACGGATCCGTTTGGGCTGCCGGTTCAAGCGGTATTATTAAATTTACATCAGGTAATCGGGATATTTTTTCTTTTGCCGATTTTTCGGAAACAGTTACCGGAATAGATGCCATATCAACAAGCGACGAAAATAACTATCTTTATCTTCTGGATAAAACATTGGAAAGAATAATAATTTTTGATAAAGAAGGAGTTTATAATTCCCAATACCAGTGGCCTGATTTAAAAAATGCTGATGGTCTGGCCGCATCTGAAAAAGAAGGTAAAATATATATCCTCATAAAAGATAAGATCCACGCCATTGACTTGAAGTGAAAAATATGAAAGTAATTAACCGCCGCGCCCGTTATGATTACGAAATTTTGGAATCCTTCGAAACGGGAATTGTACTGACGGGACCTGAAGTCAAATCATTAAGAGGCGGACGTATGACTCTTGACGGATCATTTGTAAAAATAATCGGCAGCGAAGTTTATCTGGTTAATGCCCAAATATTTCCTTATCCTTATGCCCGTCCGGAAAATTATGATCCTAAGCGCACCAGAAAACTCCTCATGCACAAAAAGGAGATTATTTCCCTCAAGATTAAATTAGCCTCAACTGATTTGACCCTGGTCCCTCTAGAATGCTATAATTCCAAAGCTTATTTCAAGGTTAAAATTGCCTTAGCCAAAGGCAAAAAGAAATATCAAAAAAAGGAAAAGTTGAAAAGAAAAGATATTCAAAGGGACGTTGAAAGAGAATTGAGAAGTAAAAAAGATCCGGGAAGAATTTAAAATTAATATTTATTAAACTGGGGATGAAACGATCGACGGGATAGTACTTTAACAACTGCAAGCCTGAGTGATTGTCTCAGTAAAACCAATCAAAAAATAACTGTCGACAATGATGACAGAATTGAAGCGTTAAAGAGGGAACGAGATGCAATTCTTGCTCAACTCGGAGCGTTTCAACCGAATTTTGCCCGTTTATACGCGTAAAATCGGCATCTGCTGAAACTTATTCCGATGGGTTTCATCAGGTGAAAATACAGTCGGAATGCTCCCCGGTAATTGACTGTAATCGGGGAAAAGATTAAGTCTTACTTTTTCCGCCTCTTTGTCTGTTGATACCGGCGGTTAAAGGAAATTATTTCAGCAGACTAAGCTTGTAGAAGTTATTAATGTACGTCTTCGGACTCCGGATCACCTCCGGACATCTCCACAAAGTCAAACGCGGCTTCTTAATAAAGCCGTGTAAAATAAATACATGTCCCTGCTAAACCTCCTTTTCCCTCGCCGTTGTGTTTCCTGCGGAAAAATCGGCCGCTATTTCTGTTCGAATTGCTTTAAAAAAATTAAGTACATTGACAGGTCTTTCTGTCCGGTTTGCCGGAGATATTCATTTGACGGCTCGGTTCATGCTGCCTGTCTTTCTCCCTGGTCGCTAAACGGTTTAACCGTAATGGCTCACTATAAAGGTCCTGTTAAACAGGCAATAAAAATGATCAAATACCGTTATGTTTCCCATTTGGCAGAAGAATTGTCCGGTTTATTTCTTGAAAAATACCCTTCTTTTTTAAATAAATTGGATATTCTTGTTCCGGTGCCGCTTCACCATCAAAGGGAAAAAGAACGGGGTTTCAATCAGAGTTTAATAATTGCCCGCTGTTTGGGTAAAAACCTGAATATTTCCGTCAGGGATGATTTATTAAAAAGAAAAAGACATACCCGTCCTCAATTCGGATTAAAAATAAATGACAGAAAGACTAACATCCGGGATGCTTTCCGGAGTTACCATTCCGAAGTGATTTCCGGTAAAAAAATCGGCTTGGTTGATGATGTAGCCACAACATTTTCAACATTGAGAGAATGCGCCCAAGAATTGAAAAAATCAGGAGCCAGATCCGTCTGGGCATTTGTTATCGCTCACGGTAACTGAAGAAATTTTTTAAATAAAGCTGATTTATAGGTTTAATTTTGTTATAATCAGAGCGAATTTGGAGGTGTCGCATAGTTGGTCCATTGCGCGGGTTTGCTAAACCCGTGAGCTGTAAGGCTCGCGTGGGTTCGAATCCCACCGCCTCCGCAGAAGTCCAAAAGTTCTACCCGACCCGTTTACTATCACCAAACAGCTTGATCTGGCTTGCTAAACTGTTTTGAAAGACAGATTTTCAATTTTAACAGCCCGGAGAAGGTTACAGGGAAGTGTTATAGGATTATTTTTATGTATACATTTATCGATATCAAACATAAAAAGTCAATTGAATTACTATCATCTGATTTAGTTTCCAGTTATCGGACAATGGCATCGGGTGCTACTTTGCCGATGCAAAGTGCCATGGTAAATCTTCAGGAAATAAATAGCCTTGTTGGTTTAAGAAATCAATCCAGAAATACTGCTTTAGGAATAATTATTACGAAACCATCGGATAAATCGTTTTTTGTCGGAACCGCTTGGGAAGATTGGAGTGACAACGGCCAGCATGATGAGGACTTGGCTTTATTTACTGAAGTCTCTAATGACAGATTTGAAATTGAACGATTAAAACCTGACGATATAAGAACACGTTTTCCTCTTTGGGATGGTTATCACCACGGCGATAAAAGTTTTTTGAAGTAATTTATTGAACTTGAAGTTGTCTATTGTGGAGAATGAATTTGGTTTTAATTACAGATAGGATTTGTTGTCTATCTTCCGCGGTTCCTGCTTTCAAAACATGTTGTAAATAGTCCCTAGAAATATTCTTCCCAACAGGATTTTCTTTAGGGTAATCAAATTGATTTAAATTCCCTGCTAAATATTCCTGATGTAGAACTTTTGACCGTAAAGCATGAAATTTGTCGATATCGGCTCTTAATTTCTTGGTTATTAATTTTCCATCAATTTTTATTTGATGTATTTTGGCAATTAACTGTTGAATCAAATCCTCCTCAGTTATATACGGTTCTTCACAGTCGTAATCTATTGATCTGGCGCAGTGATAATAAATATGTTTTGTATACCCGCCATATTTCAGTTTTTTATATTTCTCTTCAGCTGTAACTGACGCTCCGCAGCTTCCGCATTTACATATTGTTTTAAAGGGAAACACTTTTTTATGCCATGTCTTTGGTGGAACCGTCAGCTGTTGTTGAGCTTTATCCCAAAGTTGTTTTGATATTAACGGCTGGTGTCTGCCTTTAAAGGTGTCGCCATGATATTCAAAATCCCCATAATAAAATGGATTATTAAGAGTGGCATAAAT
>MFJF01000008.1:0-4508 GCA_001779115.1 Candidatus Gottesmanbacteria bacterium RIFCSPHIGHO2_01_FULL_40_15
CGGATTGTCGTTAATAACGACACTCACCAGCAGTAAGACTCTCCCGCTTTTGCGGGATCGTTAACTGCTGGATTGCAAACCGGCAAGCCGGTCCAGAATCGACCGAAGTAAAAAACAAAAAATCCGGCTAAATGCCGGATCTTTTTTGTTTGTACCCCCTAATGGACGACATTAGAACCTGTTTGTATGTTTCTATTTAGCACATCATAATGCACTCTCTATAATTTTGTATAGGTTGCTGGACGAACAAGTTTGAAGCGATGTTAATAAAAGGATTTTATTAAGTAAAATAAGTGACACTATTGGTATAAATAGAAATATTTTGTTTCACCGATTAATTTAAAATTATTGCGAACAAACGACACTAGTTCATACACATCAGTATTAGGAAGTGGTTCAACTTTCGTCGCAATACTCCCTGCTGAATATTTCTGGACAATAATTACTCCATATTTCTTAAATGATTGCAGTGTGTTTAGTATTCGACTTTTTTCATAAGTATTAATAATTTCTTGACCTTGAACCCAGTCTATTGGAAGTGGGTTTATCGCAGTACTGCTTATCCAATAGACAGCTAAATCAGGAATAATTGCATATTTTTTTATCCCTACTTTTTTAATTGCATTATTTAAATCTAATAAAAAATCATAAGTATTTGCATTTGTTTTTATATATTTACCTGATTTTAATACATCACCTAAATTAAAAGTTAATCTATTTACTGACAAATCACGATATACTTCATAATTTCGTATATAAATATAATTCTTCATAGTAATTAGAAACATAAGAAAGAGGAAACAACTATAAAGGAATCTTAGTTTTATTTTATCTGCAATTTGCCAAAGTAATGAAAGTAAAATAATTATGAATACACATGAAACAAGAGCTGGAGTATTGTACCCAATTGATATAGATGTAACCCACCCAAGACATATTGATGCACCAATTGTTCTCAACAAATGAATATATTGATTTCGATTAAACAATAAATAACCAAATAATCCCATAAAAAACCAAAAAACATAAAATGATTGTCTATATGCAAAAAGATGACCATTTCCGAGAGAATAAGATAAATAAAGAAGAAAAATTAGATTAAGCAAAAAACCTACAATAGATAAAAACTTCTTCTTACTTAAAAAGAGTGAATTAATCAAAAAAGAAATAACAAAAATAAAAAGGAAGGAAGCTCTTAAATATGAGAAAAAACCGGTTCCCAAAATATCTGTTTGTGCACTTAATTGAATCAAAGCGTCAAAGAAAGCTCCAGTAATAAGCAAATATACGGTCATAAATCCTAGTGACGCTAAAGAGGCGGACCACATAGTTATATCTAACCAGTCGTTATTTAATATTAAAATTAATGGTAAAAGTAATATGAAATTCTGACGGAAAAGTACTGAAGTTCCCAAAAAGAAATATCCAATAAGTTTCTCTTTTTTGGTAACTGATCTTGAAATCAATAGTAATCCAAGCGAAGCAAACACTAGTCCATCGATAGAGTGCCAAGGCATAATTGGAAAATTGTGAGATGTGAAAGCAAATCCAATTACTGCCCAGATTATAGGAAACAACGGGATAGACCAACTAATCTTAAAATTCCTAGATGAAATTATTGTAATAATTATTACCCAAAACCACACGATTAATGCGAATTCAAACCAAGTGAATAATCGTGATAACCATAGTGAATATTGAGTTCCTACGATTAAAAAAGGGGCATGAAGATAATACGATCCTGGTAATCTTATTGAGATGAAGTCTTTATAAGGAATTTGTCCTACAAGAATTCTTTTCGCACCTGCAAGTACAGTACCGTCATCTGTCGGATTGAAACCAATCCAAGAGAATAGAGTATGAGCAGAAAAAGTAGTTATGAATAGAAAAATTAGAGAGTAAATGAAAATGAGGCATTTATCATTTTGTTGTTTCATATAAATAGACCATCGTCGTAATCTGTCCAATAAATTCAGCTAAGCTATTAAGTAATTTCTATTTGAATTAAAGAGGATTAAAATAATTCAGGTTAAAAGTTCCATTAAGGGTTTTCTCTTTGAGAATTTTTAGATTCTCGTCGAACAAAAAAAGTGCGGTTCTGTATATTCATCTTTATTTATGCTAGTTATCGTCTTCATAGTAACATGAATTTCCTGAGAAATGCTAGTTATTGTCTGTAGAGCTATTGACTGCACTTAGGTAGGCTGATGGCAATATGAAAGCCACACCTACTCGGATGAAATTTGGTGAAAGAGTTCGTGAGTTAAGAGAAAAAGCAGGTCTGTCTCAAGAAGAGCTGGGATTTCAAGCAGGGCTCCACAGGACTTATATTGGTTCTATTGAAAGAGGGGAACAAAACGTTTCAATAGATAATATCCATAAAATAACAAAGGCTCTCAAAATCTCCTTATCTGAACTCTCTAAATCAATTTAGCCGACAGTCAGCTTCATTCTCATCATCATTGGTGCTAAAATAACCACATCATTTATTACTATTACTATGACACCAGAAGAAAGAGTTCGTGAGTATTATTTGTGGGTATTGAATAGGATAAAAGAAGATCTTCTTACAACTCCCAAGGGCGAGTTAATTCGTTATGATTTAAGTCATGTTGGTGCTGCAGGTGTCCCGAATAATGAAACTGAGTCAAACATTATTAGAAAACTGGAAGAGTGGACAGTTTTAAAAATAATAAGAGAAAGGCCATTTCAATTTGAGGTTCTATATCCAAAATTCGATGAGATATACCAAAAGTTTCAAAAATCAGTTTTCCCTATAAATAATGAAAAAAGTGATTTGGAAATAAATGAACCGAGTGAAAAAATAGTTCCCTTAGTAATCAAAAATATTCCCATAAAAGTCACTATTGCTGATTTAAAGTTCAAATTTAATGAAATCTTACAGTAAAATAATCAAGTTCAGTTTTATATTAAAATTGCCCACTATTGTAAGTATATACTTGAAAATGAACATGCAATTTCTCTCATGAGCAACCTATACCAAGAGTCAAAAGATGACTCAAAACCGTATCTCCAAGCATGGAAAAACTTTTATAAAATTTGGAAAGATTATGCTAGAGACATCCTTGATAAAGCCGAAAGAGCAGGTATTAAAGATGATCCAGAAAATATCTTATCCAATGAAATAAGCAGTATAAAAAATAAATTGGAAAAAAGTGAACCTTCAATTTGGGAATCAGATCTTGGCGACTACTACACATCATATTGATATCTTGTAAGAAGATTTAATGAGTTAGGCAAATCTTCTCTTTTGATACCAAAGCATTTCGATTCCAAAGAAAGTCCCCTTTCAATCCATCCTGTTTATTCTCTGGCTCGTGATGAATGGGACAAATTCGATCACTCTCGTGAAACAACAGTTTGGTGGGCTCATTATCAAATCTGTAGGCTAGCAGCAGGAATCTTGGATTTAGAGGTAAAAACTAGTTATTTTAAAGGAGATAATGTTGTTGACGGCTTTTATAAGTACGAATTTACTGAATTATCAAAAGGAAATATAAGTAGTACTCCAATTGTATTACATGCGCATAAATATAAAGTTTGGATTAAACGATTGCACGAAGTACTTGGTATGATATTTTAACTAACCCTTTTTATATGGGTACGTTTGAATATCCTCGTGAAAGTAATAATTGGTATCAAGGCATTCATCAACCCATGATCTCCGAGGAACAATTTGACTCAATTCAGACAATATTAGGAAAAAAAGGCAAACAACGCCCTCGAACCCATATATTCGCTTTTACAGGACTTATGCGCTGTGGAGACTGTAAAGCGATGATTACCTGTGAGGAAAAGATAAAACGACAGAAAAACGGTAATGTGCATCGGTACGTATATTACCACTGTACAAAACGAGTCAATCCAGATTGCACCCAAGACTCTATTGAACAAACAGATTTATCAAAACAGATATTAAATACCATTGAAAACTTGAAGATTCCTCCTGAATTTCATGATTGGAGTCTCAAATGGGTTAAAAGAGAAAACCATAAGGAATCGGCAGATAGAAATACGATTCTTACTCAACAACAAAAGGCATATAAAGACTGTTTAGAGCAACTTGATGAACTTGTAAACATGCGTGCAGCTAAGGAAATTACACCCGAAGAGTATGCAAAAAAGAAATCAACTCTTCTTAAAAATAAGACAAGATTTAAAAAATTATTGGACGATACTGATGATAGAGCAACAAAATGGCACAAAAAAGCCGATGATATGTTTGATTTTGCAAGAGATGCTGTAAATAAGTTTAACAATGGAGGCCTTGAAGGCAAACGATATGTGCTTTCTCACCTTGGTTCGAACCTCCTCTTAAGAGATAAAATACTCA
Source organism: Candidatus Gottesmanbacteria bacterium RIFCSPHIGHO2_01_FULL_40_15 (assembly GCA_001779115.1). Classification (GTDB taxonomy): domain Bacteria; phylum Patescibacteriota; class Microgenomatia; order 2-02-FULL-39-11; family 2-02-FULL-39-11; genus 2-02-FULL-40-10. The sequence continues at coordinate 4,355 of MFJF01000008.1, forward strand.
CAACCAATCTAGAAAAAACACTTATTCCGATGAAAGAAGTAGCAGAAGAGGTAAAGAATATACACGAACGGTTCAAACCTGTGAAAGGGATTGATAGGACAAGCCAATTAGAGACTTTGTACGCTCAGAGTCCATCTTTGTACCCCGTGCCGGA
>MFJF01000008.1:4545-10409 GCA_001779115.1 Candidatus Gottesmanbacteria bacterium RIFCSPHIGHO2_01_FULL_40_15
TCCCGCTTTTGCGGGATCGTTAACTGCTGGATTGCGAACCGGCAAGCCGGTCCAGAATCGACCGAAGTAAAAAACAAAAAATCCGGCTAAATGCCGGATCTTTTTTGTTTGTACCCCGTGCCGGATTCGAACCGGCGATTCCATGCCTGAAAAGCATGTGTCCTAGGCCGCTAGACGAACGGGGCTAAAATGCTGATATATATTATCACGAAAATCAGTTTTTTCTTAATTTACTGCGGGGTCTTATAGAAGACTGATATTCTATTTTTTGCCTGAGACTTTTAAGCATTTGTCTGGCTTCTTCCTGGCCGCCTAACCCAAATGATAATCCGATTGCCAAAGCCAGCATGGCAATAATTCCGGTAAATAATATTTTAACAAGGTCCGCAGCGACTCCCAACTGGGTTAAAATAATAAGGGAGGTAAAAAAATAGATGGAAAATTTGGCAATATTGGCCAATATGACAGCTTCCCGTCCCCCTACCCCGTCTATTCCATGTCGCACAATATCAAAAGCGAACCGACCGGCAACCAACCCTACCCAACCGATAACGACAGCCAGAAATACATTGGGAAGAAACAAGAGCAGTTGATTGAGAACATCCCCGACTTTGGGTATCTGCCAGGTTTCCACAGCCGACATTAAAAAAATAAAAATGGCGGTCCATCTGGCCAGTTCGGCCAACAGATTAGGCCAAATCTTCAATTCACCGGCTTTGGCTACTCCGGCAGATTCCAACCACTCTTCAACTTTTACATAGCGGAAGATAATTTTTATCAGATCCCTTATCAAGGAAGCGATAACAATACCGATGATTAAAATAATAAGACCGGCGATAAATTTGGGAAGGAATGTGGAAATCACAAAAACAGTGGATTGGACAAGAGCGTTAAAAGTTTCGCTAATAAAATTCATAAGCTTATTGATTTTTTATTTTTTTCAGCAAAGGAAACAATTTCCCTTTTACCGTATTTTATCTCATAAGGGAATAAAGGTAAAGATAAAGCGGCTGCAGCATGCGAAAAATACATGGCAAGATCCAGGTTTGCCGATAATTTGTAGGCATAGGCAAAAGCGGCGGCAAAAATATCACCGGCACCGGTTTCATCTCTTATAATTACAGCCGGAAAAGCGGGGTATTCTTTTCTTTTTCCCCGGTGGTAAACAGTAGCCGGCTTTTGACCTCTGGTAACAATCACTATTGTTGAAAGACTTTTCCAGCTTCTGACCACCTCGTCAATTTGTCTGCAATCGTTTTCGGAAACTACGATAACATCAAACTTTTGCAGTGATACAAGCGGAATTTGGCAGCCTTTTAATATAATATTTCCGCCGGCGACCCGCCGGAAAAACCCCTGAGGAACAAGGACTTTTAAACTTTTTGGGAATAATCCCGTCAGTTTGTTTATCGTAAAACGTGAAATATTATTGAGAATCGGAGCAACTATCAGAATCGGAGAAGCGGAAATTAATTTTTTATTAATGCGGCTCACATCAGGAAGTGCTGAGGAACCGGAGAAGCTGATCGTCTGGATCCTTTCCCCGTTTTTTTTATAATTATTTTTAAAAACAAGAGTTTTTATGAATTTAGGTTTTTCCGGAATCAAGTGGATTCCGGATAATTTTTCTTGTGGAAAATCATTGCCGTAATGGCTGAAAACAAAAACTTTTAAATTTAAATTATGAAGAATTTTTGAAGTAAAATAACTGGTACCACCGGGACTTATATACGTTTTTCCTCCGATTGTATTTCTGTCAAGAGTTAAATTCCCGTAAATTACCGCTTCCACTTTTATTTATCAGAAACGGTGACTGCTTCAGCTTTAACTTCCTCTTTTTCTGCAGTCTTTTCCACTTTTTCTTCTTCAGGAGGAGCGGCTTCAATTGATACGAATTCACCTTTTATACGGCTGGCTTTTTTCCCGACCATGCGCCTCAAATAATAAAGTTTTGCCCTTCTGACTTTCCCCTTCTTTTTGATGCTGATTTTTTTAATCCAAGGGGAATCGGCCGGGAAAATTCTTTCCACACCGATACCGCCCTGACTGATTTTCCTGACCGTAAAACTTTTATTGCCGTTTTCGCCTCTTATTTTTATAACAATTCCTTCAAAAATCTGAATTCTTTCTCTGATTTCTTCTTTTTTCTCCCTTTTTGCCCTGCCGGCGACTATTTCCTTTTCTATAAGACGGTAATGTACCTGAATCGTATCACCTGAATGAATTTTCCTGTTATGGAAAGAAATTATATTTGCCATGGGGAGATTTTATCAAAAGACAGTCAGCTTGGCAACAGAAAGAGATATTTAAACCAGTTTCAATACATTCCACCAATTTTCAATATATTCATTCCGCCTGTTCTGGTATTTCAAATAATACGCGTGTTCCCAGACATCAAGGCCAATAACGGGAATATCTCCGGTTAAATAAGGTGAATCCTGATTGGCAGTTGAATAAACCTTCAGTTTTTTGTTCTTATCCAGAACAAGCCAGGCCCAGCCGCTGCCAAACCTGCCCATAGCCGCAGCGGTAAACAGCTTTTTAAACTCATTTATTGAACCGAATTCCCTTTTGGCGTCTGAAACCAAATTTTCATCGAATTCCTTGCCAGGCGACATTATTGTCCAGAAAAAACTGTGGTTAAGGTGGCCTCCGCCGTTATTGCGAAAAATGGTTTTATCCTTTTCGTCAAAGGGCTGTTTGTCAAGATTTTCCATCAGGTCTTCCAATTTGATACCCGCGATTTGGGGATATTTTTCCAAAACATTATTGAGATTATTTATATAAGCCTGATGGTGTTTAGTGTGATGGATTTCCATGGTTTTAACATCAATATAGGGTTCAAGCGAGTCATATGAGTAAGGCAGCGGAGTTAATAAATATTTCATATTTTTTTGTTAAAAGATATTAACATTGTGCAGTTAAAGCACAAAAATAATTCCATTTTTATGTAAAAAGCAGAACAGAAAATTCTTGACTGCCCGGTGATGTTATATGTTACTTTTAATATATGGTTACCACAAAAAGAAGTAAAGATAATCCGCTTTTTTATCCGAATAAAATAAACAGTTGGGAAAGCGAAGCGGCTTTTAACGGTTCCATATTGAAGGAGAACGGATCATATAACATGCTTTACCGGGCCCTATCCCTGGAACATCTTCATGAGGATGTCAGGATGAAGCTTTCCACTATCGGAATTTGTTCAAGCGGAGACGGCGTGCATTTCCGAAAAAGACGCCAGCTGATAATACCTGAACAGCCATGGGAAAAATATGGTGTTGAGGATCCGAGGATTACTAAACTGGAAAACAATTATTATATTTTTTACACGGCACTATCAGCCTGGCCGCCCAATGCCGATTCCATAAAAGTCGGAGTGGCTATTTCCGATAATCTGGTAAAAATTGAAGAAAAACATCCGGTAACGCCGTTTAACGCCAAGGCTTTTGTGTTATTTCCGGAAAAAATAAACGGAAAATTAACGGCTTTATTAACGGTAAATACCGATAATCCCCCTTCCAGAATCGCGTGGGCTCAATTTGAAGAAGTTAACCAAATATGGGATGAACTCTACTGGAAAAAATGGTATGAAAAAATCGGCGATCATGAAATTTCCATCAGCAAAAGCGATAATGACCACCTGGAGATCGGAGCTGTTCCGGTTAAAACAGATGAAGGCTGGATTCTAGTATTGTCGTATATCCAGGACTATTTCTCGGAGAACAGAATTTTCAGAATTGACGCGGCACTTCTTGATCTTGATGATCCCCGCAAGGTCACCGGCCAGACGCTTGATCCCCTGCTTGTCCCTGAAGAACATTATGAAGTATACGGAATGGTTCCCAATGTCATATTTCCGACAAGCGCCCTGATTGAAGAAGGCCAATTTTTCATTTATTACAGCGCCTGTGACACCTCAATTTGCCGGGCTTCAATTACCTTAAATGACTTACTTCTGGAATTGAAACATAATCCGACCGTCAATCCCCACCGGAAGAAATCGGAAATTCTGGTCAGGTTCGAAAAAAATCCCATCATCTCGCCTGCCGAAAATCATGATTGGGAATCCAAATATACATTCAATGCCGGTGCCATTCTGGTTGAGAACGAAGTACATATTCTCTACCGGGCGATGGGTAATGATGATACCAGCGTATTGGGATACGCTTTAACTAAAGACGGGTTCAATATCGAAAAACGGCCAGACACACCGGTTTACCAGCCGCGTGAACAATTTGAAATGAAAACCCATGCCGGTTTTTCAGGATGCGAAGATCCGAGATTAACTTTAATTGAAGAAACGATATATATGTGCTATACGGCATATGACGGAAGCAATCCTCCGAGAGTCGCCTTAACTTCCATTTCAAAAAAGGATTTCGTCAAAAATATTTGGAAATGGCAGCGGCCCAGGCTTATCTCAGCCCCGGGAATGGATAATAAGGACAGTTGTATCGTTTCCGAAAAAATATCCGGAAAATATCTCATTTTTCACCGCTTGCCTCCCTGTATTTGGGTTGACGTGGTCAGCGATCTTGAATTCGATGATAACCATTACTTAGGCGGGCATCCGCTGATGAGTCCAAGGGTTAATTCATGGGATAATCTCAAAATCGGTCTTAATGGTCCTCCAGAAAAAACCGAAGACGGCTGGCTGCTCCTTTATCACGGAGTATCCAAAGAGGATATGAAATACCGTATGGGAGCGGCTCTTTTGGATCTTAACAGTCCCCTGAAAGTTCTTGCCAGACTGCATAATCCTATTTTGGAACCGCTAGCGTGGTACGAAAACGAAGGTTACCGGACAGGCACTGTTTTTTCCTGCGGACAGGTAATAAAAGACGACACCCTTTACGTATATTACGGCGGTGCCGACAAATATCTTGCCGTAGCCACCTGTTCCCTGACGGAAATTCTTGATGCTTTGAAGAAAGGAAAATAAAGTATTCCCGTTTTATGGACCTGATTTTTATTCTCCCGGTTTTAATCTTAATACTTTTAGCCCTGTATCTATTGTTTCAGGGAGCAATATATGTACCCAGCAATGAAAAAGCTATTAACGCAATAATTAAAATGGCCAAAGTAAAAAAAGGGGGTAAGATTGCCGACCTGGGATCGGGAGACGGCCGGATTGTGATTGCTTTTGCCCGATCGGGCATCCAAGCCCACGGGTTTGAAATCAATCCATTCCTGGTCCTTTTTTCCAGGTGGAATATAAAAAAGGAGAAACTGACTGACCGAGCATCAATCCATTGGCAGGATTTCTGGAAAATAAATTTCAATCCTTACAATGCTGTCGTGGTATTTGGGATAGATTATATGATGGGAAGACTTGAAAAAAAATTAAGAAGTGAAATGCGGCCGGGCAGCAAAATCCTCCTTAACATATTTCCGTTTCCGAAATGGCCCTATTCTCAAAAAAAACACGGCGTTTATCTTTATAAAACCTGATAAGAAATTATTCAAACCGATAGCCACAGGAAGTCAATAGGTAATATTTCAGATATAATATTAGAATACCGTGGAAAAAGTATTAGTTTGGAAAGCGTATATTTTCAGCGTTATTTTCCCTCCCGCAGGCTTATTTTATTTTGTAAAATACTTTTTTTTTATAGAAGAAGATAATTCTAAAAAAACAGCCCTTACCTGCCTTATACTGGCAATTATTTCCATATATATAAACATTTGGATGTTTAAGTATTTATTCAGCCAACCAATCCAGACCGACAGCCAAAGTTCAGAATTTCTGGAAGAGCTTATTACTCCCGAAAATCAGCAAATTCTGAAAGACTTACTTAAATAAAAGGGGACGGTTCTCTACCAGCCTCGATATTCGTAATTTGTGAGCCCGGAGCGATTCGAAC
>MFJF01000009.1:0-27786 GCA_001779115.1 Candidatus Gottesmanbacteria bacterium RIFCSPHIGHO2_01_FULL_40_15
ATATCTTCAGAAGAACTCTATTGGAACTTAAAGAGCAAAAAAGATTTCGTTTTACTTGATATCAGATCGGAAACAGAACATTCAGCATGGACTATATATAACAGCATTAACATTCCTTTGGCTAAACTGCGTAATAAATATTACCGCATTCCCAAAAACAAACAAATCGTTGTCTTTTGTAACCGGGGCAACGATTCCAGATTGGCTATTGGCATATTGGCCAGTAAGGGACTTAATGCGATGGCCTTAAAAGACGGATTATTGGAATGGAATCAAATATTTGATCCGGTAAGATTATCGAAAGATATTTTTTCCCAGATAACTATTTATCAGTTTAAAAGACTGGGAAAAGGCTGCCTGTCATATATTTTAGTTGATCACCAAAATAACAAATCCTATCTGATAGATCCTAACTGGCAGGTTGAAATATATGAAAATTATATTAAAAAAAATAACCTGCCTGGTATATCCGCCGTTATTGATACTCATGTCCATGCTGATCATGTTTCAGGAGGATTATCGGCTTCAAAAAAATATAAAGTCAATTATTTATTGCCGTCTCAAAGCAAAGTAAATTTTAAATTCCTGAAATTAGAGAAGCATTTTCAGAAAATGCTTAAAAATATAAAAGCGGACGTTATAAATACGCCCGGCCATACACCGGAAAGTTGCATTATCGTAATTGATAAACACTTTGCTTTTACCGGTGATACTTTATTTGTCGATACATTCGGGCGGGTTGATCTTCATAACGGTGATCTTAAAAAATCACAAAAGGAAATATACAATTCCATAACGCAAAAAATATTTCAACTTAATGATGATATTTATATCCTGCCGTCCCATTCTTCCCAAACCATGGTACCCGGACCGCTCAGATCGGCAAGCTTAAGATATGTAAAAAGATTCAATTTTGTCAATGAAAAAACAACTTTAGAAGAATTCATGGATATGGTTAACCGGGAAGAATTACCTCCACCTCAAAACTATTCAATAATAAAAGAAATAAACCTCAGAGGAAAGAAAATAAAGGATGATCTGATTAAGGAGTTGGAATTGGGCAATAATTCCTGCGCAGTTAAAGTTTCATAATTACTCTTTTCTTATTGCTTCAACCGGTGTCAGTTTAGCCGCTTTCATGGCCGGTAGAATTCCGGACAAAAATCCGATTCCGATCGAAACGGTTAACGCAAGAATAACTGAATTAAGATCAATATAAGCGGGAAAGAAAGGCCTTATAAATAATACCCCTGTATATGAAATAAAAAGGCCTAAAAAACCACCAATTAATGATAGAATAATCGTTTCACTTAAAAATAAAATCAGAATATCTTTTTCTCTGGCACCATAAGCCCGTCTTATCCCTATTTCTTTTATTCTTTGCACTACCGATACAAACATGATATTCATTATCCCGATTCCGCCGACTATCAGCGAAATCGCAGCGATTGCCAGAATTACGCCATTGACGACGGTAAATACCGAAGAAAAAGTATCGAATAATTCTTTCTGGTCCAATACAGTAAAATCGTCCTGATGATACCTTTTTAAAAGGGTTTCGTTTATCAGGTTTTTATATAACCCCAATTCTTCCTGTTTTTTCGGTTTAGCATAAATCGCCAAAAATTTTTTATCGGGATTAAACACGGAGGCTGAATTATTAGGCAGATAAACATGGTCATCGATGCTGGGAATTCCGAATCCCCCTCCTCCTTTTGATTTCAAAATACCGACAATTTTATATGATTGGCTATTTATTTTAACTTTTTTATTAAGCGCGTTTTGGGGACTGCCGTAAAGTTTTTCCGCCGGACCCGCTCCCAATACCGCTACTTTTGACCGTTTGGAAATATCCGACTGAGTAAACAGCCGGCCTGATTCCGCTTCACCGTTTAAAACGGCAAAAATATCACCGGTTGATATGACCGTTTCGTATATTTTCGTATCCCTTTCACCTTTATATTCCAGAAATTTGACAAAAGAAGGAGCAACAGTTTCCGTTAAATCAATTTTTTTTATAGCAATTACATCCTTATTGTCAAACACCGGTACCATTTGAGCCGCAGATGACATCCGGTACTTTCCTTCGGAAAATGTTTTACCCGGCATCACTATAATCAAATTTGATCCTAAACTTTTAAACTGGTCTTCAATAATTTTTTTCAATCCAAGCCCCAGTGAAGTCAAAAGAACAACTGATGATATTCCAATCAAAAGTCCAAGTGTTGTTAAAAATGCCCGGATTTTATTCCTTTTTAAGTCAGTGAGTGCCAATGAAATTAAATTAGCGATATTTTTAATATTATTCATACCTAATAGCTTCAACAGGTGACAAATTTGAAGCTGTTTTTGCCGGTATAACACCGAAAATTATTCCAATCGCAGCAGATGATATTAGAGAAACCGATATGGCGATAATATTAATTTTAACCGGAAAATACCGGCTCACTATTAAAGTTATCAGAAAGGAAAGCAATAATCCCAATATTCCGCCCGTTAAAGACAATATTACCGATTCGAGCAAAAATTGTGACAGGATATTTTTTTTAGTAGCACCGACCGCTCTTCTTATACCAATTTCATGAAATCTTTCAAAAACCGAGACATACATTATGTTCATAATGCCTATTCCACCGACAATAAGTGAAATGCCTGCGATGGCGATTAAAACCAGGTTTATTACTGAGAAAATAACTGAAACAGCGCTCTGAATTTCTTCCTGCTCGGCTACTGAAAAATCGTTCTCCTCATATTTTTTTAATAAAACATCTTTTATATTTTGTTTTAGCTGTGGCAAAAACTTAATATCGGTCGCTTTTACGGTAATGGCATAAAAATCCTTCGCTTTATTAATCGACCAGGCTGTCTTATAAGGAACATAAACAAAAGAATCAAAATCAGGACCACCCAATCCACCGCCTCCTTTTGATTCCAATATACCGATAACTTTAAAATTCAGATTTTCAATTTTAACGGATTTGTGTAATGCATATTCACTTTTTCCGAATAATTTTTCGGCAATTTTGGGACCAAGAATAGCTTTTTTACTTCTTTTAGTGATGTCACCGGCGGTAAAATATCCGCCTGTCAGCAAGGTTAAATTCCTCATAGGAAATATTTCTTCGGTGGTCGCGTATAAATCACCTGTTTCTGAAACGCCTTCACCGGTTATTGTAACTGTTTTTATAAAGGCCGGAGCAATATATTCAATTCCTTCCATTTTTTTTAACCGGCGATAGTCCTCTTCGTCAAATTGAACTCCGCCGATATTTTGACCCGCCTGCAATCCGCCTTCCTGGAAAATACTGCCCGGCAGAACAATTAAAATATTTGACCCCAAACTTTCAAATTGATTATTGATAAATTCTTTTAAACCTAATCCCACGGCAATCAGAAGAATAATCGAAGATACGCCGATTAAAATTCCCAAAGACGTCAGAAATGTTCGTAATAAGTTTCTTCTGAAGTCTTCAATACACTGTTTAAGGAGATATGTAAAAGCTCTCATTTATCAATAATTCGTCCGTCTAGCATATTGATTTTTCTTGGAAAAAGTTCAGCGATACCAACGTCATGAGTTACAACGACAACTGTTATGTTGTCATTTCCGTTCAGATCTTTAAGAAGTTTCAAAATAACGTTGCCGGTTTTTGAATCAAGATTTCCGGTCGGTTCATCCGCCAGAATAATTTTCGGCATATTAATAAGCGCCCTGGCTATGGCAACCCGCTGCTGTTGGCCGCCCGAAAGTTTATTGGGGAAAGATTTCTTTTTTTCGATAATACCAAACCGATTCATCAGATCTTCTGCTCTTTTTAGCGGATTAAAATCCAATTTTGTTCTGGTATAAAGAGTAGGTAATACTATATTTTCTAAAACATTCATTTTATTAATCAGGTTAAACTGTTGAAAAATAAATCCGACGAATTTATTTCTCAGATTTGATATGTCATCGTCTGACATGTCAGCGGTATCTTTATTATTAACGATTACTTTTCCACCGGTCGGAACGTCCAAAAGCCCAATGATATGCATTAAAGTAGATTTTCCGCATCCTGACGGTCCAAGAATTGCCAAAAATTCGCCTTCTTTAATATTTAAATTAATATTTTTTAAAGCAATAAAATCGTTTTCTTCCAACTTATAAATTTTGGAGACATTTTTCAGAGTTATCATAGAGGTTTTAATCAGGAAGATAAACCAAATCGCCTTTTTTAATACCGCTTTTTATTTCACTGTCGGAATCCGTTTCCAGACCGGTCGTTATTTTATTTTTTTCAATCTTATCTCCTCTTTTAACAAAAACATGCTTTTCTCCGTTTTCAGTTTTTATATACTTATTCGGCAAAACAAGCACATTTTTACGACTTCCGGTTTCGAATGTTACGTCACCGACCATTCCCATTCTAAAACGATAGTCCGTATTATTGTCATTGAATTGAAATTTAACCGTATAAACAGTTCCGCTTTCTCCGGTTTTGGGAATAAATGAAACTTTTTTAACCTTCCCGTTAAATAAATTATCAGGGTATGCATCCAGCACCAGTTCTCCGGTTGTTCCTTCCATAATTTTTATAACTTCAGTTTCATCGGCTAATGCACTGAAAAATACGGAATCAGGATTGATTATTTCAAATTCGGCCTGCGCCGGTGTAATATTAGTTCCGGCATATGGAGAACCGATTCTGGTAACTATACCGGCTATTGGAGTCCATAAATTGGCATATTCTACAGCCAAATTCTGTATTTCCACATCAAGAACTGTTGATTCAAGATCAAATTGTGCTTTGTCCAGGATTCTTCTTTCTTCGTCGGTCAAACCGGGTACCTGATATAATTGTCTTCCTCTGACAGAATAATCATCATGGGTTTGTTCAAAATCCCACCGCTCATTCATGTAAGCCAATAATTTCTTTTTCAAATTTTTTTCTACATCCCTTTTATCCAGAGAGGCAATTGCCTGATATTTCCGGACATAATCCCCTTCTTTGACGCCGATCCAATTTAATCTTCCGGACGTCTGAAATCTTAAGGTAATTTTTTCTTCCGCGTCGATTTCTCCGGATATAGTCAATTCCTCTTTAAGGCTACCCGATTTTACTTTTACATGCGTTTCGGATTTATAATCCTGTTTTACAGTAAAGTACTGACGGCGGATAAAGAGAACCGTTAGTCCCGCCAGTCCTAAAATCATTATGGCAACAAATCTTTTACGGAAAAAACGGATTATTTTAACTGTCATTTCAGAATAAATGCATAATAAATTCGGTTCATAAAATTGTCAATTGCATATTACCTGCAGCGAATTCTTTTTATTGCGGGATTAATCTGATAAAATTAAAGAATAAAAGCCGCAGTGTTGGAACGGTAGACAAGCTGGACTTAAAATCCAGTGACTTTATAAGTCGTGAGAGTTCGAATCTCTCCTGCGGCACAACCGTTATTTTCTTCTGATTGTAACAACTTTTGGATAATATAGAAAAATCGCCGGTGCATCATCTACCAGATAAAATTGAAAATCGGCATATATTTTTTTACGTGCGTCCGTATCCAAAGTTTTCCGGCCGTCTTCTAAGAGTTTATCAATTTTGGGACTGGAATAATTGGAAATATTTGTATTTTCCTGGGTTGATTGCCAATAAACATACTGGTCAGGATCAGCAGGAACAGTTAAACTTCTGAGCATAACCTGATAGTTTGAGGATAACACAGATTCAATCCGGACTTTGGCATTAAGACCCACTTTTTTCCAGGCATTTGATATGTTTTGGGCAGATTGGAGTAAAGACGGCGGAGCAGTCAGTATAAGTTCGGCTGATTCCGATGCCAACGGACTTTGGGAGAGTATTTTGAGGGCGCTTTCAGTATCGTACTGGTACAGTCTAACCTTTTGTGAAAAAGCCCATGATAAAGGCGAAATCGGAGATACCGCTTTATCCCGGTTTTCAAAAGGCGGCAGAGCGTATGCCAAAGCCTGTCTTATCTCCTTTTCTTTCAGCTTGGGATCGTTGAAATTGAAAAATAACGCGACGACTTTATTATATTGAGTCCTTTCTTCCGGTATTATATTTTTCCAGCCGGTAAAATCGCCGTTCACATCAATATCCTCCAATATATCCACTTCCCCGAGTTTAAAAGCCAGAAGAGCGTCGCTTTTGATGGAATAAAATTTATAAGTCTGGGTCGGCAGTTTACGGTCGTAAGGAAGAAGCGTCAATTCGGTAATTTTATTATCGTTTTCCTTAACCATTCGGATTACTTTATACGCACCCAGACCCGTTAATTTTTCCCGCAGCAGGGGCGTTGACAAAAGGACAGGTAATGGAGCATAAGGTTCTTTAAGTTCAATCGTTAATGTGTAATTATCAGTTGCCGTAATTTTAGCATCTTTGATTTTGTAATTAATATCTGTGGCCGTCAGCTGTTTACCGTCATGCCATTTTAAATTCGGTTTAAGATAGAAAGTATATTTGAGATTATTAACAACGTTCCATGATCTGGCGGCTCCTTCGGTCGGTATTCCATCCGGTTTAACGGAAGTTAAACCGTAACTGATTTTACTGCTTATTACTGGAGGCAGATTTGACGGAGAAAATGTACCGATATAACCAATTCTTTCATGTTTGCGGACAAGTAAGGCAGATAAAAACGGATATACTTGCAGAAGAAACAGAGTAGCAAAAAAACCGATCAGAAGCGAAAAACCTAAAGGCTTCAGATGCCTTTTGACGAATGTTTCAATAAAAAAGACAAGATAAATCAGAAATTTCCGCATTATCAAGCCAGGATTATATTGAGTATTGATGAAGCCAAAAAGAGAACGGCAAAAAGAACGGTCAGATTGAAAATTACCTTTTCAACCCCGCGTCTGCTTTTGTAAAATTCTCCGCCTCCTCCCCAGGCACGTCCCAAACCTACTCCTTTTGCCTGAATAAGAATGAGGATGATCAGGGTAACCGAAATCAGGGATTGAATTATAACCGGAATATTTTTCACTTTAATATTATACTCTATAATTTATAATTTCCGTTCAGTTTGCCAGATTTAGGCAGATTTGGGCAATTTTTTCAGGACTGTGCCTGATTAAACTTCTTTTCAGGCGGTCGCCTTTTTCTTTTATAACAATTTTTTCGGAAAGAAGATCGGCAGAAACAACTTTAAACGGCCATTTACCTGTTAAATCATTAAAAACAGGCTCAGCATATGTTCTTTTGTATCTTTTCAGAATGTCCTGCGAAATCGGAGCGTTATTAATCAATACATAGTCCAAAACATTTACCGGAAGATATTTATCCAATTGCCGGATGAAAGTTGCGGCGGTAAATTTATAAGTCTGGCCGTATTCCGTCATCAAATTAAGAATATATATTTTTTTACCCCTATTTTTAATTATTGCTTCAGTGACACCATTAATTACCAGATTAGCGATAACGGTTGTGTAAAAACCGCCGGGACCGATGATAATAACGTCAGCGGTTTCTATTTCCTTTTTGACCTGGGAATATACAAAAGCCTGAGGTTTAGTATAAAATTTTGTAATACGGGGAAAGTCTTTTTGTTTGGGATCGTCGATATTATGTTCTCCGGTAATGATTTGCCCGTTATTATAATGCGCGACCAAGTCAGTTTTCTCAAGCGTAACAGGCAATACTTTTCCCTTGATTCTTAAAAGCTCACTGGCCATTTCAATTGCTTTTGTCTGGGAATCTACAATATTTGACAGGGCTACCAAAAATAAATTCCCGAATGTCATACCGGAAAGACCTCTACCTTTGGCAAAACGGTATTCGAATAAGCGCCGCAAAATTAAACTGTCTTTGGCGGAAACATCGGCTAATGCCAATAAAGATTTTCTTATGTCGGAACTTGGCAACAATCCCCATTCATCCCTTTCTTTTCTAGCGCTGCCACCGGAATCCGCCATTGATACAACAGCGGTAACATGGTCGGTAAATTTTTTCAAACCGTTAAGTACGGAAAAAGTGCCGGTTCCGCCGCCGATTACCACAAATGATTTATGCTGCTTTTTCATTTCATTAACCATTTAAAAAATTGTAAATAAAATATTATCAGAAGAGAAATTATAATCGCTGACTGCCAATATGGCAAAACAGACTGTGAAAAAACCAAAGGTCCGAGCTGACTGTCAGGCACTGCCAACGGCGAGATTTGAGCGTCAGGGGAAACAAGGACCCAAAAATAAACAAATAAAATAAACGTTATCCACTTAGTTAAATTAAGAGTCAAAAGATTTAAAGGAAAAAGCAGGGTATCGGCAAATGATTTTAAAAATAATATTAGCAAAAGCAAAAGAGCCGATGAGAAATATCCCTGCCAGCCGTTTTTAATCAACAGACCCGACTTGATTTGAGAAGTGAAATATACGGATAAAAATGAGGTAATAAAGCCCTTCAGAAGCGATTTCATAGATTAACTTTGTCTTTTAAAATATGAATTTCAGATTAGCATAGAGGTATTGTTATTGCAATAAATCAATCAGGTATTGAGCTCTTAATTTCTGATGATAACGGTGGGCAAATCGGTGTGCTTCATCGCGAATCCGGGTAACCAGTTTTAACGCGGGAGAATGGGCTGGCAGTACAATCGAAGTAAATGCGTCTTTGTTTTTAACAACTATTTCTTCAAACCGTTTGGCCAGGGCTATTGCCGGAACATTTACCCGGTAATTGCTTAAAGTTTTCAATAGTATATTTAACTGCTGTTTTCCTCCGTCAACCATAAACAAATCCGGCAGTTGCCACTCTTTGTGTTTAAGGCGCCGGCTGATTACTTCATTAAGCATGGCATAATCGTCAGGCTGATTAACAGTTTTTATGCGGAAATGCCGGTAGCGGGACTTGTCCGGTCCGGATCGTCTGAATGTAACCAGAGAACCGGCAGCAAATTTTCCGGAAATATTACTGATATCATAACATTCTATTATTTCAAATTGTTTTTCCAGTTTTATGTATCTGTCCAAATTTTCCAGTAGTGATTTTCTCTCATTTTCCCAGATTTCCCCTTTCTTTGCCGGATTTTCCAGATACCGGTCAATATTATGATAATCCAGTGTCAAAACTTCCAATTGATTAATTCTGTCTCTTAATAAAGCGGCATTTTCAAATTCTTTATTTTTGGCATGAGTTTTCATTTTAACCGTCAAGTCATGCCTGACTTTTTTTATATTGCCGGAAAGAATTCTTTTTATATTGCGGACGTTATCTTTATAATTTTGGATCAAAACCATTCTTTGTTCATTTTTAACGTTTATTATTTCGTATGGGCAGGGAAAACATAAACCGATGTGCCGGTTAAAGCATATTTTTTTATACGGTGTCTTTTGTGTGCAATAAGGAAATATCTCCCGCAAAAAATATAATATCTGCCGGGCGGTTCTTTTCGATTGAAAAGGGCCAAACAACTGATCGGTCGTATTTTGCTTTCTGGCCAGATAAAATGAAGGGAAGTCAGTCTGAGTTAACTTTATATAAATATAAGATTTGTCATCCCGCCAAATAACATTATATTTAGGCTTATGGGTATTTATTAATTTTGCTTCCAATAAGAGAGCTTCAAATTCACTGAAAACTTCAATTATTTCTATATCGCTTGTCGAAGCTTGAATCTGCACGGTTTTTTCTTCTTTTGGATTATTGCGAAAATAGGAAGACACTCTGGATTTCAAATTAACCGCTTTACCGATATAAATAATACGGCCGGATTGATCTTTTAAAAAATAAACACCGGGTGTTTGAGGTAAATTACATAAAATTTTTTTGATTTTTCCCATATACAATTAAATCAACGAAGATATTTGCCCGTATATGAATTCTTATTGGCGGCGATAATTTCCGGCGGCCCGGCAGATATTATTTTTCCTCCCTGATCGCCTCCTTGGGGACCCAGGTCAATTATCCAGTCTGAATTTTTTATTATATCGAGATTATGTTCAATGACAATGACCGTATTACCCTGATCCACCAGAGCATGGAGGACATGGAGCAATTTCTCCAAATCAGCAAAATGCAGTCCGGTAGTCGGTTCGTCCAAAATGTAAACCGTATCCTTAACGTTTTTTTTCGACAGCTCTGAAGCGAGTTTTACCCGTTGCGCTTCTCCTCCGGAAAGATGCGGTGCCGGTTGCCCCAACTTGATATAAGATAATCCCACCTGATGAAGAGTTTCCAGTTTGGTATAAAGACCGGGAATGTTTTTGAAAAAATTCAGAGCTTCCTCTACCGTCATTTGAAGCACGTCAGCTATTGATTTTTCCTTAAATTTAATTTCCAGAGTATCACTGCTGTAGCGGCTGCCACCGCAAACATCGCAGGTAACATAGACATCGGGCAAAAACTGCATTTCTATTTTAGTCTGGCCTTCACCCTGACAGACTTCACACCGGCCGCCTTTAACGTTAAAGGAGAACCGGCCCGGTTTATAACCCCGCATACGGGCTTCCGGCGTTTGACTATAAAGGTCGCGAATAAAGTTGAAAGACCCAGTATAGGTAGCAGGATTACTTCTCGGAGTCCGGCCAATCGGCGATTGGTCAATAAGTATTGCTCTTTTAACAAATTCCAGTCCTGAAATATTTTCAAATTTGCCTGTTTTTTGCCGGTGGTAGCGATTGAAATATGAAGCCAGGGATTGGTATAAGGTGTCGACAACCAGAGTTGATTTTCCGCTTCCCGAAACACCGGTCACGCAAATAAGTTTATTTAGTATAAATTCGGCGGTTATCGATTTAAGATTATTTTCACGGCAACCGGACAAAACTACTTTTCGTTGATTGTTTTTCTCCGTATATTCCTTTTCCGAACCGGTATTTATCCGGTAAGAGGCGGGCCTTTTTATTACCTTATTGCCGTTTAAATATTTCCCGGTTATAGAATCAGTATTTTCCTTAATATCAGTTAAGGTGCCCCAAGCGACAATTTTACCTCCTTTTTCACCAGCCATTGGTCCGAAGTCAAAAATAATATCGGCATTTTCGATCATTTCCCTGTCATGTTCAACGACTATAACGGAATTACCCAAATCACGCAATTTTTTCAATGTGTTTATCAATTTTAAATTATCCTTTTGGTGAAGACCGATTGACGGTTCATCAAGAACATATAAAACACCGGATAATCCGGAACCTATTTGTGAAGCCAATCTAATTCTTTGGGCTTCTCCTCCGGCCAATGACTGAGCGCTTCTGTCCAGGGTCAAATAATCTAGTCCTACTGATATAAGAAATGACAGCCGGATAATTAATTCCTTGATTATCTGACTGCCGATGGTTTTTTCCCGATTATTTAATTGATTTTCCAAATTTTTTACCCATTCAAAAGCATTTTTGATTGACATTGATGTAATATCAACAATAGTATTTTTCAGTACGGTAATTGATAATGCTTCTTTTTTAAGTCTTTTTCCCTGACATACGGGACAGATTTCGTTTTTTAAGTATTTTCCGATTTCAGATCTGACGTAATCCGATTCGGTTTCGGAATAACGCCGTTCCAGTTCATTGACAATTCCGGGAAATATTTCACTGATGGTAACAATTCTGCCTTGCCTGTTTTCGCCACTTACTTCATGAATTTCGTCGCCCGTTCCATACAGAAGTTTATATAGTTTATCGGGTGACATTTCCTTTAAAGGCTTCCTTAAATCAATGCCAATTTTCCGGGCGGAAACGTTCACAAGACGGCCAAACCAGGTATCAGACAAAATGAGTTTCGCAAAAGGAATTATTCCGCCTTCGGAAATCGACAGATTAAGATTAATTACAAGTTGAGGATCAACTTTGAGGAGGATTCCGATACCGTCGCATTCCGGGCAAGCTCCATGCGGGGAATTAAATGAGAATATTCGCGGTTCTATTTCCGGCAAACTGATATTACACCAGGGACAGGCGAACTTTTCAGAATAAAGATAATCCTTTGTATTTTTAGGCTTATCGGGAAATGAAAATGAGGCGTCATTAATTTCCGAAACGATGCACAGTCCCTGGGATAACAAAACAGCTGTTTCCACAGACTGGCTGATTCTTTTGTGCAAATCTCCCCGATTTTCACGGAAATATTTTTTATTAACCGATACTTTGTCAATTACCGTGTCGATCTTATGTTTATTTGTTTTTATCAGCACAAAATCATCATTTAAAGAAAAAAAGGAACCGTCTATCCTTAAATGCGTGTAGCCTTTACTTTTTAAATTGATAAATAACTTACTGAATTCGCCTTTTCTATCCCTGATTACGGGAGATAAAATCATGATTCTGATTTCCTTTTTTTGTCCGGAATTTAAAAGTTTGTCCAGCAATAATAATATACTCTCGGAGATCTCCGAAATTGTCTGTTTGCCGACTTCACGTGTGCATTCAGGGCAATGCGGATGTCCGACACGGGCAAACAAAAGTCTCAGGTAATCATAAATTTCCGTTATCGTTCCGACTGTGGAACGGGGATTATGAGAGACGGTTTTCTGGTCAATTGATATAGCCGGAGATAATCCTTCAATCGAATCTACATCAGGTTTATCCATTACTCCTAAAAATTGTCTGGCATAAGAGGATAAACTTTCTACGTACCGCCTTTGACCTTCGGCATAAATGGTATCAAAAGCAAGTGATGATTTGCCCGAGCCTGAAATCCCGGTAAATACAATCAACTTATTTTTGGGAATTTCCAATGAAATATTTTTCAGATTATGAACTCTGGCACCTTTGATAATAATTTTGTCCTTCATGAAATATTTTTTTATTTAATAATTGTTTTCAGTTCATTAATTTTATCCCTCAATGCGGCGGCTAATTCGAAATTAAGTTCACCCGCGGCCGTACGCATTTCCCGTTCCATCTTTCTTATCATTTTGGCAACATCATAAGGAGTAAGATCACCGCTATCTACTTTCAAAAGCGCCTGATAGGATAATTTTTTTCCTAAAATGGGATCAATTATTTTTTCTTCTTCATCCGTTTTTTCAACCAGTTTATCCCGAATCGGTTTAGTTATTCCTTTTACTTTGATTTTATTCTTTTCATTGTAGTCATTTTGAATTATCCTTCTTCTTTCAATTTCGCTTATGGCGCTTTGCATTGAATTAGTTACCGTATCAGCATACATAATTACCTGTCCTTTTATATGCCGGGCGGCTCTTCCCATTGTCTGTATGAGGGAAGTCCTGCTTCTTAAAAACCCTTCCTTATCGGCGTCAAGTATAACAACAAGGGAAACTTCAGGAAGGTCCAAACCCTCCCTCAATAAATTTATACCGATTAGACAGTCATAATTGCCCAATCTTAACTCATCCAGAATGTCACTTCTTTGAAGAGTCTGAATATCGCTGTGAAGGTAATGTACGCGGGGTAAACCGGTTTCTTTTAAATCTGAAAATTGAGACAGTTTTAAATACTGTTTTTCCTGAAGATATTTGGCCAGATCTTCAGCCATCCTTTTTGTCAATGTCGTTACCAAAACCCTTTCCTTTTTCTTTTTTCTTATTATTATCTCCGCCGTCAGATCCAAAATCATCTTATTTGTAGGTTTTATGATTATTTCCGGATCAATGATACCTGTCGGTCTTATTAACTGCTCAGTTATACCTGATTGGGCTGTCAAACCGCTTTTTCTAACCGAATTTTTTGACAGATTTAATTCCCATGAATCAGGAGTTGCTGAAACATAAATGGTTTGGGGCATCCTACTTGTAAATTCTTCAAAATTTAGCGGACGATTATCTAGAGCTGCCGGCAGTCTGAAACCGTGTTCAATCAGCGTGGACTTTCTTGACTGATCCCCGTTATACATACCCCTGATTTGAGGAATGGTCATATGCGATTCATCGATTATTAACAACCAGTCGCTGCCGTACGGGGATTTGTAATAATCAATGAGAGTAAAGGGAGGATCGCCTGGAGAACGACCGTCAAAATATCTTGAATAATTTTCAATTCCGTTAACGAAACCCATTTCTTCGATCATTTCCAGATCGTAATTCACCCTTTGACTTAGTCTTTGCGCTTCAACTAATTTATTGTCTTTTCTTAAGTCGGCGGTTCTTTTATCCAAATCACGCCGGATTCCTTCAAAAATTTCATACCTGTTTTTGACGTCGGTTAAATAATGTTTAGCCGGAAAGACTGTATAATGGTTAAGCTCATCTTCAACATTACCTGTCAGAGGATCAATTTTAGTAATATTTTTAATAATACCCAGATCGTACCGGATCCTTATTGCTTTTTCTTCATATGCCAGAAAAATATCAATGTTATCTCCCCTTACGCGAAAAGTGGAGCGTTTAAATCCGAAATCAGACCGCTGGTATTGAAGATTAATTAATCTTGCAATAATTGCTTCACGATCAATTTTTTCATCTTTTCTTACTTCAAGAATATGTTTTCCATATTCAACCGGACTGCCCAAGTTGTAGATACAGGAAACGGATGCAACAATTATGGTATCTTTTCGTGTCAATAAATTTGTTGTTGCGGCAAGCCTTAATTTATCAATTTCTTCATTTATTTCCGTTTCTTTTTCAATATAAGTATCTGTTTGGGGCAGATATGCTTCCGGCTGATAATAATCATAGTAAGATACAAAATAACAAACGGCATTGTCAGGAAAAAATTGCCTGAATTCCTGAAACAACTGGGCTGCCAATGTTTTATTATGGGAGATAACCAGAACAGGTTTATTCACTTTGTCAATAACCTGAGCAATTGTGTAAGTTTTTCCGCTGCCTGTTACGCCTAATAGAACCTGGTGTTTCAGGTTATTATTCAATCCTTTAATCAGTCCGGCAATAGCCTGAGGCTGATCACCGGTCGGTTTATATGGTGCGGTCAGTTTAAAATTCATGACAGTCGGAATTTAAAAATATTAAGAAGCGAATCTTTTATTTTAACACAATTTAGAAGACAACAGATAACTTAAGGGATGATCTTATATGATCCCGTCCGTATGAATTGATGCTATTGATTTTCGGTTTTTTTTATCTTATTCTGAAATAAGGAAAGGTAATATTCCTTATTATATTATAATTATTTCGGATTATTTATGGCACTGGTACTTTATAACCGCGAAAGACAAGTTCTTGAATTTGTCACACAATATGTCCAAAGACACGGCTTTGCGCCAACCCTTATTGAAATAGCTAACGGGTTGGAACTTAACGCCGCTTCAACCATTCATGAGCATATTGAACGGCTTATTAACAAAGGATATTTAAAAAAAACTCCCGGGTCTGAACGGGGAATTGAGGTAATAACTGACAGGGTTAAATCAACAGCTGCTGAAACGGCTATTGAATTACCTGTTCTTGGCTATATTGCCGCCGGCAGTCCTTTGGAACCCCATACGGACCCAAATTATTATCAATCAGTGCCTGCCAGCATGTTAAACGCTAAAAAACCTGGATATATTCTTCAGGTTAAAGGCGCATCACTCATTGAAGAAGGGATTCGTGACGGGGATTTTGTCATAGTCCAGCACCAAAGTGAAGCTAAAAGCGGAGACCTGGTTGTAGCTGTTCTTCCAAACGGTTTAGCCACGCTGAAAAGAATTTTTTTTGAAAAAGACAGAATCAGGCTTGAACCGGCTAATGCCGCCATGACTCCGATTTATGCCACACATGTAAAGATACAGGGTAAAGTTGTGGCTGTTTTCAGGCGTTTCAGCTGAAAACCCAAATATTATTTATTCTGCAGGACTTCTATTCCCGGAAGAGTACCGTTTTTCATAAATTCCAGCATGGCACTGCCGCCGGTTGACACGTGGTCAATTTTTGCCAATATTTTTTTATTATTAAGACAAGTTAATGTGTCGCCGCCCCCGATTATTTTAAATGCTTTAGAATCGGCAATATCCTTTAACAGCCTGTTAGTGCCTTTTTGGAACAAAGGATTTTCATAATAGCCCATCGGACCGTTCCAAATAATCGTTCCGGCTGTGTTTATCAATTCCCGGTAATGCCTGTTTGTTCCGGAACCGATATCAAAAATCGCGACATTGGGAGGAACCTGATCATAACCGACAATTTTAATTTTATCTTTTAAGTTGCTGCTGTTGCTGATAACAACTTCAGTCGGTAAAAGCAAAGCGCAATGTTTCCGGGTCGCCTGCCAAAAAACTACTCTGGCCATCTCCACCATTTCGTAATCAACCAGAGATAACCCCATACCATATCCCCATGCGGCTAAAAACGTATTGGCGATTGCCCCGCCCAAAGCGATTGTATCGGCAATATCCAATAATTTCTCGATTACTGATATTTTTTCAGGCGTTTTGGCACCCCCGATAAAAATTATCAGAGGCCTTTTTGGCCTTTTAAGAGCACCATCAAGCATATTAATTTCCTTCGACAGTAAAATGCCGGCAAAACCCGGTAAGAAACGGCTGATACCGACAATTGAGGCGTGTACCCGGTGGGATGCTCCGAAAGCATCATTTATGAAAATATCGGCTAGTTGACTTAAACTTTGTGCAAAATGCGGATCGTTTGCCTTTTCTTCCGGATAAAAACGGATATTTTCCAGAAGTATTAAACTATTTTCGGGCATGAATTTTATTTTTTGCCGATTATGTTCCTGTAAAAAATCATTAATCAGCTCTACTTTAACGCCGGCTAGCCTTTCCAGTCTATCGGCAACCGGTTTTAAAGAAAACCTGAGATCACGGCCTTTAGGCCGGCCAAGATGTGAAACAAGAATAACCCGGCAGTGATTTTTCAGAAGAAAATTTATTGTCGGGAGGGCTTCCGTTATTCTGGTATCATTGGCAATTCGGCCGTCTTTTAGTGAGATGTTGAAATCACAGACAACCAATACCCTTTTATTTTTTATATTACTTATTTCCCTAACTTCTTTTTTATTCATTACTCTTATTTCCGATAAATAGGCACAAATCAACCAGCCTTCGGGCATATCCCCATTCATTGTCATACCAGGCATACAGATTAACCAACCGGCCGTCCAGAACTTCAGTTAAATTAATATCGACAACGGCAGAAAAAGAATCTCCTTTAAAATCAACGGAAACCAAATCTTCATCAGATACGGTTAGAATTCCTTTGAGTTTACCGGCTGAAGCTTTTTTATATTCTTCATTTATTTGGTCTTTTGTTGTTTTTTTTGATATTAAAGCCGTCAAATTGATCAATGAAACGCTTACCACTGGGACACGAAGCGCCCGGGCCGAAATTTTTCCTTCTAATTCGGGAAATAATTTGACGATATCCTTAGCTGAACCGGTTGAAGCAGGAATTATTGAGGATAAGGCCGACCGGCGCAATCTTATTTCCTTGCGATGCGAATTATCCAATAAATTCTGAGAGTCAGTTACGGCATGGGTAGTTGTCATAAAAGCTTTTTCTATATTGAAATGCTGATGAAGGACACTTACAACATTGGCCAGACAGTTGGTTGTGCATGAAGAATTGGATATTATTTTATCAACCCCTTTTATGAAATTCCGGTGATTAACGCCCATAACTAAAGTTTTCATATCATCTTTGGCGGGAGCAGACAGGACAACTACTTTTACATTTCCTTTGATATGGCCTGACAAATCGACTTGAGTGCGGAATTTTCCGGTGGCATCGATAATGATTTGCGCATCTGACCGATCCCAGGGGATTTCACCGGGGCTTTTTTTATTAAAAACATCAATTTTTTGGCTGCCGGCAAATAAGGAATTTTTTCCTGCTTTGATTTCCAAATCGAAAATTCCATAAGTTGAATCATGTTTAAGAAGATAAGCGTGGGACTCGACCGGGGCGAGACTGTTTATGGCGACTAATTTTAAATCATTATTTTTTAATATTATCCGGGAAGCAATTCGGCCGATACGCCCAAAACCGCTGATACCCAATTTCAGGGGTGATTTTTTCACATTATGCTCCTTTTAATTTTGATAATCCGACATAATCAAGAATAAGCGGCATCAGATGGCTGCCTTTTATATGGCCCAGTCTACCCCGGCTGACTTCCCTTTCCCCGAAAAAATTTACTTGGTCGACATGAAGATTTTTTCCAGCCAAAAGAATCGGAACCGGATCGGCGGTATGCCGTTTCAACTCGGAGCTTGTGGTATGATCCGATGTTAAAATTAGAAGAATATCATCCCGGTTAACCAGCGGATGTAAAGCCCGATCGATTTTTTCAATGAATTTCTTTTTACCGGCAAAATTTCCGTCTTCAGCCAGGTTATCGGCCGCTTTGATATGAATGAAGATAAAATCATAACTTTTTAACGCGGCCAAGCCTGTTTTAATTTTACCCGAAATATCAGAATTGGGTTTTCCGGTAAATTTCCTGTTTTTTATTACGTCCATACCCAATATTTTTCCGATCCCCTGGTACAGTCCGCCGCCTGTGATACAGACGGCTTTTAGACCATATCGGCTTTCGAACGTCGGAATTTCCGGAAGCATTCCGGCTCCCCTTAATAGAACAAAATTGGCTTTATCTTGGTATTTCAACTTCTCATGAAAAGAATCGGATAAAAAATTTATTATTCCGGCTGTTCTTTTTGCGTTTTTATCTCCTGTCTGAGGTTTTGCCTTTAGAACTCTGATTCCTGTTTCATGCGGGTCAGTGTCGGTGACCTGTCCGCTTAAATTTTTTCCGCGAAGAACCAGTGCCAAACGGTGAGAATTACCTTTTGCCCAAAATAATTTAAGACCGGGAACAGAAATTTCAGATAATTTACCGATTAAACCGCGGGTGTCGTCTATCCGGCCGGCCCGGCGGTCCAGAACAATTAAATCATTGTCTACCGTCGCAAAATTTCCCCTCAGGGCAACATCTCCGATTTTTACCTCCAACCCATAACCGGCAGCTTCAAAAGGACCCCGTCCGGGATAGTAAATATCGATAGGATATCCAAACAGGGAGAGGTGGGCAATATCACTGCCCGGTCTGACCCCGACATCAACCGGGTGCATAAGTCCTGTTACGGATCTGGTGGTAATTTTATCAATGTTCGGTTTTACAGCGGATTCCAGCGGAGTTTTATCCTTTAATTGTACAATAGGCCTATCAGCCATACCGTCGCAGATTATAAGAAAAACTTTTTTCATAGTATGAAATTATCATACCGCTAATTACGGGTAAATTCAATTGTTTCATCGTATATAATTATAATTATGACCGGCCAGCTTTTTCTTGTTTCCACTCCGATTGGCAATCTGAAAGACATTACATTGAGGGCATTGGAAACTCTTTTTGGAAGCGATATTATCGCTTGTGAAGACGTCAGGCTGACCAAAAACCTGATTTCTCATTTCAAAAATAAAATAAATACCGGTAAAATTAAACTGGAGGGTATAACAACAAAATTTGATGCCGAACTGATCTCATATTATGATGAGGTGGAACAGTATAAAACACCGGAATTAATTGATTTATTGATTTCAGGAAAAAATATCAGTCTGGTTACAGACAGCGGAACGCCGCTTATTTCCGATCCCGGATACAGGCTGGTCCGGGAGGCAATTAAGAAAAATATTAGAATTATCCCAATTCCCGGGCCGGCAGCGTTTGTCAGCAGTCTTATCACTTCCGGTTTTCCGGTTAACCGTTTTCTTTTCACCGGATTTACTCCTGAAAAATCCGGCAAGCGGAGATTATTTTATGAGGAAATTAAAAAAATGACCGGCAATACGGCTGTCAAACCGGCGGTTGTTTTTTATGAATCGCCTCACCGCATTTATAAAAGCCTTGAAGAATTGAAATCAGTATTTGGAGATATAAAAATCGCCTTAAGCCGGGAGTTAACTAAACTGCATGAAGAGATATTAAGGGGCACCGTTTCAGAAATTATAAAAGAAAAACAAATTTCAAAAGGGGAAATTACGGTTGTATTTTTTCCTGAGTAAGGCGGTAATTTTCAATATTCTTCCAAAGTAGAAGTATCGCCAACGGGAAGACCCATCTCTTTGGCTTTAAGTATCCGGCGCATTATTTTTCCCGACCGGGTTTTGGGTAATTTATCTATAAACTCAATTTCCCTGGGATAAGCATGCCCGGCTAAATGTTTTTTGACATATACGGATAATTCCTCTTTTAACCCGGCAGCTGCATTTTCATCCCGGCACTTTTCAAAATACTCTTTCTCTAAAACGACAAAAGCCTTAATTATTTCTCCTCTTAATGTATCAGGCTTGCCAATGACACCGGCTTCAATTACAGCCGGATGTTCAACTAATGCAGATTCGACTTCAAAAGGACCGACACGTTCACCTGAAGTTTTAATAACGTCATCGGCACGGCCGATAAACCAGAAATACCCGTCTTCATCAACCAGACCGTGATCGCCAGTTAGATACCAGTTACCAATAAAATAAGATTTATATTTTTCCTCATTCTGCCAAATAGTACGCATCATTGACGGCCAACCCGGTTTTAAAGCAATGTTTCCTTCAGTATTAACCGGCAGTACTTTACCTTCATCATTTACAATGGCAGCTTCAATACCGGGAAACGGTTTGCCCATAGATCCGAACTTAATATCCATAACAGGATAATTGGCAATACAAATGCAACCGGTTTCCGTCTGCCACCAGGTATCGTGAAACGGAAGACCGAGTACGTTAACGGACCATCGGATCGCTTCAGGATTTAATGGTTCTCCGACTGACAGAATATGTCTTAAGGCCGATAAATCGTATTTTTTCAATATGTCATCTCCTTTAGCCATTAACATGCGTATAGCGGTCGGAGCGGTATACCAGACGGATACTTTGTAATCCGCAAGTATTTGATACCATTTTTCAGGATCAAAACGGCCTTCATAGATGACAGAAGTAACAGCGTTGCTCCATGACCCCAAAATAGTATAAGCAATCCCTGTAACCCAGCCGGGATCGGCAGTACACCAGTAAATATCTTCATCATGAATATCGAGTACATATTTAGCTGTAATGTGCTGGGATAAAATGGCGTAATGATGGTGAACTACGCCTTTGGGCTTACCTGTTGTCCCTGATGTATAGAGCATAAAGGCATTATCATCCGGATCAGTTTTTTCAATTTCAACCTGATCAGATTGGGACTCCAGTTCTTTTTTAAAATTATCATCATCGACAATAAGCACTTCTTTTAAATCGGGCAGGTTCTGCCTTACTTTTTCAAGTCGTTTTGACAATTCCCGGTTGGTGATGAGAACTTTGGAACCGCTGTCTTTTAACCTGTCAAAAAGAGCCTGTTCCTGAAACGCTGAAAATAGAAGTCCGGCGACTGAGCCTATTTTAAGAATTCCCAGAAAAGAAACATATAACAGCGGAATACGCGGTAAAAAAAGAAATACTCGGTCACCTTTTTGAACACCTTTCGTTTTAAGAAGATTGGCGACCTGATTGGAAAGTGAAGCTAGCTGGGCAAAAGTATAAGTTTCTTTAGCACCGTCTGACCCTTCCCAAATCAGGGCAAGCTTTTCTTTGTTGACGCCTTTCAGATGACGGTCAACAGCATTATAAGCGGCATTTAATTTTCCGTCAGGGAAAAAAGTAATTTCTGAAGCAGCCTGCTGCCAGCTGAAGTTTTTATAGACTTCAGCGTAATCGGTTAAATGGGGTGGAATCCGGAATTTAAAGCCGGATTTTTGAAAAATGTCACTTTTTGGCATGGGCAGATCTCAACACTTGACGATTTATTTATTATGACGTACCGAAAACTTTTTGTCCAGCTCTTTAATCCTTTCTACAACTCCAGTGTATTCGAGTTCTTCCATTGGAGCCATAGCAGCACCAAAAAAGCCCTGGTCTCTGATATGAAGGGTTTTTTCCGCAGATTTATTTCTGATAGTATCCCAGAAAGGCTGGTCAAACAGATCAACTCCTTCGGTAAATTTTCCGTTATGCACACAAATTCCCAGGGCGCTAACTATAGCCGGACCGTCAAAAAATGAAATAATTGAATTCTGTTTACAAGGCATTATGGAAACTATATGACTCCCCCGGTTATCTCCGACCACATAATGGGCGGTCGCCCAGGGAGACAATATTTCACCGGTTGAAGGAAACTGTTTTTGAGTTCTTACAAGAGCGACAGGATCATCTTTACCGGTATATTTTCCGGCTATATTGTGAAGCCTGGAAGTAGATACAACCGCGGCAGTTTCTCCCGTTGATCTGGTTTTGACTGACTCGATAACATAATGTTCGGGATCGCGCAGCAATACGGCCATATCATATAAATCCTGCGGAGCTTTTAAGATGATGATCCGGTCACCTTCGGTATAATTAACATCCATGATGCTGAATTCAAACCCGACAGCCATATCGGGAGCCAAAAGCAGACCGGCATTGTGAAACGGATCGGCAAACCCCCGGAAAACCGGATAATTAAATGCCCCGGGATCGGTTTTGTCACAGGCAAATAGAACAAAAGGCTCGGAAGGTCTTTCTTCAAACTCCATTTCACATGAACCCGGACCCATTCCCCTGACATTTCCGGAAAACGCGTCTTTAAGAAGGTCCTGGCCGGCACCGTAAAGGCCCTGGCTCTTGGCAACTTTAGTGGCACTTATAAAAGCGTCCCAAGCCAGCCGGTGAATATCCTGGTTGTCCACTCCCTTTGTATGCGACATGAGCAGACAACCGTCATCTCCGGTATGAGTAATTTTATAATCAATCAAAAGTCTCTGTCCTTCTTTTTTCAAATGGTCATGAAGGGCTTCCATTAATTTGAGACTGGGACGGTTATGGCCGCCGATTGATCCGACATCCGCTTTTATTACCGAAAGTGTAACTTTCATATTTAATCTCCTTTCCGAATTTAAAATGGAAAGATTTAATTTAAGTCTATAATATTTTCCAGTAAATTTCTACCCGTCATCGATTTCGGTTTTTCCAATCCAAGAAGTGCCAACACAGTGGGCGAAATATCGGCAAGAATTCCTTTTGGAATTTCAACCGGTTTGTCTTTTAACTTGCTGGAAGCAATCAGAACTGGAACGGGACTGGAGGAATGCTCCGTATCTATACCACCAGTTTTTTGATTTATCAGCTCCTCGGCGTTACCGTGGTCTCCCGTTATAATCACGGTTCCTCCCCAATCCAAAATAAGAGGCACCAACCGGGAAAGGCAATGATCAACAGTTTCGCAGGCTTTAATAGTCGGAAAAATATTACCCGTATGGGCAACCATGTCGGGATTGGCGTAATTAATAACCGTAAAATGATATTGCCCTGTTTTTATTTTTTCAATTAATTGCGTGGTAAGTATTTCAGCAGACATTTCCGGTTTTAGATCATAAGTGGCAACATCCGGTGAGGCAACTATAATATTATCCTGATTATTGAAGGGAACCTCTCTTTGACCGTTAAAATAATAGGTTACAAAACGTTCTTTCTCACTTTCAGCCATATGCAGCTGGTTGAGTCCATTTTCTTCAATAACAGCTCCCAGAGGTTTGATAACAATGTGAGGGGGAAAAGCAACTGATGAGACATGAAAGGCCTGACTGAATTCCGTCATGGTAACAAAATAAAGATGCTCCAGCGATTTTCCGCGGGTAAAAGGCATTTGATAACCGGCGATTTGAGTATCATGCTTTTTAAAATATTTAACGGCAAAAGGATCGTAATCGGGCAAATTGGCATTATGTTCAAAGTTTTCCAATACAAAGGCTTCAGTTAATTGTCTTGGCCTGTCGATTCGGTAATTAAAAAAAATTACACTGTCCTTTTCCTTGATTCTTTGTAATATTTTTCCCTTTTCAGCAAGGGCTGTCGGGATTATAAATTCATCAGTTATGCCTTTTTTATAGCTGTCACTGATTATTTTTCCGATATCCTCTTCACAGAGGCTATTATCGGATGTCAAAATCCGGTAGGCTTTTTCAGTTCTGTCCCAGCGTTTATCCCGGTCCATGGCATAATATCTGCCCATTATTGAAGCGATTTTTCCGATTTTGAGATTTTGAAGAAAATTTTCAATTTGGGTCAAATAAACCCGGGCAGATTTCGGAGGAGAATCCCGGCCGTCTGTTATTAAATGCAGAAAAAGGCGGTGATAATCCTGTTCCTTGATAAGCTGCAGAAGCGCCAATAAATGTTCAATATTGGAATGCACACCCCCCGATCCGATAAGTCCTATAAGATGAAGATTACTTTCATATTTACGGACATGGTCCAGAGCCTGCAAAAAAGCCCGGTTTTGAAAAAAAGACCCGTCAGCTATCGATAGGTTAATCCTGGCTAAATCCTGAGGAACAATATATCCGGCACCTAAATTAAGATGGCCCGTTTCAGTATTTCCGTCTTCCCATTTGGGTAAACCTACAAATTCGCCGGATGCCTCCAGGAGGCCGTGGGGAAATTCTTTAAACAAACGGTTAAAATACGGTAATTTTGCCTGTGAAATGGCGTTACCCGGTCCTTCCGGACCAATGCCCCATCCGTCAAGTATGATAAGGTAAACAGGATTCATTCAGGAATTATCAATTATTGTGAGCATACGATTGTATTTGGCAATTCTTTCCCCGCGGGCCAAAGCTCCAAATTTAACAAAATCGGCACCGACGCCGACTGCCAAATCGCTGATGAAATCATCATTAGTTTCTCCCGAGCGATGGGAAATTACGAATTTAAATCCTGATTTTTTAGCCTTTTTAAGAGTTTCCAATGCTCGGGAAACAGTACCAATCTGGTTAATTTTAATAATTAAACTGTTGCAGGCTTTTTCATTAACGGCACGTTCAAGTCTTTTTACATTCGTCACGATCAGGTCATCGGCGACTAGATTTATTTTGGAATCAAGTTGAGCGGATAATCGTGTCCAATTGAGCCAGTCATCTTCAGCAAGGGGATCCTCAAGTAATATTAAACCGTACTTATTAACCAGATTTTCAATTTCGCTGATATAACCATCAGCTTCCTGCCCGATACCTTTCCTGAGATAATATTTATTCTGCCTGAAAAATGTGCTTGACGCCATATCAAGACCGAGCGAAACATCAGAGCCGTACCTGTAGCGGCCGGATTCATTTATAACTTCAATTAAAAATTCAATTGCCTCTTCATTTGACGAAAAACCGGTAACAAAGCCTCCTTCATCACCTAAACCGGTTGACATTCCTTTATTTTCCAGTTTTTTTCCGGTTGATTGATATAGAAACACGGCTTTTTCAAGTATATTATCGAATCCGTTTTGAAATGATGGAATTATCAGAAATTCCTGGATAGTCAAATTACGGTTTCCGTGCAGCCCGCCATTGATGAAGTTAAAAAGAGGAACAGGAGGTTTTGACGGGTTTTTTAAACCCGAAATTTGGATAAAAAGGCGGTAAAGGGGAATATTTAAACTGGCAGCATAAGCCCGGTAGCAGGCCATGGACACGGGCAAAATCGCATTACCGCCGTAGTTACTAAAATCAGGCGTTCCATCGGCTTCCTCCAATGACTTATCGATACCTGTCAATCCGGAAATATCCCTGCCTTTTAAAAGAGGAGAAATTTTATTTTTTATTGTATCAACGCTGCCTAAAACCGAAAGGCCTTGGTAATAATTTTTGTTTCCGTCCCTTTTTTCTATAACTTCATACCGTCCGGTTGAAGCCCCTGATGGAACGGAAGCTGCCGATGACACCCCGTTATCTAATTCAACAACGGCTTGAACTGTCGGATTGCCTCGGCTGTCCAAAATTTGCCGGGCGCTTATTTTTGTGATTTTGAACATATCAATTCTTTTTATTTTTAGCCAATTTGTTTTCGGCCTGATAAACCGTTTCCCTGACATGGTCAACGGCATCGGTATTTATGGACATTGAAGTAATTCCCCAATTGACAAGCTTATCGACTAATTCCGGATAATCGGACGGCGCCTGCCCGCAAATTGAAGATGTAATTTTATAGCGTTTACATATTTTTATAACTCTCTCTATAGCCCATAAAACCGCATCATTTCTTTCATCAAATTCAGGAGCCACTTCCGTATTGTCACGGTCGGTTCCCAAAATCAGCATTGTCAAATCATTGCTGCCTATTGAGACTCCGTCAATTCCGGCTTCACAAAACTGGTCAAGAATGATTGCGTTGGAAGGAATTTCCACCATCATCCATAACTTAAATGTAGGAGAGCGTGAAAGTCCCGAGGCAGCAATGATCTTTTTTACCTCTATCAGTTCCCTGACTGTCCTGACAAACGGAAGCATCAACCAGAGGTTTTTAAATCCGTGTTTATTTCTGACCATCTTGATCGTTTCCAATTCCAGGTTAAACACTTCCGGATCGGACATATAACGGAAGGCACCGCGAAATCCCAGCATGGGATTCGGTTCTTCCGGCTCATACTCTTTACCCCCGATTAAATTCCGGTATTCATTAGTTTTAAAATCCGTCGCCCGATAGACAACCGGCCGGGGATTGAATGCCCGGCAAAATTTAAGCAGATCGTCCCCAAGCCTTTTAATAAAAATATGCTCTTTTTTGTCTTTGATAAGTTTTTTAGGATGAGTACCGATATCAGCTATCATAAATTCGGCCCTTAAAAGACCGACTCCGTCCACATTCATGCCTGACACTTCTTCAACCCTGTTGGGAGTGGCCAGGTTAACGTAAATCCGGGTGGCTGTTTTTAACTTAATTACTTCACTTACCGGTTTTTTAGTTTTTTCATTAATAACCGATAATTGTTTGGCAAAAGCGCCCTGGTAGACTTCACCTTTGCTTCCATCAACGGTTACTACCTCCCCGGTTTTTAATATTTTGGTAGCATTTCCGGTTCCGACAACTGCCGGTATACCCAGTTCCCGTGAAACAATGGCGGCATGGGAAGTCCGTCCGCCTCTTTCGGTAATTATGGCAACCGCTTTTTTCATTGCCGGCACAAAGTCAGGATTGGTTTGAACAGTGGTCAAAATCTCCCCTTCAAAAACCTGATCAATTTCCGAGGCTGACCGGATGATTTTAACCGGACCCGATTTTATTCCCGGAGAAGCCGGATCGCCTTTAACCAATATTTTAAGATTTAATGATGAAATATCTTGACCGGTATCTTTTTGTCCCGCCTTTTTTTCCTTAAAGGTAGTAATCGGACGCGTTTGGACTATATAAACTGTGCCGTCTTCTATCGCCCATTCGACATCCTGGGGATAATAATAATGATCCTCAAGTTTTTTACCGAGTTTGGCAATAGTGATTAATTCGGCATCTGTTATTTTTTGCTTCTTTCTGTCTTTCTCGGAAAGTTTAATTTCAATATTTTTACCGTCTTTTTTTATCATCATCTGGTTCTGGTCACCGATCTTTTTGTTTAATATTTCCAGGGTTTTTTTATCAACTTCATAGTGGTCGGGCGTTACGGACCCTTGAACGATAAGTTCTCCAAGTCCGAAAATCGCTTCAACCGTTATTGTTCCTTTTTCATTAGTAACCGGATCGACGGTAAACATAACACCTGAAGAAGTTGAAGTCACCATTAACTGGACGACTGAAGCAAGACCGACTTTCATGTGGTCAAATTTTTGCTCTTCCCGGTAAAATATTGCCCGGGGAGTGAACAGTGAAGCCCAGCTTTCATGAACGCTTTTTAAAACATTTGCCTCTCCTTCAACATTAAGAAACGTTGCCTGCTGTCCGGCAAAGGAGGCTCCGGGAAGATCTTCAGCTGTGGCAGAAGACCGGATGGCCACCAGAGGATTTTTAAGGAAGGAAGCCAGTTTTTGAATTATTTGCTGCTTTTTTTTGGCATATAGCGGAAGATCAAGGTAGGAAACCATAATCTGGCGGGCAACCTCCGTCGGAATTGCTTCTTTAAGAATCATTTTTTGGATAATTTTTGCCACCTGATTAAGC
>MFJF01000009.1:27811-35949 GCA_001779115.1 Candidatus Gottesmanbacteria bacterium RIFCSPHIGHO2_01_FULL_40_15
CGTTCAACTGTTCCTTTATTTTCCGGTCAAGTCCGGTTGACTTTATGAATTCAAAATAAGCTTGAGCTTTTACAACAAAACCGAAAGGGACCGGAATTTTTACCCGGAACATTTCTCCCAAATTTGCGCCTTTTCCGCCAACTTTTCCGCCATCTTCTTTTCCGATTTCATCAAACCAGGCAATGTAGCTGTTGTTTTTCATAAAAAATCTCCTAAGATTTTAATTTTTTCTTTAAATAATCAACCCAAGGCACGGGAGCGGGATCAACATTATGGGCAACGGCCAAATAAAATGAAAGATAATTGCCAATCTGAAGCAATTCAAATACCTGGACCAATTCAGTAATACCCTTAAGGTTAATACTGACCGCGCTTAAGCTGTTTTTGTTAATTACATCTTCCGTAATATTAAGCCTTTTTATAATTTTAGCAGGATAAAGCGAAGAATTAATCAGGACAAATGCCAGCTTCTTACTTAAATTGTCCGGGAAAATAAGGCCGTCAAGCAGATGATGATTTAGTTCCGGAAGAATAAAATAATCGGCAAAATGTTTTCCGGTTTCGTTTATCGGATTTCTGACTGCGTGGACAGCTCCCTCCAGAAACCCGCCGGCGACAAAAACGGGTATTTTATCAAAAATCATGCCGGCAATTTTTTTAGCCGGATTTGATTCAGATACAACTCCGGATCCGTATGTAATATTATTTTGAGCCAAAAGTTCTATTGCCCGGGAGATTTCATCTGATTTAACTTTTATCAGCCCCAATGCCGACAATATGGCCAGTTGGGAAGCAATCATATATCCCTGTCCCAGCCGGGGTTGATTTGAAGGATTAAGATCTTTATCAAAAATAAAAACCGGCAATTTGTTTCTTATTAAAATGTCAGCCAGTTGTCCACCTCCGGTAACGCCGACAATATTCAGTTTTTTATCAAGAGCCTGCCGGCAGCAGGAAAGAGTTTCTTCCGTATTGCCCGAATAACTGGCGACTATAACTAATGATTTTTTATCGGCAGATAAGGGAAGATCGTAATTGTCCACAACGTCAACGGTAAAAGGCACTTTTAACCGGAATAGACTTTTTATTATTCTGCCTGCATAGGCCGAGCCGCCCATGGCACAAAAAAAAACTTTTTCGTATTTTTGGGAAATATTTTCTAGCGGCAGCTTGAAGGTTTCTCGCCAGGCATATTCCAGTTGACGCGGCATAAGCTCGATGGAGGAAAGACAATTGAGCGGATCAAGTTCTTTTATTTTCGCCTGATTATTCAAATTTATCAATTGATCCGCTTTCATGAGGTTTTGTTTAATCGGCCTTCTTTTTTGACCCTCCGGAGCTTTCTATTGTTTTGGTAATTACATCCAGTTTCTCATCCAGCAATTTCAGACTGTCTGCTTCCACATTAACCCTTATTAAAGGTTCAGTTTTTGACGCTCTGGCGTTAAACCACCATTGCGGGAAAGCGACGGTAACTCCGTCGGTTTTATCAACTTTGGATCCCGGAAAAGCGTTAATTAAATTATGGAAAATTTTTTTCCCGTCGTCAACAGAAAAATTTATTTCGTCCGAAGAATAATGCGTTTCAAAATCAGTTCTTAAAACCGATAAAGACTTTTTTTGGGCTGATAAATATTCCAAAAAGAACAGACCGGCCACTGATGACGAATCAGCATAGTAATTGTCACGGAAATAAAAATGTCCCGAATGTTCTCCGGCAAATACGGCATTCCATTTTTTCATTTCGGCTTTGATAAATGAATGCCCGACTCTTGTTTTGACCGGTTGGCCGCGGTATTTATTTATTGTTTCAGGAACAATTCTGCCGCAGGTGACAGAATAAAGTACCGGGGACGGACCTTTTTTGTTAAGCAGATGTTTGGCCAGCATAGCACAGGTTATCGTTCCCGACATGGGTTTACCATTGTTATCAACAACAAAAAGCCTGTCGGCATCACCGTCCAGGGCAAAACCCAAATCAGCAGAGGTTTCCCTTATTTTTTTCTGCAGGTCTTTCAGATTGTTTTTATTCAAAGGATCCGGCAGATGGTTGGGAAAACGACCGTCCGGATCAAAGTACAGAGGAATTATTTTTACAGGGAGCTTTTCTTTCAGTTGTTCCCAGGTCGGACCGGCCATCCCGTTTCCGGCATCAATGACAATTTTTAAAGGTTTTATTGAAGATAAGTCAATCAGGGATAACAAATGCTTGATCCAATCGCTTAAAACCAATTTTTTCCTAATCTCACCTCTCTTTTTTTTTACCGGAAAAATATTTTTCAGAGCAATTTTTTTTATTTCCGGCAAGCCTAATGAACCATGCAGAGGCACGACACCTTTTTTAACAATTTTTAATCCGTTATATTCCGGAGGATTATGCGAGGCACTGACAATAATATTGGCCGGAAAGCCGTAATGTCCCGAAGCGAAATAATTGATTTCCGTTGAAATTAAGCCAAGATTTACTACATTAACACCTCTTTCCCTGATGCCCTCAGTCAATGCTTTAAAAAGGGTTGGTGATGAAAGCCGGGTATCATGGCCAACTGCTATTTCATCCACATTTAAATATTCGGCAACCGCCCTGCCCAAAAGATAAAAAAAATCTTCATTAATTTGTGAAGGGTAGATTCCCCTGATGTCATAATCCCTGAATACGGATTCATTAAAGCCGGCTTTTTTATATGAATTTTTCATAAAACCATGCTAAAGAGTTGCTATAAATATGTCAAGCAATTGTCTGAGAGTGTAAGGCGTCTGACCGGTTTTTACCTGGTAGTCGATCAAGAGCAGCCGGCGGTAAAGGAATAACAATTTGGCAGCCGAAAAAGCAGCTGCCTGTTTTTGAAATTTAGCGAATTGCCACAGAGGAATTTCCGGTGGATAAGCGTTGTCTGTTCTGGCAATAATCATCAGACGGAACTGGCGGATTATCATGGCAAAGACGATTTCCGCTTCCCGCTCTTTTAAGACCGTATTAAAACTCGCAAGTAACCAGGCCGGATCCATCCTGCCGATGGAATCAAGAAATTTAAACAATATCTGCGGATATTCAAATTTCTGCAGATTTACTTTACCGGTTAACCGCTGTATTCTTGCTTTTTCAATTTTGCGGTTTTCCCAAAACACAATTTCGGACGATAAATCTTTTTTAAACAGGTAGTCCAAAATCTCATTTTTTTCTTTTTTGGCCGCACCTCTAAAAAAATTTTCGATAATTACTGCTTTTCTTTCAGAAAGTAGCGACCGTGTACCCGTGACCAGTATAATTTCCGGCATACTAATTTTTTTTCCGTCCATAAATATTAATTCAGAATTTAAAGAGCGTAAATATTTATCCAGATTGGAGCGGCTCTCAGCAATATCATTTCCGTGAAAAACGGTTACCATAAGGTAATGTTATACCAATTTTTTATAATATGCTTCTATTCTTTTTCTGTCTATCCTGGCAAAACGGCTTTTATGGGGCAATAAACTTCCGGAAAAGTTTTTGGGGATATGCAGGAGTTCATGGATCAGTACTTTTCGCTGTTCTTTTAGATCAAGCCGGTCATACTTTTCGGAAATAACTTCAATAATATAATAGGCAGGAAGATTTAATGCCCGTTGCCAAATTTTAGGAAAACTCCAGATTCTGGCTGTAGCCCGTGAAGATGAGCCTTTTGACCTAAAACAGATTACCCTTCGACTTTCGATGTGATTAAATTCCAATTTTTTAATAATTAGTTTTAATTCCTTACCGATATCAGCAGCCGGTTCAACTGTCAAATTGCTCATATTAATCAAATTTACCTGTATGTCATTTCAAGAAAACCCAATCCCTTTAGTTGACAATTATCAAAGATTAAACTAGTATGTATTATATTAAATCTTCTGCCCTTCTTAAACCGGCCCTCAAAAATGAAACATTTTATTTTATTTTTTTTGCTGTTAATGTTGATATTATTTTCTTCAAAAAGCACACTGGCGGCACCGGTCGGAAATCAAATAATTTTTAACGGCGGTTATATTCAGGCTCAAACTACGCAGCCTGTTTCTCCCCAGTCAATATCATTTGAAGTATTTATAAAACCGAAATATATTTCGGGAATACGGCATATATTAACGGTGGGTAGTTCCCAAGACGGGCGCGTTAATTATCAGATAGGTATAAACGGAGGTTCATTGTCTCTGAGATACCTTTTTAACGGTTCTTCTTTAAGGGTAATAACATCTGGTAATCTGGAAGCAAATATCTGGCAGCATATCGGTATCAGCATCTCACCTTCCTCCACCAAACTATTTATAAACGGAACTCCGGTTAAAACTTCAGACGGAGCAACCGGATTGCCTCCTGTCGGCAATGATATATATGCCGGCAGCAATATTAGTCCCAATATTTTTTCCAAGGATTTCTATTTGGGCGAAATGGATCAGTTGAGAATATCAACTGGGGAAATAAATATAGGCGCCAATTGGCAAAACGGATTATATAATTCAAACCTCCCCGTAAACCAGTCAACACAATTGATGTGGAATTTCGACCAACCGCGGGGAGAAATTTCTGCCATTGATTCGTCAGGAAAAAATATAACAGGTATTTTAACGGGAAATGACGCTAAAATTCACTATTACGGAACAATACCCACTCCGACAAAATATATATTACCGACATTACCGCCCATAGAACGGATTACTTTTCCCACCTTACCGGTTTTTAATACGGGCCAGACGACAGTCAATCCCGGACAGATTATGCCTGTCCCTGCGCAGGAATGGTTTGACAGATTCAATGTATCGGGGTACCACCGGCCGCAATTTCCCTGACAAAATTTTTTAATCAGTTAAAAATCGGGCAGTAACTGCATTTAGGGGAATATTTTTGAAGTTTTAATAAAACTTCACGTCCACGTTTTCTTTTTCTAATAAGACCAATATCAACTAATTTATTTATGTGGAATGTTACGGTAGGCTGTCTTAATGAAAGCTCACCGACTACTTCTGATACCGTTATTTCCCTTTTTACCTTTTTGAGAAATTCAACAATAAAAATTCTTGACGGATCGCTGACAGTAATAAAGCAGTGTCGGCAATGGGATTTCATATCAGTAAATATCTATAGAAAGACTACTCTTTTCACTTTTGAAAGTCAACTCAAATAGTCTGAGCTTATGCTCCAAAATTTTCAGCCTTTTTTTTCCATGATATCTTTCGCCTTATCCGCTTCTTTTTCCACTTTTTCAGATTGATCCCTGACAGACTGATCAGTGTTTTTTTTCATTTCTTTTAATTTATCACTGATTCTTTGCCTTTTATTTTTATCCGCCAATACAAGCGCTGAAGCTCCGACAACAGCCCCTATCGCGGCTGATATCAAGTGGCTTAATCCTTTTGTTCTTTTATCCGAAGAATAGAGCATAAATCACCTCCTTTCGACCTGCACAATATTATTGATAAACTGTTTTACGCTGATCTTCTTAACAGTCTGCCCAAGTAAATAAGGACTGCGGCACCAATGACTGCTACCAGTAAACTCCAGATGTTGAAACCGCTAATTCCCGGTGCACCGAATAAATCAAAAATAAATCCGCCTACTAGAGCTCCGGCAATTCCCAGAAATATATCCATAATAATGCCCTGATTGGAATTAGTTCTCATAATAACGGAGGCTATCCATCCGGCCAGAGCTCCGAATAGTATCCAAAATAAAATTTCCATAACTTATCATCACCTCCCTCAACGAATTTATATATTAAAGGATATATAAAACCGATGAAAGTCACTTTTAAGGTTTATAAGAAGTCAGTAAGAGTTATGTCCGTTATTTCCCAGTTCCAAAAAAGACTTTATGGCTATTAAAACCGGAATTGCCAGGACCATACCGGCAATACCGAATAAAAGGCTGCCGATTAACACCGATAAGAATAAGGCCAAGGGAGATATCCCGGTAGTTTTACCGATGATAAGGGGCGAAATTATCAGATCAATTATCTGATTGAGAATTAAATAAACCGCCAGAAGCATAATTCCTTCAAAAAAAGGAGGAATAAACAGCAGTTGCCGGCCGTCAAATACGGAGACAAGGAAGGCGATTAGCGCAGCGGTGCCCATCCCAATTATCGGAACTGTTGAAAGAATGCCAGTCAATAAAGCTAGAAAAAGCGCAAATCTGACTTTAAAAATATTCAGAATAAATAAAAATATTATTGAATTTAAAATAACTATTATCGCCTGGCCCTTGATGTAGCCCGTTAAGGATCCGGCTATTTTTCTCTCTAAACTCATCTGATTATTCCGAACGGATTTATTTCCCATAGTAAAATTATACCGGCAAAAGTAAATTTCGGATCATAAACCCGATAGATAATTGCAAGACCGGGATTGATATAATATACATATTCTATGGCATTAAATGAAAAAGTCTGCTATCAAAACATACGGGAGATCGGGCCGACATCCTGTTATATTAAGGCAGGAAGTTCTCCTTGTGTCACTGAAGGATGTCCTGTGGAAGATGAGGTTATAAATGTATTGGAAAGCGGACATACTCCATCCGACAGTTTAATTCAAATCTACCTTCATACCCGTTGCAGACTTAGTTCACTGTCAACTGACAATAAAGAATTTTTTAAAAGAATTTAAGGATTTTATTTACAGGCTTTCTGACACTGCCAGCCGATCAGCCCTGATCCTGTCTATTTTCTTCAAATGTTTTTTTCTGAGCCTTAAAGATTGAGGAGTAATTTCCAAAAGTTCATCGTCGCCAAGAAAATCCAAACACTGTTCGAGAGTCAATCTGAGAGGCGGGTCCAGATGAATGGCCTGGTCGGCATTTTCAGTATGCATATTGGTCAATTTTTTGGATTTACAGACATTAATTTCAAGGTCTTCTTCATGATTATTAATGCCGATAATCATTCCTTCATAAACCGCTTCATTAGGACCGATTATGGCTGTCCCCCTGTTTTGTAAGGATTCCAGGGCATAAGAAGTTGACTTGCCTGCCTGATAGGCAATTAAAGCACCGTTCCGGAATTGGCTAATACTTTTTGAAAGCGGTTCAAAACCAGTAAAACTTGAGGCGAAAACAGCACGCCCCCTGGTTTTGGTCATAAGCTGTCCCCTTAGACCCAATAAGTTACGGCTGGAAATGGAAAACAGAAACCTGGTGGTATCTTTTAGAGTAGTCTTGACATCAATAATATTTCCTTTCCTTTTACCGATTTCTTCTATTACAATCCCGACAAATTCCTTGGAGACCTCGATTGTTACTTCTTCATAAGGCTCCTCGATCATTCCTTTTGTATCCCTGAAGATTATTTTCGGCCGGCCAACCTGCATTTCGAAACCCTCCCGCCTTAAAGTTTCCAAAAGTATTGAGAGATGAAGCTCTCCCCTGCCGGAGACATCGAATCCCTGACCGCTTTCAGACCTGGAAATTTTCAGACCAATATTGGTCTTTTTTTCTTTGACTAATCTCTGTTCCAATTGTCTGGCAGTGGAAAATTCCGCTTCCTTACCTGATAAAGGAGATGTGTTAGGACTGACGGTTATTTTCAGGGTAGCTTCACCAAGTCTGATTTTAGGAAATCCGGTTATTTCCTCAGGATCCGTCAAGGTCTGTCCGATAGCAACTTCACCAAGTCCGGTAACAGCGATAATATCTCCGGCCTGACTTTGATCTGCCTCAACCCGTTTAAGTCCCAGACTGGTAAAAACCTGCTGTACCTTAAAATTTGCGACTTTGTGTTTATAATCAAACAAGCTGATATTCTGACCGGATGAAAGTGTACCCTGAGAGATTTTACCAATGGCATATGTTCCTTTATAAGAATCAAAATCCAAAGTTGAAACCAGCATTTTAAAAGGTTTATTTTTATCCGCTTGCGGTTTTGGAATTTTTTTAAGAATTTCTTCAAAAAGCGGTTTCAAATCCGCATGGTTATCCGTTGTTGAAGGCAATTCAGGCCAGACCTGACCCTCCCGGCCGACAGCAAAAAGAACACTGTACTCCAATTGGTGCGTGTGCTTGGCCAAACGCAAAAACAACTCTTCCGTTTCTTTAAGAACTTCAAGAGGACGGGCGTCACGGCGATCTATTTTGTTAATGACAACGATTATTTTGAGATTTTGTTCCATGGCTTTTTCCAAAACAAACT
>MFJF01000009.1:36020-37876 GCA_001779115.1 Candidatus Gottesmanbacteria bacterium RIFCSPHIGHO2_01_FULL_40_15
AGAATAGTTATGCCTTTTTCTTTTTCAAGTTCATTGCGGTCCAAAATAGTCGTCTGCTTCATCTCGATCTCATTATCACGGAAGGTGTGTGTCTGTTTCAGCATCCAGTCAACCAAAGTCGTTTTGCCGTGATCCACATGGGCGATGATGGCGATGTTACGGATATCCATAGTTTATTAAAAAAAATAAACCCGCTAAAAACCTTCATGCGGGTTTTAATATAATTTAACAGTAATTATACCACTTTCTTATTCTTGTTGGCTAATTTTGTTGGCTAATTAGTTTATAATTAACCGGATATGGCTGTTATTCCTGAAAATATGATAAAAGTTTCTC
This sequence comes from Candidatus Gottesmanbacteria bacterium RIFCSPHIGHO2_01_FULL_40_15, assembly GCA_001779115.1. Taxonomy (GTDB): domain Bacteria; phylum Patescibacteriota; class Microgenomatia; order 2-02-FULL-39-11; family 2-02-FULL-39-11; genus 2-02-FULL-40-10. Next base: position 36,357 of record MFJF01000009.1, read on the forward strand.
TTTGGAATTTATTGCGTTTATCCAGTCATTGAGCATTTTGCTTTATTGCAGCCTTGTTGCTCTTTTAATGTGGAAAGAAAATTCTTTTTTTTGGTAATTCTATTCCTGATTTTTATGTTTAAATCGAAATTAGCGTACGGGGGTTAGATTTTGCAGAGGTTTAAGAATATTAAGATTCATCCAATTATTGATTTCTTCAATTACCTGCCTGTTCATAAAAAATTTTTGGTCCCAAGGCATCAATTTTTGTCCGTGATTTGCATAGCCATTCGGTACCAAATATGGCATTAACCTATCGGGATATTCTCTTAATGAATCCGGACTGATGCTGCCTGTGTATGCAAAGTAATGTCCGTTTACTTCTTCAAAATCCTTTCTGTCTCTATGCCAACTCAATCCCCGATATATCAGATACTTCGGACCGCTAAAATCGTCAAACAATACAAGATGTTTTTTAGGAATGTCTATTACTCCTAGGTTAGTGAATGCTCCTCTATTTTCGGGGTTTTTCCTGTATCCCCGATGGGCAAAAAGCAGTTTAAAATTACTCCCTTCTATTGAAGAAACCGAAAGGGGTACCGGATTTTCTTCGTGTGATAACCAGAACTCAACTTTAATTCCCGGTAATTTCCAATGAAGTTTTTCAAGCTGTTTAACTATTTCTCTTGCTGTGGGATCTACGGAGTATTGATCACCTTCGGGGTACAAAGAAAGCTTATCAGGCACTTCTTCGGTAGTTGCCAGTTCATAAAAAGATACGGAAGGTTTTTTTAGTTCCTGCAGCATATAATATAAAAATTATTCTTTATGTATTATTCAATTCCCGATTGTTTTTAGGTAGATAAGCCAAAGCATTTTGAATTCTTTCAGAAATTTGATTTTGATCTATAGGGTCATTTGCAGGTATATATAGCCCTAACGTCCCTTCATGCATAGCGTCTACAAGTATATTGGGAATTATCATTTCATTTGCGGTTAAGCTGATTTTGGAAAACGAGAATTTACCAGTTTTTACGGTAAAAGTAAAAATTTCAGAATGTTCATTTCCATCATCATCCCTATAATTATCGCCAAACCGGTATTCAGAAGATTGTTTATGTTTAACTGTTTTCTCCCTTATATTATTAGTAAAAAGAACATCTTCAGTATATGTGTATGAATTTGGCAGTGTACTGATTAAACTCAAAGAAGTGATTTCATCAATTCTAATATTTTGTTCTCTGGTATAAGAAATTTCTCCGACTTTGCCCTTATTTGTTTCATACGCATCTATATTTTTAAAGCCAATCAGAATTTGCCTCAATAGAGCGGAGGCTATTTCCTGCTGCTCTTTTGTTTCCCTGATTCTTCTTAGTATTAGCCTATTAAATAGAGGCAATGGAGTTTTTTCAAACATATTTTGGTTATTAGATTTAATCTGATAGCATCCGGTTTTCCGCTATTAAATCCTTTTCTATTACGAAAATATAACACTTTTTCCGCAAAAGTCAAACTATAGGTCATTAAAAATAGGGGACGGT
>MFJF01000010.1:0-35061 GCA_001779115.1 Candidatus Gottesmanbacteria bacterium RIFCSPHIGHO2_01_FULL_40_15
TCTATCCGGTGCAAGCGTTGGATACTTGAGGGGAGCTCTTGCTAGTACGAGAGGACTGCGAGGGAGGAATCCCTGGTGTGCCAGTTGTGGGACAGAGTGCCTGCAGCAAGCTGGATAGCTATATTCCTACGGGATAAGCGCTGAAAGCATCTTAAGCGCCAAGCCCACCCCAAGATAAGGTATCCTTATGAGACCCCTGGAAGACTACCAGGTTGATAGGCGGAAAGTGTACGCACCGTGAGGTGTTTAGCTTATCCGTACTAATTGGTCCAGAGTAAATTTTAAGGTTAAGATCATCCTTTAACGGATATTACATTTCTATTCACTTTTCAGAGAGTCATTTTCCCGATATAATCGGGATCAGGATAATAATTTGCGTTTGAGTCTTTCGGTCTTTGGAGCGGAGTGGAACTACCTTTTCCCATTCCGAACAGAGAAGTAAAACACTCCAGCGCCGACGATAGTAATTCCGCAAGGAACTGCGAAAATAGGCCAAGGCCGAAGGATTTAAGCGCAAATATTCTAAGCGAGATAATTGTAACCCCGGAAAAGAAGGTGTTACAATAATTCTAACAAAGAAAGGCGGTTAAATGAAAAGTGCCCCGAATATCAAAATCTAAAACTAACAAAAAGGAAAGCAAAAAAGCTACTTCAAAGCCAGCAACAATCAATCCAACTTTAACAGTAAGTCCGACCAGAGTAAAAGGACGGGAACCCCAATCGATGGATGAACTTTTAAGGGAAAGCGGTATTACTTCTTTTTCTCTTAAAAAAGGAGATACGATTAAAGGCACTATTATTTCAATTTCATCAAAAGAAATACTTGTTGATATCGGAAAAAAAAGTTTCGGAATTATTGCCGAGTGGGAATTGGATCAGGTTAGAGATTATGTCAAACAATTGAATGTAGGAGATCAGGTAACAGCCCAAGTTATTAATCCGGAAAATGAATACGGCTATACGGTATTGTCTTTAAGAAAAGCCAGCATGGAGACACGATGGGAGATGCTTGATGAGATTAAAGAGAAAGGAACAGATATTGAAGTGTTGGTAATTGAACCTGCTAAAGGCGGAGTTTTAGTTGATTGGCAAGGACTGAGAGGTTTTATTCCTTCTACTCAAATAGAAAGCAATCTGGTGGTAAACCCTTATCAATTAATTAATAAAAAATTAAAAGTCAAAGTAATTGAACTGGACAGGAGTATCAACAGATTGGTTTTATCACAGAAAGCTTCAGCTTTAGGAGTAACACCGAGTGTCCAGAGAGAGAAATTGCAAAAAATCAAACCTGATGATGTTTTGGAAGGAACTATATCGGGAATTGCTCCGTTTGGCGTATTTGTTGATGTTGACGGTATTGAAGGATTAGTCCACATTTCCGAAGTTGCCTGGGAGAAAGTAGAGAATTTGTCTTCCTTATTTAAAGTAGGCAATAAAACAGAAGTTATGGTGTTGGATATAAACGAAACTGACGGTAAATTGAATTTATCCATTAAAAGATTAACCCCCGATCCATGGAAAAATATTCTTGACCGATATCCTATCGAATCAGCGGTATCAGGTAAGGTTGTCAGAAGCGCGCCGTACGGAATTTTTGTACAATTGGAACCCGGTATAGAAGGCCTACTTCATATCAGTAAAATAACTCCCGGTGAAGAACCACAGGTGGGTGAACCGGTTGAATGTCTGGTTGAAAAAATCGATACCGCCAAACGGAAAATTTCATTAACACTGGTCCCCAAAGAAAAACCGGTAGGATACAGATAATAAAAAATCAAAACTCAAATTTCAAAAATCAAAATCCCAAGGTAATTATTATAGTATAATTCCAGGAAATGAAAACTCGTTCGCAATTCGTCTGCCAGCAGTGCGGATATAAAAGTCCGTCTTTTTTGGGAAGATGTCCCAATTGTGATTCCTGGAATTCCCTGGTAGAGACAGTTGAGGCTGATAAGATAACTCCTTGGGCTAAAGTGAATAGAAGAGAGAGGAAAGCGGGAGCTAAGCTTTTTAAATTGAGCCAAGTTAAATCGGCAGATTTCAAGAGGATTTCTTCCGGGATCGGAGAAGCGGATCAGGTATTGGGCACTTCGACAGGCTCAGTGCAAGCGGGGAATTCATTAGCTGGATTTGTGCCCGGTTCGGTAGTGCTTCTGGCAGGGGATCCGGGAATCGGCAAGTCAACTCTGGCACTTCAGATATTAGCCAATATCGGCGGTCTTTATATATCAGGGGAAGAATCGCAGGAACAGGTCAGCCTTCGGGCATCACGACTGAAGATTGCAACACACAATATATTTATCTTAAATGAGACGAATATTGAAGCCATAATAGAAAGTTATGATCCGAATAATGAAGGAGTCAGACTGATAGTTATTGATTCCATTCAAACTGTATGGAGCCAGGAATTGACGGGCGCACCGGGGAGTGTCGGACAGGTGAGAGAATGTGCTTTGAGACTTTTGGATTTGGCAAAGTCAAAAAACATCCCGATTATCCTTATCGGTCATGTTACAAAAGAAGGTACAATCGCCGGACCGCGTATTCTTGAACACATTGTGGATACAGTTTTGTATCTGGAGGGCGAACGATTCCAATCATTACGAATTTTAAGGAGTTCCAAAAACCGTTACGGTGCAGTTGATGAGGTAGGAGTGTTTTCCATGGAAGAGAAGGGAATGACCGAGGTTTCCAACCCGTCGGAATTGTTTTTGGGTGAGCAGCCCTCCTATGCTAAAGCTTCGGCGGGCAAAGCCGGTTCCGTAATAGTTGCAACCATGGAAGGATCGCGGCCCCTTCTGGTTGAGATTCAAGCTTTGACTGTATCGACTCAAATGCCAATCGCCAGACGGGTTGGGACGGGAATTAATTCCAATAGGCTGCAGATGCTGGTAGCTATACTGCAGAAGCATTTACGCTTACCTTTGGGGAATTTTGATATTTTTGTTAATGCGGCATCGGGAATAAAAGTATTTGAGCCGGCGGCGGATTTGGGAATCTGTTTGGCAATTGTTACTTCATTTAAAAATAAACCTTTGCCAGCCAAAACCGCAGCTTTGGGAGAAGTGGGATTACTGGGGGAGATTAGAAACGTAATCGGTCTTGAAAGAAGAATAAAAGAAGCAAAAAAACTTGGTTTTACGAATATTATTTCAGCTAAAAATTATCATCACATAAGCCGTATAACTGCAGATTTATTCTGATGAATAGGTTAAGATTCCAGGCAGACCTGGTGGCGCATATCCCAGAGGAGATAGCGGACAAGATAAAGCTCTTTGGATTTTGAGGAAATAAGCGAATCAATATTCTTTTTGAACGCTTTTTGGGAATTGCGGTAAGCAGTTTTTGGAGATGATTTTCTGAGCAGGGAATAAGAGACTTCAAAGGCCGGCTCTAAAAATTGACCGGCACGCTTATCTTTCAGAGGATAATTCTCTTGGCCTTCTGTTTGGTAAAAGACAAAAACCTCATCATAACCAATGTAACTTTTCGCGCCCTTTTTGATTGCAGCCGGACCTAATTCTTTTCCTGTTTCGCAGGAGAAAGCATAAGTCCGGGTGTCTTTAAGCAGATGTTCGTTTTTGCCTTTTTCCAAAAGAATTTCCTCATTCTGGCAAGTGATGGAGGAATAATTGCCGTGTCCGTGGAGTAAAACCAGATCAAGAGAATTTATGTTTATCAGAGCCGTAAATTTCCTGAGGGTAGCAGCGGTTTTTTTCAGATCAAAAACAGTCCACTTATACTCATCGGCAAATTTAATGAGTTTTTGACTAAAGGCATAAAGGTAACGGGTTACGGTTTCGTAGGAAGGGCGGGTAAGAAGAACTTTAGGCATAGAAAACGCCTTTTTTAAGGGATTTCAGATATTCAAGTTCTATCTCGATAATTTTTTTACCCAAATCATCGTCTTTTTTAACATGTGAAATCAATTGGTGCTTGTTAAATGTGCCAAAACCTACTATAGCGAGTTTGGCATTTTCAGGCCATATTTCAAGCCGGGCAGTAACTAAACGGATTATTTTTTCCCTTTTTTTCATATCAGATGATCTCCATTTCATCAAGTTCCTGGAGAATCTGTTTACCCAGATCGGTATTTTGGGAGATCTCAATATACGCCGAATTCCAAGTGACGGGTCCGATTTCTGTCAGAGAAGCAATTATTTCCTGTCTGACAGCGACAGGCAGATCAGCATAGATTTTAAGAAATTTTTCCCGGGGATTCAGATCAGACAAGTCCAGCATACAGATTGATTATAACCAAATTTTTCTAGGCAATCAAAAGAAGGCCGAATAGAATGAGGCTGCCAATCAATGCGTGAGAGATAATAAAGGGATTTGATGTCGGCGGACGGGTAATATCCCGGAAATGCATACCGACCAGGACAGCTGAGACGAGAGTAAGAAGAAAACGGATTCTATATCCGGGAGAAAGGAATCGGGTGCGGTAAATTCTTATTGAAGCGGCAATAAAACCCGGGAAGGTAAGAATATAGTGATGCTGCCAGGCAAACGGAGTTCCAATAACAGTGGTGATCAGTATCAGGGAAAAAAAGGAAAGATTGCCAAGTGAGGTGAATTTGCGAATTATAAGAATAAACAGTAAAACGATTAAAAGAACTGACCAATAAAGATTGCCGGAAAATCCTACGCGGGCCAAAAAAGCCCGCAAAGAGTGATCATATAGCGTTGTAACAGAACCTGTTTTTGTCAAAAGAACCGGAAGATGAACGGTTAAATAGTAGAGGGAGCGGGGTGATAGAAAAAGGAAAAAGACATTGGCTCCAGCAAAGATAAATAACCCTGAAAGGAGAGTCAGATATTTTTTACGGAGAAGAAAATACAGTGATAAAGTTACCGGCGTCAGTTTAAGCATACAGGCCAAGCTCCAATAAATTGAGGATAAAAACGGTTTATTTTTCCGGTCATTTAAGAAAGCCAGAAAAAGAAATGACAGAACAAAAAGATTAACCTGGCCGGTGACCAGGGTAAATTTCAGCGGAAAATTCTGAAAAAGGAGTGCCAGAATAAGGAATCTGACCGGTTTTGACGGAAAATAGTTTTTAAGCACAGAATAGGCGGTTAGAAGAAAAAAAAGAATTGAGCTTCCGGTAAATAAAAGTGAGGCTGAAAGCGGATTTATGAAACTTAGAGTTGCAAAAAGAATAAATGAGGAGGGAGGGTAATTAAACGGGATGCCTTGGGTAAATTCGGGGCCATACGGAGAGCGGCCGGAAGTTAATATCTTCCCGTAACGGTAATAAACTTCAAAATCAATCAAACCGTTTCTTAATTGCACTTCCAATCCAAATATAATTTGGAGTATAGCCAGATAGAGAAACAGAGCAGACAAGATTTGGACGAGATGCCTCTTCATTTAAAGTCCAGGCTATAACAGCATGGTTATGTTACAGGATAGATCATTTAACCTGCCAAAACAATTTTATACTATTTCCAAAATATCCTCTTTTTGACATACAGTTTGGAGACGATACTTATCCACATTATTTTACACATTTAATACAGACCGTTTTACAGCTCCATAACTACTATTAATTATTATAGGTTATTACTATTTTGGGATTACTATAACTATAGGCTCTTGACAAAGACTTTTCCACATGCTAGCTTTGATATAGAAATAAGTTTTATCAAAAAACAAAATGAAAAAAATAATTGAGAAAATATTCGGTAAAAGAAGAAAGACAAGCCCAAGAGATTTTGAATGGGAAAGGTTTCAGGAATCAGCGAAGAAACAATTCAAGATACTGAAAGATAAGGGATTAAGCATTCCGGTAATGACAATCTGAGAAAAATAATATAAGTTAACAATTCAAGCGGGCTACGACTACGATTAAAAGATATATAAAAGCTGCGGGCTACGACTCTAAGAGAGGAGGAGACCGTAAAAGCAAAATAAAATAAAAAATTCTTAAGCAGGCAAAAAAAAGCGGGCTACGACTACAAAAACTGATACAAAAATAAAGAGCATCACTAACGCTAGCGGGCTACGACTACGATTAGTAATGCTCTTTTATTATGGAGTTGATCAAATGTGATGAGCAGGTTTGACCAACACCTGTTTAAAAGCTATACCATTGACAGTAAATCAATGTCAAGAAAAAATATTAATCTTAAAATCTTCAGTTTATCCTTTCATATCAATATCAAACAAACACTATCTTTATAGTGTCAAAACTAATCAGATAACACTAGTCCTAGTGGTTAACACCTGATTAACTCCCTAAAAATACAGCTAATTAAAATCTCAAAAAACAAAGAAGAGTAAAAAAGAGCTCCAGAACTTGACAAAGAGACTATACGATGATAGAATGGCCCGCTAGAATAAGCTATGCCCGATTCAGCCCTTTTGAGTTCACAATTTTGGGTATTTCAATTTAACTTCGGTTAATTCCGGGTAGTGCCGGTTGGGGCCGAAGTTTTTTATTACTTGTCTTTTCCAGGGGGTAGATAAGATGTAGGGCAGGCGTCTTATCTCCCCGCTAGAGGAGATAGAAACGCAATTAATTACTTTCTCTTATTTCTTCCAATTTACTTACCGCTTTATCTAACATCATCAGCCCGGTTCTAAGAAGAATATAGGTATCCATATGGATGTTTTGGTTTTCCGGCATTGACTGGAATAGATCCAAGCGGATTCTGGTTAAGGGGTCTTTTCGATGAGGATTAACTGCTGAATTGAGGCTGAAGATTCCTAAAGGAGTTGTAAAGTAAGTTTGGTCCCATTGAGAATAATTTTGAGGTTTATATTTGTCGATATCCTCTTTTGTTTTAGGACTGGCAGGTCTTCTGCCGATCAAACCGAATTCAGTGTTTCCATTCGCCAGATCTTCCAGCTCTGGTAACTCGTCAAGTTCAAACATACGAAGGAATCTTTTTAATTTTCCGTTAACCCGGGGGTCATCTTCGGGTGGCAACCGCCTTGTTAGAAAATTCAATTCTTCATTATTTTTGGTACCCGCGGGCATTGTTCTTATTTTTCTGATATAAAATATTTTGCCGATGTTTCCGACTCTTGGTGATTCAAAATAACCTTCATGACCGTCTTTTGAAATTTGCCGGGCGGCATATCCGGTCAGGGGACGGGTAAAGATAACCGCTGTTTTGGGAATGATTGATTCCATTTTTTTCTTAAAAGCACTATTTAAATATTCTTGACCCGATTTTGGGCAAATTTTATCCAAAGTTTTAGCAAAAACAGTATTATTATTTCTGAAATACCTGTCTATTTTTCTCAAAAACCGGTGTTCCAACATATTATTGATACTCCAATAAGGTTTTTTTAAATCAGTATATTTACTTACGGTTATATTTTAATAAGAAGAGGTATTATAATAAATAACAGAAATTTTTAAAATAATTATTAATGACGATCCAAACATTAATATTTGAACAATAAAAATATTTATTTATTGCAAACGTAAAAATTAAAAAAAAGCCGCAGAATTTTAAATTAGGAAAGAAAGCATCTTTTTGCCTTTTTAAATTGAAGAATGTACTTTGAAGATTTTAGTTCCGCTGTTTTCATAGGCAACTTCAGCCAGATCATTAAATTTCTCAATAAAAATTTGCGGGTATTTTTCCCTTTCCAGCTGACCGACAAAAATGTAGCTGATATTATATTTCTTTATAATATTTTTTGCTTCTTCCGGATCCTGTGACTGATAAAGCATTTCCACTTCGGGAATCCGTTTTCCAGCTTCATCATATGAGCCCCTCCAGAGCCATTCATGGACAGGCCAGCCGACTACGGTCGGAAGTCCGGTATAGGCGGAAACTCTGGCATAATCAGTATAGGAATCTCCGACAGCTTCAGCGACAACAGGCTGGTTAGGACAGTCGGCAAACGCTCCTTCCGGACAGCGGACGTTTTCCCTCAACCAGAGTATAGCCTGATAATCATCATTGTACTGATCACGCATCCACATAATTCCGTCAAGTCCCCGGTAAGATTTCAATTTTCCATAGTAAGAAGTAATGGCAAAATAAGGATAAATTGCTACCAGGGTCAAAAGAAAAATGAGAACAGTGTTATAGATAGTGAATAATACTGTTTTTTTGATTTTATCGCGGTCGAGGCGCAATTTGATGATAACGTAAGATGAGACTAGAGCAAGCATCATAAAAGCCTGATAACCGAGTTTAAACATGGTATTGGCACGGTAATGGGCAGGATAAATATCTTTTATATAGAAAAATTCAGGGAAGATAAGAAGTAGAGTTGACAGAAAGATCAAAATAACAATAAAGACATCAACGGGATTTAAATCCTGCAGCGACTTTTTAAGAATATTAATAGAACGGGTAATTTCTGTCCGGATCCGGTTAAAGATGTTATTTTTTTCGGAAACAGATCCGATTTTGGCATAGAGTGAACCGATAAAGGGATTTATGGAAAAAAGGAATAAACCGGCAACATTATAATAGAAAAATCCCCAGAGAAGCGACATCATCCAGAGATCAGATTTCTGGCATTTACCCGTTTCAAAAAGAAAGGGACCGATTTTTTTCTCAAGCAGAAACGCGGGAGCACAAAGAACTCCTATTCCTGATACAAAGGGCCGGAAATTAACCATAAAAGGGAAGTTAGCCAAAAGGAAAAAGAAGATGAGAAACAAGGAAGAGGATGCGGTTTTGTAGAAGACAGTAAATAAGGAATCGGATGCTTTTTTTATTTTAAAATTCAGATAAAGGAAAGTTAAACCGGTCAGGATCAGATAGATAAGCCCGTCCCAGGCGTTGGTCATGTACATGACGGCAATGAGAACACCGAGAAAAAACAACATCTGAAGCGGGATTGGACTGTTTTCATGATAATCATTTAAAAACGACATCCATAAAGACGGTTTTTCCGTTTTAATATCTTGCCGGGTTTTTTTAATAAGAACAGAAATTATTAAATTGAGAAGGAGAGCAATAATCAAAAGGACAAAAGGGATGTCAGAAACATGCCCGTGAAGGTCAGCGACAACATAAGAATAAATCGGAAACTCATGAATTGTATTGGGGATAAAACGGGTAGCGTTGGGGTACCAGTACCTTTCCGGGTGAAAACCAAAATCAAGCTGCCAGAAGGGTTTAGGGCTCTCATTAGGGTATCCTGATGTGAGGACGTAGACGGTATGAAGATTACCGGCCAGTGTTATCAGAAAAGCCGATAACAGACCAGTTATTATCAGTTTAAAACGCATTGAGACAGGATTTAACTGGAAAATTTTTCCGGCCTGGAGTTTTAAAGAATAGAGAAGATAGACCAGGTTTATTCCGATTGAGAATGAAAGAGCAAAATTAAAAGCAAACAGCGTTGCCAGCATTAAATTGTAGGTGACAGCCGAGTCTATTGCCGATAGTTTGGTTAGGAAAGCCGATATGTAGTGTCCGAAATAATAGTAGTTAATAAAATACCCTCCGGTATAATCAGGCGATTTGGTCAACCACATATCAAGCGGGGGAAAGTAAGATGCCTTTAAAATGGAATTAACAAATCCGTAATCCATAAATTTTTCCAAACCCCTGATTGAAGGTTCATTACCCCTAACAAAAGCCCAGAATGATAAACAGGCAAGAAAGATAACTTCTTCTAAGAGGAGCCATTTCCAGGGGAGAGTAATTCCCTGCTTTTGATTTTTTTTAATGAAAACAAGCATATTGATAATAGCCAAAAAAATAAGAATTATAAAAATAGAGATTTTGGTAAACGGCATAATGTGAAGACTTCCCAAAAGCCACATCAGGTAAGAAGCCAGAAATATTCCGATTATTTTGGAAAATATATAACCCCGGTCAACAAATATTCGAAATATATTGAGCGTAAGAGGCAGGACAGAAAGGCCGATAATGAGAATTGTCAGATACCAAATGAAGATGTAGGAAATATCGGGCATAAACGGTTAATAATTAAAAGTTATATAAGATTAACAACAATAAGATATTATAATGAGTTTCAATTAGGTTGAGAAGAGACTATAATTTCCGCATGAAGAGGAGAATCAAGCTGGGACTTGATTTTGACGGTGTGGTAGCATATAACCCTTTCCGTTTGGTCAGAGCTCCCTGGGCATATTTTAAAAGAAGAATATTGAAAGTCAGGAAACTGACTTTTTTTTATCCGAAAAACAATTTGGAAAAATATATCTGGAAGATATTGCATGACTCGAGTATTTTACCGGCGAACGGAACGGAAATACTCGAGGAGTTAGTAACCGGGAAATCTGTTGAAGCACACCTTATTACCGGGCGGTACAGATTTTTAAATAATCATCTGTACAATTTTCTGGACAAATATGAGATGAGGAATATTTTTAAAAGCATAAACTTTAACAAAAGAGACATACAACCGCATATTTTTAAAGAAGAGCTGATCAGGAAGCTCGGGATTGAAGTATTCGTTGAGGATAACTGGGATATTGTGGAATATTTGTCGGATAAGAAAAGAAAATATCCTAATAAAGTTAAGATTTTCTGGATTTATAATCTGATTGACCGATACCGGGAATACAAATATAAATATCCTTATTTGGAAAAAGCTTTGAGGGAGATTATAAAAATATACGGATACCCCATATCTAAATGAGCTGATTTAAACCATAAAATGCGTCTGCTTTTTTCCATAACTTACTATACTCCATATGTTTCCGGCCTGACTTTATACGTAAAAAAATTGGCAGAAGCATTGGTGAAAACGGGATACAAAGCAACAGTTCTTTCCATGCAACACAGCCGGGATACGGCATCGGAAGAGAAGATAGACGGAGTATCAGTTGTCAGAGCCAAACCTCTTTTTGCCATTAATAAAGGATTTATTTCATATGATTTTTTAATCAAGAGTCATCATTTGGTTAAAGAAACTGATTGTGTTGTTATAAATCTGCCGCAATTCGAAGGGTTTATAGCCGCTCTCTGGGCCGGTATTTTTAATAAAAAAATAATAGCTGTTTACCATTGTGAAGTAGTAATGCCTGCGGGAATCGGAAATAAGCTGGCAGAAATCGCCCTAAATGCGGCTAATATTCTGACGCTCCTTTTTGCCGAGAGTATTGTAACTTACACAGAAGATTTTGCCAGAAATTCGGCGATATTACCATATTTCAGAAAAAAAATAAGGATTGTTTATCCTCCTATAAGTGTTTCAAAACCTGATAAAAGAGTACAAAATTTGATCATAGACAAAACTCAGACTTCGGGAAAGTTTATCATCGGAGTAGCCGCCCGGCTGGCAGCAGAAAAAGGAATGGAGTATTTGCTTGAAAGTATTCCTTTAATAAACTCAAAACTCAAAGTTCCCGCCTCTACCACGCCACCGGCAAAGCCTATGGCGATGCACAGCAAGGCTAGGGCGGGCAGGCAAATGTCAAAACTTAAAGGCAAGATTGACAGAAAGAATATACCCGTTTTTAAAATTATTATTGCCGGTTCGATGGATCCGGCGGGAGAGGAAAAATATAAAAGTAAAATTCTTAAGCTTTTAAGTAAATACCGAAGATATGTGGTTTTTTTGGGAAACCTGGAAGAAAAAGACATGGGATCTTTTTATTCACTATTGGATGTATTGGTACTTCCCTCGATTAACCGAACGGAAGCATTCGGAATGGTTCAAGCAGAAGCGATGCTGTCGGGAGTTCCGGTTGTGGCAACCGATTTACCGGGAGTGAGAATTCCCGTAAATACCACCGGAATGGGAATAATAGTCCCGGTAAAAAATCCGCAAAAGACTGCTGATGCAATTGCCCGCATTTTGGTTAACCGCGAAAAATACGTAAAAGAAAAGTTAAAAATCCGAGATATATTCAATATATCCAAAACAATTAAATTTTATAAAGAGTTAATTGCAGTTTAAGAATGAGCAGCCTTGATGATTATTTGAAGGCTTATTTAAGGGAAAGACCGTTATTCTTATCACTACTGCGGGCAAAAGAAGCATATTTATACCGGAAATATTTGCCACTTGCGCGGCCTTCTATGGATTTTGGTTGCGGGGACGGGTTTTTTGCGGGTGTAGCCATCGGAAAAAATAAAATTGATCTAGGTTTGGATGTTAAAGAAAGCAGAATAGGAGAAGCAATCAGGGAAGGAATATATAAAAAAACAGTTATTTATGAGGGTTTGACAATTCCTTTTGAAAAAAAAAGCATTACAACTTTGGTATCCAATTCAGTCTTGGAGCACGTTTCCGATTTGGACAGAGTAATATTTGAAATCAGCAGGGTAGTTGCGCCCGGAGGCAAGGTATTAACCACGGTAATGACCCGTAAATGGGAAGATTATTTGTTGGGCACAAAGATAATCGGCAAGTCCTATCAAAATATATTGAGAAAAAAACAGGTTCATGTAAACTTACTGACGAGGAAAGAATGGGACAGGAAATTTGAAAAAAACGGATTTCTTATAAAAAAGTGCATCGGTCACATGGACAGAACATTTTGCCGGTTCGTTGAGGTCTTTCATTATCTGTCGATTCCTTCTCTTATCTCTTTCAAAGTTTTTAATAAATGGGTGCTGTTTTCCCAGCTGGCAGATTTTCTTTATCCCAGAATGTTTTTAACCGGAATCATTTCAAAAGACGTCAACCCCGATGAATCGGGAGCTCTTTTTTATGAGCTTTTGAGAAAATAAATCCGGTGACAATGAAGACAGTTTTATTTCTCCTAACAGTTATTACGGCGGTATTTTCCAGGCTATATCTTTTGGACAGTCTGCCGGGTGAGTGGTTCGGGGATATTTCCAATGTACATGAATATATGATGCTGATTTTGGCGGGAAAATGGCCGTTTTATTTTTTCCAAAGCCCGGGACCTGTATACCATTATCTGATCGCACCTCTGGTTATAATTTTTAAAAATAACGGATATTTAACTTACAAAATCTCCTCAGTTATTGTCAGTTTAGCCGGTTTAGTATCGGCTTATTTTTTTATTAAGGCAGCTTCAGACAGAAAAACCGCAATGACAGGCATTCTTGTTATGGGAATTTCCTTCTGGTATCTGATTTGGAGCAGAATAGGCAATTCGCAGATTGTTATTGTGTTATTGTCCTGTTTATTGGGATATTTTCTTCTGATATATACCGACAACCGGAAATTGACCCATCTTTATTCCGGAGCGATGGCAGCATCATTGGGACTTTACACTTATCCGCAAACTTTTATATTTCCGGTTATTTTTACAGCCGTTATCTTTTTTGTGAATATTTATTCAAACCAAATAGATTCCAAAGGCACGGCCGTCTTTACAGGAAGATTAAACAGCAGAAGTTTTCATATTATTTCGGCTTTTATTATTATTTTAATTTCGGCTTTGCCTTTCCGGAATCTGCTTATTAAGCAGAATGATCTTTTTACAAACGGATACGTCGGGGAGAAAGTGTTTTCAGATGAATTAAAGAAACCGGAAAAATTCATTATCAAATTTATTGAAAATTATAAAAAAACTCTTCTTATGTTCCATGTTAAAGGTGACGGAATTTTCCGGGTTAACGTACCGGGAATGCCGGCGGTTGACCGGATCAGCGGATTTTATTTGCTTATAGGGATTCCCGGACTTTATATAATCAGCCGGAAAAAATTACTGATAATCCTTTTTCTGACATTATTCCTTCTTATTCCAACTGCTGCACCGGCAATTAACCCAAGCGAAATTCCCTCAAGCAGCAGGACAGTGGCGGTTATCCCTTTTATAATTTTATTTATTGCCGTGGGTATCCGGAAAATCGAAGAATTGATGAGAGTACCATGGGGAAAGGCCGGTACCGCACTAATATCAGTTTTATTTATCCTGTCCGCATATATTAATTATAAAAATTATTTTATCAGTTATCCGCAGGAACTTCCCGACAGAAATTTTCCGGCAGGGAAAATAATCGCAACTCATATTGACCGTAATATAAGTCCAGATACCAGCATATATTTCGGTTCCTGCTGTTGGGGGGCGTGGGGACAGCCTGAGCCAAAATCAATTGCCTACCAGATGAAAAAAGAAAAAAAATTTATCGAATACGGACATTTTTTAAATTCCTGCAAAGAAGTCAGATCATTACCGGCAGCAGTAATAGTCGGACCTAAAGATCTGGGGCTTATAGAAGAATACAGGGAATGTTTTCCAGACCTGACCAACTCTGAGGTTAAGGATGAAAATGATAATAATATTTTTATGATAATAAGCGTAAACAGATAATGTTTAAAAGGTTTTTACCGGCATTATTTTTATTCCTTATTTTAACTTCGGCGACTTTTGTTTTTTATTTAAGCGATATTAACAAATACGGACCAACCTGGGACGAGCTGATTTTTCACAGGGAGACAGGGAAGAGATATTATAATTTTTTGAAAACGAAAGATCTGGCACCGATTATGAATTACGGTGAATCATCCTGGTTTCCGCCGATAGCCCCGACTTTGGGTCATTTTTTTGTTGAATCATCTTATATTGAAAAATTTTTTCCGGACGCAAATGACCGCTTTCATATTGCGGGAATAATATTCGGCAGTCTGACTGTCGGGATAGTGTTTCTGATTTCATTCATTCTGACAGGAAGTTATTTGTCAGGAATTTTTGCCAGTGTGCTTTTAGCTTTTCAGACCCAATTTATAACATTTTCCCATAATAATATACGGGATGCGGGATTGGCTTTTTTTTATTCGATAACAATACTGTCGTTTTTAATTACCGCCTATACGGGCAAATATACCGCCGGTTTTCTAATTTGCGGATTTCTGACCGGTTTGGCAACCGCGACAAAACAAAACGGGGCGTTTTTAGTATTTATCGGTACAGTTTATTTTCTTAACTTGAGATCTACCGGATTTATAAAAAAAACGGCGGGAATCATTTATTATATTTTTATTGCCATATGGACTTTTATTTTATTTTGGCCTTACTTTTGGGTTAACACCATAAATCATTTTCAACAGGCATGGCATTTTCTGACCGATCCCAAAATAATTGCCGGCAATACGGTTTTTTTTGATAAAGAATATTCTTCAATGAAAAGTATTCCCGTTTTTTATCCCTTTATTATGCTTTTTCTTTTGCATACTCCGTTGTTATCACTGACAGCATTTTCCGGACTTTTAAAAACTTTTATTGATTTCTTAAAGGGGAAAAAAAGCGGAATTATATTTTTATGGATATTTTTGCCTTTAGCCCGATTCTTTATTAAGACTTCATCCATTTCATATGACCAGATCAGACATTTTTTCGAAGTAGTGCCGGCCATTCCGGTACTGGCAGTTTTATTTGTCCATTTTTTGGTTAAA
Source organism: Candidatus Gottesmanbacteria bacterium RIFCSPHIGHO2_01_FULL_40_15 (assembly GCA_001779115.1). Taxonomy (GTDB): domain Bacteria; phylum Patescibacteriota; class Microgenomatia; order 2-02-FULL-39-11; family 2-02-FULL-39-11; genus 2-02-FULL-40-10. Next base: position 15,269 of record MFJF01000010.1, read on the forward strand.
AGAATTTCATTTAAAAGTTTAGCAGTCAAAAAAGCGGCATATATCGCGGGAACCGGTTGGCTTTTGATAACGACTTTTTATAATATTTATCTTGTTTTTATTTACAGGCCATACGGCACCGCTTATTTTAATATGCTGGCCGGACCGCCGGATTACGTAAACCATGCGTTTGATGTGGAGTATTACGGAAACGTATACCGCGCCGCCGCCGGTTATTTGAGATCCAATTATCCGAAAACAGTCCGTTATTATACAGCCGGTTTAGGAGCACATATATTGGTTCAGAACGGACTTCAAAATCCCATGACAGATGATATAGGGAATGATTTTGAGTATGTTATTTTTATGAACAAGCAAGCCTGGCTGAGATCCAATTCATACGCCATGTGGCTTTTGAAAAATAAGAAACCGATTTTTACCATTGAACGCGGGGGAAAAATACTGTTTTACCAATTTTTGCCTTATAAAGATGAATATTTAAAGGCGGGTGGGTAAATCCACCTTGGCTGTCACCTTCGCTATAGCTATGGTGACCAAGAAAGCTATGGTGACCAAGAAAGCTACAGCTTATAAATTAAGATTATTGAACCGGAACAGCAGATATTACGGACCGATAGAGGTAATAAAAATAGTCAACAGGCTTTACTTTTTGGAAAATCAGGACTTTCGGATGATCATAAACGGTAAAAGTTTCGTCGGAATAGTCGTCGTTAAAACTTATTCCCGGTAACAGACACCGCTGGTCTTTGACAGCAATGTTACCGTAACGGGACAAGGGCGGGGTTAAACAAATACTAATTGATTTTGGAAACGGGATGTTAGGCCGTGAAGTAAATTCGGCAATTTTATTAAAACCTAATGAACCGTCAAAAAGAGACCTGTAAAAATTGTAAGTCAGGGGATATTTTTCAGGAACAGTCATTATAGAACCGTAGAGCCGGTTGCTGGTCAGAATAATATAATCAGTCCGGCGAAGCCTTTCGTCCATTAACCGCCATTTATCCTCGTTGTCTTCGTTATACAAGGGAAATTCAATACTGTTATATCTTTCGCGAAGCATACCCGGTTGGGACAAGGATACGGGAAGGAAATCATCCCAGTGTTCACCTGAGAGGTTGGAACCCGACGGAATATTTTGATATATCCAGGAGGATGCCTGAACACGGGTATGAGGCCGGGAATAAATAGATATAAATGAAACGGGATAGATCAAAATTAGTAGCATGAAGATGAAAACCGACACGATAAACAATTTCCTTTTTTGACTGACCCAAGATATAATCCGGGAGAAAAACAGGGCGGTTAAAACAGCCAGGAAAGGATAAAGCGGATAAAAATACCTTAATGCCTTAACGAACTGACGCCCCTGATAACCGAAAAGAATTAATACCCATAAAAGGGCAAGAAACAGCGAGAAAACATTTTGTTTTTCCCAAAATGTAAATTTTCTTTTATAAACCTGCCAGGTAAATTCCTTAAGAAAGTATATAACAGCCGCCAGTGCAGTTATGCCCAATGGTAATCCCAATCCCCAAAGCATTATGTTTTTAAGAGGGAAAAGATACGGCCTGGTTTTTATCCATTGAATTGAGGGGGGGAAATAAGAGTCCGGGTTATCAAATGATTTTAACTGTTTCCAATTATCAATAATTTTAGGATTTAAAGAAAATGAAATAATTTTACTATCGGAAAAAAGATAAGGGTATGAGAGTCTGACAGTAAGATAAGCGGAGACGGAAATTAGAGTAAGAACAAGAATTACCAAAGACAGATTTTTTGAGCGTAAAAAAATCCTGAATAAACCAAGGGCAATAACAGGCAAAAAAAGAAGGGCTGATATTTTGGAAGAAACGGACAAACCTAAGGAAATACCGAGAAGTAATACGATAAGGGTAAATATTTTGGAATTTTGCGGGTTTTTACCAGATAAACTGAGTAATACGGTAAGAAGTAGAAATGAAAAAGCGGTATAAAATGTCAGATAAGAATCAACCGCATAATAATGCGAAAGCTGGATGGGTAATACCATTGAACCGTAAAAAAACATAGCCAGGTAGGGAAAAAATCGGGATTTATTTATCCTTTTGGCGATAAAAAAGACGACTATTACGGTCAAGGTATCCATCAGAGCAGACAGAAACCGGCCGGTTAAGGTCAAATTAGTGTAGTCGGCCTTATTTAAACCTTCGGCAATCATTTTAGTAAAAAAAACTGGAAATGAGCCGTAAACAAAGAAGTTGTAACCCCGATTTTGAGGATTTAAGGGAGACGACTTTGTATCCAAATACTGCCAGAGATTTTCAGGCCAGGATATGGCACCTGAAACCATAGTGAGAAACCTTTCGTCAGGATGGAAATGCTGATCCTGGTCCCAATTGATCCCGTAAAATCTGAAAATAGAGGCCAGTATTAATATACAGAAGAATAACAGTAAGTTTATTTTTCCAATCATACAGAGATACTTTTTTTACTTAATCGAATAAGGGTAAAGCCGTTTTGGACAGGCCAAGTTTTATCAATATTATATTTTCCAAATGATGATAATTCCCAAATTTTAATTTTTTCCAGAAGAATTCCCGGTTGACTTAGAATATAGAGATATTTTGCTTTATCGTACTGATTTACAGATAGAGGAGCAATGTTCCAGATGTTTAAGAAGTACCTTATAGGCAAACCCTGGTTTTGAGCATCAACGATCATGACTACATTATAATTTTTTTCATTTTGTTTTTTTATATCAGTGAAGATGATTTCTGCTGATTTTTTCGTACCGGGAAGATTCCATCCTTCTGTCATTGTCCAGCCGTGATTTTCTAAAAGACCGTAAGCGGATAAATTATACAGAAACAAAAACAGCATAGTAAATATTACAAGGGGGTAGATTGGTACAAATTTAAAAGTATTTCTTAACTTTTCAATAAAACTGGCAGTTAATATAAACAGGGGGATAAATGAAGTTATCAGATAATGAGATACATTTTCCCTTACGATGAGCGCAGTAAAAATAAAGGTTGATATTATCTGGAGAACAGACAGTTTGTCAAATATTTTTAATTTATTTCTGTATATCAGAAGAGCCGGAAGAAGCGCCGTCAAATATATGATACTCAGATAACCATTTCCGGCAAAAAAAAGTTGCGCAATTGAATTACGCCAATAATTTAACAGATTGAATTGGGAGTGGGGACCGGGTTGGTTGAATGAAGAGATAAAAGAAAAGAGCATTTTAGTCTGAAAAAATTCATGGCGCAACTCAAATATAATCATCGGAAGAAAACCGATGAAGAAACCGAAAAGTATAAAAATGAAATATTTAAGAATTAATTTTCTTTCTATAAAAAGCCACGGAATCAGAAAAGCATAAATAATTAATGCCAGCGCTGAGTAGTGAATTTGAAGAGTAAAACCCAAGAGAAAACCGAAAATAAGACATAATGTCTTTTGGAAATGCTGAACCAGTTTTAGGGAGACAAAGAATGTAAATGTTGAGAAAAAAAGAGGAAAATAAGCTAACATAGTTTGGCGGGAATATCTAACTAAAAGCGGTGATAAGGCCATAAACACAACTGAAAAGAGACCGATATTTTGATTGTCCGAGTATTTAAAAAGCAGATAAATCAGTAAAATTGCGCCAAGTTGAAGAACGGTTTGAAATACACCTCCGGCAACCGGATCGAATTTCAATAAATAAAGGATTGGGGCCATTAGATAGTACATAACAGCTCCGTTTCTAATCTCTGATACAGATGTTTTAATACCGATGAGAGTAAATTTACCCTGCAATATTTGATAAGTTCCTTCCAGTTCAATTGCCTGATCAGCCAGAAAAGTTCCTAATTGGTTGATTCTGTATAATCTGAGGGAAGCGGCTATCAATATAATCGCGATAAATAGTATTAAAGTTTTATATTTATTCATAAAGGACGGGACTTTTTCCAATTATCCTTCAATATTGCGCATGACAAAATGAGTTTTTCAACAAACTCAATTATCGTTTTGGAATAATGAGTGATATTTGTTTATACTCAGAGGTCTTATTTTTTTATAAATTCTTATGACAGGATGATCAAAAACGGTGAAAGTTTCTTCCGCATCTTCATCAGGAAATACAAGATTAAACGGACCTAAAGTTAAACCGGGATAAGATGAAAATTCCATTATTTTTTCAAATCCCAATGCTCCGGAAAACAATAATTGATAATATTTTGTAGTCAGTTTATATTGTTGCGGCATTCTTGTGTGATTTTTAAATATTCTTCTTGACGGAATGAAAATGTAATCAGCCTGTTCCAGATGTTTTAAAAGTTCCAGATAAAGCTGGCCCCGTTCATCCAAATGATAGAAATCGAAAGATATGACAGTAAAGTCGCGATTGGGGATAGCCGATCTTTCGGGCGGCAGACCCAATGGAATGTCAACAACATTGGCGGTTTCCGAAAGTATATAGGAGCGGGACGGAAGACTTTGGTAAATCCATTCGGAAGCTTCTTCCCTGGTGTCTTTTTCCGCATAAATACTTACAAAAGCCAATCCGGGAAGGAGACAGAGAAATGTAAGAACCGTTAAAATTCTGAAAGAGACAAATTTCTTTTCCACAAAAAAATTAAACAAAAATCCGGTAAACAGAACAAAAAAAGGAAATACCGGTGTCATAAAGCGTGTCCATTTGGCGAAAAGTACGGCATTGGGGATTATATAAACCAGAAATGAAAAGGACAAAATTATTAAGTGTATTCCGGATTCATTTTTCATAAATTTTTTGGCGGTACGGGTAAATAATGAAGAAATCGTTACCAGCAGTAAAATAACAAATCCCAATAATCCTGATATAAAGACAGGCCAGCCAAGAGCGTAGGGGAATACTTTGCGGATCTGGAAAAGGAAAGGGACCGAATCAACAAATTGCCGGGTATAGAAAGCTTCATATTTACCCAGGGCGACGTCCCTTTCATAACCAAATACGGCCGATTTAAAATTGGTAAATTCTACCAGATTATAGGGTGATGACAGGACAAAAATAATACCGATTAAGCCGGTCAGAAATATTCCGATGAAAACAAGATTTAATAAGCATTGCCAATCAGGAGTGATTTTCCCTATATAAGGCGGCTTTTTTTTGAATTTAATCTTCAAATTTTTTATTAAAGATAACATAAGGGTCAGACAGGGGGGGAAAAGAAATATAAGACCCGTAAGTTTTGATCCTAATGACAATCCGATGGAGAGCGCAATCAGAAAGCTGATTATGACAATTTTACCAACCGGAATTTTTTTCCCGAAATTATTAATTCTGAACAGATCAAACGACCAGTAAAGGCTGGTCAGGAAGAATAGTGTCAGAAGTGATTCGGTTGTTCCGAAGTGGGATGACTGAATAAGTCCCGGAACGAATACAGTTATAAGTGCTACCAGAAGGGGAATATAACCGGAGAGCAGTTTTTTGGCAATAAGGTAGACCATAAGAACCGTCAAAACAGACGTAACTGCTGACCAGAAACGTAACCAGTAAACAGCTGAGGGAAAATCAGTTGTAAGACGGGAGGAATTAACAACAAGTTCGGTATTGAATAAAGAGGCTACCGGTTTAGTAATTTGATCACTAATAAAGCTGAGGTAAAGAGGAAATTGCCCGTAAGCAAAGAAATGAGGATTAAGGGAACAACCATCAGCGTCGGGAGTATAAGAGCGTCCAGCGTTTATTGTTTCCGGCGAAAATTCTGAGAGAAGACATAAGGGAATCGAGGAAAGTTTGGCCGGAAGTATGAAACGGGTTACAGCAACAGCCATATTGCGTTCATCCGGATTAAAGAAATAGGGTGAATCATGCATGATATTGTAGAAGCGAAGAAAAGAAGCAAGAACCAGGATTAATAAAAGGGATAAAGTTTCCGTTTTTTTAATAAATTTCATTTCAGAGGATGTAGAGAATACTGATGACAGCAAGTCCCCAAACAATAATGGCAACCACCAGCGGTATATCTGTCGTGACAATTTTTTCAGGCTGTTCAGCTTCTTTTCCTTCATAGGCAAGTTGCGCGTACCGCATAAGTCCGAAAAGAATGAACGGAATGGTAATAACCATCCATTTGCGGTTTAAGGCCTCCGGGAAGACATCCACCAGGAATTGTCTGAACGGGGTTGAAAATTTAGGAGGTTCTTCCAAAAAAGTAAACAGGGAATAGGCGATTATTGAAGCTGAACCGAACATGGAAGTATAAGAATCCAACAATCTATCCCGATATTGAAAGAGGGCGGGTCTGGTTTGGGGACCCCGGCGCAAAAGCTCGGCATGTCTTTTTGTCGCAGCTACAAACAGGGCAACAAAAAGTATTGTCAGAAACAGCCAAAATGGCAGATGGAAACCGGTAACTACTTCTCCAGCATAAGCCCTTAAAATAAAAGATAAAGCTATTCCGAAGATATCAAAAACAGCATGTTTTTTAAAAAGCAGCGAATAGAAAATATGAAGCAGGATAAACATCAGGGCAACTCCAAAAAAAGACAGTGAAAGAAGCAAAGAGGCGATAAGCCCAAAAAAACCCAGAAGAAATGCTATTTCAGCAGCCCTATTTACGGGAAGTTTTCCGGAAGCCAGAGGCCTATTTTTCTTAAGGGGATGAAGCCGGTCAAATCTGAGATCAATAATATCATTAAAAAGGTAAGATGAGCTTGACAGGGCGCAAAAAATAATAAATCCCAGAGCGCTCATCCAAAAATAATAGGGAGTAAACAATTCACCGGTAAAAATAATAGCAGCGAAAAGTACTAGATTTTTAATCCATTGGTTAGGACGGAGAGCTCGGATTGCAGGATTATCAAACAGATTTTTCATTTATTCTTAATTGGAATTGTAGGGAAATAACGTTGAAGATTCAAGATTTAAGAACTTCATCGGCGACTTGAAAGCCCAGTTCTATGGCATAGTTGGTTCCCCTGTCCCAAGGGTAAACCATGTCCATATTGGCAAGAAATACGTTTTTAACAGGAGTTTTAAAATCCGGTTTAATTTTTGAGTAGTTTTGAAGGACAACCGGTTGGGCGAAAGGTCCTAAGAACATGTGCAGACTGAAAGTGGGGGGTTGAAGATTAAAACGGGGATTAATTTTTTTTATGAAGGGAAAATAGATTTTAAAAAGCTTTTCCTTAGTTAATTTTGTATAAGGATGATCGGGAGGCAGATAATTTGCAAACCAAGTCAGATGTTTATTCCCATAATGAATTTTGTCAACAAAATTAGTGTGGGCAATGACTCCGATAAAAGGAAAACTGCGGTCATTTATATTAAGCCAATACTGGTTTTCAAGAATTTTATCCGGAGTTTCAAGAAGGAGATTAAGCGCGTGAAGATGAGGTATACTATTGAGTCTTTTTTTATAAGCCGGGGGGAGGCGGGGAAAAAGTAAAGTAAAGATTTTGGAAGGAGCAGTAAAGATTATTTTATCAAAATCAGTAATTTTTTCCTTTTTGAAAGGAGTATTCAGTTTAACGGATCCTTTGTTTTTTTTAATTTCTTCAGCCATTTTTTCTAATAATCTCTGGTAGCCCCCTTTGAGATAGACGAGTTTGGGAGTTCTTTTTTTTATCCTGGCCCAAAACCAGGCCATATTTACTCCGGAAGCAAAGGGACCGAACTTTCCTTCAAAAAGAGGTTTCCATAAAATATTGAAGATGTTATTGCCGAAATATTTCGGCAGCCATTTAAACGCCGTAGTTTTTTCGAGATTTAAAGCAAGTGTGACCGGTAAAATTTTAAGATATGCCAATACAATTGCGCATCTTACTCTTTCAGGAACAGTAAGATGGGGGAAGGTAAGCACGTCTTTGGGGGAGTTGAAAGGAGAAATCCTTTTTTTAAAATAAACGGACGTTAGGGGTGAGGGTATCAACATATCTTTTTGGAAACCAAGTTCTTTTATCAGCGAGAGAGCAGATTGATCATTGGTAAACCAATGATGGTAGTGTTTCTCCAATGTCCAATGCCAACCCTTTTTCTTAAAGCCGGCAGCCAAACCGCCAAGCGTCCTTTCTTTTTCAAAAACCGTTACCTTCTGGTTGTTGCGGCTAAGTTTTAGAGCGGCAGACAAACCGGTAAAACCGGCACCGATAACAGCAATTTTCATGGATTTATTTTATAGCTTTTTTGGTCTATAAGAAAATATTTTTATATGCGGAAGTTATTCAACAAATTCAACAGAGGGGATATTAACGATGTCAATATTTGATGATACTTCTTTGGCAATGAGTTTGATTTTACCGGTTTCACGGCTTGAGACAAAGAATTCCGCCTGGCCGATGGTATTTGTGTCTGATGTATCGGACGGCATGATATTCACGATGGGCGGGTCGGCTGATAATTTAACCGTCCTGTTAGGAAGGATACTTCCGTCGACACCCCTGATATAAACCGATACTTTTATTTTGGCCGGATCAATTCTTGAGATATCACTTATTGAAACAATTTGGGGAAATACGACGGCAAAAGATTTAAGAGGAGAAGGAGCAACATTTTTGGCTTTTAGTATACTTGACAACGGCTGATTAAGAGTGAAAGCGCCAATACCGATAAAAAAAAGAAGGAAGAATAAAGCTGATAATGCAATAAAGGTTTTATCTTTCATGATTTATCTTTTTAGTTTGAAGCCTATTGACGCCCTAAAACATCTTGATTATGATTTTGACATTATCAGACGGAAAAGTCAACTACAGGCAGCTTAGTTACAATAAAATGAGGTTGACAAATATTTTCATTTTTGTCACACTATACAGTGGCCCTTCGGGGATTGAAGAAAAGACTTAAGAGTTTTTTCCTCTACAACCTCGGAATTGGGTACTCTCCGATTCAATCGGAGGGAAAGGGGTTAAAGTATTCCGGTACCTGAGGGTTCGGGATCTACCCTCCCAAAAACTTTTCGGGGAAAAATCTTAAGCCGAACTTCTTTCTCGAGGGGTTTACAAATTGGATTAATAAAAGACCTATATTCTAAGTCCAAATTAGGTTAAAGGGAAGAAATACATTTGACAAAATTAGGAAAATCTGATTAAATATATTAGTAACTGTTGGTAAATTCCTCTTTCAGAAAGTAACTTTTTCCAATATCATTCATGCCGTTGAGATCTAAACCAGCAAAGTCGGATATTACTATAGAAGATGTTATAGGAACACCTTCAAAAGATTCTGCAAAAACAGAATCTAAAACGGAGGAGATTAAAGAAGTGGATAAAAGAAATGCACAAAAAAAAATTCCCGAAAGCCGGGTAAGCGAAGCCGGAAACCCCCGCCGGAATTTTATAGCGGGAAGAGAAATGTCTTCCCGAAGCGAAGTTAACAGGAGAAATGATAACAATACTCCTTTTGTTCCCGGTTTGATACATCCGTCAACATCCGCCCAAATAACAACACTTAACGGAACAGACAGATATATGGCAACACCGACGCAAAAAGTGGCCGGTTATCTGGATATAATGCATGAAGGTCACGGTTTTTTAAGACCGAAATTTATTCCCAGTGAAAAAGACATTTATATTTCCCAATCACAAATCAGAAAATTCCAGCTCAGGGAGGGTGATGATATAACCGGTCAGGCCAGGATGCCTAAAGAAAATGAAAGATTCCTGGGTCTTCTGAAGGTAGAGACGGTAAACGGGATTCAGGCGGAAAAGTCAGCAAACCGTCCTCAATTTGATAATTTAACACCTGTTTATCCGAATAAACAGGTAAAGATGGAAACTGATAAAACACCCTTATCCACCCGAATTATTGATTTATTTTCACCCATCGGGTTCGGACAGAGAGGTCTTGTAGTATCTCCACCCAAGGCCGGAAAGACGACAATACTGAAGGAAATTGCACACGGTGTAGCGGCGAATTTTCCTAAAGTGCATATTATGGCTGTTTTAATCGGCGAAAGACCGGAGGAGGTAACTGATATTTCCCGTTCAGTAAAAGGAGAAGTAATTGCATCAAATTTTGATGAAGCTCCCAATGCCCAAACTAAGGTTGCTGAGGTCGGTTTAGCAAGAGCAAAAAGACTTCTGGAGCAAGGGATTGACGTTTTTATTCTTCTTGATTCGATCACCCGACTGGCCAGGGCATATAATCTGTCAGTTGATCCTTCCGGAAGAACTTTATCCGGAGGCTTTGATCCGGCAGCCCTTTATCCGGCAAAAAGATTTCTGGGCGCTGCCAGAAGCTGTGAGGAGGGAGGATCATTAACCATCATCGGTACAGCTTTGGTTGAGACAGGTTCAAGAATGGATGATCTTATTTATGAGGAGTTTAAGGGGACAGGCAATATGGAGCTTCATTTATCAAGGTCTTTGCAGGAGCAGAGAATTTTTCCGGCAATTGATATAGAAAAATCAGGAACAAGGCATGAAGAATTATTGCTTCCTCCCGATCTTTTGAAAAAAGTGGTTACTTTGAGACATATGCTGTCACTTCTGGGAGACGGAGCGGAAAAAACGGCCACCCTGGTGGAAAGACTTCTTAAAACTAAATCCAATAAAGAATTTCTGGAAAGTTTGGGTAAAGGTTAAATTTACAAATTCTTCAGTCTGATGTAAGATAAGAGGAATTTTGTATCAAATCAGTTCCATAATTATAGTAAACTGCATTTCCCGGTATTAAAGGCGAGAGCGGCCTTTAAATAATCCGGGATTTTTTTTACGAGTGGATAAAATTATTTCCAGAACCAAGGAAAATCGGGATAAACTGATTGAGGCAGTCGGCCGATCAGCCACGGACATTTTGGCATGGTTAAGATTTCTGTCAATTTATACCCAGAAAAAACTATTAAAAGGAGCCGTCAATTTTGAGAAAGGGAAAGACATACTGGTTGATGTTTTATTGGTTAAAAGAGGAAGGTACAGTAAACACTTTCTAAATATTTCCTTTATTTTTCTTATTGCCGGAGCCATCATCGGCGGACCGGTTATTGCCGAATACTATCCGACTGTTGAACCGCAGGAATCAGGCTATGATGAGAATTCGGAAGATATTTTGTCTTATTCAGATGATGAGTTGTCCACAACAACAGTTGTTTCCGATAAACCGCGTTTTGAAATTATTGATTATGAAGTAACTGCGGGTGACACTTTGGGATCAATTGCGGAAAAATTCGGAATTTCAGTTGATACCATTAAATGGGCTAATTCATTAAAAACGGAAAAATTAATTGCCGGCCAGTCTTTAAGGATTCCTCCGGTTACCGGAATTGTTCATAAGGTAGTTGCCGGCGATAATATATATTCTCTGGGCAAAAAATATAAATCCGAACCGCAAAAAATCGTCAATTTTCCGGCTAATGATTTTGCCGACCTTGATACATTTGCTTTAAATATCGGCCAGATTCTTTTCATTCCGGACGGGGTTATACCGGAAGCGAAACCTGTTTACAGAGCGGCACCGGTTCCACAATATATTGCCGGAGCCGGCGGAAAATTCCAATGGCCGGCCCAAGGTCAGATTACCCAATATCCGGTTTCCTACCATATGGCTGTTGATATTGCCAACAGATCAGCACCCCCCATTGCAGCAGGAGATGCCGGAAGTGTTTTATATGCCGGATGCATAAGATACGGTTACGGCTGTCATGTGGTTATTAATCATGCTGACGGATATCAGACACTTTATGCTCATTTATCCTCATTATCCGTATCTGCCGGACAAGGAGTCGGGAGAGGCCAGGTGATCGGTAAAATGGGTTCAACCGGCCGATCGTCAGGGACGCATGTCCACTTTGAAGTACGTAAAAACGGAGTTATTGTCAATCCTTTATCATTTCTTCAATAATACTTTTTTTATGATAAAATCCAAGGAGAGTTTGGGGGCCTGTAGCTTAGTCGGAAGAGCACCGCATTCGCATTGCGGAGACGGGAGTCCGATTCTCCCCAGGTCCACACATTTACCCGCTTCTTTCCTCAGCACAGGCAGAAAAAATTCAGCGTTTTTCCGAACTAATAGTAATTAAAGCAATTTAGGGTGATATGTTAAATGAGGAAAGAATTTGATCAATTTGTGAGTTATATATTTTACTATCTTTTCCTTCGGAAAAATAAATTACCGGGTAGATGCGGTCTTCCACTTTGGTAAACCGGTAAGTAAAACAGCCAAGATTGCAAAGATAGACTTGAACTGCGTCAAAAACTCCCAGAGCAACGCCCTTTGTTATCCGGGGTTTTTGATTGATGCTTTCATCAGATGAAGAAAGAAATTCAGATTTCAGCCAGTCATCCAGCGAGAGACCGGTTGAAAGCGGAATTCCAATAGTAAAATAAGCACCGTCAAAAAATTCAGTTCCTTCTGTTTGGGTTTTACCCCAAATTTGAACGGAAATTATATCGCCTGCGGAGAAATTTTGAGTGTCAGGATTGAGTTGCCAGTCAGGCGGATAGGCGAAAGTTATTCCGTAGGTTGTGTCAGTGTAAGTCAAGAAGTCCTCAGGCTTAAAAGGAGAGGTTGTTGGCAGTTCCCGGGGCGGTTGCAGCTTTCTATTTTCTTCTTCCGATAAAGTCCTATTGAAGCTTTGGCCACCGGATTTATAAACAAAAAAACCTATTAATGTAAAAAGAGCAAAACCGGTGACAAACAGGATGATTTTGGCCTTTGATCGGAATTTCACTATTGTAAATGGTAGATGAAATAACTGTAATAGGCAAGAAAACCTGTTTAATAGACAGCCCGGTAATGTTTAATTGATTCCGGAGTTAATTTATCAGAAAGTATTACAGTTACAATATCAATTCTTACCGGTTGGTATGCCGATTTGAAATAAGAAGAGGCTATTTTTTGTATCCTCGTAAGTTTTTTTGTATTGATCATTTCTTCCGGGGAGCCAAAATATAAGCCGATTTTGGTTTTTACCTCAACAAAGACTGTGGTTTTATAATCCCGGCAGATGATATCGATTTCTCCCCACTTATTACCCCAATTTCTTTCAAGTATTTCATAGCCTTTGTCTTTCAAAAATTCAACAGCCAGATCCTCACCGATTTTGCCGGTGGCTTTGTTTTGTGTTTTAGTCATTTTCGAAAAATGGCTTCACAATCGAATTTCCGGTACTTTTTCCCTTACTCTGATCGGACCTGCCTGCCGGCAGGCAGGTGATTACGCTCCGGAATTTTACTTGCTTTTTCCATTTAGATTGTTAATTAAAAAACCCTCATACGGTATTGAAGCGCTTCGGCAAGATGCTCTATTTTTATTTTGTCTTTTTTTTCTAAATCGGCAATAGTCCTGGCAACTTTTAATATCCGGAAATAACTCCTGGTTGACAGGGAGTGTTTTTCAACTGCCATTTTCATCAGTCTTATTTCATCCTGGTCCAACTGACAATAAAGTTTGACCATTTTATTTTTCATTTGACTGTTAGTGTAAATCTCTCCGTCTGACCCGAATCTAACGGTTTGAATCTGTCTGGCAGCGGTTACCCTTTTTCTGATTTCCGTTGAAGTTTGGGCACGGATTCCCGATCCGGCCAGTTTTTCCGCTTCAACAAAGGGCACGTTTATATGAAGATCAATCCTGTCCAAAATCGGTCCGGAAATCCTTCTTTTGTACCTTTCAATTTGACGGATTGAGCATATGCACTGTCTTTTGGGGTGATTGAAAAAACCGCACGGACAGGGATTGACGGCGGCAACCAGCATGAAATTGGCGGGATACTCGATCCGGCCGGCAGCACGGGAAACCACGACCTTTCCGTCTTCCATCGGCTGTCTCATCGATTCCAGGACTGATCTTTGGAATTCAGCCATTTCATCCAGAAACATTACACCCAAATGAGCCAGTGATATTTCACCGGGTTTGGGTTTTGAACCTCCGCCGATGAGGCCGACAAGTGAAGTTGAGTGGTGGGGAAACCGGAAAGGCCTGACATTGATGATTGCCTCTCCGGGATTTAGAAGTCCCGAAGCGGAATAAATCCGGGTTACTTCCAGTGCTTCCTTTGAGGTAAGGGGAGGCAATATTCCCGGAAGAGCCCGGGCGAGCATTGTTTTTCCCGAGCCGGGCGGACCTGACATAAGAATATTGTGACCTCCGGCGGCAGCTATGGTTAAAGCACGTTTGGCCTGCTCCTGACCGATAACTTCACTGAAATCAAATTCGGAATCCGCCTGCTTCATTAAATTGTCAATAACCACCCTTTTTTGTCTTTTAATGCTATTTTTTCCGGTAATATGGCTGATTAAAGACGCCAGATGGTCAACCGGAAAAATATGAATTTTATCGACAACAGCAGCTTCCCGGGACGAATTTTTCGGAATGTAAACACTTTTAAAACCGTTCCTTCGGGCAAAAATTGCCACCAAAAGTACTCCTTTGGAATGGCGGACCGAGCCGTCGAGTGACAGTTCTCCGTAAACCAGGGATTTATTCAACGTGTCATTTCCGGCGATTTCACCTCCCGCCAATAAAATTCCCAATGCTATCGGAAGATCGTAGCAACTGCCATCTTTTACCAGATCGGCCGGGGCCAGATTTATGGTAATTTTATGCCGGGGAAACGAGCAGCCGGTATTTATTATGGCTGTTTTGACCCTTTCTTTGGCTTCTTCAATGGCTTTGCTGGGCAGGCCGACGATATTAAATGAGGGAAAACCCATTTCGGCAACATCTACCTCGACTTCAACGGGAACGCTTATCAGGCCGATGTGGGCAACAGAATTGACACGGGCTAACATTATGTTAAATCCATTTTACTATAATATTTGCCCTCTTTTTCTTCCACCCAGCCTTTTAACTGCAGAAGTGAAAGCTTAACACTGACTTTATCCACAGGTTGTCCGACTGACAATGCTATTTCATCAACGGTAAGGGATTGATCGGCCAGAAGTTTTATAATGATATCTTTACTGTCATTGACAGGCTGCGATTTTTTCTTTTTTACACTTTCATGCCAGTTCATTACGTTTAAGATATCGGAGGCCGATGTTATCATAACCGCTTTACCACTCTTGATTAAACCGTTGGTTCCCTGAGAAACAGCCGATGTAACGGGACCCGGAACCGCCAATAATTTTTTCCGGAATTTAAGGGCAAAACCGGCGGTTATAAGGCTGCCTGAATTTTGGGCAGCTTCAATTACCAAAACCGCCCGGGAGAGACCGGCCATGATTCTGTTTCGCCTGGGAAACATCCAGAGCTGGGGTTTTAAGTCATTTTCAAATTCGCTTAGAATTAATCCCTTTTCTTCAATTTCCCGATACAGTTTTATATCTGAAGCTCCGACAGACCAGTCAATACCCCAGCCTAAAACAGCTATTGTTTTTCCGCCCAATTCCAAAGCCTTCTTATGGGCAGCCTGGTCCACTCCGTACATAAAGCCGGAAATAATGGTGATTCCGGAGTCAACCAGGGGAGGGAGGAGATTGTCAATAACCCTTTGGCCGTATTGGGTCATTTTCCGGGCTCCAACTACCGTCAGGGATTTTATAAACAGATTTTTCGTGAAATTGCCCTTACTGTAAAGCTTTTTAACCTTGGGGGTGATCTTTTTCAGACCGGCGGGGAAGTTTTTGTCAGCCGCCTCCAAAACTCTCATAATTTAAATATACATGACTCCGGTTTATTATTATGAGAAATTAAATTACTTTTTTGAGAAATTCTGATAAAATATTTTTTGACATGGAAATACCAAATATTACGGAAAAATTCAGATCGCCTTTCCTAAAGAAAGTAATTTTTGCCAACCCGGAAGAATTAAAAATAAAACTTGATTGGGAAAAAATAAAAAGGGAAGCCGCAAGAGCCGCAAAAGCAATGTCTTATTTCGGCTCTCAGACAGAAGCCTGTGTTATTGAGACTGGGAAAATTGCGCAGTCTTTAATAAATCAGGGAGTGTCACCTGAGAGAATTAAAATAATCGGCGTAAAAAAAAGCCAATCTGTTTACGAACATGTATGGCCGACTATTGACGGTAAAATAATATCATCCGAAGAAGACCAGATGAAATACGCAGATTTTTTTGGTAAGGGAAAACCCGTAAAAGAACCCATATTGGATAATATTATCAACAGACTTCAAACAGTAAAAAAATTAACGTGAGTAACTAAAGCTCCATCCAGACAAAGCTGGAATGGATCCATTTCAGGCTCCAAATTTTAATCGGTAAGAAGTTTTAAAGTGACAGAATTTAAAGCAAAAAAATATCAAGAAGAAACAGATAAGTATTTATTACAATTATTTGATACTGATTGGGAAAATATACCCGATGAGAATACCATCTGGTGGGAATATGAAACGGGAAAGAAAGTTCCCTTAAAAAAAGATACTTTTACTCCGATTCTTCATGTTCCGGAACTCAAAGGATATTTTCAATTTGTTCCCAAAATAACAGAAGGCGGTCAGCACAGATATATTGAAACCGGTAGGTTAAAATCCGACGGACCGACTACCAGAGTATATAAATTTCAAGATTTGAAAACCGGAAGGATTGTGGCCGGAAAGTTAGCTTTTTCACAACAGGATGATGAAGATACCTGGGATACCAGATTGTTATCTTTAGCCCAAGCCAGAAAACACGCAGGATTAGTTCATCCCAATATTGCCGTTGTTTTTGATTTAGCCATGACAAACAATCGCGGCAGTCCGGAAGCGGAAGAATTATTTTATATCATGGAATGGCTTTCGGGTGGAGACCTTTTTTACCGGGTCAGGGAAAAACTATCTTTGACTGAGGTTGAGGAGGTAATTAAACAGATCGGGGACGGACTCCAATTTATTCATGATCAGGGTTATATATACGCTGATTTAAAGCCGGATAATATAATTTTTTCCGGGGACGGAATTGCGAAATTAATTGATGTGGGAATAACTACCAAAATGGATAAAGCGGGTAAAGCCGTTATAAAAGGGGGTAATGATCATTTTGTTTCCCCGGAACAACGTAATTGGCAACCGGTTGATATCAGAACCGACGTATATTCATTAGGAGCAAATATCTATTTCATGCTGACCGGGAAAACTGACTTTGCCTTAAGAAATAGATGGCGGGACAGCAACGATCCGTTACCAGTTTTGGAACATTATAAAGCTGAATTTACCGAAGACACTTTATCAAGTCTTTCGTCAGTTTTACGGAAATCATTAAACCTTAACCCGGAAGATCGATTTACATCAGTCAGGGAAACTGTTTCCGAATTTACTTCTTTTTTCCCAAAAAATAGACCTTTGTAGTGAAGGTTTACTGTATGAAACCGTGTGCAAATAAAGATTGCAAATCCCTTCCTGCGCAGGTAGGTTGTCATCCCGATAAAAGTTGCGGACTATCTTACTTAGGTCCGTTCTCCTATGCTTTGCCATAGCTTTACGCGACGGCAGGCTCCCATAGGAAGATGCGGTTATTTCTGGCTTTCCTTGCGGAAACCCATGATGTCCGTAATCTTCCTTAAGGAAGGGTAATTAAAATAAAGCGGGAAATTAAATGTCTTCAATCGAGAGAAATAGCGGTAAAGATATAATCGTAATATGGATACATTAAGGTGGAAGATTGTAACTTATGAGACTATTAGAGGAGATAAACCGATTGATGAATTTTTCAAAAAACAGCAATCCTCAACCAAAGCAAAAATAGTGCATAATATCAGATTACTGCAACAATATGGAAATCAGTTAACCTTGCCGCATGCCAAAATGCTTGGATCGGGACTGTTCGAGCTGAGAATTCGCGGCAGAGAGGAAATAAGAATATTCTTTTGTTTTGCCGGTTCGAATACCATTCATTTGCTGCATGCATTCAAAAAGAAAACTTCCAAAACTCCGCAGCGGGAGCTGGATTTAGCGATAGAACGTATGAAAAGCTTGACTATTATATAACGTTTATGTTATAAATTATCTACTATGAGCAAATGGGAAAATCTCGAAAAAGAACTATTATCAGATAAGGCAACAAAAAAGGAATTTGACCGTCTTGCTCCCCGTTATGCAGTAATCTCCGAACTTATTGCCGCTCGGATTAAAAATAAAATGACGCAAAAAGATGTAGCGAAAAGAATTGGCACAAAACAATCTGCCATAGCCCGTCTTGAATCCGGAAATGTGAATCCGTCCCTTGAGTTTCTGCAAAAAGTGGCACATGTTATGGGATATAAACTGACTGTTCGCCTACAGAAATAAAGAAAAAATCTACCGGTATTTTTCCCCCACCTACGCCAAGGCTTCCACCTACGCTTCCGCTTCGGCGGACAAGCCCTCCTCCGCTTCCGCTTCGGCGGACAAGCCGTCGGGAAAGCCTGCCTGCGCAGGCAGGCCAAAAAAATAGACCTAAGTAAGATGATGCAGACAACTGCATGCAAGCGGATGCTTGCGAAAGATGCTGTTGCATCTTGTCATCCCGATAAATCGGGACTATCTTACTTAGGTCCGTCCTCCTGATCCCATCAGAAGATGTCCATCCCGATCTTATCGGGACAGTTCATCTCCCAAAGGGGAGGGAATTTGTGAATCTTTAGATGAAGGAGTAAGAAGGTTTACTCTTTTTTTAGTTATGTAGAATGTTTGCCCTGTGAATGGGCTTTCTCAAGAATTTCTAATTTTTCTCCGTGATCAGATATACGATGAGCTATAATTATTTGTTCTTCACGACTGTTGGTAACTTCTTTTAAAATTTTATCCAATTTGGTAAATATATTATCTTTAAATTTATTGAATTCGTCCTTGGTAGGGAATTTTTCTTCGAAGCGCTTTTCTAAATAATCAATATCTGCTCCAGATAAGATTCTGTTTTTCTTCATGACTGCATTTTTGCATATGAAAATATAGTCGTCAACGAGGAATTTTTCCCAAAAAAAATAGACCTAAGTAAGAAGATGCAGAAAACTGCATGTCACGTTATGCGTGACCAAAGATGTTTTGCATCTTGTCATCCCGATAAATCGGGACTATCTTACTTAGGTCCGTCCTCTCCCTTTGGAAGATGCGGTCATTTCTGGATTATTCAAAATGTTTCTCGATTTCGTACAATTTTTCAATCAACCACATACGTGATAGAGTAGAGGGATTAATCCCTTTACTTTTGGCAACCTGTTCCAATTTATTTTTGACACTTTTTTGAAGCCGTACTGTCAGTACAGTTTGTTTTTCTTTCTCAAGGGGGAGTAGTTTGGAAAGAGGTGTCTTTGGGTTTTTCATGAGTTTTGTAATATCATGTGTATCCCAAAATTTAGCCTCTTCTTCTACTGTTTTAAATGGTTTTATGGGTTTGGGTTTGTTCATAGTAATACCTCCTTTCTTTTTTACTCATGTCTCGGGCTGAAACTGTGTATGGTTGTTTTTGTTTTTCAGTTGAGACAATTATAGTAAGTAGTCTGCCATTTTTAGCTCTTCCTAGAATAATTGTTCTTCCTAAATATGATTGTTTGGTTATAACTTTTGAATTATATACTTCTTCAACTTCAGCAACTGTAACCTGATGTTTTTTAATATGTTTTTTATTCCACTCATCCCAGACTAATTTTCCACTTAACCCCATTAAATACAATGTAATACAATGTAATATCTTTGTCAAGTTAAGAATTAGTAAATTTTTCCCAAAAAAAAAGACCTAAGTAAGAAGAATTGCGGTATAAAACCGAATGCAATATAAAGATTGCAATTCTTGTCGACGAGCATAAGCTCATCTATCTTACTTAGGTCCGTCCTCCTGATCCCATCAGAAGATGTCTATCAGCCTCCTAGCTGATAAAGCATCTCCCTTGGGGGAGGGTTGAGAGAGAGCCTCATCCGAGGCTCTCTTCTACGAGATTCAACTGTGGCGAGGTTAAAGCCCCAAACCTGATAAGTCAGGAGTTACGAC
>MFJF01000010.1:35085-35237 GCA_001779115.1 Candidatus Gottesmanbacteria bacterium RIFCSPHIGHO2_01_FULL_40_15
CTCTGCGTTGTCCAGATCATTGAGAGATAGTTGTCCCTCGTCCATGAGCTTATCGGCCCATGCATAGACCTGGTTCCAGACCTCTTGGCTGTTGTTGTCACCAAAAACCTTGAGGTCACGGATCAGGAAATCTTGCCAGTCCCAAATTAATT
>MFJF01000011.1 GCA_001779115.1 Candidatus Gottesmanbacteria bacterium RIFCSPHIGHO2_01_FULL_40_15
GAACCTGAAGCGTGGATTGTTGGGTTAATGCGCGAAGGGAATTAAAATTCTGCTTGTAACACCTGGCGGAGAGGGTGGGATTCGAACCCACGGTAACGTTTTCACGCTACATTGGTTTTCAAGACCAACGCCTTCAACCACTCGGCCACCTCTCCAACTTATATTATCCCGCTTTTTCCTCGACAAGCTCGGGATTAATTCGACTATCTCCAAAAGCTCTTTTCAATCGCTTATTGGAGAGTCTCATTGAACAAGACCAACGCTTTCAACCACTCGGCCATTTTTCCAGATTTTTTAAGGATATTATATTTTACCAGAAATTTCTGAAAAGGATAAAATAGGAATTTTTTATATAAGCTGTAATTGAAAACATATTAAAAATATAATTCTTCTTTTTATACAGGGATAAAACATGTTTTTACATAAATTTTTTATGCTTATTACGGGTTGTTCCAGCGGGAACAATTACCCTTGACAAAAAATTGGCACTTATGATATAAGAGTGCTAAGCGCTAATCAGTTAATAGGCTTCACTTGTTCTACATGTTTCAGGTTAAATTAGCCCTGAAAACCAGGCGGGTGAAATCTGTTAACTGATTAGCGAAAAAATTTTCTGAATAAGAAACAAAAATGGTATTAACTCCGTCAACAATGATGCCTCTTGGAAGCCGCGCCCCCGACTTTTCACTAAAGGATGTATTAAGCGGCAAAGTATTTTCATTAAAGGATATTAAGAATAAAAAAGCATTCCTTTTAATGTTTATATGCAGACATTGTCCATATGTACAGCATGTTACGAAAGAGATTTCAATATTAGGCCGCGACTATCAGAATAAGGATATCGGAATTGCGGCTATAAGTTCAAACGATCCGGAAGCTTATCCGGAAGACGCTCCCGCCAGTTTATCGGAAATGGCCAGGGAATTGAATTTTACATTCCCCTATTTATTTGACGAGTCACAGGAAACGGCAAAAAAATATAAAGCTGCCTGTACGCCCGATTTTTTCCTTTTTGATAAAGAAAGAAAATTAGCATACCGGGGCCAGCTTGATGACAGCCGGCCGGCAAATAATATTCCCGTTACCGGTAAAGATTTGAGGGGGGCTATTGAAGCTGTTCTTAATGATACCCTTGTCAATCCTGATCAAAAACCGAGTATCGGCTGCAATATTAAGTGGAAGAGCGGAAACGAGCCTAATTATCAATAATCATATAAGCGCTTAATATCAATCTTTGTACGGCAAGAGTAGGAAATTGCTCATAGAGAAGGTACAAGAGTTCATAAAAATTCTCATATTTTTCCGTGAGCTTATAAATGACATTATACGGAGAATATATAAGGTGGGGAAACAAGGTGAGTGAAGCCAGTAAAGTTTGCTCCAAACGGACTCTTAAAATCCAAAAGTAATCCTTTTTCATGTAACCGGTGATATCATCCCGGCAATATTTCAGATACTCAACCAAGAGATTTTTTTCCAAACCAAAAGTATCCCTTTTAACAACAGATTTATTTTGAGGAGCTAGGGAGATAGAGGATTCATGCGTATTGCGAACATTATCAGGCAAAGGATAATCAAATAAAAAATCTTCCCGGGTAAATTTAACTTTTGGCGAACCCGATTCAAATTTTGTCCTTTCGGGCAGTTTTTTGGCAGCAACAGCCCAGCCTTTAATTGCTTCCCTTAGAGCCAGAAATATACAGGCCAATTTAACGTTTATCAGAGAGACCAACAGGAGATCCTTCTGGAAATTATAAAAGGAAGGACTATGTTTATAGAGGCTTATCCATTTTTGCGTTGAATCCGGTTTTTTCAGAATCTTTCTGATACTGCCGACAATTTCCAGTCTAATTTCCCCGATGTTTCTTTTAAATGACTGCTCATCAAGATTAACTGTCAGCTGATCGGTTATATATACTAAATATTCTTCGAACGGACCGATATAGGTGAAAAACACCGGCAGACTTGGAGAATCCAGGGAATGTCGGATTTTCTGATAACAGTCTTTAACTAGACCTGTTGCTTTATCTTCAGGCAGAGGATCGATAAACATGTTTAAATCAGGAGTATGATTAGCACTTGAAGACGGACAGGCACTGGCTTTTGGCTTCACCTGATAAATTGTCACAGGTACTGCAGGCATCAGGAGTCGTTTTTCCGGGAGTCTGACCGGTAGGTTTTTCCATCATAGAGCTGAAATCAGAAAATTTAACATCTGAAGGCGGATCAAATAATGAATTATCAACAATCCAAGCGGAACATTTATAGTCGACGACCTTATCGGGATCAAATGCCTGCTCAGGGTTTTCCTCATTTGTTTCAGCCGTCTTTTCAGGATCATTTTTCATCATATAACCGGAATTCTCCCCTGCCTGCCAGGTATAACTGGTATTATCTTTTAAAATCATATGGGAAGTTAAGGTTTTGTCACTGATTACTGAGTTAAAATCACCTCTCATTCTGCTATTTGCCATATACATAACGCCTGAAATATCCGATCCTTCCAACTTATCAGAGAAAGTACATTTTTGAGCGATTCCTTTGGCCAAGAGATCTTTTAATGATGATTGAATACTGCCTTCATCCGAATCGGCATCAATTGACGGAACCTGGGGAGATCCGGCAGGTGAGGTTTTTTTACTCATTACAAAGTATGATCCTCCGGCTACAAGAAGCAGTAAGACTATCCCGGAGATAATTAAAAGAGAATTCTTTTTCATATTTTCTGATTATAACAGATTAATTTTTTCCTACAATGCGGGGAACCGTTTACAGTGTTAAAACCTGTTTTGATTCCTTAAATTTACCACAATATTTTTACCAACAATCTATTCACTCTCTTTCCTGAGCTTCGTTTCTTTTAATTTTATACGATTTGTAATCAGGGAAAATGGAAAAGACGTTTTATGTCTCCAGTAGGAAGAAAATGCAAAGTCTTTTTGACTTGAATGCTATAAATGCTAAAGTGAAATAGGAACACAAAAAATTATGAAACAAATTTGATCATGACAAAAAGGATAAAAGTATTCACTGCATTTACATTAATAATAGACGTATTAAGTATAGGATTATATTTAGGTAGAACTGTTTATTTACTATCTATAGTAGATTTCTATTTTCTTATGATGGGCATAGGTTTTTTTAGTAGTTTATTAAATATAATTATAATAATAAGAAATATAGTAAGAAAAAAGAGGGTTAAAATAAGCACTATATTATTATCATTAGGATTTGTAGGATTATTAGTTTTATTAATATTAATTATATTAATGATAATTCAGGTAGAGTTTTTTTCTTTTGTTCGTTTACCTAATATTCCTATAATCCCATCTACAAAATAATTAGGCAGTCTGACTTTATATTTATCAGCAAAAGAATATTAAAGTGGTTTTGCGCAGTATTAGTATTTTATATTGCTATTTTATTATTCCCTTTTAGATCAATAATCACGTTTGCTTCGGATTCCAGTATTCATAAGCCATCTATTTCCATTATTATCCCCCAAAATAACGAGACTGTCGGAACAGAAAGATTCAATGTTATGATTGATGTCAATTCACTCTCATCAGAACAGCAGAAAGGAATTAAATATATAGTTTTACCCAGCAGTATAGCTCTATTTCTTGATAACAAATATTTAGGAAGCACTAGCGTTCCGAAAGAAGGAGGAAAATTGGATATCCCAGTAGATCTTTCAGATGTAACTGAAGGTCGTCACAATTTATTAGCCCGAGGATATTCGTTTGATGTAAAAATTATCGAGAAACTTAGAATCCTGAATCCTATTCACAATCTTATCTTACGATTATCGCCATTCGTTAAGTCTGAAAAAGTGACCATAAGTTTTGTTTTGTCCCAATCTTTCATTCCTCCCGATGATTTATCTAAACCACATGAGACTGACAGTGGCGGGACATTTTATAAAGGTGAGCTTATTATTGATTTTACACCGGAGATTACGCTTGATAATGCCAGGAAAATTCTTCATGAACAAGGTGGGTTTGTCTTAGGTTATTTAGCATCATCTAATGCTTATTTAGTAACGTTTGAAAATAAGAATTCATCAGAACTTAACGCGATTGCTGAACAGTTTATGCTGCTGCCATCAATTGAAGGAGTTACAAAAAACTACTTCACTGAATTATTTAGTCAAAACCTTACCGATTTAGGTTATTATCTTAGTTCAGAAAATCACACTTGTACCGACGGGTGGGAGAAAATAAATGTGATCAATGCTTGGAAAAGATTGTGGATGCAACTGATAAAGGAGAAATATCTCTTTCGCCCATAACAGTAGGTATATTAGAAGAAGGTATGGATAAATCTCATCCAGAGTTTAACAATGTTTCGATCGATTACCAATCTGATTTATTCGCCACCAATAAAGCACATGGCAACGCTGTCGTAGGAGTAATTGGCGCAAATAATATTTTAGGTTTAGGTGGTGAATTACCGGATAATGGTCCGTATATGAATGGTATATTATCAGGCCCATCTAATTCATCGAACCAATATAATATTATTGTTAAACAAGCGTTCTCATTTGCACGTGCAATAAATAATATTGAAAAATTAAATGAATATCATCCAGAAGTAGTTAATTATAGCGGTGGAACTCATCTAAATAGTGATTTAATAATTTATAAGAAATTCTTTGAAAGAAATACAAATTTAGTCCGTGATGCTATGAAAGCACAACCAAATACTTTATTTGTTGTTGCGGCAGGAAACTTCGGGGAGGGGGCCAATAGGACAACTCCAGCCAATATTAACGACTTGGATAATGTCATTACGGTCGGTGCAACAGATTTGTCTGATCACCGTTTAGGTGGGATTGAACCTTCAAATTATGGCCCGGAAGTTGATGTTGCCGCGCCTGGAGTAGAAATTTATACTCCAGTAGATGGAGTCGATTACGGATGCTTTGGTGCAACATCCGGAGCAACCGCCCTGGTAAGCGGAACAGCCGGACTTCTAAAAATGATTAAATCAAGTTTATCCATAGCAGAGATTCGTAATATTCTGGTTAATAACGGTGAGCCAATCAATTCTAATGAGCAAATTGGTAAAACAAGGTTAGATATGGAAAAAGCAGTTTGTGCAGTAATTAATTGTGAAAGTCCAATTCCAACTTCAACTCCGACTCCGACTCCGGTGCCTTCTGATAATATAGTGATAAACGGCAGCTTTGAGGAACCTGTGGTCAGCGGAAGTTATGACACATATTATTCCGGCGATACTTTTGGAAATTGGACGGTGGAAGGCGGGTCAATTGATATCATGTCAGTTGACCACATATCGGGTTCTTATTGGCAGGCTGCTGATGGACTTCAGTCCGTTGATCTGACTGGAACAAACAATACAGCGGGTGCTATTTTTCAAGTTTTAGATACGACTATTGGACAATCGTATACAATTAGCTTCTCCTTATCAGGTAATCCAGAAGGGGGACCTGCTATAAAGAGAATGGAAATATGGTGGGGATCAAATCTTCTGGACACGCTTTCATTTGATGTTACAGGAAGATCCAATTTAAATATGGGATGGGAACCGCATACCTATACAGCAAATGCTACGAATAACTTAACCCGTTTAACTTTTAAGAGCTTAATATCCGGCTATTATGGTCCGGTGATTGATGCCGTTTCTGTTAAAGCTGAGTAAAGTTAATCTTTGAAGAATATAAGCGTAGTAAAACATGTAGGAGGCAACGTAAGAACGTAAGAAATTTTTCAAATTTCAACTTTCAACGTTCCAGCAGCGTTTAAATCGCGAAGCGATTTATTACACTGCGGGGAACCATTTACAGTGTTAAAACCTGTTTTGATTCCTTAAATTTACCACAATATTTTTACCAACAATCTATTCACTCTCTTTCCTGAGCTTCGTTTCTTTTAATTTTATACGATTTGTAATCAGGGAAAATGGAAAAGACGTTTTATGTCTCCAGTAGGAAGAAAATGCAAAGTCTTTTTGACTTGAATGCTATAAATGCTAAAGTGAAATAGGAGTAAAGAATTTTAAGAATCGCTTAAGGTATGAAATTTCCTATAAGCAAAAAAAAACTAATTATTTTAATTTTTATATTTATTGCATTTTTGTTTTTTGCAGCCCTGTATTTTAGTAATTCTAGCGGAGTAGTAAATCCTAAATTATTCAACTTCGATTTACCTGAGCTTGAAGTTAATAATAATTAAGGGGACGGTCTCTTTTAGCTTCAACTTTAGTAATTTATCAGATTATGCAACGATTAAATCGCGAAGCAATTTCTTACGTGGCGGGAGACCGTTAACGACTTTCTAGACTTTTTCAGGACTGCTTACATCATATATTATATTTTAAGTTTGACTATCCTTAATAGATAATACTCATATACTTTCCTACTTTAATCCCAGCTATGGTGATTTTAGAATTCGAAGAGCAAAATCTGTTTGATGTGTATCTATAATTTTAGTAGTATGGATTTGTGAAAACAAACGTAAACAAGACATCAGAAAAAGGTGTACTCCAATTAAAAAATGAAATTAAAAATGTTAATAATTTATACTTTAAACCTATATGGATACTAGTATTTAGTTTTTTTATGATTGTTATATTCATTTTAGGATATTTATATAGAGGCTTCAGAAATTCAAACATAGACAGTGTTTCAGAGGAACCGCCGGCAGTTGATTCGGTCAGTCAAAGCGGAATGAATGATGTTTTTGAAAAGGAAATACTGAAAAGTATTAGCAATGTTAATACTGATACTAAAGAAATTATCTCCCGAATTTCCCAATATTTGGAAAAAGATTTTAATGGGAAGCTTTATTTTGCTTTGGATAAATTTCTTGACGAAAAACAATACGACATTAATTGCATCAATTCAATAAGCAATTCTACAATTACACCAAACTCATCTTGGTCTCAAAAAATCGTTGATAAATTTCGGAAACAGGTGGTAGTTTCGGCTTGCAAGAATAACGAAACGGGTGAGTTTGTGGCAATATTATTTGAAGAACCAGGTAAATTTGTTACACCTAAACTGCTCTGGCTGGATAATAATTTGAATATGCTTAGTACTACTGAACTTGAAGAAGTTTTCTATACGAATGAAATGTGCGGTAATATTGAATCTTGGACAGTTAATAAAAATATTAAACTTATGTGTATGAGTGACGTTGTGGGTGATAGCTCAAATAGCTATTATGCAGTTGATATCGGAGGCTCGGAAAAACGCTTGTTATTTCAAAAGTGGACTGGTCAAACAGAAAACTGGAAATATAAATTAGAGGTCGATAAAAACTAGTATCGCAGTTGGAGGAATCTGGCTTTAAACACATTTTATTTTCTTCTATAAGATAAACTTCCTTTCTTAAATTTTTTCGAGTCAATTTACTTTAGATTGCGTGGCGGAGGAGGTGGGATTCGAACCCACGAGGACGTTTCCGCCCAACGGACTTTCCAGGTCCGCGCCATAGACCAACTAGGCGACTCCTCCATTACTTTGGCAATTTTACTAAATTTTATCTGCTAATGAAAGTTAAACCGGGCTTTTTACGATCCGGTTATTTTACCAGGTCGAGATTTACGGTTGGGGAGAAAAAGGACGGATTTTCCCTGATAAGAAAAGAGGTGATTTCTTTGGCTACCGTCATGGTTCCATGGTTTTTCATGTGACCATCCCGCTCATAGAAATTATTCTGTGATTTATCTCCTGAAAGTGCCGGCAGAAGATCAAGAAAATTTATTTTTTCCGAATTAAGAAAATCCCGGTAATGTTTTTGGGGTTCAATTGTTTTTAATAAAGCCGGTCTGTTGCTTTTTTCGGATAAGGGAACCGCCTGATCGGGACTGGCCATTATAGTAACGAGCAAATCCTGTTTATAATCCGCTGATAATTGTTTTATCCCACTCAACATCAATTCAGATTTATCAAAATACGACCAGAGTTTTTCCGGGCAATACTTTTTTTCCAAAAGATAAACGCAGTCCGTTGCTTCTTTTACGGAAAATTCCTCTTTTACCTGTTCTATTCCGACAGATTTTTTAATGCTCTCTACAATTCGGGGCGCGCCTTTTTCCAGAGCGTTGGCAAACAGAATAAAAAGATGAGAATCTCGAAGAACGGGAATTTCAAATTTCCAGTTTGTTTTTTGAATGCTTATGAGATATCCGTCATCAACCTGATGTGTTTTGGAGATGATTTTTTCGGGATAACCGTTCTTATCAACATCCTCCCAGTTACTGTAGAACATATCGGAAAGATCATTGTAAGGAAAAAGGTCGACAACCACCAGATCAGGCTGAAAGTTATGGCCGGTGGTTTTGTACCAGAGATAATAAGAATCCAGTGTCTGACCGTCGGTAAATCCGGCATTTATTGTTTCCACTTTATTATGAACCGATGAGGTCTTAAGCAAAGCGGCGTTTAAATACTTTTCGACCAGAGCCGGATAGGTCTGATTGTCTTCAACTCCCCAACCGAATGTCATGGAATCCCCCAGAAAAAGAATTCTGAAAGTTCCCGGTGGTTTTTCAACAGTAAAATCCTGACCGCGTGTTCCTTGAGAATTAGTTGAAAGGTAATGGGTAAATTCCCGGGTAAAGGCGATATGGAGATAATCTTTTACGTTTTTACGGAGAGTATAGGAAATAACCGGGCTTTTTTCAAAAATATTTATTCCGACTGCCCTGGCCAGACCGTATGTTTCCTGAGGCATAATATGCTTGACAATGAATTCCCCGGCCGCCAAAGAAATAATGAGGGAAGACAAAGCAACCAGAAGAGTGAAAATTAATATTTTTTTAAACAATTTTTTATACATTTATATTACGGGCAAATATTTCAGGGGATTATTTATTGGCAAGGCTTTGATGGAGTATTATTCTTTCTTTTTTCCACCAGTTTTGGGAATTTGTTTTTTTAATAATTTTTCCAAGTTTTTGGCCCGGTAAAGTCTTTAGGGATTTAAGATTGGAATCCAGCCACTCTCCGGCATTAACATTGCCGTTTTCCATTAATTGTTTCAGTACTACGCAAAGAGCCAATGTATCAGCATCATGGACCAACTTTGCTTCAATTGATATACCTTTATTATATTCTTCCACTAAGGAAAGCATATACTTTGAATTTTTCAATGGGGAAAAAGAATCTTTGACCGCTTTTTTCTTATCCGTAATTGTGTACAGGTCAGCCAGTTTGTAAACATCACCGGTTCTGGCTTCCTCAAAATCATGGAAAAGACCCATGAGAAGGACTTTTTCCCGGTCAACTTTCATATCAATGCTTAAAAGGAAACTAATAACGCAGACTAAGAAAGAGTGTCCGGCGACCGATTCCTGACTCAGGCCGGTACCTAAAATCTGCCAACCGGTCCGATAAAGCCTATTGAGAGCAGCGGCTTCAAAAACAAAATCTGCTGCTTGATTTTTTGGCATATGATATTGAATTGCGTCTCCGAGAGGATTCGAACCTCCAACCTTTGGGTCCGGAACCCAATGTTCTATCCATTAAACTACGGAGACAATCGGGCAGCCTTTCTCTAAAAAAGTATTATATACTATTTTGTTTGAACAATTGCCGGGCATATTGGAAAGCTTCCTTATCCGATTTAAAGGACAGTTTTTTTTCTGTTTCGCTTTCAGTAAGCCAAACAACCTGTGACATTTCCCAATCATGATCGGAGATGTCCCCCCCGATATATTCCATAAGGTAGTATGTGACCGTTTTAAACCTTTTTTCTCCCTGCCAAGTATAAAAATAGGTTACAGATTTGGGAATTTTTGCAACAATTTTCGCTTTTATACCTGTTTCTTCAAGCACTTCACGGAGAGCTGTTTCCCGACTGGATTCACCTTTACGGTGATCGCCTATTAATCCTTTAGGAAAAACCCATCCTTTATGATGTGAATGCTGAGCGACAAGCCAATATATGCCTTTTTTTGATTTCTTATAGACTATTCCTCCGGCCGAATATTCCTTAACCATATTTAAATAATTACTTTTAAGACAGGAGTATTATATAACAATAATTTCAGTTCAGAACAGGAGGCAGCGCGCGGGATTAAAATGACATCTTTTAGTCTTATACAGGAAAAAATAAGTTTGAAGGTTTTGATTTTATTCAATAAATGGTTTCTTTGATAATACTGCCGGGTTTTACTGATTTGTTATTAAGAATTTTCAGCATTGAAGCCAGAAAAGGAGGAGGACCGCTCATATAGAAATAAGGCTTTTTTGAAAAATTAATCTCACCTTCAAGTATTTGCCGAGTAATAAGCCCTTTATAACCAGTCCACTTTGCGGGAGCTTTTTCCGAATAAACATAAATTACGCGGAAAAACTCCGGAAAATTATTCTGAAGATTATCGAGTTCCTTTTGATAAACGGCAGCTTCAGGAGAGCGGACCCCGTAAATAAGAAGAATACGGGCGGGAAAACCTGACCTTTTCAGAAATCTGATGATGGATATAACAGGAGAAATACCGATTCCACCGACAATAAAAACTGCCTCGCCGGCATTGTTTTTCCAGACAAAATGACCAAAGGGGCCGGTTAATTGAAGTTTTTCCCCAACACTTTTTTCCAACAGTTTTTTTGTCCAAGGACCATAACTTCTGATGCAAAATTCCAAAAACGGCATATTAGGAATTGAGGCGTAGGAAAAATAATGCTTTTTGCGGTTATCCGGAAACTGGAGATTTTCCAATATACAGAATTGACCGGGAAAAAAATTAACTTTTTCTCCGTTTGAAGGAATTAAGTGAAATAAAGAAATATCATCAGTTATTTTTTTCTTTTCGGTAATCAGGCATTCCATTGAAAATATAATTAATTCTTTAACAATGTGAAATTATACGGAAAAGTTAAAAAAGACAGCGCTTCCTGTTAAGAATAACTTAAGAAGTATTACTGAAGAGAAAGAGGTTTTTTACTTCTTCTGATATTTGTTCTTCTGTTTAATGACTCTTTTTGGATCTTTTCCAGTTTTTCTTTTTTGCTTTGGAGCATTTCATCTACGATTTTCTGACAATCATCATCCGGGCAAACCGTTTGGGTAATGGTAACTTCAGCACCTTCAACTTTTTCTTTCCAGGTTTTGCCTTTTATTCTGGTTTTACCGCAACGAATACAAACTGAAGTAACAATCATAAAGAATCAAATAATGCAGGGAATAAGCAGAGCAAATAATTCATTATAAGTATACCGGAAAACAAATAGGAAGTCAATAATACTATAGGATGAAGATTACCGTTTTTTTAATATTTTTCCGGCCGGTTTTTTGACTAGAATTTTATCCACCCTATTCCCGTCCATATCAACCACTTCAATATTAAACCCGGCAAATTCAACCGAATTTCCCTCTTTGGGAACCCGGCCGATCCGGTGCATAACAAATCCTCCCACCGTATGGAAAATTCCCGATCCTTCATCGGGGAATTTACTGATTTTAAAGTGATCTTTAAAATCTTCAACGGAAACCAGTCCGTCGACCAGCCATGACCCGTCATCCCTCGGCGTTATCTCACGAGCCGGTAATTCATCAATTGTGGGGATATCCCCGACAATTGCTTCCAAAAGATCGGTTATGGTCAAAAGCCCTCCGGTATTGCCGTATTCATCGACAACAAGCGCAATATGAATGCCGGATTTTTTGAAAAGCTCAAAAACTTTCAGAGCATTCATGCTTTCCGGGATAAAAATAGGTTTATGGATTGATTTGGTTAAATCAAGTTTTTCATCTGTCAAGTAACTAATGAGAATTTCTTTAGTTCTTACTACCCCGATGATTTTATCAATATTATTTTTACAAACCGGAAAATAAGAATGCGGATTGTCAGAAATAATTTTTCTTAATACCTTTTCCTTTTGGTTAATTTCCAACCATTTTATTTCCTTACGCGGAGTCATCAGCATATTCGCCTTTTGGTCACTTAATCTGAAGGTACGCTCGACAATATCTTTTTGGGCCAAATTAAAAACACCAACACGCGCGCCTTCTTTAATCAGCATTTTAACTTCGTCTTCAGTAATCTGAGAATTATCAGATGACTTTACTTTGAACAAATCCAATATTTTGTCGGTTGACCTGCTAAGAAGATTAATTACCGGAAAACTGAAGTTTGAGAGACGGTGCATAAATTTGGCCATAAATGCAGCAATGGCTTCAGGATTACTAAGAGCCAGGCGTTTGGGAACAAGTTCTCCGAAAACAAGGGAAAGATAGGTAATTATGCTGACAACCGTGACCAGGGAAACAATATCACTATAATTTCCCAGAATCGGTATGCGGGATAAAAAATAGGAGAGATAACGGGTCAGTGTTTCTCCGCTATATGCTCCGGTAAATATACCGACAAAAGTAATTCCAATCTGGACGGTTGATAATAATTTATTGGGATTATTGGCCAGCTCCAAAGCTTTTTTAGCATTATCATTACCTTTTTGGGCCATTTGCTGAAGTTTAGATTTCCGGGATGAAACAATGGCGATTTCCGTCATAGCGAAAATCCCGCTGATTATTATCAAAAGCAGAATTATTATCAGTTCCATCGGACGTATTATATCTTAAAAAAATGACGTTAAAGAAGAACGGAAATTAAAGCGGGAAACAAAGCGAATGAGAGCAGGCGACAAGTTCTTACTTTCCCCCGTATGCCCGCTTGAGAGTTTCAATATCAAATTTTTTCATTTTAAGAAAAGCTTCGGTCACCCGTGCACGTTTATTCCCATCTTTGTCACTTACCATCCCGTACAAAGCAGTTGGAATAATCTGCCAAGAGAGACCGTACTTGTCTTTAAGCCAGCCGCATTGTTCGGCTTCGGGAACCGCGGAGAGCTTTTCCCAGTAGTAATCAATCTCTTCCTGCGTGTCGCAGTACACAATAAACGAAATGGACTCGTTGAAGACGAAGGGATGATCATGAGCGCTATCCATAGCCCCAAACTCCTTACCTTCAAGCCTGAAAGCGGCGTATTTTAATGTTCCTTGTTTGTCCGGTTCCTCCCCTTTGCCATAGCGGAGGATATGGTCAACTTGGGCATTGCGGAATACTGATGCGTAAAAATTGACTGCTTCTTCTGCTTTGCCGCATACATTACCGACAAACATGAGTACGGGGGTAATTTTTTGCTTTATTTCACTCCCGCCGGCGTATATCACCTGCCATGAAAGACCATATCTGTCATTGCACCATCCATATTTTTCACTGAAAGGATATTCTCCCAGCTCCATGAGCACTGTGCCTCCCGCGGAAAGCTTTTTCCATATAGCATCGACTTCATTTTTCGTCCTGCATTTAATATGGAAAGATACAGCAGGAGTAAATTTGAAAAGAGGGCCGGCGCTAATTGCCATAAATGACTGCCCTGAAAGCTCAAACGAAACAATATCGCTATCGCCCGACGGGGTATTATGAAGGGTTGCCGTATCTTTTATCTTCGAGTTTTCGAAAACGGCTGTGTAGAACTCGGCAGCCTCCTTGGCTTCTTTATCAAACCATAAATGGGGTGAAATTTTTTGCATGGTTTTTTCGGAAATTTTCCAAGTGAAACTAACCTGTCAGCTTAACAGAATTATATAAAAATGCGGTAAGAAAATTTGAAGATTTAATTACGGCGGAGGGTACAGGATTTGAACCTGTGCCTCCCTTGCGGGAGAACGGTTTTCGAAACCGTCGCTTTGAACCGCTCAGCCAACCCTCCAAAATAAAAAGACGAAACGCAATAATAATCCCGCAAAGCGGGATTATTTTGGCGTCCCCGGCGAGAGTCGAACTCGCAACCTACAGCTCCGCAAGCTGTTGCTCTATCCAATTAAGCTACAGGGACACTATTTATTTCGGAGTTTATTATAATACGTAATCCTAATTAAACCAACTTTGAAGTTAACGGCTTTCAGCTTTAGTTTCCAGGGGAATATTTTGGGAAACCCAGTCCGATAAACGATCAATTATACTTTTGGGAGCTTTATCAACATAAAGAAGATATTTATCCAGAATTTTCTTAACTTTTTCATCCGAAACATCATTAAGAACAGCTCTTATTTGGGACAGAAACGACAAATGGGTTTGAATAACCAGCATTTTTATTCCCCACTTCTCTTCAAACCAAAAAGCAGCCAGCTCATTCCAACGGAATAACCTGCCGGCATTATTAAATCCCAAGGGTGTGATTTTATGTTCTACCGTGATTGGCGGTACACTGTAAATCGCGTAAATCACGAAGGCAACCGACAGAATAACGCCGATGAGAAGGAATTCTCTGAGAAAAAAAACGATGACAACCAGTAAAAAAGTGAACGTGGCGACAGTCTGATAAAAAAGCCTGCTTCTTTTTTTATACGGATGAGAGGGACTTGTCCATTCAATCAAAACCTGATTAAGATCGGGTTTTTGGGAAATATATTTTACCGTTTCATCAGGCATGGCAGAATATTTTATTTTTAAATATCAATTAGATTATAACCTTTAAGAAGAAAAAAAGTACAATTTCCTACGCGGCGGAGACGTAATAAATTTTCTCTGCAAATTTAAACGTCCCTGCAGAGTTTAAATCGTGAAGCGATTTATTACGCGGCGGGGCACCATATACAAAGTTAGAACCTATTTTATTAACTTACGAACCATATCCTCATACGGTTTGAAATAATCTTTGAAATTTAAATATTCTTCTTTTATACTTTGAGATCTACCAAATTCTTGTGCTTCTTTTATTTTGGATGAATTCCAACCGTTAGGAAGACTGATCTCAAATTTCTTTTTATCAAATACAATATTAAGCACCTTATCATTCCAAAAGAAAGTATACCAGGAATATAACATTTCTTTTTGAATACCGGTTATTGCTTTATCTAAAACATTATTTGGGAATTGCATTAAGAAATTGTAATGGTATTTACTTGTTGATGATTGAGGTTCAAATTGTATCGTTACTTTTAGTTGTTTATAGTTATTAAGTACTACCGGATTTTTTAATGCAGCAGAATCGACCAGTGCGTAAAACATAGCCGAATTATATCATTTTGTGTTTCTTTAAAAATGCTCTTCCTGATCCGGATTTGAGATATTTTTCGAAATTAAATGCCGTGTATTTATTGAAGAATGCAAAATAGGAAAAGAGTTTTACAGGGAGTCTATCTTTTGTAGCTGGAACATAACTATTATTATGTCTATTTAATCTATCCTTTAAGTCGTCGGTACATCCGATGTATGTTCTGTTATCTGAACAAAGGAGAATATAAATATAATACATAAGTCGACTGCGCTGAAGCTTCGTCGAGCAAACTCGCCTTCGTTAAAACTACTGCGAAGTAAAAGACGACTTCGCATAAAGCTTCGTCGATCTGAAAGCGGACATAGTCTCGCCGTAGCCCGACCCATAAAATCAGTATAATC
>MFJF01000012.1 GCA_001779115.1 Candidatus Gottesmanbacteria bacterium RIFCSPHIGHO2_01_FULL_40_15
GTTTTTCAGTGCCAAATCAATCAGTTTTTCTATTTTAAAGGTGGAAACACCCAAGTCAAATAAAAGATGCTGATGCCTACCCATCAGTCGGCCGAATTCCGACCAGTCCTCGTTAACATAAGATTTTTTTCCTTTTTCAACCAAAGCACTTATTTCAGCAAATACCCGGTTAACTAAACGGGCTTTCTTCTTTTTTATTTGAGAAACTTTATTAACCAATCTACCGGTATCAGCTTTTACTCCGGTATAAACAACAAGAAAAGGGGGATTGACTTTTTTCAGGTTTACGATTTTCTTATCCATCTGATAACAGATTGTTCCACCAAAGATTGAAGATGCCACATCGAAACCGGAAGTTTTACCCTGAATATCTGACACCACGCGGTAAGCAAGTTCAAACAGTTTATATTTTGACAAATTCTTCTGAAAAAGAACTGACAGCGCATGAAAGGCTGCTACCGTAACAGCTGCTGAGGATCCCAGTCCCAGTTGGGGTGAAAATTGGGATTTTATGGAAATATCCAGCCCGTCATTTATATTAAATTCAGAATAAAAGCGAGTAATTGTTTTAATTAAAAAGGCCATTTGACGGGGTGCCTGATACCGGTACAAGTCCGGAAGAGGGATACTGGTTTTATATTCAAGGTCACGAGCATTAATATTAATATCGGAGAATGAATTTTTCTTAACTGAAACAGTCAGTCTACAACTCAGAGCTGTCACCAGAGCAGGTTTTCCATAAACAACAGCATGCTCACCCATGAGCATCAACTTTCCCGGGGATGATACTTTGACAACTTTTG
This sequence comes from Candidatus Gottesmanbacteria bacterium RIFCSPHIGHO2_01_FULL_40_15, assembly GCA_001779115.1. Lineage (GTDB taxonomy): Bacteria > Patescibacteriota > Microgenomatia > 2-02-FULL-39-11 > 2-02-FULL-39-11 > 2-02-FULL-40-10. The sequence continues at coordinate 804 of MFJF01000012.1, forward strand.
TCACTTTAGTTTTTCCAACCTTAATCCCGGTTGCCCCAATAAAATATCTTGAAAGGTAAATCCATATTTAGTGCAAATTTGAGTTAACACTTGCCTGTTTTGAAGCAAACAAAGAAGATAGCCGACTCCACCCATATATCCTCCTCCTCCCAATATTTTAGCCGCGCCACCTTCCGATTCCAAATCCTTAATAAAAGGAATGACTTTTTTTGAAACAACACCTAAGTTTTTGAATGTCTGTTGACCGGCTCTTACAGCTTTTTTTAGATTTTTAATATCACCTGAATTTAGAGAATTAAGTACATTATTCGTTTCTTTTTCATTAATATCGGCAAGACGTTTAAAATATTTCATATTTTCGTTTCTGAATTTTCCAACATGGGAAACCATATCACCGGTCGTTTGACAGGGTCTACCGGTATCCACCAAGTAAAAATTATTTAGAACTTGTGAAGAAACAGCCGGAGATAACCGGATAGATTTGATTATTTTACCTTTTTCAGAATACCAGATAAGACCACCAAAAACAGATACGGTATTATCGGCTCCGGAAGGGTTTCCATGTTTAATTTTTTCCGCCCGGAAGGCCAAGAGGTTAAAAAGATCAGGCTTCCAAACAGATCTCAGGAAATATGACAATGAAGAAATTACGGCAACACTCACGGCAGCTGATGAACCTAAATGATATCCGGCTTTAATCTTGGATTTGACTGTTATTCTAAACGGAGGAAAATCGTTTATTTTAAAATGTTTCTTTACTATGCCAATAATATGCCGGATAAAAAAATTATCGGCTGAGTTAATCTGTCTTTTTGATCCGTCGTCACTTACCGTAACATAAACCCTTTTATCTATGGCAGATAATAAAGCCGGGCGGCCAAAAACGACAAAATGTTCACCTGATAAATATATTTTTCCGGGAGAGGAAACTGTTACTTGCATTAATTATTGGATTATGTGACAGGTTTAAATTTAATGCCGTAGGGAATAATACCTTCCAACCCCGGATCTTTCGTACGGCGAAGAACTGTAATAATTTTTCTTCCGATCATCAGATCCGACTCATTAAAATCTACTAATTGAGCAATTATTCTCTTACCGTCATCTAATTGCGCAACAGCCACGACATAAGGCGCTTGTGATTCAAACCCGGCAGGAGGCACATGAATTCTGGTGTAAGAAATTATTTCTCCTTTTTTATTTAAAATCGATTTTATTTTATTCTGATTCCGCCAAATTTTCACCGGTGAAAGCATATAAATTAAATTTACAATTTATAAATTAATTCTTTTTAAGGATATGAATAACACAGGTTGCTCCGGTACCTCCGACATTATGGGTCAAACCGATTCGGGAAGATTTAACCTGCTTTTTTCCGGCTATTCCTTTTAACTGCTTATAAATTTCCACAACCTGTTTAACACCGGTTGCTCCAACCGGATGACCGGCAGCTTTTAACCCGCCTGAAGTATTAACCACCGGCCTACCGATGTTTAACCATGTTTTCTTTTCATAGATTGCCCGAGCAGCTGCTCCTTTTTCAAAAAAACCAATATCTTCCATAGCAATTATTTCAGCAATGGTGAAACAATCATGAACTTCCGCAACATCAATATCAGCCGGTCCCACTCCCGCTTGGCTAAATGCTAACCGAGAAGCAATTTTTGCAGATTTTAAAGATGTAAGATCATCCCTTTGGGATATCCCTAATGTATCAGTTGACGGAGCGGAAGCAGCAATATAAATATCAGAACCAGTGTTTTTTTCGCTACTTAAAATTAATGCAGCAGCACCGTCAGAAATGGGAGAACAATCAAAAATTTTAAGGGGAGAGGCAACTACGGAACTTTTTAAAACAGCTTCAAGCGTTAAGGGAACAGTATATTGCGCATGAGAATTTAATGAAGCGTGGTAATGATTTTTTACAGCTACCTGCGCCATTTCTTTTTCCGTAGTCCGGTATTTTTCCATGTGAGCTCTGGCTATTAACGCATAAAGAGCGGCAAACGTGGCACCTGTTTCCCTTTCAGCATCTGAAGAAGCTCCCATAAGAGCTGAATTTACCATCTCCGGTTTATAATCAGTCATTTTTTCAATTCCCAAAACCAAAACTTTTTTATACTGACCCGAAATGACTGATAAAGCAGCCAAATGAACGGCCATACCACCGGAAGCACAGGCTGCCTCTATTTTAACGGCAGGAACATTCATTCCCAACTCTTCAGAAAAGAAAGCTCCAAGATGATCCTGATTTCCAAGCGAAGATGAAAGCATATTGCCAACAAATACAGCTTCAATTTTATTTTTAGCCAAACCGGATTCTTTTAAAACTTGCGCCGTTACCTGTTGTGCCAATACACGGGGGGAAAAATCCCATAATTCACCGAATTTTGTTGTTGCTCCGGCAAGTACCGTAACTTTCATATTTTCCTTCTGTATTTTAAATATTCAACATAAGAAATATATTTTTTCCGGCTAGCCTGATTAATAAAAACATCAGCAGATTTTTTTTCGGGGGCATCACGCATTACCTTAAAGACTAATCCGTCAGATCCGGCCCCTGAACCGTATGAAACCATAAATATTAAATCATCCTTACCGGCAACATCCAAAACTTTAGCCAGCCCCAAAAGAGATGAGGCTGTATAAGGATTGCCTATATAATCCACTATCAAGGAAGGAGCCAGCTGTTTTTGAGTGAAACCAAGCCTTTTGGCTATCTGACGCGGAAATTTACCGTTAGGCATATGAAAAATACAATATTTAAAATCCTCAGGGATCAGATTTGTTTTTGCCAGCAGTTTTCGGGCAGCATTTTCCACATGGCGAAAATAAGCCGGTTCACCAGTAAACCGACCTCCGTGACTGGGAAAACGTACCCCATCACGGCGCCAAAAATCGGGAGTATCGGATGAATATGAAGTTGAAGCGAAAATCTGTGCAATTTGGTTTTTTTTGCTGTTACTAATTAAAAAAGCGGCACTTCCGGAAGCGGCTGAATATTCCAATACATCGTGAGGTTTTGCCTGAGCGCTGTCGCTGCCAACGATAAGACCTGTTTTTATTTGTCCAGATAAGACCAGCGAGGATACGGCAATCATGGCAGTTGTTCCCGCTTTACAGGCAAATTCAAGATCAGCAGCCAAATAATCATGACCGACATTTAAAAATTCTCCCAAAATTGTTGAAGTAGGATTAACAGCATAAGGATGGCTTTCCGATCCGACAAAAATTGCATCAATTTCGGAGGGAGACATATCGGCTGATTTAACTGCTCGTATTGCCGCTTCATATGCCAAGGTTACGGAATCTTCATCAAAGGCGGTGACTGATTTTTCCGTTATTCCCAAGGAAGATATGACATCGGAAGGTTTTTTTCCCCAGACAGGAGCTATATCTTCTATTTTAAGACGGTTGAAAGGAATATAAATTCCGTATGAAATGATTCCGACCGACATTATAATAATATTATTATTCCATTCCCCTGGCAAAACGCTTATGGGAACGGGCCAGATCTCCTGATGAGAGCGCAGCTAACAGCGAAAGCTCTCCTGCCAGAACGGCAGCACCTACAATTTCAGCAAGCATATCAGCTTTTTCTCCTTTGGTGCCTCCGCTGACGTTTAACATCTGCAGTAATGCCTGTTGAGCCGGCAACCAGGTTCCACCACCGACAGTTCCTATCGGCAAATCAGGCAGATAGATACTGAAATTCAAATCATTGCCAATAATTTCAGTCGTGGTTATTCCCAAACATCCTTCTGAGACATGAGCGGCATCCTGTCCAAGAGCTATAAAAAGCGCGGCAATAATATTGGCATATTGGGCATTATAGGCGAGCGATCCGCTAATCGCACTTCCTAAAAGGCATTTACTTTGAACCAAACTGTTCAATTTAACAGCATTTGTTTTTAAAATACTTTCAAGTACTTTTTGAGTTAACAGAACCTGGGCCCAAACCATGCGGCCACGACCTTCATGAAAATTAAGAAAAGCCGGTTTTTTATCGATATCAAAATTACCGGCCAAGGACAGACATTTAATACCGGTCTTTTTTTCTACTTCATGGCACAACTCATCTGCGGCAAAAGTAGCCATGTTCATACCCATCGCTTCATCAGTATCAAATGAAAAACGAACGAAAACATTATTTCCGACTATTCTGACATTAATATCAGTTAACTTTAAATGAGACGAAGTGGCAGCGGCAACTTTTTTAAGTTTTTCAATGTTAACGCTTAAATATTTTTTGAGATAATGGCTCTTTTTAAGTCCGTCGGTTTTAAATATAGACCCCCTGGTAATGCCGACATTATGACAAAAAGTTTGTACTCCCCCGCTTTGGTTAACAGCTTTGCAACCGCGATTAACCGAGGCAACTAAAGCACCTTCGGTCGTAGCCAAAGGGATATAATAATTTCCAGCTGTGAATTGTCCTGAAATTTTAACCGGACCGGCAATACCTACGGGAATCTGCACACCGCCGATCATATTCTCGCAGTTTTTTCCTGCCGCACCCTCGAAATTTTCCGGATAAAAAGACAATGGACGAAGATTAATTTTAAATTTTTTTTCCAAAGACAATCTTTTCCCCGTTACAGAATTTATTTGCCGAAGTTTCATAGTCAAATAAAAGGAATTTTGTATACACCCAGACGGTACATTAATAAGGCGTAAACAAATATGACCGGTGTAAAAAGTAACGTCAGTAATATAATCCGGGACAAATCAAGACGCAAAGCAAAGCGTAAAGTTAGATAATACAGCATAAGTTTCCATAACAGAAGTGTTGTGGAGACAACCAGGTAAAGCAGACTGTAGGTTTTACCGAAAATTGAGAAAGTCCGGGGCGGCGGTAAAACTATATACATTACAGAAGTATAAAAAAACCAAAAAAGTGTCGGGAAAAGACTATAAGACCAGAGTACAACTAATCTCCCGGGATAAAAATTTACAGTAGAATAAATTTTATGCCCAAGATAAAAAAGAAAAATCATCAGAAAAAATCCGCTTGTGGAGGCCAAGAAAAGAGAGTTAAACTTAAAAGTCAATAAAAACGGGTTTTTATATCCTGCCTTTAAAAGCGAAGCAAATAAAAAATATAACAGTACGAAAACATAAATATAAAAAACCTGCCTGATATCGGTACCGGAAAACGAAATACGGCGGTAAGTATTATAGGGATTTAATATAACAGCCAGGAAATTTCGCAGAAATAAAATAAACGGCTTTAAAAGGCCCATCTGTCTAGAAACTGGCTTGAAGGACGGATGCCAAACTCACCAGTAATACTCCGAAAAATATATAAGCGATAAAAATTAAGAATAGAGAAAAAGGCAAAATGGCTACCACGGGAAAAAATTTCAAACGGGAAACAAGCAATTTATAAAGGGGTGTAAACGGCCCGACGGTCTGGGGAGGAACTACAGATACCTCATGCATTTTTAATACCAATTGACGGTAAAAGCGGTCATTTTTCATAGCCACCAAAATTTACAGCGAAAGCTTTCCGCGCCCGGAAGAGCTGGCTTTCGGCACTTTTAAAACTAACTGAGAGCAATTTGGCAATTTCCAGAACTGAATACCCTTGAACATACTTCAATTTCAGAATCAGACTGTATGAGGGAGATAATTTTTCCAGTGTTTCTTTTATTTTTTCTTTAAGAATCTGCACATTCAATGCTTCTTCAGGTCCGAAAAGTTCAACGAGGAGAGGTTCAATATCAACAAATTGCGAAAAAACAATTTTTTTAATTTTTTTCCGGCGATAAAAATCAATAATCTTATGATTGGCGATACTGCAAATAAAGGTAAACAAGGCAGATTTGAAGGAAAAATCCCGAAGGGCGTCCAGAGTCGCCATAAAAGTATCCTGAAGGATCTCTTCGGCATCTTCGGGATTGGCTATTTTTTTACCTATATATGAATTCAGGGGTGAATAAAAATGGTTATAAAAGAAATTAAGGGCCCGTTCGTTACCGTTTATGATCCGTCTCACCAAAAGTGTTTCATTGATTTTTTTCCCTTTCATAAAGTATGAGTCGGAACTGTCCTGGTTTTCATGCATTCTGATATTATAAATACAGCCAATAATTCTTACAAGTTAAGCCCGGAGAAACAGAAACTCCCCGAGGAAATTGACAAGCAAGCCTTTCCATGTCTAAACTGAATATAATGCTTTTGGCCCAGGTAGATATTAAAAACGAATTCCAACCGGCAAAAAATACAGATTTTCAAACTTTAGGCGGAGTCATATCCGCTTTTTTACCTAAAATCCTTCTGGTGGCCGGCATAATATTTTTTATAATGACTGTTCTGGCCGGAGTCGGAATGATTGCCGGAGCCGGAAGCAGTGATGCCCAGTCAAAGGAAAAAGCCCGGTCATTTCTGACTTATTCAATTATCGGACTGGTCATCATTTTTACATCCTATTGGATCGTTCAGATAATAAGTTTTACGACGTTTAATTCATTAAAAAATTTACTAAAATAATTTAAGAGTAAAAATTATGGATCCGATCGGTAAAGTAAACCCGATTGTTAATGTTCCGGGAATAACTACTTCAGGACAGTTAACCGGCATAATACTTCTTCTTAACGCTGTGTTAAGATTAATCTTTATCATTGCCGGATTATTTGCTTTTTTTAACATACTAATGGCGGGAATAAGTTTTATCAGTGCCGGCGGGGATCCGAAAAAAGTCCAACACGCCTGGGAGAAAATCTGGCAATCATTTCTGGGTCTTGTTATTATCGTAACATCTTTTATATTGGCAGCGGTTATCGGCATCATTTTGTTTAAAGATCCGTCAGCACTACTAAATCCAAGATTAACGCCGGTAAAATGATTTAATAAAAGAATATGGCCGGATTTTTTCACTTAATCAGACCAGTATTTGCCCAGGGACTCGGCTGCGGAGGAGGATTGGGTCCAATTGCTGCGGCATTGTGCAACATAAATCCAGGTGATACTTCAAAAGTAGGTACCAGATTAAATATCGCCATAAGCGGTATCATCGGTTTTTTAACCATTATCGCCGCTTTATGGTTTGTAATTCAGTTTATTATTGCAGGATTTAACTGGATAAATGCCGGCGGAGATAAAAGCGCAGCACAAGCAGCACAACAGAAAATTACCAATGCAATAGTCGGACTTTTGATTGTAGTTTTGGCCTGGGTGATTGCCGGACTATTGGGAGTCCTTCTGGGCATTGATATACTAAATCCCGGAGCAATGTTACAAAAATTAATTATATAAAAAACATATGTTTTTACTTCAGGCGCCAATTACTAATCCGGTTATAAAGGGACTTACCGGCAAATTACCTAAGGACGCACCGGGAATTCTGGCAACATTTATTGCCGGGCTTATCGGACTTTTGCTGGTTATCGGAACTCTCTGGGCTTTTTTCCAGTTTATAATCGGAGCCTTTAACTGGATTTCATCATCAGGAGACAAGGGAAAACTGGAATCAGCCCAACAAAGAATTCTTCAGGCGGTTATCGGACTGATTGTCGTATTTGCCGCTTGGGCGATATTTATTGTACTTTTGAGGTTTCTTGGGGTGACCGGCGCCGGCGCCGGCGGGCAGATCCAGCTGAAACTGCCGACTCTTTTTTAAAACCTGCCCAAATTTTTATTGCTTTTTCGTAAGAGGCAGGAGTACCGATGTCCATAAAGCGGCCTTCAAAGGGAAATCCGGATAAAACCCTGGTTTTGGCCAAACGGGGAAAAATGTCTTCCAATTGAGCCTGTCCTTTTTTAGGGAGATAGTTAAATATTTGCCTGTCAAATACATACAACCCGCAACTAATTAATTGTGATTTCTGGGTTCCGTATCGCGGTTTTTCAATAAAATTAGTAATTTTGTTTCCATGAAGAATCACTTCACCAAAACTTGAAGGATCAACCACACTGGTAACGGCAATTGTGGCCAAAGCATCATTTTCACGATGATAAGTAAAAATATCCGTCAGATTTATATCGATCAGAATATCACCGTGAATAACCAGAAAAGTTGATTCGTGCAGAAATTTCTCAGCCAGGACTAAGGCACCTCCCGTTCCGGCTGATTCAGATTCCCGAACATAAGTTATATTTACTCCAAATTTTTGACCATTGCCAAAATACTCTTTAATTTTTTCTCCAAGATGACCGATTGAGAAAATTACATTTCTGATATTATTTTGAGTTAAAAGTTGGATTATATGTTCAAGGATCGGTTTACCACCTACCGGAAAAAGACCTTTGGGCATTTCGAAAGTAAACGGCCTCATATTAATCCCCCTGCCTCCGGCCAGAATTACAGCAGTATTAATTTTCGGAGTAAGACTTTGTGAAATAAGTGTCTCAATAGCATGAGACCGGTTGCGGATATTGGTGCCGTCAATTAATTCATCAACTTTTCCTAACAGCGACTTTCTCAAGGTAATAGTAAGCCGTTCGCGATCCATTTTAAATGTTAAGTATGACGATCAGCCACTTTACTGGCTCCATATGAGGCAGGTTTGGTTTTAACATTAAACCCATAACTTCTAATCATACCGACAACTTCATTAATCATGTCTTTAGTATCGCCAAAACTGCCGATATCAACATGGATTTCCACATCGTATTTACTGATACCGTCATTTTTGAACAAATTTAAAAATTCTTCAGCACATGACAAGGATAAGGCGGCTTCCTGATATATTCTTGATCTTAAAACATATTTTTTGGTGTCCAAATGCCTTTTCCAAAAATAGATTCCACCGAAACCGATCCGATGAATAACAATCGCCGTAACAAAATCTACTCCGTGACCGTTTTTTGTCTGGGAATCGGATCCTATTACCAACCGATATTTATACTCAGGAGCACTTTCAATAAAATTAAGCGCGTATTTTCTCAGATTTAAAAGTGTAACCGATCCATAGGTCGGACTGTTATATGTACCATTACTAAGTTGTGAATCGCTGTTTTTCATTAAATACCGCGTTAAATGAATTTGCTCTGATTTTAACATAAAAATTAGAATATTTATAAAAAGCGGCTTGACAAGCATTTTTTTATCATCTAACATATTTTGGCTTTATGGCTTCAAGCAGATTCATTTTAGCTCTATTGGGATTAATTTTTATCGTAATCGTACTTCTATCCAGCAGTAAAATATTGGAGTCTATAAGAAGCAGAACAGGACTACTCACTCAAAACAATCAGGTTGAGGACAGCACTCAGGCGCCTGCACGGACTCCAACCACAGTCCCGACCGGAAGAGATGCATCTGAAAATAAGACAAGCCCCCCGCCGGAAAGCAAAGAGACTCCAAGCACCGGTCCAACAGAAATAATTTATTTGTTATTAGGAGGAGGACTGATTACAGGATATTTTATTAATATTAAAACAAAAAGAATCAGGGCAGATTAATAGAATCCAAATCTTGCCTAAGCGGGGTTAAGTCAGTCTTATTCAGATCATCTTCAATCAGATCTAAATTATCCGATTCATTAATTTCATTTAAACTACTTAAATATTCATCCTGAGGTGCCGGAGTTTGAGAAGGCTCTTTTAAACTTTGGACAGTTTCTTTCAGATCTGTTGTAACTTGAGGTTTTAAAACTTCTTCCCGCTGTTGTTTTATTAATGTCGTAACCAATAATGCGGTTATTACAAAAAACACGATTGAAACGAAAGCAAACAAAATGTAAAACCAAAGCGGAAGAGATTCATTTTTTACCTCGTTTTTCACTGTGACAACATCAGGAGGAACCGGAGGAGGTTTTGTTGGGATTTCATTAGCAATACCGGCTGAAACCGGGATTGAGGATGCGGTTGATGATTTTTGGGAAGAATCCTCCAGTGCAGTTTGAGGGGGGTTATTATCGGGTGGATTGGGAACAGAGGAAGCAATAGGCGGAACGGAAGATCCCCCTTTGGGAGTTGGCGGGACAACACCGGTATTTAAACCGTTATTATTGAGACTATCAGTTTGGTTTTTATCAGATCCGTCCATAAAATAATTTAATTTAATATTGCTGATTCACTGGAATTTTGATCTTCAGACAGGTTTGTAAGTTTATACTTTTTAAAATCCCTGACTAAAGTTATCTGCCCTTCCTTAATATTTTCCAATTTATCAATAAGCAAATTCAGTCGGTTTTTCAAATCCAGCAAATCTGATCTTTCGCCATCAGTTTTTATTGTTTCCCAGAGAGAGGGAAACGTCTGTAATTCCCCTTTTGCCTCATTCAATTCATCGGCTATTCCGGTCATGCGGTCATTAAATCTTCGTAATACCGTTGAAGTAGTGTCCAACCTTAACAGCCTTTTTCCAAGTATTAAATTAATTTTATCCAACCTCAAAATAAGCGCGTTTAATCTTTTGGTCAATCGGACAAAACGATTTTCAGCTGTTATAAGATCGGAAGATAAAAGCTGTAATTTGTTTCTGGGAGAGGAAGACGAAGCAGATTTATCAACAGATGTCTGGGCGTATAAAGCATTAGGCAGTATGGCAAATATAATCAATAAAAATACAAATATTCTCATGGGCAGACGATTGTTTTATTTTATTGTGAAGGAAAAACCGAATTTCGTCAAGGCACTTACCCCGGCTTGCCAAACAGAATCATTTAAGTTAACCTTTGTTTGATAAAAATGAAACCATCAAAAACAATAAAAATCAAATATTTCCCGCATATTCCCCGAATTTTTCCCGCATTCTTTAAACAAAATCATTTAAAGATTTCTCTGTGTATTCTTATCGTACTCGCAATTATTATTAATTTTAACCAAGCAATAATAACTTCGAAAGATACCGAAAAAAATATTCTAAAGGAAATAATTCACCACCCTTTTCAATACAGCCGGCATAAAGAACTGGCCGATTACTACGAAATTAGAAATATAAATGAAGCTACCCGTGAACTAAACCTTTTAGAAAATTACGCTAATAATGAATTTGAGGCCATGAAAATATTAGGTTTAGAATTTAATGCCAACAGTAATGAATCCACGAAAGAACTTACATTTTGGCAAAATTTCATCAGAAAATATCCTGATTATCATTATGCCTTAATAAAATTATCACAATTATATTTTAAACTTGACAGAAATACTGAAGGAAATGCGATGATGACCAAATACAGGCAGGAAACGGGTAAATTGAATTAAGAAAGGGACTGTTACTTATTTTCCTGGGGAGATTTGTTGTTTTCTTGCGCGGTTTTAACAGCAGGAGCTTCTTCAACCGGCGCTTGTTCACTTTCAGCCGCTTTTTCTGCAGCTGTTTTTTCTTCCTGGGCTTTCTGTTCAATCAAATTTTGGGCTTCTTTAGAAACAAGCGGAGCGATTTTTACAACTTCCAGCTCAGAATCGTTTATTATTCTAATATTAGGCGATATTTTAAGATCCTTAATTTTAACCGCTTCATCAACAGTTTTTAAACCTTTAATATCAACAGTAATTCTTTCAGGCAAATCCTGGGGAAGCGCTTCTACTTCCAATTCATTCAAAATGGTTAATAATACACCTGTCTTGTCTTTAACAGCCGGTGATTCACCAACCAATTCCAAAGGAATATTGGCAGTAACTTTCTCTTTAAGATCAACATTATAAAAATCAGCATGAAGAGGAGCACCGGTAACGGGATGATAAGAAATATTATGAATTAAAACAGGCATTTTTTTCCCGTCCAGATGAAGTTCAACAATTCCTGACCCGCCGGCATTTTTAAAGATATCAAGGAAATCAGTACTTTTGACTGAAACAGCATGGGATTTTATTTTCTTACCGTAGATATTAGCCGGCAGAATTCCCCCACCCCTTAATTTTTTTACCTTTCTGCCAAAAACAATCCGGTTAGCAGCTTGAAGTATATATTTAGTCATAAATTCTTATCAAGAATGTTATTTTATGGTTATTTAGACCGGATGTCAAATCAGATGAACCCTGTTAAAAATATTCAATTATTCCTATAATAAATTAATGAAAATATTCAGATTCGCAACAGTATTCTCAGTAATTTTTTTAAACGGATTTTTTCTATTATCAACTTTTTTACCAAAAATCAATGCCCGTCAATCGATTAGTGCCTTCCCCTTATCAGACAACAAAAACCAATCCGCTGTTAAATACCAATTAATCAAGCCGATAAGAGATGAAGAAATTAGGGCTGAAACCAATTTGAACTTACTGTTACTGGGACTTGACAGCCGAAAAAACGAAAGCAATCCCAGATGCGATGCCATTCATATATTCAGTTATTCGCCTTCAACTGATTATCTGACCATTACTTCTATTCCCAGAGGAACAAGAGTTGAAATAAATAACGTATCAACTCAAAGCGCTTACCTTGCTAACAGCTGTCATATTAAAGGTATTGAAGCAACAATAGAGGAAATTGAAAAGATATCGGGGCTTAATATTGATGCTTATGTTACAGTCGGATTTTCACAGGTTCTGGGAATACTGAGACAGATGAAACTGCCAACAACTCCAACTCTTCAATATTTAAGAAACAGAAAATACGGAATCGGCGATTACCAGAGAAGCCATAATCAAGCGATATTTTTGAAGGATATGCTGATTGAACATAACCAGATATTAGCGGATATGCCTGACCGTTTAAAAAAGTGGCTTTATTCAATAATCAAAACAAATTTAAGCTATCAGACTGCAGATCAAATATTTTCCGAATTATATAAAAAGAACGTATTATCCAATCCCGATAAAATAATTCTAATAACCAAACCGGAAAAATCAAAATATACCAAAGAACTCCATTATGATCAAAATCCGGAAAATGAATCAGATTGGCAGGATGACAGTGAATTTATTGAATATCAAAATGATTTAGAAAATTATTTAAAACGAGTGATTGCAGGAGCAATAGCCGATCTTACCGGCAACCGGAAATTAAATGCTTTAAAAAAAGTTGAAACTATTTATAGACAAAAATTGTGGATGCAGATTGAAGATGAAGAAACTCGAGATAATTTGCATTTCGATTTATTCAGAATCTATTTTCAGTCAGCTGATGATCCGAATTTTATAAAAGCATTAAAAGATGATTATATTGAAGAAATGGATTTGTTTGATAAAACAAAATTTATAAAACAAGCCGAGGGATTAAAAACGGATCAGATTTAAATCATTATTCCAGAGGCAAACGTAGCTGAAAAATCCTGTCAACAGAAGTATCAGTCGAGAGAGTCAAGACGCTATTATCTTTATTTTGTGAAATAAAATTATAAGGTGAAATCCTCAGTTTTGATGAAGCAAAACTCAAATCAAGAGATGAAATTTTATCTCCCGGCTGTTTCTGAAAATAAAACTGATAATACAGGTTATTAGTTTTCAATAAGTCCGATAAAAGATAGGAAAATTTTAACTCTAATTCCGAATTTTCAGGAATCTTCAACAAAATTCCATAAATGGTTTTGTCTTTCTGATAGGAAGACACCTCATAAAGATTATTATTTATTATTTGGTTATTAATAGCGGAATTTATCATTTGTGAATTTCGGGGCAGAATCAGGCGGAGATAATTTTTATATTCTCCTCCCTGAAGAAGTCCGTTTTGGCTCTGATTACGAAACTTCAGAGTAAGATCAGTGATAATCTGGCCGTTAATATTAATTTTTTTATCAACTTTAATTGATTTTGTTATAAAATAATTGGCTTTATTAACACCAAAATTAGCTTCATTGATATATAAATAATCAGGGAAACAAGAATCATTAATATTTATACAACCAATATCGTAAACACGTCCTGCCCAGGCTAATTTTTCCATATCCAGCTGAAAAGATGGATCGTTAAAAAAGAAGATAATATTTTTTTCATCAAGAGCTTTTTTGAATACCCTTAATACTTCCAAATAAGACACGTCCCCTGATACCAATTTTTGCTCAAGTTGTCCGGACACTGAATTCAAATAGTTCCTTTTGGCGTTTGAACCAGCAAAAAAATTTTCATTTATATAAAGTTGAGCTTTAATAAAAAAATTATCATTGGTTATCACTTCATTATTAAAATCGGGTAATATTACACCACCAACCGCTTTAATTAAGTCCTGAACCAAAAATAAATTCATGCCGATCACACCATCGACTTTCCGGTTTATTGATTTTTCAAGAAACCACTGCGCCTGAAGTGCTGATGCAGCAAAATCAGGGTCAAAGTTACTGTCCCTTAAAAACCAATTGGGCTGCTGAAAATGAATTCTGAAGACTTCCGGAGGATCAACATGACCTTTAAGTTGACCGTCAATACTGTAAACATCCAATATTTCAAAATTTTCGATATTTCCCCGGTTAAGAGTTAAAAAGCCAACAGAACCGATAAATCCACCGGTTGGGCGCAACTCCATATTATTCTGAAACAAGATCAAATAATTTTTTTTATCCGTATAAAGAATTTTTTTCAATTGAGGAAAAATTTGAACCAATGAATCAGATTCAGTTATGAATGAACCTAAAAATGTGTCAATCGAATCAAGCGGAATACCCGGAAAATTTATAAATTTAATTTTTTGCCTTAAATTTTTAGCTGATGAAGACAATTTTAATATTTTATCAGTAACTGAATCAAAATCACCTTCGGATAAAAAGGCTGCTGATGAAGATTGAGCAGCAGCCCTATTATTCAAATTCCGGGCTTCAGACAACAAAAATTGAGAAGTTTTAAGAAATTCTTCAGATGAATCCAGAAGCTGTCCGGTATTTACAATAAAAGTTAAATTTTTTAAAGGAGACAGCGGACCAGCTGCAATGCCATAGATGATTTTTACTAATTTCAGTTTCTCATTAATTTTTTCTAAATTTTTAGAAACCGATGAATAATCAGAGGTTAAAAAGCTATCTTGAGTATCAAAAATAATATCCAGAGCGGATTTGGCCTGCCAATATAGAAATCCCGTTATTGAAAAAAAGAAAATAAGGATAAAAATAAAAAAATAAATTATATTCCCACTTAATTTTTTTTCAACATATGATTCTTTTAAATTTAAATCGGTTTGAGCAGGATCTTCTTTTTTAATCAAAGAAGTTTTTTCCGATATGACTTTTTTATGTGTTCCGAATGAAGGTTTTAAGCGGATATCAGAAACATTTTTATCACTTTCAGTAAAAGTTATTTTTAGAATTTCATCAGTAATCTTTTGAAAATACCAAGGATTTAAATTTTCAACCCGAAGAATTTTAACACCGCTTAATCCGGTAATTGATGAAATATTTTCGCCGGTATAATCAATAAAAAGGAATTTACCGTAAGGCTTTAAAAATTTGATATGGGAATCTTTAACAATATCAACTTTACCGAATTGAAAGATATAGTTAAATTTACCGCTTTTGGGATATTCACCCGCTTCAACAACTTCACAACCTCCCTGTTGAAGCTTCCGTGAAAGAGCTACGGTTATTTCTGAGCTGCCTACAATTAAAGCCAAAGGACCGGCAGATATTTCAATTTTTTCAGTTTTTATCTTGGCCATAGGGCAGTTCTTCGAAACTTTACCGGATTATTCATCCAAAGCAAGATTAACCAACTGGTCAGCCTGCCGGTTTTTTTCCCGAGGAATAAGATTGTAGACTATACTTACCGGAATTTCCTGCTCTAATTCCCTGATCCGATAAATGTGTTCCCTAAGCCGGGAATTTTTTACCTTAAACAGACCGTTTACCTGATTGACAATAAGACTGGAATCTATAAAAATCTTAATAGTTTTAACTGATTTTAAAGACAAATTACCCGAATTTTCCGCCAGATATTCCAAAGCGGTTATCAAAGCCTGATATTCGGCTTCATTGTTGGTAGTTATGCCTATATTTCGCGATATCCGTTTAATAATTTTGTCCTTTTCGGTTTTTATTACTACCCCTACGGCTGCCGGACCGGGATTTCCTCTGGCACCGCCGTCAGTATTTATTATCAAATTTTCAGACATAGCAGATATATATTATAAATATACCGAAACCTACACCAGGTAATACCATTCTTTTTAATTTTATCATTTAATTTTTACCAATTTATAAAATAATGACTAAATATTCTTTTCATATTGCTTGACAATAATACCATAGCCAAATACGCTAAGAATATGAACGGTGAAAAATTAAAACAACCGACAGATCCGCTTCAGCAAAGGTATGATGCCTTAATATATGCAAAATTAAAACTGCAATCAGTAACTATTGATCTTGGCCTTCCACCTAAAGCAATAGTTGATAAATTTAACGAAGAACATCATGGAATTTATTTAAGGCGAACTTCTCAATTCCTAAGCCAGATTGAAACTGCCCAGAAGTTTTTAAGAGAAATTAAAGCCGTAGGTCTTACTCCTGAAACTCCACTTGAAGAAATACGGAAGACAGATGAACGCTTCCGAACTGATGCCATAAAGCTTGGTATGGCCAGAGTTGACAAATCATCATTAGTGCAAATTTCTGATTATATCAGGCAATTCAGAGAAAGCGCGGAATCCATCGGTATACATAACGCCATAGAACTTCCTGTAACCGATTTGGAAAACGCAATCCGGCAAGCCGGATCTTTAATTGAAATTGGTGACGTTCAAAAAACACCTATCAGACTGATCACCAAACGGATCAGATCAATAATTGATGATGCCAAATCCATTGGTGTACCCACTGAAGACTTAAAAACAGCTTATGAAGTATGTAAAGATTTCCGAAAAAAATTAGACCAGGCCAAAATTTCAGGATTATCAGATCAACCTTTATCGCTTTTAACCAAAAGAGTCAGCAGTGAAGCAGAGCTCATCGGCATACCAGCCTCAAAATCAAACCAAGAAAAAATTGCGTCTTTAATAAACTTCAGAAATAAGGCCGATGAAGCAATGATCATCAGAGCAGGCAGTGACCCAATTACCAATATTATTGAAAACGCCAAAAAACAAGCAACCGCTGCAAATATTCCCGGAGCAGATACTGCAGAACCCGTTAAATTATTAAATACCATTGCCAATTTAAGAAATTTAGCCGGCCAGGCTAGTATTATCGGAGCAAAAACAGCACAACTGGCTGATCTTGCCAATAATATACGCAGAGATGCCAGAACAAACGGATTAGAAAAATCTGATACCGAACTGCTTCTGAAATTAGCCGGAAAATTACTTCAAATCAGAGAACTGGCAGTAAGAGCAAATATTGACGGAGCAAGACTTAAAGATTTCGAATCTTTAGCAATAGCGATTAGAAAAGAGGGTCTTTTACTGGGTTTTGACGATCCCATTAATGCCGCAACCGACCTAATCCTTAAAACAAGTTTACGTGTCCGAACCGATGCGGCAATTTCAGGATATGAAGGTCCGGAAACTGCAAATTTGGTTTCAGTTGTTGTTTGGAATACCGATATCAGGGCAAAAACAGGCACATTGAATATCGTTAATGCGGACAATATTCCGATGAAAGACTTAGCCAACCGGGTCAAAACTGAAGCTGCGATTGCCGGAATTGGTGATTTGGAGGTAAAAAACCTGCCAGAAATTGTTGATGAATTGGTACAATTAAAAACTAACGCTATAAATGCCCATATTTTCAATTCCCAGAGAATGACCGTCACCGATCTGGTGAGATGTATCCGCCAGGAAGCTGCAGATTTGGAAATTTCAAAAAATCCGGGTGACCCGCTTAATCACTTGATCGATGAAATTGATTTTTTGCGAACAACTGCCGATAAAGCTTTTATCGCGGGGGCATATTCTGAGACGGCAATAAACCTTAAAAACAACATCCGAAATGAAGGAATGGGTTTAGGATTAAATGTTGAAAATTTAGGCTTGTTAACCACCTCTTCAACCATTTATTTTTTAAGGACAGACGCACTGTCTGCCGGAATTATTAAAATGCCGGATATTCCCGCGTCTGAGCTGGCCACTCAAATCAGAAACAAGAGTGAGGAAATCGGAATCGCTGATCCAAACATACCGCTTGAAGAGATTGTAAATAAGATTTCTTCAGTTCAAAATGACAGTCTTATTATCGGGATACCCGTTAATGAATCATTAACTCAAAAAAACAACAGGCTGCAATCTTATCTCCAAAAAGCTTCAGAGATCGGCGTTGCCGATACGGGACAGCCGTTTTTTCAAAGAGTCAATCAAATTATTTTCGAAGGACATAAAATCGGATTAAGTCCTGATATTACTTCCGAAGAGATTGTAAATGAGATTTGGAAATGGATAAAAGACGCTCAAACATCTAAAATATCCTCAAAAAATACGATCGATGAAATAATAGCAGATATTAAATCAGCAGCACTTCAGATAAATATTGTTGATCCCGATGCGGAAACTCCGATAATTCTTTTAAACAAAGAAAAACAGGTTTCAGATGAAGCTGCAATTATTGATATTCCGGAAGCCACTGCTCTTGACCAAAAATACAGTCTCGTAAATGATTTCAAAAACCGATCCCAAACCGCAGGCATATCTTCTGCAGTTAATAAATCCGTTGATGAAATTAACCAGGAGTTAATAAATCTGGGATCTCAAATCGGAATTGAAAATCCGGAAAAAGAACCTCCGGCCAATATTCTTGCACGAGCAGAACAAATAATAAGTGATGCCGCAGATTTAGGAATTCCCTCCGGAACAACATTAGACCAAAAATACCGGCAAGTGATAAATATAAGAAACGGCGCTCAACAATTAGAACTTCCGGATTCCCATAAAGCCCCAATTTCAGATGTGATTGACAAATTAAAAGATCTGGCAAGAAACCAAGGAGTACTTAATGCTGACAGTTTACCTGCGGAAGAACTTTTGCTATCAATCGGCTCACGAACGGATAAAGGAGAATTTACTGCCCGACTGGTTACTGAACTGGGACCGGGAAGTGTCTTAGTTTCCGCGGAAAAAATCAATAATTGGGATAATGTACAACCGATATCTATGGAGCATAATTTAATATTAATTATCGGAGGAGAACTTGATTACACTCTGGGTGAACGTATACAAATTGACGGATTATTAAGTGATGAATCAGCAAGTATTGTTGAAGCTAACCGGATTATTAATCAAATAAAAAATATAAACGAAGAAATCAATAAATCAGAGGTAAAAAGAAATAATTTATTCCGTGATAAACAAATTACCCGGGACCAAATCAGACAATTTGAAATTTTAATTAACATCAGAAATTTTATCCAGAGCGGGAGGTCAGATATAGAAGTACTTAACCGGGATTTGACATCGCTTGGTTGGAAAATCCGTAGCACTGACGAATTGAGGCAAAAATATAATCAGACCACCAATTCAACACCTAATTTTGGATCTTATTACAGAATTATGGTCAGCCAAGATGATGCAACCGGCCATCATCCGGGTCTTATTGAACTTAATCAGGAAAAATTAAAATTACAAGAAAATTATCAGATCCTCAGAGAAAAACAACCAGAAGACAATGACACAATTTCTTTAAAACAACAACTGATATCAATAAATCAGATTGACGATTTATTGCAGCATTTAAATAACCCGGACGGAATAAAACAATTAATTGAACTCATTAAAAGTAAAAAAATTATTACGGACAAAACCACACCCGTACCTGAAACATTAAGACGGGGATTTGAATCGATAGTCTATGAAATTGAACGGGGAGGCCGGGAACTTTTACCTTTAGACCGAATAAACGCCAATGAAAGGTATTTAATCAGAATAGCCAGAATATTGGCAGGAATTAGCGGCAGTATTAAAGGAAAAATTATTCTTCCTTAATTTGTCTTCTTTACTGTTTGTTTTCCGGTATTTTTTTTAATTAATTTCTGAAGCGACAGTCTGATATCTTCAATCGATTCCGCTTCCTTATTTTCAGCAATGTCCCTTAAAAAACGCATATAAACCTGCTCTTTAATCCGGGGATATAATTGGTTATCCATTTCTCCTTTACCTTTTTCAATTTCCAGAAGAGCCAATTCGAATTCATATTGAGACTGTACCATTAACAATTCATGAACCATCAACCATAATGTTTCGTCCAGAGATATTTTCTGTTGCGGTGAATAACCGGCTAATTTTACCAGAGTTTCCTGACGGATTTTATCATCGATCGGCAAATACTTTAATAAATTTTGGGTGGTTACTGTCATAATAATATTTATAAGTTTAAACCCTTGTCCCTAATTTCGTAAATCATTTTTGCAATAGCACCATGGACATCAATAAAGCCTATTTTCCTGGCTTTTAATACCGCCAAAACCTGTTTAAGCGGATCACCAGCGTTAAAAGAGACGTCAAAAGTTTCGGCCAGAATATTGGCTAGTGTATCCTGAGGAAGAACTTCCATAGCTCTTTTGCGATATTCCTCCTTTTTCATATTTCCGGGAGGATTATCCGTATTAAAGATCAGATCAATATAAGCAATATAGGCAGCAGGAATTTCATTGCCGGTCTGTCTTTTAACGACAGGATCAGGTTCCGAATCCGTAAAATCTGTTATCTGTTTTTCATTTAAAATACCCTGAGCACCGGGATATTTTTTCAAAGCCTGTAATACGGCATCAAATTGCTCCAATTTAACTTTATTGGCCGGTGCTAATCCGGTTTCCAGCTGTTCTTCCAAATCATCAAGCCGGCTTTCCAGACCGGATATCCTGGTTTCTCTTAAAGATGTAATTCTATGCTCATAAATTGCTTTTTTTTGATGCAAACCCGGTTCACTATCAAATAAAGCAATAATTTCATCCAGCCTGGCTTTTTTTTTAATATAACCTCTATCGACATCAATTGGTTTTAACCTTCTTTCAAACTCGGCTTTTTGATGTTCCCAATTACTTTTGTGTCTTTGTTCTTCCTTGGCATCTCGGGCCTGCTCAAATCTTATCTGAAAATTTATTTGCGCCTGTTCCTGTTCAGCAATTATCGGAGAACGCTCGGCTTCCAATTGATTAACTTCCGGCTGAAGTCTTTCCCTTTCAGCCTGATTTACATCACGATTTTCTTCAATATAATTTAAAGAGGCATCAGCTTCATCAAGCTGGCCAATATATTTCTTTAATTGGGATTGGGCTTTGGTCAGATCTTCCTTCACTTCATTTATTTTTTCAATTATTCTTTCTTTGGATCTTGCCTGAATTTCAGGCTTTTCCAGACCGGTTCTTCTTTCTTCTATCTTGCCAACGGCATCAGAAAGACCGGAAATTTCACCGGAATTAATTTCAGTTAATCTTACCCTGGTCCATTTGGCAACAACATTCCGATGCGCTTCGAAAGCAAGCTCTAACTTGTCCTGAGGAGTTAAATTTTCCCGTTCAAAAAAGCTTAATATTTTTAACTGTTCCAAATAATCCAGGTTCCAATATGAAGAAATGTTTTGGGCAATATCCTTAGAATTTAATTTTCTGCTTTCAGTCTGATCCAAATTCAGTCTTTCCCAGGGAGTAGCGGCATTTAATTCACGGGGCGAAATTCCGATAGCCCGGTAAAAGATGAGTTGATTTTTGGCGGCATTAAGAATATATTCCGATACATTTTCTTTATTGATTCCTGACTGGCACCATTCAA
This sequence comes from Candidatus Gottesmanbacteria bacterium RIFCSPHIGHO2_01_FULL_40_15, assembly GCA_001779115.1. Lineage (GTDB taxonomy): Bacteria > Patescibacteriota > Microgenomatia > 2-02-FULL-39-11 > 2-02-FULL-39-11 > 2-02-FULL-40-10. Next base: position 22,309 of record MFJF01000012.1, read on the forward strand.
TATATTCCCGATGCACTTGGGGCAAACGGCTGATATCCAAATCGGCCATCGGTGTGAGGTCAAGGCTGCCTTCGCTTCCATGAAAAATGCCCAAAGAACCGGTTAATTTTTGGAGGACGGCGTTTAACTCATTTTTAAGATGGGGAAGCCCACTTTCCAGACTTAATAACCTTAAAGTTTCAGGGGCAGTTTTTCCGACAACACCCTTTTTAGTTAAATCCAGCGATTGGCCAAGAGCCAGAAGCCGGAATAAAACTTCCTGGGTCACCATTCTGTCGGCAGCTATGATACCGGCTTCTGTTTCAAGCAGTTTTTCCGCACCGACGGTTTGATCTTCCAAACCGCCGGCTTGATCAAATGATTCCAAAAAATCCCATTGTTCCCGGGAAAGTTTATGGCTTTTTTTGAATTGCCTGAACCGCTCGGCAATTTCAATTACCGTAGGAACATATGATTTGGAAACATAACCGGTTTGTTCCACTACACCTGAAGCTCCCTCAATCATTTTTTCGAGACGCCATTTACGGATTCCTTCTGACGAAGTGGATGATGTGTCCTCAGCGGGCTGACCTTCTTTGCCTGAAGGAGCCTGGACAGGAGCCTGTTTGAGCGGAGTAGCGACCGGAGTTGCCATATCTATATTTCACTCTAACACAGTAGTAATGTCATCTTCAATAATAGGAGTAATTGCTTGTAAAGTCATTTAATATTCCTATAAAATAAACTTATGGCAGTCCCAGCATCAGTAATTGAAACAAAACCACCACAAAAACCTGATTTACGAATAACACCTGAAGCGGTAAAACCGCTATCCGGCCTGGCAAGTCAATATACTGCAGCTTTTGAGATATTAACCCAAAACAAAAAAATTCTTAAACAAACATCTCAACCGTTTGAAAACGACCAAAGATTAAAATCGGTTCCTCAGGAGAAAAAAAGTGAAATAACCCAATACCTTGCCTCTACTGACGCTGAAATTTCACAGGCTATTGAGGCAATGCAGCAATTTGAACAAGCCGTAATACAAGGCACTGCCAGCCAAGATAGTGCCGGAGATTATACCGGCGAATATAAAATTATTTCCGATCAGGAAATAATAGGACCAGACGGTAAACCTTATAAGCCCGAAACAACCGGAAATGTAACTCATTTTTACGGTTGGGCATTACGGGGTTTGAAAAGAATAATTACTGAAACAGGAGGAAACAACGATCCGCAGCTGCAGAAAATCCATGATAACGCTACTGAAGCATTAGACGGCATCAGATCAAATATCAGGATTAATATTGGTAATGAACAAATTACAATTTACGAATGGGAAAAGCAAATTACTGAAGAAACGCTTATCCAGTGGAGAGAATTAACAGGCAGACCTTCCGGAAACCAGAAGGATTGCGAGAAGGATCTTAAAAGTAATAAATTCCTCAAATATATTGCTGAAACAAAAGCTGAAGAAACTTTAATTCAAAATGAGAAAACTTCAGGTAATGAAGTCAGTTATAATTTGGTCTACACAAAAGAACAGGCCAATACAACAGATTCCCAAAACGAAGAGACTATGGCAAAACCCGAGAGGGTAAGAATTCAGGAGGAAACTTTTGAGACAGCAAAACAACTTTTAAGCGCTTGGGATCAGAATGACAATTTGGTTAATAATGACGAAAAACCAGAAATAGAGATCGAAGGAAGAAAACCGGTTCCAGAAAGAGGGCGATTGACAATGCTTTTAGACGCATATGGGGCGACCATGATTGATGAGGCTAAGTTATCTTTAACCGCAGAAATTCACCTATTATTGCAGAGACTTCAAATTAATCCGGATATTAATCCGGAATTAGCCGGTAAAGTAAGCGAGCTTCGAAAAAACGATCCGATAATGCAAGACATTGATAAAACAGTATTAACCCGGATTTCATCGATGGCAGGTGTTGAGATACCCGACGGATCAATCAGGCGGGGAAATCAACTGACTGACGTGTTATTGGCTTATACCATTAAACAGTCAGGTTTGGAATTGGAAAGAGATCCAAATTCCGGATACGCTGTTTTACCCAAAGAAGCAAGGGAAGATATTATGCGTTTCATGGAAAAAGGTTTAATGAACCGGAACGACGAAAATTTAATAAAATATCTATTAACAAGTGATACCAGCGAGCAAATATTAAGCAATTTATACGGTTTTGATATAAATCTATTAAATGATTTAAAAAACGCTCCGGCTATCATAGCAAAACGGTTAACCGGTAAAGTACATGACGAATGGAGCCAGGAAAAGTTGAATGAGTTGGATCCCGAAGCAAGAAAAAATGCCATCAAACAAAAAGAAACCACTGAAAAAGTTTTGGAGAATGATATTTCCGTCTCCTGGCAAAGATTTACCGATAAGAGTAATAAGGGACATGGGTACATGAAAATGATGGGGTTGATGGCACTTATTTGCATGCCGCAGATCAATGAACTACTCAAAACAGGTGTTGAAGAGGAAAGAGCATCACCCGGCGGGATGCATTAAGAAGGATCAGATATAATACTTACACCAATGATCCCACAATCGGCTTTATTTATTTTTCTTCTGTTTTTAATATATTTTATCAGCCGTAAAATAATTCAAAAAATTTCATCTTTAATTGATTTATTTTTACCAGCCCAAAAGAAATCGTTATGGATATTGGCTGTTTTTTACCTTCCGGGGACTCTTTTTCATGAGATGTCACACTTTATTGCGGCAATAATATTAAGAGTGCCGACCGGACCCTTATCGATATTTCCCACTTTTGATCAAGAGCCAAAAGCCAATGGAGTTGCGGTCAAAACCAAACTCGGGCATATTAAAGTTGCCGGAACTGATCCGTTCAGATTATCTTTAATCGGACTTAGCCCAATTTTGACCGGTTTAGCAATAATTTATTTTACGGGTGAAATATTTTTTCCCGATTTTTCCAGTATTTTAGATGTTTCAAATATCCCGAAAAATCTGTTAGGCGTTTATATATTGTTCATAACTTCAAGCAGTATGTTTTCCAGCAGACAGGATCTTAAAAGCTTACTCATTTCGCTGCCTGTTATTGTCTTAATTATTTCCGCCTTATGGTTTTCGGGAATAAGGATTGTGTTCGGAGAAAATTTAATTGAGGGGACTACGAATATTCTGGCTTTATTGAATAAATATCTTTTATTAACTGCAATTATTGATTATACCGTGTTTTTAATTTGCGCAACGGGAAAAACAGTTATCACCGGGAAAAAATAATTCAGATAGAAAAGAAGCGTAATCAGGAAGTGGCAGAAGCAACTGCGGCGGACTCCTCCTGAACCGGCTTAGCCTGACCGGTTGGCGCGGCTGGCGTTGCTCCGGTTTCAACAGGTTGGTTACCGGCAGCAAAATAAGATTCAAGCGGATTTTGTACCGGAGGAGACGGTTGAGGATTTTGTACCGGAGGAGACGGCTGTTGAGTTATAACCGGAGTTTGAATGGAAGAAAAGGGAGGAGGCTCTGAAACTTGAGGCGGAGACGGCGGCTGGTCCGGTTGAGATGGTTGGGATTTTGGGACAGATTGATCAGGTGATGCTGGAGGGGGAGACGAAGGTGTTTGAGGCAGACCCGGGTTACCCTGATCCTGTCCGGAAGTCTTATTGCCTTGATCAGTATTTCCCGATACCGGAGGAGCCGCTGCCCCTGTTGGCGGCGGTTGAAAGAGAGAAACTGCGGGACTTTGACACTTGGGACAGGCGGAAACAGGAGATCCAAAGGGCACTTCGAATTCATGACCGCAATTTTTGCACTGATAGGTATCAACTGACTTATCTTCCGAAGACGGGGGAGGGGGCGGAGTTTTAAGATGCATTTTTTTGATGTTAAACAACAACTTCTGACCGTCATAATCGATATCAATAGTATCTCCGGCAGCCAGTTCACTTTTTATAAGATAAGTAGAGATCGGATTTTCTATTTCCCTTTGAATAGTACGCCTTAACGGCCTGGCGCCAAAAACCGGATCAAAACCGATTTCAGTAAGATACGCTTTCGCGACTGGCGTTACATTAATGGCGATATTCTGTTCATATAATTGTTTTTTCAAAATATTCATTTGAAGGTCGACTATTTCCAGCATGTGCTCTTTTGTCAGCGGTCTGAATATAACTACTTCATCATAACGATTCAGGAGCTCAGGCCGGAAAAATTTACGAAGTTCTTCCATCAGGCGATTTGCCAAAACTTCAAATTTATCGTCATTTATATTTTCTTTTATTTCAATTTCAGTTTCACTTTTAACAGGAATAAAGGCTAACTCCTCTCCGATTTTTTCATCAGAATCAGATTCATCAGTTTCTGTTTCATGCTCCGGAACTTGGTTATTATTGATTAACCTGCCTTTTAAATAACCCTGTTTTACTTTGACAGAACCCCCCGGTTTTTCCTTTTTAACCGATAAACTTTTAGGGAGTTCGACTTCAATTACAGAAAATAGTTTCTCTACCGGTCCTGCTTTCCAGTTAACTGAAGAGGAATTAATCCGCATGTAGAAGCGTCCCTCAAAAATAATTATTTCTTCACCGGTCGGTTTGAAAAGATGAATATCCCAGAGGTCGACAGGAAATTGAAGTGGCTCCGTCTTGTCCATTTTTTTATCATCTCTTTTTTGGATAAGATGGGCAGTGTCATCTTTTTTGCCCGGTTGGGGTTTATTCTGCTGCGCCACTATTGAATCAGGCTCATCAGACAATAGAACGCCATTGGCAAAATACTCCATGAGCGAGCCGGTTGTCCAATCTTTAATCTGAAGATTATCCCTTTTCCAGAATCTATTACCTAAAGTAATGATTTCCTGATTGGACAAAGAAAACGCATGAGTTGAAATTTGCGCTGTGGGCAGCTGTTGATCGGGCTTATCGGGCATGGCATTGATGACAATATGGCCTTTTACCTGGTCCAGAATTGATGACAGGCGCCATTCTTTACCGGTTGTTGAAGTTCTAAACCAAACCTTGTCAGCTGAAGTTATAGTTTCCGAACCATCAGGAGCAATAGTGTGGGTGTCTAAACCATCCTCAGGAAAGAGTTTTTCGCCCTCTTTTAAGCTCATACCGGTGACGATTGATCCGGCAAAATAGTCTTTCAGGAATCCTTTTTTCCATTTGATATCCTGCGGATCCTTATGAAAATAAAGATCGTCAAGAGTCAGCATTTCACGACCGGTAGGAGACACAACAAAAGTTTTGAAAATTCTTGCCTTTTCAATAAGCGGTTTTATTTCCCTAACCTCTTTTATGCCCCAGCTGAGAATTTCTTCCTGAATGATGGAACTGCCCAAATTAGATGTACAAATAACAATCGAGTTTTTAAAAGAGATTGTCCTGCCTTTGTTATCGGTTAAACGGCCGTCATCCAATAATTGAATTAAAATATTGAAAACATCCGGGTGAGCTTTTTCAATTTCATCCAGAAGAACAACCGAGTAGGGTCTCCTCCTGACAGCTTCCGTTAACTGGCCGCCTTCTTCATAACCAACATAACCGGGCGGGGCACCAATCAGTTTGGCAACTTCATGCTTCTCCATATACTCGGACATATCAAGACGGACCATCATTTCTTCACTGCCGAACAGTATTTCGGCAATGGATTTGGCCAGCTCGGTTTTACCGACACCGGTCGGGCCCATAAATATAAATGAACCAATCGGGCGTTTATTGGATTTAAGACCAGCCCGGCCCCGGCGGACAGCTTCGGCAACGGCTGAAACAGCTTCCTCCTGATCAATTAGTCTTTTATGAATTATTTTTTCCAGATCCATAAGTTTGACAGCTTCACTTTCCGTCAGACGGCTGACCGGGATATTAGTCCAGCGGGAGACGATTCCGGCTATGGTTTCCGGATTAACCTCGTTGGTGGTAGTTGATTTCTTGAGCTGATAGTCATTTTGCAGCTTTTCCAGATTCTTCTGTTCATCTTCTATTTCCTTTTTAATCGATTCAGACCGGACCGCATCCCCCATCTTATCGGCTTCTTCAAATTCGTGATTTAATTTTTTCAGCTTATTTTCGGCACTTTTAATTTCCTCCGGAAGAGAAATAGCAGGAAGACGAACCGCAGCTGATGCTTCATCAATCAGATCGACGGCTTTATCAGGAAGATAGCGATCGGAAATATATCTTTGGGACAGCCTGACGGCAGCCTCAATTGCATCTTCGGGAATCTTGACACGGTGAAAAGCTTCATACTTGTCCCTCAGAGCGGTGACCATTTCTATGGCCGTTTCGGCAGAAGGTTCCGCAACTGTAACCGGCTGGAATCGCCTTTCGAGCGCCGGATCTTTTTCGATATATTTGCGGTATTCGGTAACGGTAGTGGTACCGATAACCTGCAGCTCTCCACGGGCCAGGGAAGGCTTCAATATATTTGAGGCGTCCATGGTGCCTTCACTGCCGCTTCCGGCTCCGACCATATTATGAAGTTCATCGATAAATAAAATAATAGCTCCAGCAGCGGATTTTACTTCTTTTATAAGATTTTTAAGCCTTTCTTCAAATTCACCACGATGACGGGCACCGGCAATTAAAGACATCAGATCCAAAAGAAGCACTCTTTTATGGAGAAGGGTTTCGGGAACATCACCCCTGGCTATTCTTTGAGCCAAGCCTTCGACAATAGCTGTTTTCCCGACTCCGGCATCACCTATTAAAGCAGGATTATTTTTGGTCCGGCGGGAGAGGATATGAATAATTCTTTCTATTTCCCCACTTCTACCTACAACCGGGTCAAGTTCACCGCGGGCAGCTTTAGCAGTCAAATCCTCAGTAAACTGTTCGAGAGCGGTGGTTTTCCGGTCGTCTTTTTTATGTTCCAGATCTTTTTTACCGGTTATTTTCTGATTAAGTACCGGGGTAGTCAGGCGGAATTTAGTTAAAACTTGAGCGGCAACTCCTTCACCCTCCTGGGATAAGGCTAACAAGATATGCTCAGGAGAAATAAATTCATATCCCAATGATCGGGCGGCAGACAGAGATAATTCCAAAACTCTTTTTACCCGGGGAGAAAATTGGGGAAGTCCCGCGTATTTTCCTTTTTTAAAATTTTTTTCCAGCATTGCCTGAAGTTCAGATGGAACAACTTTACAGTCAGAGATCAACTGGTAAATACTAGAATCATGGAGAAGACCCCATAAGATATGTTCAGTATCAATATATTGTCCTTTTAACTCTTTTACTTTATCGACTGATTTCATGAGAACGGCATTGGCTCTTTGTGTCAGACGAGAAAGCACATCCATACCAACTCTTTTTCCCATATCAATGGATGACGGCTCGGAGGATGTTTTGGGAGCGGGTTGGGATCCGTCAGAAGTACTTTGGGAGACAGTAGTTTTTTGGGCTGTAGTCGTCTGGTTTGGAGCCTGCGGATTGCCGATACCGGAATAAGCCTGACCCTGCGGAGGATTACCGATACCTGAGTAAGATCCTGATTGAGATGGTTGGGACGATTCCTCCTGGCTTACCTCCACTGAAGTTGACTGAACCTGGCTACTGTCCTGACCGGGATCTCCTGATGAATCCTTTTTGAAGTATTTGGTAAAGCTGAAGGCCATTATTTGTAGTAAATCATTTTAATAAGTAAGTGTCAACCCTTTTATGCTTAAAATTTCTTTTCACGGATATTTAATGCAGTTTGGTAGTAATTTGAATACTAATGCGCCAGTTGAAAGGGTGTTTTTCACATTTTAATCTAGATATAAGCAATGGAACAGCACCCGGTTCCCAGAAATATTTCCAGTTTTCAATTCCATCTGGTAGGAGACATGACAATGCGCCAGTTCCTTTACCTGGCCGGAGGGGCATTCATTGCTTTTTTAATCTTTAAATTCGCACCGCTACCGGCACTTTTAAAATGGCCAATGGCACTCTCAACCGGATTCGGCGGTTTTGCCTTTGCTTTTTTACCAATCCAGGAAAGGCCGCTCGATAAATGGCTATTGGCATTTCTTAGAAGCATCAATGCTCCGACACAATATATTTGGAGAAAAGAAGAAACAATGCCTGATATTTTGGCCAGAAGCTATACCTCTCCCATTAAACGACTACCGCAAAATCATCAGGAGGCTCATCAAGATGCGCAAAGAAAATTAGATATGTATATGACGAGCGTTCCCAAACAACCCCACCAAACTTTAAATATTGCCGAGAAACGCTATATTGACCAGACTTTACAACTGTTCAATACAACCGGAGTGGCAACCACAGGACAGGTTCAACCCGGATTTTACCAGCCGCAGGTCAGTCCGCAAATAGCCGATCTGACTACCACACAAGAACCGGTTATCCGTCCGGAAAAACACATCAAAAACATTACGGATCCGACAACACCAAAAATTAACATCCAAGATACACCTCCGGTTAAAGAAAAAGCAACTGAAGAAAAAGACAGCAAAACCATTAAAACGGACGACATAAAACCGGCCGGAAAAATTCAGACGGAAAAAACCAGTACCGGGGAGATAATAAGAGAACCGAATAAAATACCTGATTCAATTGGAAAAGTGCCAGCGGAAAAGAGAGCAGATAAAAAGGATGTTGAGTCAGCAACCCCGGTCCTGCAAACTGTGATTCAATCAGAAGTTAAAAAAACTGTTACTGATAGCCCCCGGGAAGACTCAAAACTTTCCGGAATCCTTGCGGAAAAAGAAAAATTGGAGCTGGAATTAAAACAATTAAAAGACGAACTGGAAAAAAGCAGAAAACCCGATATCGTCAAACCGCAACTGGCTCCTGAAAAGAAAGTACCAACGATTAAAACAGTAACGCTAAAAACAGCAGTTGATGAAATCGGCATTCCCAAGCTACCACAAGTACCCAATATTATTATGGGAGTTATTAAAGATACACAGAGGAAAATTCTTCCAAACATTATTTTGACAATAAAAGACACAAAAGGAGTGCCTCACCGGGCTTTAAAAACAAACAGGCTGGGTCAATTTTCAACGGCTACGCCACTTCAAAACGGCACTTATTACATTGAAGCGGAAGATCCCCTAAAAAGATATGTTTTTGATATAGGCGAAATTAATTTAACCGGGAAAGTTTTTTTACCGATTGAAATGACAGCCAAAGGGGAAAAGGAACTGATGAGGGAGAAACTGACAAAAGAGATTTTCGGAAACCCACGGGCAGCATAATAATTTTAATTAATATTCGAAAATAAGAAAAATAAGTATTATATGATCCAGCCTACTTCAGCACCAATCAGGGCAACCACTCAGGAATTTCTGGAAGTTGAAGATATTGCCGATGATTTAGTTATTATGACCAGCGGATCAGCCGCAATAGTTATTGAAACAACAGCTGTCAATTTCGGGCTTTTATCCGAGGACGAGCAGGATGCCTTAATTTACGCATACGCATCTTTTTTAAATTCGCTCTCGTTTCCCCTGCAAATTGTGATTTTGTCAAAAAGAATGGATATTTCTTCTTATATAGAATACCTGGTTGACAAGGAACACAAAACGGCGGATACGATTTATAAAGACAGAATTAAAAATTACCGTGAATTTATTATGTCAACCGTTAAAGACAATAAGGTACTGGAAAAAAAATTCTATCTGGTGGTGCCTTTTTCGGTACTGGAAATGGGTATTAAAAATTCATTATCAAGTACCGGTAAAAAGAAAAAATTACCCTTTTCCAAAGATTATATTATCTCCCGGGCTAAAACTTCGCTTTTTCCAAAAAGAGACCATATTTTAAGACAATTGGGCAGAATCGGACTAAAAGGAAGACAATTGACGACCCAGGAGCTAGTTGAGCTTTTTTACAGTTTATATAATCCTTCGTTTGCCGGAGGAAAATTAGGAGAATCAACCGGATATATAAAACCCCTGGTAGAAGGAGCGTAAAAAATGCTGTCGTTATTTAATAAGAAAAAAAAACAGGCTGAGGAGATTCAAGCTGCACCGGCCTTAAATATGACGGGTACTGTAATGCCCGGAGCTTACCAGACAGGCGCCAAAAACAAGGCAATTGCGGGACAGACAACAACTTCAGGAATAACGGCAAATTTTCCATCAACAGCCAATCCGGCGGGAACCGGACAGCCCCAACCAGGACAACCAACACAACAAACAACGGCACATGCAGGAGGAAAGGGGACTTTGCCCATTAAGCCGGGACAACAGCAGGGACAGACTGTTTTGTCGAAACAGGCAATGGCCGCCCAAAGAACAAAGAGCTTCCAGGCAAAGCAACAGTTTACTAAAGGACTTTCGAACATCAGAGATATCATCGCACCTAGCCTGGTTGAAGTTGATTTTGACAATATCAGGATAAACAATAATTTTTACCGGACTTTATTTGTGGCCGGTTATCCGCGGTATGTGTCGGCCAACTGGCTTCACCCGCTTCTGTCTTTTGACCAATCCTTATTTATATCAATGTATATATATCCGACGGAATCAAGAATAATTCTTGAAGATCTCAAGAGAAAAATTGCCGAAATGGAGGCAACCATTCAGGTTGACATGAAAAGAGGTAAAGTGATTGACCCTTCAGTCCAGGTATCCCTGGATGATGCTCTGGCTCTTCAAGCACAACTGGCCAAGGGTGCTGAAAGATTTTTCCAGTTTGCGCTTTATATCTGCATTCCGGCGGATACAATTGAAGAATTAAACAGGCAAAGCAAAGAAGTTGAATCGACACTGGGATCTTTATTGGTAGTCACCAAACACGCAACACTGTCCCAGGAAGACGGATTTAAGTCCACTCTGCCTCTTGGACTTGACAAACTGGATGTAACCAGAAATATGGATACGACAAGCCTGGCGACAACTTTTCCTTTTACCACAGCATCTTTAACCGCCAATGAAGGAATACTTTACGGAATTAACGAACATGACGGAAGTTTGGTTATTTTTGACAGATTTTCACTGGAGAACGCCAACAGTGTTATATTCGGTAAAAGCGGATCGGGAAAGAGCTTTATGGTAAAGCTGGAAGTGATGAGAACGCTTATGTTTGGAGCTGAAGTATTTGTAATAGATCCGGAGGGAGAATACAAGGATTTAACCCGAGCGCTAGGAGGAGATTTGGTTGATTTTTCGTTCAACTCCCCGGTTAAAATTAATCCGTTTGATTTATCGGGAATATATGAAGAGGGAGAAAATGAGCTCGGGCTTAAAATCCTGTCTCTTCACGGACTGATGAGGGTGGTCATGGGAGAAATGAGTCCGGGAGAGGACGCTTTGCTTGACCGCGCCCTGGTTCTTACCTATAAGCAGAAAGGAATTACGCCAGACCCATCAACCCAAAAAAGAGAACCGCCTTTGATTGAAGACCTTTATAAAGTACTGTTAGGAATGGAAGAAGAAAATGCCAAAAGACTGGCCGAGCGGCTGGAAAAGTTTGTCAAAGGATCCCTCTCAGGAATTTTTAACCAGAAATCAAACCTAAACCTGAAAAACCCGCTGACGGTTTTTAATATCAAAGAACTGGAGGCGGAATTGCGGCCTTTAGCCATTTTCATTATTCTTGATTTTATCTGGACGAAAATAAAAAGAAGCATTAAAAAACGTTTGATGATTGTTGATGAGGCCTGGTATTTAATGAAACATCCGGATTCGGCGACATTTTTATACGGTATCGCCAAAAGGGCAAGAAAATATTACCTGGGGGTGACAACCATCACGCAGGATGTTGAAGATTTCATTTCAACAGACCACGGCAAGGCAATTATTACCAATTCATCCCTGCAGATTCTGCTGAAGCAATCAACAGCGGCTATTGATAAACTGGCTGAAGTGTTTTATCTTTCTTCGGGCGAAAAACATTTTCTTTTATCAGCAGGGGTAGGCGAAGGACTTTTCTTTGCCGGAGCCTCACACGCAGCTGTCCAGTTTATTGCTTCTCCACCGGAATATCAGCTGGCAACAAGCAAGCCTCAGGAAACTGCCGAAAAATCAGCATATCCTGAGGAAACACCGGTTCCGAACAGAACACCCAACATATAATTACAACAATTAATTAGTACAATCCTCTTTCATACCCCTAATAAGCTATAATAAATTCATATGGCCCCAGATGCCCTGATTAAACAGCCAATACCGGATGAATTAAACGCTGAAAAGGAAAGCCAAAACCAGCAAACCGAGGCTTATGTTTCCGAAGTGCCGGAAGGGGAAATGACTACAATGTGGGCGGGGGTGCTGACATACATTGCCGCAAATCCATTAAACAAACAGGAAAGGGTTTTAGAAGCCTTAAAGCGCATTAACCGACCTAATTTTGAATATGAACTACTGAAAGTGCGTTACGGAGGAAGATTCCAGAGCCTTAAAGTGGACTTTGAATTGGTAAAAAAAGAAGTCGGAAAACAGCGGAAGTCAAAAAAAGGGCAACAACGGGGTTATGCCCAGGTCGGGATGGGGCCGTTTAAGAGATTTAAGGAAAAAATTGATTTTGATGCGTTTGATCATAAGGAACAAGCATACCATGTGGCCGCCGCAGTTCAAAACAGAATAAACGCACAGGAACTTCGCGGGAAAATTGAAAAAACCGCTGAAATCTATAACTTGAATCCGGAAAACAGTACCAAACTGGCTCGGGGAATTGCCGATTGGCAAAGAAAAAATCCGGGAAAACATATTGATGAATATTTCCAAAAGACAGGCCAACATATTCAATACACACAGCAACCCTCAAAAGACAACTTTTTTAAAAGAAGAAAAAAAGAAAAAGAAATAACCGGAGCACTTTATAGTGAATTAAACGGGGTCAGACTGGATACAATTAAAGCGAACCGGGAACAAATTATTTCAGCGCAGGCAGAAGTTAAAAAACTGCTTGAAGGACCGGTTGTATCCAGGGAAGAATTATACGCCAGAATCAAAAATACGCTTCACCCGATAGAACCAGTTTCAACACTACCTTTAAGTGAAGCGGCATTACCAGCGACAAAAATGCCCGAAGCAGCAACAACCACCGGTGAAATACCAATTAAACAACAAGCTGATACCGGACCAAGGATACCTTTGACACTATCCGGGGGATTACCGCAACACGCAAGCCCCAGAATATCAATTCCCGCTTTAAAAGAATTGAATCTGCCGAAACTGGGGAATTTTTTAGGAAAAGCAAAAAACTTCACCAATTTGGGAGGTTCGCTTATTCAAAAAGGACTTTTTAAACTGGGCGGGAAACTAGCTTTGAAAGCCGGTCTCCAAGCAGGATTAGGAACAGCAACCGGAGGCATATATACAGCAGCGAGTATTATCGCCGGACTGATCGGGATTGACCTTGATAAATTTGCGCTAAAAGCGGCTTTATTTGCAGTATTTTTTCCGATAGGACTAGTACTTATAATGTTGTTTGTTTTTATGAATTTCAAATCATTGAACAAATTCCCTTCGGGAGTTGACTTGGCTTATCCGGTTAAAGCAAAAATCAGTCCCGAAAATCAAGCGTATTCCTGGAACACTTTCGAAAAACAGATATTGGAAAAAGCCTTTGCCGACAATAAATTATGGGATAAATTTGAACGGGAAGTATTTTTAGACGGAAAAGAATTTTTAAGCTCCAAGAAATAAACGGTCAGTTCTGAATGCGAACGGGCATGATTATATGGAGAAACTTGCTTTGAGCGGATTTAGGTTTAAAAACTCCCGGACTTAACGGACCCAATGATTCAAAAACGAGTTCCTTATCGGGAAAATTACTGAACAAATCAAGAAGAAAACGGAAATTGAATGAGATTTCAGTTTCGTCGCCTTCTACATCTGCCTCGACAAAATCTTCTTCACTGCCAACCTGGGGAGTAGCGGCTGATAAATTCAAACCGGCACTGCCGATTTTTAATCTGACTATATTGGAGGTTCCCCGGGCAAAAATCGAGGTAGTTTTTACCGCTTGGTGAAAAAGATCCCGGTCAACAATTACTTTGGTTTTAAACCCGGCCGGAATAATTTTTTCGACATTGGGAAATTCACCGTCAATCAGGCGGGTGAATATCCTGGTGTTAGGGAGACTAAAAACCACCTGGTTTTTATTTTCAATAATAGAGAGCTCCACGTCTTGTGCAGCCAGTTCGTCAGCGATCCTGATTGTTTCGGTTAAAGATTGAGCGGGTAAAATAACTTCCAGGGGCTCCATTTTTCCTGTCAGTTCAACCTGTTCTCTTGACAGACGATAACCGTCGGTTGCCGACAGGAAAAGAAAACCGTCAGAGATTGTTGTTTTGACACCGGTTAAAACGGGGCGACCTTCATCAGAAGAAGCGGCAAAAACCGTTCTCAAAACAGCGTCTTTAATTTTAGCCAGTGAAAGTTTTTTTCCGGTTTGAGGAACATCAGGAAACGGAGGAAAATCGGCCGGGACACCAATTGCCAGATGAGCTTGGGTTTTATTTGTTTTGATTTTCAGGTCTTTATCTCCGGTTTCCAATTCGATTTTATCGGTTAACAGGGAATTGATAAATTCCGTTAAAAGTTTTCCAGGAACGGCAACTTCACCTTCTCTCTCCACTTTGGCGGGAGAATTGTAGATAATTCCCAATTCCAAATTGGTAGAAAAAAATTCCAACCGGTTATTTTTAGCCTTAATAAGAATATGGGAAAGGATAGGAAGCTGCGGTTTTAAAGATAAACCTTTACCAACAATTAACAAAGCTTTGGTTAAATTTTCTTTTAAAATTAAAACTTTCATATTTATTACAACATCTTTATATAATTCTTAAAGTAATAGTAGTATTAGAGATGTTGACAAGTGTATAGAATCCGGCTTTTCCAGTCAAGGAAAACATAAAACAAAAAATTACGATGTGAATAAAAAGGATTGCTTTTTGGGGATAGAAATGTGGATATCTTTTATTCATATGTGGATAAGTTGATAATCGGTTAAGTTATACAAAAAGCTCATTTTTTATCCCCATTACATCCCCGCGGAGATTGTTGTCTGTTGATAACAAATTACTTATTTTTCTTATTCCGTGAAGAATGGTAGTGTGATCACGGCCGCCTAAGAATTCACCGATATCTTTTAAATTAACTCCAGCTTCGGTTCTTAAAAGATAATACAAAATCTGACGGGGAAAAGAATAAACCTTATCTCTCTTGTCGCCTTTTAACTGAGAAATTTTCAGATTATAGAAACCGGCTACCGCTTTTAATATTTCTTCAGGTAAGACTTTTTTTGAAGGAGGAATTTTTTTAAGTGTTTTTCCCAGAATATTTTTAATCAAATCATTATTCACAGGCAGATTTTTGGTTTGCGATTCGCTGATTACCCTTGTCAATGTTCCTTCCAGTTTTCTGGTGTTTTCGATGTTGGCGGCAATTGTTTTGGCAGATTCCATGGACAATTCATATCCCTTCTGTTTGGCTTTTATTAAAACTATGGCAGTTCTTAATTCGAAATCAGGATTGCCGATATCGATTGTTAAACCGCATTCAAAACGGGAGCGGAGTCTATCCTCAAGTTTATTGATTTCTTCAGGCGGTTTATCGCTGGTTATGATTATCTGTTTTTTTGCCTGGTAAACAGCGTTAAACGTATGGAAAAATTCTTCCTGTATTGAATATTTTCCGGCAATAAACTGAACATCATCAATTAACAGGAGATCGACAAGACGATATTTTTTTTTGAAGGTAACGGTTGTTTTGGTTGAGATGGCCTCAATAATTTCATTGGTGAATTCTTCTCCGGTACAATAAAGTATTTTTGTTTTTATATTTTTTTGACCGACAGCATGGCCGACCGCCTGCATTAAATGTGTTTTACCCACACCGACACCGCCATAGAGAACCAAAGGGTTATAAGCATGACCCAGATTATTAACAACTGCCGTTGCGGCGGCATAAGCCATCTGATTGGATGAGGAGACGGCAAAATTTTCAAAATTATAATCCCTGTTTAATTTAAGACCGGTACTGGGGGGCGAAAAATTATCAGGCAGCTTCATAGTAAAGAGCGGACCGTCAATATGGTTTAAGTGTTTGTTTTTTCTGGCATTGAAAACCAGAGACACATCTTTTTTTGTATAATTTCGAAGAGTTGTTTTTATCAGATCATGATACCTTTTTTCAATAATATTAATCAGCATCGGATTATTGCAGCTAATAACCGCTTTACCGTCATCAAGAGATTCCAGACTGGTTTGGGAGATTAGAGTACGGAAGACTACTTCGCTAACCTGCAGTTCCAAATCGGCAAGAATCGTAGCCCAGAGGTGATGTTCATCCATAAAGCTTCCACATAGTAAATAAAGATATCCACAACTGTCAATGTAGATAAAATGATATTATCTATAAACAATTAGACAAGTTTATAAAACTGGCGATATTTAATACAAATAAGTTTGGGAATACGGACATCACGTTATTGGCAGTTAGTGTCGGGATATGATAAGATCAGGCTATGCCGAAGAGAACATACCAACCTAAAAAGAAAAAAAGATTAAGAAAACACGGATATCTCAAAAGAAATAAAAACAAAAACGGGAGAAACGTAATCAAAAGAAGACAAAGAAAAGGGAGAAAGAAACTTACCGTATAAAGCTTGTGCTTGCTAAACATTTCCGGATTAAACAATCCGATTTTTTCCGAAACAAATCACCGGTTAAAAAAAAATTTTCCGACCGATTTTCTTTATTGATTAAAAAAAAAGATGACAAAAAAAACGGATTTGTCATTAATGTTCCGGTGAAGCTTGACAAAAGGTCAGTATACAGAAACAGAACCAGAAGAATGATCGAACTGATTATCAGGGAGCTGCCATTTGATTCCGGAAAAAACGCGATGATATTAATCAGAGCCAGAAAAATATTGAATAAAAACGAATTGGCGAAGGCGGCAGGAGATCTTAAAAAATTACTTCAAAATGAATTTTATTGACCGGGTATTATTAAAAACTATCAGAATTTATCAAAAAGTTAACTTAATTGTTCCTAAAGGAATATTTTTGAGGGGTTGCCGGTTTGATCCGACATGTTCGGAATATACTTATCAGGCAGTGAAGAGATATGGTACAATCAAAGGATTAAATTCCGGTTTAAAAAGAGTATTCCGCTGCCATCCGTTTTCCACAGGCGGATATGATCCGGTGAAGTAAGTTTATGTTTAATCCGAACAACTGGTTCCATGCGTTTTTTATTATCCCCATATTAAACCTTTTAATGGTTTTTTATGTGGTTTTGACAAATCTTTCCATTCCCTTTGCTTTGGGATTTTCACTTATATTATTGACAGTCGCCATAAGACTGATTTTGCATCCGTTAACAGCAAACCAATTGAAAAGTACCCAAAAACTAGGGAAATTAAAACCGGAGCTTGATAGAATCAGTAAACTATATAAGGATGATAAAACCAGGCTTCACCAGGAACAGTTAAAACTTTATCAACAGGCAGGTATTAATCCAGCGGCAGGTTGTTTGCCTTTAATTCTTCAGATGCCGATTCTTATCGCCTTATACAATCTTTTTTTTCAACTTTTAAGTAACGGTAACGCGGTAAACGTCGTAAACGATATAAATAAGGCAGTATATTTTCCTTTTTTAAAAATTAAGTCGTTAGACTTGGCTTTTTTCGGGCTGAATTTGGCAAGTAAACCGTCCGACTGGCAGTCGAAGGGATTCTTTTTACTTCTCATTCCCGTAATTACCGGACTTTTGCAGTATTGGCAAACAAAAATGATGTCTCCGGTTCAAAACCCAAATCCGAAAATAAAAGAAATAAAAAAAGATGAGTCTGATCAAGGTAAGAAAGAAGGCGGGGAAGATATGGCGCAGGCAATGCAAAAACAGATGGGTGTAATGATGCCCCTGATGATCGGATTTTTCGCTTATTCTTTTCCTTTAGGACTGTCACTCTATTGGAACACATTTACGGCTTTTGGTATAATCCAACAATATAAAATTACTCAGACGGAAAACAAGAATGAAGAAAAAAGCAAAAAGTAAAAATATTAAAGAAGAGATTGAAGTCGTCGTCAATGAGCTTTTGGAAAAACTGCAGGTTGAAGGGAAAGTAAATGTAACGGAGGAGACAGGCGATACTGAGGGTGATACAGCTTCCAGTTACCGGATAACAATTGAATCCGAAGAGAGCGGTCTTCTCATCGGCCACCATGGAGAAACCATCAACAGTCTCCAGCTTATTCTGGGTGTCATTCTTTATAAAAAATCTGGTAAATGGATGAGGGTGATTTTGGATGTCGGGGATTACCGGAAGATGCGGGAAGAAACGATTAAAGAAATGGTGAACAGAATTGTTACCGAAGTTGAAGACAGCGGCAAACCGGTGGAATTGCCTTATTTATCACCGCTTGAGCGAAGAATAGTCCATATGATGCTTACGGATCATAAAAACGTCAGATCGGAATCAAGCGGAGAAGGCAAGGATAGACGGGTGACGATAAAACCCCGTTAATTCCCCCATTTTTTAATGAAGGGGATCACAAAAATTGAAAATCTTCAAAAAAACCTTTTTTTTCTTCTTATTTTTCTGATTCCGGTACAGTTGGGCAGGCATTTTTTTTTCAATTTTTCACAAATTGCCGGAATTCCAAGCGACTATCTGACCCCGACTATTTATCTGACTGACATCATTATTTTCTTAATGGCATTTCTTGAGGCAATAATGATATTTTTCTTTCAGTCGAAGAAACGCCGTTTCGAGAACACTAAGGGTTCATATCTTTTTTTCGGGTATTTAATTTTTTCAACTGTTTTTATCGCCGTAAATAAATGGGCGAGTTTTTATAAACTTATTAAAATCGCCGAGTTTTTTATTTTATTTAAAATTATACGTAAATTGCGGCCGGAGACGAGGAAGGTATTATTTTTTTATTGCCTGTCGGTTTTATATACATCATATCTGGCCATTAAACAGTTTTTAGCGGGTGAGTCTTTAGGTGGATGGTGGTGGTATCTGGGGGAGAGAACTTTTCATGCATCATCACCGGGAATTGCCTTAAGTAAAATTTCGGGAAGATTGTTTTTAAGGCCATATGCCACATTCGCCCATCCTAATGTACTTGGCGGATTTTTAGCAGCGGGATTGCCCCTTGTATTATATTACCTTCTTAATGAAGGAAAAGACAAAAGGGTCATAAAGCTTTTATCGCTATCCGGATTTATTTGGGGAGCGATTGTCCTATTTCTGACTTACAGCCGGGCGGCCTGGTTTATGTTTTTTACAGGAATAGCCATTATTTTTGTTGTTAATTTTAACAAACGAATTACTAAATATTTTTCCAATAAAAAACTTTATTTACCGATACTTTTGTTTTTATTCCTATTATCAATATATTTTCCGATAAAATTAAGCGAGTATAAAAACTCATCGGAGGGGAGTTTATTTGAAAGAAGCGAGCTGATTTACGCTTCACTTCTGACCTTTGTTGAAAAACCGATTTTCGGGACGGGGCTGAATAATTCCTTTTTGGAGCAGTATAAAATTTTACCAAAGAGTTACGGATTATTCATATTACAACCCGTGCATAACAGCTATATGCTGCTACTTACCGAGCTAGGTTTAACCGGTTTTGCTTTTATACTTTTAATACTCCGGAAAATATTGGCTTTGGTTAACCGCAATAATATCATAAGTTTTTTACCGTTGATTCTTATTCTTATGCTGGGATTTTTTGACCATTATCCGGTAAGCCTTCAGCAGGGTTTGTTGATTCTGACTGTTTTTGCCGGAATGGCCTTTTCCCAATCCAATAAGCTAAATGAAGAAACATCCTGAACTTCTTAGGATAAAAAGCTGTCAAAACAAATTTTTCCATTGAAGAATATTTCATGGTAATCTAATAACAGCTCCCAAAATGAGAAGAATTAAAAAATTATTATTATTTTTATTCATATTACCGGTTACCGTATTTTTTGATTTTATCCTTTTTTCATTAACCCGGAATTGTCCTTCATGCGGCAGTTTTTCACAGTGGCTGGCCAGCGAAGCTGCTTTGTCATTTCCCCTGGTTGTCTCGCTTTCCGACTTTTTAAACACAATACTTACAGATTTACAAATAGTCAGGAATAAAAAATAAGGATGAATATCGCCATTTTAGGCGGGAGATTCGACCCGCCGCATATTTGGCATTTCTGGACCGCCCAGCAGGTACTTGAAAATGTCAAAGATTTAGACCAAGTATGGTATATGCCTGATTACCAGAATGCCTTTAAGCCGATTGAAGCAGGAGCAGGGGAAAGGCTTGAGATGTTGCAGTTTATGGAGACCGGGAAAATTAAGACTTCAAATATGGCAATTTCCGAACCCGGAGTGACTTATACGGTAAAAACAGTGAATGAGCTGGTTAAAGACAAAAAGAACAGGTTTTTCTGGATTGTCGGGTCTGATATATTATCTGAATTTCATAAATGGCGCGATTACCAAAAATTGAGCCGGCTGATTACTTTTTTGGTTTTTCCCAGAAAGGATTTTCCGATAAAACACATACCGGCAGGGTTTAGACGGATTGAGGGGCATTTAATGCTATCAAATGTATCTTCTTTTATAGTCCGGGATAGAATCAAACGCGGTTTAACAGTCAGCGGACTGGTTTTTCCGGCTGTTGAGGAATATATCAGGAAGAAAAACCTTTATAGATAAAAACTCAAATATCAGATGACTGATGCCCCGGCAAGCTGACAGGCAAATCTAAAAATCCATGAATCAGAATATTAATCTGACATTAAATCCTAAGAAAGAATCTGAAAAAATAGTTAAGTTTATCAGAGAAAGCGTTAACAAAGCCGGTTTTTCCAAAGCGGTGATCGGGTTATCCGGCGGAATTGATTCGGCCACCTCACTGGTTTTAGCGGTTAAAGCACTTGGAAGTCAAAACGTAATCGGAGCAATTCTTCCATACGGTGACTGGCAGAAAGAAGCGCTTGACGATATTTTTGAGTTAACCGGCAATGTGAAATTACCCGAGAGAAATTTAATTAAAACAGATATAAAAGGGGCAGTTGATGAGATTGTCGATCTTGATTCTTCAATAAATGAATTGAGAAAAGGGAATATTATAGTGAGGGTAAGAATGATAATTTTGTATGACTTATCAAAAAAATACGGGGCATTAGTAATGGGCACTGAAAACAAGACAGAGTTTTTGCTTGGGTATTTTACCAGGTTCGGAGATGAAGCTTCCGATTTGGAACCGATCAGAGGGCTTTATAAAACTCAAGTACGGCGGTTGGCCGAATATTTAAAAGTGCCAACAAAAATAATCCGGAAAGCGCCTTCCGCCGGAATGTGGCCGGGACAAACGGATGAAGGGGAAATGGGATTCACTTATGAGAAAGCCGACAGCATATTATATTTATTTACCGATAAAAAATTAAGCAAAAATGAAATAATATCCCGGGGATTTGACAGTGCAGTTGTTGAAAAAGTTTTAAAGAGATTGGAAGATAATGAATTCAAACATCAAATACCCTACATTATTGAGATTGAAAAATAGAAAAACATCTATTAATATTGATATATGGCAGTACAGCTGAATTACATTGCACCTCCCGGCTGGAAGCCGGAAAATCCCGACCAGAATTTTGTCATTGTCCAATATAAGATTGAACTTAATGATTTTGTTGACAAGAGCAAGTTTTTGGATGCGGCAGCATCGGTGGCGGCTGAATCATCGACCGGTACATGGACAAAAGTCGATGAAGGAGCGGATTCGGGAATTTTAAAGGCTGATTTGTATAAAGCGCTGGTTTTTGACATCGATGAGCCGAATTTCATCTTTAAAGTGGCGTATAAAAAAGATCTGTTTGAGGAGGATAACATGTCCGGATTTCTGGCCGGTCCGGCGGGAAACATCGGCGGGATGAAGATGGTATCCGGTCTTCGGATGTTTGATATCCGCTTTCCTGAAGCAATGGTGAAAGCATTCCCAGGTCCGCGATATGGAATTGAGGGCGTAAGGGATCTTTTGGAACAGGATGAAAAATACAGGAAGATGCCGATTATGGGAACGGTTCCCAAGCCCAAAGTAGGCAGAAACTCACATGAGCAGGCAGAACTGGCCAGGAGGCTTTGGACTGCAGGGGACGGCAGTTATGACTTTATCAAAGATGATGAAAATTTAACCAGCCTTTCATTTAATAAATTTGAGGACAGGGCAAGACTGATACATGAAGTTCAGAGGGAACTTGAGGAAAAAGGGGGTAAAAAGAAATTATATTTGTGCAACTTAACCCATTCCAGTCTGGATATCATGATAGAGAGAGCAAATTTGATTAAGGAAACAGGCGGAAGATGCATGATGATTGACGTGGTAACGACCGGTCCGGCGGCTGTTCATACGATGAGACTGAAGAATCCGGAGCTGGTCATTCATGCACACCGGGCGATGCATGCTTTTATCACCAGAGAGTCGGGTGAGGGCATTACCGGGAAGGGGAAACTTCAGGGTTTTTCCGTTTCCATGCTGACACTTTCTAAAATATTCAGACTTTTGGGTGTTGATTCGATTCACACAGGATCTCCCAAGGCGAAAATGGAGGATTACGGGGAGAGCGAGGAGATAGCCAAAGTATTGACACAGGATGAAGTTTCCCCAAATCCCAAGTTCCACAGTTTGGGACAGCGATGGTTCGGGACAAAAAGAGTGTGGCCGACAGCTTCGGGCGGGCTTCATCCAGGTGTAATAGATACAGTGATCGGAAAGCTTGGGTCAGATTGTTACATACAGATGGGCGGGGGAGTTTTAGGGCATCCCCAGGGCATTCAAAGAGGTGTTGAAGCAGCCATTGAAGCGAGAGAAGCAGTCTATGAGGGTAAAAGCGTGAAGGAGTATGTTTCGGAAAATCCTGATTCGGCACTTGCTGTTGCGGTCGGTCTTTGGGGAACAGAACCGAAGATTGTGTATTAGTATTGAAATTTTAATAACAAACTAAATTCAATATCTTCAAATCAGAAATTCAGTAAATCTTAATAATATGCAGATTGAACAAGGTAATAAATTCCAAACAGAAGCAGATCAGTTTTCAGGGGATACGAAAGCAATTATGTTAATAACCCACACAGAACCAGTAAATGGAACAATAACTGCATCTATGAAGAATACTGAGAAATCTAATACCTTATTAATTCCGGATAATATTCTTGTTACCGGAGGAGCCGGTTATATAGGCAGCATAGTAGTTGAGCAGTTGGCAAATGCGGGTAAGAAAGTTGTAGTTATTGACAACCTTTCAAACGGACACAGGGAAGCGATCATTCATCCTAATGTTGAGATGATTATGGCCGATATTTCAGATAAAGAGTTGTTGAAAAAAATAATGATAGAAAAAGGAACAGAAGCAGTGATGCATTTTGCCGCATTTATTGAAGCAGGCGAGAGCATGAAGAAGCCTGAAAAGTATTTCCGAAATAATACGGCGGGAAGTTTAAGTTTACTGGAAGCAATGAAAGAGACTGATGTAAGCACTATCGTATTTTCTTCAACAGCAGCGGTTTACGGCAATCCCCAACTGACACCCATTACTGAGGATATGCCATTAATGCCTATAAATGTATATGGAGAGTCAAAATTAATGGTGGAGAGATTATTGTCATGGTTTAATGAAATATACGGATTGAAATACGCAGCATTGAGATACTTTAATGCCTGCGGAGCAACCGAAAAATTAGGAGAAAGGCATCAGCCTGAAACTCACCTAATTCCGCTGGCTATTGAGGCGGTGTTGGGTCAAAGACCGAAACTATTTCTTTACGGAACTGATTATCCTACACATGACGGGACCTGTATAAGAGACTATATTCATGTTTCCGATTTAGCTTCGGCTCATCTACTGGCACTGGAAAAGTTAAATCAGAGCAACGGGAGGCTTATTTATAATTTGGGCAACCAAACCGGCTTTTCCAATCGAGAAGTTATAGATGCTGTAAGTAATATTGTCGGTAAGAAAGTGCCTATTGAAGAAACAGAAAGGAGACCGGGTGATCCGCCAATCCTTATTGCCAGTTCGGAAAAGATTAAAAAAGAATTAGGGTGGAAACCGGCATATACAAGTCTTGAAGATATAATTCAATCCGCATATTTATGGAGGATAAACCATCCCCATGGATATACCTCTGAATAATTTCCGGAAGTCATACTGTTATAATTATCAGTCATGGAGAATAACGAAAAACTGGTAAAATCGGCACGAAATTTTCTTCTGGACCTTCTTCCATCGGCCGGACAAATTGTCAGGAGATATCTGCATGCGGAAGAGTTACCCAGCAAGAAAAAAGGCGTGCATGATTTTGTTACGGCAGCAGATCTGGCTGTTGATAAATTTTTACAGGAACATTTGAATTATAATTTTTCAAAAATACCCATACTTTCGGAAGAAACTTTCGAGGACAACTTGGAGGATTATAAAAATATGAATCTGCTTTTTATTATAGATCCGCTTGACGGAACATCCAATTTTGCCCGGGGCGATGATAACTTCTGTATCAGTGTAGCCTTAGCAGAAAGAGGCGAACCGCTTTTGGGGGTGATATTCCAGCCAATTTCCAGCCGGCTTTTTTGGACTACTTACCGGGATCAAAAAGCATTTTGGAACGGCCGGAGTATAAGAGTTTCCGATATATCAGAACTAAATAAGGCTGTTGTCTGTACTGACTGGTCACATATCATGGAAACAAGAGAGGAGACAACGCAATTTTTAAGAAAAATATTCGGAAAAGTAAGACAGATAAAAATTTTGGGTAGCGCGGCATCAGATATAACTTTATTGGCAAGGGGAGGAGTTGATATATACCACCATGTTAGACTTTTTCCCTGGGATGTGGCGGCAGCGGGACTTATAGCCCAAAAAGCAGGAGCTTTAGTTACTGAAATTGACGGAAGCAAGTGGAACGTGTTTTCGGAAAGCATTCTGGCGGCAAACCCGGAGTTGCATAAGAAAACATTGAAGATCTTATGATTTTATATACTTTCTTAATTCTGAAGCAGCTTGTTCCGGAGTAATATCCCTTTGGGGTTGAGCCAGCATTTCATATCCGACCATAAATTTTTTTACCGTTGCAGAACGAAGCAAGGGCGGATAATAATGAGCATGAAGCTGCCAATACCCATTATTTTTAACATTAAAAGGGGCAAAATGCCAACCCATAGAGTAGGGCATGGATATATTAAACAAGCGATCATAGGAAAGTAAAAGATTTTTTGTTATTTCCGCTAACTCTCTTTTTTCCTCAGCAGATATTAAAGTAAATTGGCTCCGATTAGTTTTCGGAAGAAGAAGAGTTTCGTAAGGCCAAATTGCCCAGAACGGAACAACAACTATCCAAGAATAATTTTCAGTCACAACCCGCTCTTTTTTATCCAGTTCCTTTTTTACATAGTCCACTAGAAGGACTGAATCATTTTTTTCAAAATATTTTTTCTGCTGAATATCTTCTTTTGAAACTTCATTGGGAATAAAATTACTTGCCCAGATTTGACAATGCGGATGAGGATTGGAACAACCCATAAGCTCTCCTTTATTTTCGAAGATCTGTACCCAATTATATTTATGTTTAAATTCCTCTATTTGACTGATCCAGGTCAATATCACATCCTGAATTTGATCATCAGTCATTTCGGAGAGGGTCAGATCATGACGGGGTGAAAAGCAGACTACCCGGCATTCTCCTTTTATCGCGGCAGCTTGCAATATGCCTGAATTATTAATTATTGATTCTTTTTGTCCGGTATCGACAATCGGAGGAAAATCATTTCGGAAGACAAAAGTGTTTTTATAGCGGGGATTTTTTTCTCTATTGGCTCTTATATTTCCGGGGCACATATAACAAGAAGGATCGTATATCAGTTTTTTTTCTTTTTGAATTTTTTCATACTTGCCCTGCCAGGGTCGTTTTGTCCTTTGGGGAGAGACAAGAACCCACTCGTTAATCAAAGGATTATAGCGCCGGTGGGGTTGGGATAGAAACATAAGGTAATTGTATACTATTACGGATTTCAATAAAGAATTTGAAAATTAAGTTTAGATTAAAGAGTATTTATTTATTAGGAATTATTTTGAAAAGCTCTGTCCAGAAGTTATTATTTTTCCAAAAATCTTCAAAAACTTGGGTGGTTTTTTGGGATATGTTTTGAAAATTTTGTTTATCATTAACATAATGTTGCAGTTTGTCCATATAATTAGGATCATCATATGGGATTTGGAAACAGATACCCATTTTTTCTGCCTGTTGAGCGGCATTATCTTCATCCATGTAATTTCGGGGAACTACAGAAGTAATTGCAGGTTCACCAATTAATGACAAATCTGCCTGATTGTCGCAGTTGGTGGCACGACAGATATTGACATCAGCAGCTTTTTTAATTAAAGGATCAAGAGTGAGGTCCAGACCGTTGGCGGCAATTGTTTTTACTTTTTTACACATTTTAGTGATCGGATCAGAAATAAATTTAGTTTTTTGCTGCATTAAATATAGAAGAACTTTTCCCGGATAATTAGTTTCAAAGGCAGCTATTAGTTTAAAAAGGAAGAAAAGAGATGGCTCAATTTCATTTTGGGCCATATAATCCGCCATTTGATGACCCCAGGGATCGGTATATCCTATGTTATTCGGACCGAAATTAAACGGATCAATATAAGCATCTGACAAATTCAGATAAACCATCAAATCATATTCGTGATCTTCGATATCGGGATATTTTTCGGCAATAATTTTACGAAAATACTCCTTAGGTTTATTTCTCACTTTTCTCATCTCCTTAACTCTTTTGTAAGGATACGGTTGGGTGACGACCTTAATATTTGGAAGTATTTCGTTTTTGGGGGCTTTCCAGTTAAACCACGTAGTCATCAAGAATAACTTTGAATTGGCGTAAACTTCTTTTATAAACGGAGCAGGGTAACTGTCATAGTGGATAGGTATGCCTCCGTCTACCATAATATATGGAGTTTTTCTTTTATAAGCTACATACGGCCAATATGTACGCCAGCCCATAGAAACCATAATGTCAAATTTGACATCTTTTAATCCCTGTTCACATTTACGGTAAATTTCTTCTTTGCTATCAAAAGGATTTAAATTAATGGTAATATCAGTTTTAAGACGGAGCTCATTAAGCTTATACTTATACATGCTGTTTGTGGCAACTATGACAGGAAAGCCACGAGCAGTCATCTCATCATAAAACCAGGAACACATTTTAGAACCTCCCCGACCGTCTACGAAACCGGAAGCTAAGAGTACCGTAGGTTTATTCATCAATTTATACAATATCTGTTAAACAATCAATCATACATTATCATACGAAAATTGGTTTTGTCAATTCAATAATAAGTGATTTTTTGACTTCAACAATGATTTATTTTGAGTGATTACTTTTGAAGACTGTATTTTCATTAGGAAAGCCGGGAATGGGAATTCCAGAAATGTGTCCGACAACAGAAAAGAAATTAGTTCCCGGATTCATATGTTCCTGAAGGAAATAAGTATCGGCAAGGTCAACAAGAGATGCTGACTCACCGGGATCATTGATAATTCCGGTGATCCGATCGGCCAGTTTTTCAGGAGATACACCGACTTCATATTGACGAAGGCCTCTAATATACGCACCTTTATCCATTTTTTGAGTATCCATATATCCATTACCTGGCATTGTAAGAATAATTTGGGGAACACCAGCTATTACACCTTCAGCAGATGTATTTGCCTGAGTAGTGCGATGAATGCTTACATCAGCAGCCCTGTGATACAATCCGTATTCCGATTGAGGGAAACGGGGAGCCCGTACAAGTAATACTTTTCCAGAATTTTTATGATCACCTAATTCTTCAACGTAAGGAATTCTTAATGAGTTTATATAATTAACAAAATTCTCCACACCGGATAGTATGATCGGTCTTTTTACCTTATCTGAAGTTAATAAAAGAGAATTTACCAGAGTACGACTACCAGTAATAACATCATTAAATTGATCTTCAGTCATCCACTTGCCGATACTATCAGGATTGAAATATCCAGAACTGGCAATTAAAGGAATAAAGACAGCATCTTCTGTTAATAAACCTTGAGCAAATTGAGGATTTTTCGATGCTGTGAGTGCGATTAATTTTTCTCGTGCTTCTTCTTTACTGACCTGTCTCCATTGTTGCCATCTCCTGATATATTCCGGTGTAAAGGGGAATGAACTAGATGCACTTAATGTACCTTTAGGCGCTCTATTTCTTACCCATTTGATATTAAAATCAAGCCAATTATTGGTTATAAGCCAAACTTCAAGATTTTCATCACTTTCATAACTTTTGGGATAAAACCGATCGATCGGATGACCATTTATTTTATCTAATATCTCACTCGGTTTATCCGTATCAGGAAGTGAACTGTCTTGTATTATTAGCTTGGCATTAATATTAAAGCCATTTTTATTAGCAATTACCAATGCTTCTTTAAAACCATAAGGAACAAATCCTGTATATCCTGTGCTGACAGCAATAATTTTTTTTACTCCTTTTTGACCTAATATATTGACAGTTTCAATTAATCCGTTTGTAACGTCATCGTATTTTTCTTGAATAGAAGCAGAATTTGAGGGTATGGATGTTAGTTGATCAGGCAGCGAGCCTGTCCAATCACTTTCAGCAATATCAGATCCGTTATAATCCGGTCCTACGTAGTAAATTGGTTTACCTAAATATTGAGCGATTCTTTTAAGACCCTCAGAAGCTTGAAGTGCCTGAGTAGTTGGACCGTCACCAGCAACGCTTGAAGCATTTATATAGAGAAAAACATCAGGTGGTTCACCGCTAAAACCCGATTCAACCCTGCCTATACGAAAATCAGAAGGACGAATTACAGTAGGCTTGTCTTTTGAGAGTGTAATATATTCAAAATTTTGCGGAACCGGTTTCGGTATTAATTCCCCTTTTTGACCAATAAGTTGAGGTGTGATAGAGATATCTTCTTTTCCAGCTAATTTCATATTTAAACAGGTTTATTATCCCAGCTTATAATGAAATAATAAAAAGCATGGTTTTATCCACGCTTAATTATCATACTTTATCATACTATGTATAATAATGTCAATGAAGGGAAAAAAGTTTAGCCAGCATACTTCTAATAGTTTTTTTGAAACTAAAATGGATTTCCTAATTCCAATTATTCCCAATAATAAATTAGAAATATTTTCAAAAATATTCAGAAATGAAATAATCGCTGCTTTACATAACCAACCTACATCGTTACCAGTTATTTTGAACCCGATACATAAAATGATATCAAGACCCGGTTTAGGTGTTGCAGTTTCAGTCGGTGGTACGAACGGTTATGCATCAGCTTTCAGAATCACACAAAAAGGGATAATTACATTTATAAACCGAAAAAAATTCTCCATTCCGAAAATAATTGATAAAAACAAGTTATTTCATCTTATTTCTGAAAACATTCTGTCAGTTATCGGTAAAGAAAAAAATTTCACCATTGGCATCGGTTTAGCATATCCTCTGAAGCCGCATTTATATCAGGGTTTTATTGACGGTGAACTGCTTTATATGACTAAAGGAAGAAACATTAAAAATCTGGCAGGTAAAAGAGTCGGACAGGAATTCCATAAATTTATACTCAAAGAGTACAACTTGGATAATAAGGTAGCTGTAGCTAATGATGTAATTTGCCTTTTATTAGGAGGTGAAAATATTGAAATTGCCGGTATAGTCGGTACAGGATTAAATTTTGCATATTGGGAAAAGCGGGCAAATATTGCTCCTTTGAAACTTAATCATCTTCCCGGATTCGGTCAGAGGGAGGTGGCGGTTAATATCGAATCCCAAAATTTTAATAAACTGCCTGAAACTAAATTAAGAAGAACAGTTGATAAGTATAGCAGTGATCCCGGAAAGTCTTTGGCTGAGAAAGAAGCTGCCGGGGCATATTTATACCAGATTTTTAATGCGGGAAAGGATAAATTATTGGGTACTGACTTTCCGAAACTGACTTCAACTGACCAGTTGAACGACATTATAAGAGGAGCCTTTAGGAATGAAAATCCAAATTTTAAAATCCAAATTCCAAAAGCTAGAGCATTTGCGGAAAGAATACTTCACCGGAGTGCGCAGATTACGGCGATAGAACTTTGCGGAATCATGATGAAACTGGGCAAAACTAAAGGTGCAGTGCCTGTTGTGATGGAGGGCGGAATTTTTTGGAAAGCGCATAATTATCATGCCCTGGTTAACCTTTATGTAAACATGATTCTTCCCGAGGTAATTCCATCATTTGCCCGACTGTTCGGATCTTCAAGAAGAGGTATTGCCATTTTGGCAAGAGGAATGTGATAGGCCAACCAGCGGATTGGGTTGACCATACAACCTTTTTCCCCGTAATATAGATATAGCATGATAAATCCAGAAGCAGGTCCTCCAAGAAGGAATCTTATGGAAGTACTTAAAGAAATCCTGAAACAATTATTGGGGAAAAAACAGGAGGAAAAATTAAGAAAGGAAGAAGCAGAAAGAAAATCAAGAGAAAAAAATGAAACCGCCAGAAAAGAAAAAAACGAACAAATCCGGCAGCAAAGAGAGAAAGAGAAAAAGAAAAAAGAAGAAAGAGAAGCGGAGAAAGCTTATCATGAGAGAAGATCGGCCCAGAAAAGAGTTGAAGAGGAGGATTTGGAGAAAGCAAGAGAAGCTATCCATAAAAAAAGCACAGAAAAGATAAAAGAACAGATTAAGAACGTAATTGAACAACCGGAACCGGAAAAAGGGAAGATCACATCAGGTTATGAAACAGCTTATTATCTTTTTCCGGAAAGTTTACGCAATGATCCACAAAAGCTAAACCAACTTTACAGATTAATTGAGGAAAATCCAAGAGCCGCTTCGGTTCTGGAAGCGTTAACCGAGAAAGACGCTGTAATTCACAGCGATCCGGGAAGACTTCTTGAAGCCGGAAAACTTCTTTATATCAGTACTCCTGATGAGTTAAAACCTGTTGCTGAGGAAATCATCTCGGTTATAAACCGGAGGATTAAAGAACTGATTCCCATAAAAGCCGTCGAATTACAACAGAGAGGGAGGCAACAAATTAATGAAGAAACAGCCCGGCAAGCAACATTAAATGACGTTTTAAGACAGGTAGATCCATATGTAACTCCGGAACAAAGGGAACTTTTAGCAAACTGGAGGACATATGAGCAAGCGGTTGATCAAATCTTATCAAGTCCCGGGTTTGAAGGCGAAGTCAGAAAGGTTGATATACCGGCAATACCGGGAACATTGCCGGAAACGGCGATAAAGAGCATCGATAAAGTGTGGGAGAAGGTGGAACAGGTACAAAAGGGAAAAAGGTCACTAACAACTGAAGAACTGGACAAAATACGAAGAGAATTATATGAAGCTGAATCAGATGCGTTTCCCAAAGATGTAATACCCGGATCTGAGGAGTATAACAGAGAAGTACAAGCAATATACAGACATTCCGAGGAGAGGCTTAATCAGCTGGCCGAGATGTTCCGGGAAAGATTGAGAAGCGAGACCCCACCGGTAAAAACGGGAATTACCGATCCGGAGGAATTCCTGTTCAGAATGTCAGAGCGGTCGGGAATTTTGGGAGATTTGTTATTGAGAAATCCGGAAATGCTTAAACTTTTTACCGGAACCGGTAAAGATGCGTACTGGTTCAGAAACCAGATTTTTTTAAGAATTCACGGATCGGTCTTAACCCAAAAAAGGGAATCTTCCGGGGAAAATTTCAGCCTATATGAAAGGTCCGATTTTACCTCATTTATAAGTTTATTAAGAGGAGGATTATCGGGCATTATTGTCCCTGATACAGGAAAAAGCGTCGGACAGACCTGGTCTGACTGGTATACATCGCTGTCTACAACAATAAGATTATCAAGGGATATAGATTTTTGGGTGTCGCAGCCGGCAGCTTCAATTGACAACTTCAATAAATCCCTGGCTTTATTCCAAAACGAGTATTCGGTCCAGGCAATGACCATGCCGGCAGTCGAGCAAGCCTACCGGGCGTATGAGACTGCTTTGATGACAATCAGGGATACCAATGACGGCTATATTCCTCCGGCACTTATTGAGTATGATGCGGTTCACAATACCATCTATTGGGACCAATGGGCTCAGGATTTGCTTTCCAATAAAATGATTCCCCAGGGAGTTGTCAGGGACAGCGCCCGGGATTTTGAAAGAATGGGAGGGTTGCCATTAGTAAATCCCGACGGGATAACTACCCAAATCGGAGACGTGATTACCGAGGATGATTTGAAAAAAGACCCGCAGAAGCTGGAAATCCAGATGTACATGACACTGGCTAAGGGATTCGGAATGGCCAGTATGAGATTTTTGGAAATTGTAGCCAATTCCAAAGTTCCGATGGTTGGAATGCCCGGATTCCACAGCCCGGTTTATGAGGGCGCGGCTATTGCATTGAACTATTGGAATCTGTTTATGAAGAAATGGGGTCAGGGAGCATATAAATATTTCCATATGATGAATACGGTATTGCCTTATGAAAAGCGATTACCGGTTGATTCCAAAGGAGCGGAGAAAGCTTATCTGGCTCATCTGAACGGTACATTTAAAGAGAAATATGGTGAGGAAGCAAAAAGACTTTTAGATGTATTGAATTTTGACCGTGCAAGCGGAGCATTTACGGAATTTACTCCCTGGAGGTATTTTGATGACACAATCGGCTGGACGGATAGGCAAAAACAGTTAATGGGGGGTCCGACCAGGCATATTTTTGCCGAAAGATTTGCTAGTGAAAAAGTAAAGGAATATCTGGTTGAGGAAAGATATAAAGAGATATTCAGGAAGAGGAAAAGGGAAGCAGGTCAGCCGGATTCAGGTCCGGAATTTGACACTTTATGGTTGAATGAAGGGATATCTATATATGAAAGTGCAATAGATAAAGACTGGAGAGAATTAAATCACCATCATAAGAAGCGTGTTGATGAGTTAATTTATAATTATACCAAAGCATTCCGATCCCGGGTGTGGGTTGAAACAGCTATGCGCAGTCCGGTGACAATGGCACATATTATTGACGTGAAAATGCCCATACCGGGATACGGAAAAGAAAAAAAATCAAGAAAACTGCATAGTTATATTATTGAACAGGTGTTAGGAATAACTCCGGAGGATATCGAATACGGTTCGGTTGAAGGAGATGAAGGACAATATAAAATATACGCGGCGAAATATGCTTCACCAACTGAAGCTCAAAGGATAAAGTTAAAGGAGATATTCGACCTTGAGGGGGATTTAATGTCGGTCAGGGAAATTGCCATGTCGGAAAACAGAGAGTTAAGAGTTAGCGATTTTGAGATAATTAAGGATACAGTCAGACAGGAACATGCCAGAAAGTATTGGAATATTGTTAAAAGATATGTGATCGGGGACGAAAATCCCGACAGTAACAGAATTTATCAAAATTTAGGCATAGAGCTTCATTTTGACAATTATGACATTGACTGGCATAAGATTGAGCGGATTGATGAGCAAATGCGAAATTATAAGAATATTGTTGTTTTGCCGGCAACGGCCGGAACAGAAATGTCAGTGTTACCGCAAGCTTTTGAGGAGGAGTGGCTTAACAAAGAATTTGAATGGGTGGAATCAACCGATGATACGGCTTTCCGGGAGATGGATCTTCTTAATTTGGGATCAAGACAATGGGTAAGAAGGGGCGGAGATGTTGCCTCGCACTTTCAAGGATCGCAGTTAACAGCTGAATATTTTGACGTGGAATTAACACCCAATCCTGATCCGAGTAAGCTAGCTGAAGCACTTTTGAAGATAAGAAAAGCGTACCAGGGGGATGATATCGGGGTAGGATACCGGCTGGCGGGAGCTTTGGGGCAGCTGACCAGCAAGTTATACGAATTTGATTATAAAAGACTGGGGTCTGCCGCCCAAATGGAGGTTTGGAATACAAGAAGAGGGGTAGCAGCCTGGAATGCCAACGGCAGGCGGGCTTTTTGGGATGCAGTTGAGCATATGGATGTAATCCCTCCCCATGCAGAATTTGAATTTCCGAATCCATTTTTGCAAGGGCCACCAATAAGAGACGTCAAATACATGAATATTCATGAGTTGAGACACCTGAATCATGCCGATAATGCCGATGTCTGGGTGGAAATACTTACTTTGGGAATTTTGCTGGCAACAGCAATTACCGTTTGGAGGGCGTTCACGGCCAAAAGCGAAGAGGAAGAAGCAGGGGGACATTAATTTCCCCTATGGGTAGGTTTCTGGCCGCCGCCGAATATGCCTTTGAGAGGACCGGGAAGGTTCTGCATGGTTGACTGCAAATAATAGAACTGGCTGGCAGCACCCATTGTAGTTTGGGTAGCTCCGGTCAGGGGAGCAAAAGCCGTTCCGGCAGTAATCGGCAGGAGCGGTTTGGGATGGAAAGCTTTTTTAACCGTAGCAATTAGCGTGGGAGCGAGAAAGAGAACTCCCAGTCCCAGAAAGGCGGTAAAAGATCCTTTACCGGGCATGGAGATAAAGGGCGGTGAGAAAAGGCTCCCTGTATCAGTATTGATTTGGGCCAGATATTGGGCAAACATCAGTATGGCCACAGTTGTCGGGAAAACGACCAGGTTGGCAATAACATTCATAATCCACTGGGAAAAAGCCGAGCGGCCGGGGACAGCTTCAAGAAGGAGCTGGAGAGGACCAATTACCAGGGCAATAAGGAGTTGAATATAGGAATTTAAAAGCAGAAGAAAAATCCTGATAAAAGTAAAAAGCAGTCCCAGGAAAAGAATCAGAATAAATAATGCTCCGATGGCACCGCCGCCGATTAAAACCGCCCACCAGCCGGCCTGCAATATCAGCGCGATTATTCCAACAGCAGTTCCGGATCCCAGATAAGCGGTGAAATTCCTTTTGAAAAAATCATCCAGCGTTGAGAAACCGCCGGAAAAAACGGTTTTAAAAAGATCGCCAAAATCAGCCGTTAGAAAATATGTCTGAAATTCAGCAACCCTTGATGATTGTTCAAAACCATTGGCCAAAAGACTGACTATTATGGCCGTAGACAAATACATGAGATCAACCAGAAAACCGATAATCGGGTATGAAAGAGTGATAAGAATCAGAGTAATAACAATCTTGGGAAGAGCAGC
Organism: Candidatus Gottesmanbacteria bacterium RIFCSPHIGHO2_01_FULL_40_15; assembly: GCA_001779115.1. GTDB lineage: Bacteria > Patescibacteriota > Microgenomatia > 2-02-FULL-39-11 > 2-02-FULL-39-11 > 2-02-FULL-40-10. The sequence goes on from MFJF01000012.1 coordinate 57,388, forward strand.
CTGGACGGAAATAACTGTTTTGGGATCGATTTTCATACGGAAGATGACCATAAATCCTATGGCAATCATGATGACAATCATGACAGAGTAGGAGATATTGCGGGTAACTTTCCAGAGAGGCAGAAGAGGGGAAAGTCCGGCAAAACCGATACCCTGGGCATAGGCCGGTTTAACAAGAATACCTGAATTTTCCAGCATATCATACGCGTAATAGATACCCGAGGCAGGCGGATTAGCGTAGATCGTTCCGATTGCCCGAGCGAGCGCGCCCATCATAGTATATTTTTCATTACAATATTTTTGATCGATACAACCAATCTGACTGGCAAGAGCATAGGGCATAACTCCGGCAAATCTGATCATGACATCACGATCAAAAACCTGGGTTGCTCCCTCTTGTTGCGCTGTTATCCGGGCCTGTTCTCCCTGTTGATTTAATGTATCAACACTGGTGTCGAGCAGAATATCCTGGGGATTGGCAGCGGAAGTGAAATGTAATTTTATAAATAAGGATAAGACCAGGAAGACAATAGAAAAGAATAAAATTCTCCGGGGCAGTTTAGGCATGTCTAATTTCATTATTTCCGCTTGTGAGGGAAGTGTCAAGTTTTGATAGGGAATTTCAGGTTCCGGGGACGGTAAAGATGGTAATTTTTACTCCGGTGTAAAATTCAATAATCCTGAATATCAAAAAAGCAATTGCCATAAGAGCAATTCCCATGACGGCATAAGTCATAGTCTGTTTGGCTGAGGCTGCAGCTTTTGGGTCGCCGGCGGCCGTTAACAATTTAAATCCGCCGACAATGAGCATGATAAACAGTGCCAAAAGTCCAAGACTTATGGCAATATTGAGAATTTGTTTGTAGACAGCTTCGAGGCATTTGAGAGTCGGCACGTCAACACCGCCGATTGTTTTTATACAAGGAACTCCGGCCCAAGGTTTCATGAAGTATCAGTAAGATCAGACTCCGCTCGGAATTACTAAGTTAAAGATATTTTGAATTCCGAAGAACCGGCCGACCAGAATCATGATCGCCCAGGCGGCAAAGACAACAAAAAGACCGATAATGGCAGCCTGAATTCTTTTCTGGGCAGCTTCAACACCGGCTTTATCTCCGCCTGATGTTATCCATTGGAATCCGCCAAGCAATAAGTAAATAAAGGCAGCAAGAGTGGCGACAACCAGAATTGCGCCTATCGCTCCGCTTATCAACCTTCCCAAATCAGTTACCCTAAGATTTGGCGGTGCCGGAATATTTAACGGAACTCCCTGAGCGTAAACGGCTGTTGACAAAAGATGAAAGGAAAATGGAAGCGACCCGATGAACAATTTCTTAAATGCGGTCATTTTATTGTATTATGAACATACTTAAACATGCTTGTCAAGTAGGGATAAAAAAAATGAAAAAAATAATTAATCTAAGATTGAAAGAATTTCTTTTGCTATTCCTGATGTTAGTACTGTTTGTCAACCTGATTAATTCCTGGATGAAGCTTAAAGAAAGGATTAACTTAATCAAAGAAACTGAAAATAAAGTAATTGAAGAAGAGAAATTCCAGGAGAATCTGGAAAGGGAGCTGGCCCAAGCGGAAAGCGATGTATATATCGAAAAACAGGCACGCGAGAAACTTAATATGGGGAAAGACGGGGAAATAGTAGTACTTTTACCCACTCCGGTTTTATCTCCCAGTCCGACAGCGGTTCCAGACGATAGAAGTGCCAACTGGCAGAAATGGATGCGGCTGTTTTGGTAGGGGATGTTGTACCAGGGGAGAGGATTGAACTCTCGACCGCCGGTTTATGAATCCGGTGCTCTACCACTGAGCTACCCTGGCTAAATACCCTCTGATTTTAGCATAATTTTAAAAATCTTATAAGAACCTCAACGAATATAAAAGTTTCTTATAATTAATATTATTTATAATTTGTAAAATGACTGATTTAACAAAAAAGAAATGCGTTCCTTGTGAAGGCGGAGAGCCGCCGCTTGAGAAGGAAAAAGTTAATATATTGTTGAAAGAAGTGTCCGGTTGGGAGCTTGTTGAGGGAATGGTTGTCCGAAAATTTAAGTTTAAGGATTTCCGGGAGGCAGTTGATTTTGTTAACCGGGTGGCTGATTTGTCTGAAGAGGAAAATCATCATCCCAATATATCAATTTACGGCTGGAATAAGGTAAAGCTGACTTTTTATACGCATAAAATAAACGGGTTGTCGGAGAATGATTTTATTATGGCCGCTAAAGTTAATAAAATTCTTTCCTGATATTAGCGTATCTTTTTTGCCTTGAACCCGAAGTCAAATTCAGCTATAATAGCAATCTGTAACCGCGGAGTAGTGTAAAGTTGCACAGGAGGCTCATAATCTCCTAGGCTGGGTGCGATTCCCAGCTCCGCAACACATTCGACTCGCTTACGCTCGCTCAGTGCAAGCACTGGATAAGGTAAGCGAGTTTTTTTATTGAAAGAATATATTGAACCAAAGTCGAATGTGCCCTGTGCCTGTCGAAAGGGTAAAATAAAATCATGTGGTTTGTTTATCTTTTATTATGTAAAGACGGGAGTTTCTATACAGGTGTTTCCAACAATCCACAACAGCGATTTTTGGAACATAAGAATGGTAAAGGAGGGAGATATACCAGGTCTCACGGAGCAGTTAAGATAATTTATACAGAAAAATGCGAATCAAAGAGCGAAGCCTTTAAGAGAGAAAGTCAAATTAAAGGATGGAGCAGAGAGGAAAAAATTAGGACATTGAATTTAGAATTTTAACCTTATCGGTTACAGAGACAGCATAAACCCGGATAACGATATAAAACTTGAAATATTCCGGAAAGAGAAGTAAAGTAATTATTTAAAATATAGATTCAGATAAATACAACATTTCCGGAATTACCAATTCTTAATGCTACCCGCTTTTTTAATTACTTTCAGGGAAGTTATCGAAGCTTCACTTATTGTAGCGACAATATTGGGGATTCTGGTTAAATTAAATCAGAAGAAAGGGATTAAAACAGTCTGGTCGGCAACAGGGGCAGCCACCGGAGTGAGCATTCTCCTTCTGGGGCTGGGGAGCGTATTGGGGATAAGAATACAGAAAATATACAGCGGAAAAACGGAAGAATTGATTGAAGGAGTTCTGATGGTGATTTCCGCGATATTTATCACCTGGGCAGTATTTTTTCTTCATAATTATTTCGGCAAATATAAAACCCGATTACTTTCAAAAATTAAATCTTCAATTGAGAATAAAGAACAAAAAGGATTATTTATACTTACTTTTACGGCGGTTTTCAGAGAAGGATTTGAGATAGTACTTTTTCTGTCAACGATCTATTTTACATCCGATCCTGAGAGAATTTTTGTCGGTTTTCTGGCCGGGAGTGCAGGGGCGCTTTTGGTTTCATTCGGATTGTTTGCAGTAACATTAAGACTACCGGTTTATTACGCTTTCAAAATTTCCAGCCTACTTCTGATACTTTTTGCGGGGGGACTTTTAGCCCGCGGAATACACGAGTTTTCGGAATTCGGACTTTTACCGGAAATTTATAAAATAACATTTACGTTTATACCGGAGAAAGCCACTTTTTCAGGAGAAATGATTAAGGCAGTTTTCGGGATAACCCAAAAAATGGATCTGATTCAATTATCAATCTACGGAGTTTACGTACTATTAATGAGCCGGATTTGTTTCTCTGGAAAAGCGACAAAGTAAATCCGGTAAAATTTACAACAAATGGAGGAAAAAATATATTTCAAAACAAGCGACAATTTAAAACTGTGCGGAATTTGGACAAAATCGGATGGAAGAGCCAAGACAGCAGTAATTCTGGCGCACGGAATTTCGGTTGATAAAGAAGAGGACGGAATGTTTTGTGCACTGGCCGAAATGCTGGCGGAAAGCGGTATGGTATCTTTGCGGTTTGATTTTAGAGGACACGGAGAAAGCGGGGGCAAACAGGAGGAGATGACTCTACCGGGAGAGATGAAAGATCTGTCGGCTGTTTATAAAAAGGTACAGGAGAGAGGATTTAGGAAGATAGGTATAGTAGGATCAAGCTTAGGAGGAGGCATTACGGTTCTGGCGGCAAATATATTCCAGGACGATGTGAAAGCTTTATGTCTTTGGAACCCGGTTCTTAATTATAACGAGACTTTTATCAACCCATTCCTTCCCTGGCTTAGGGATGATATTAATCGGATGAAGGAGGAATTAAAAAGAACCGGCCGGACAAATTTGCCCGGAGAACAACCTTTTAAAATAGGCCGGCAACTTTTTGAAGAGATGAAGAAAATTGAGCCTTATAAGAGGCTGGACAGGATAAAAATTCCGGTACTTATTATCCACGGGGATAAGGATAATTACGTGCCTTTTAAACATTCTGAAGCCGCATTGGGAAGTTTGAAAGGTTGGAAGAAGCTTATTAAAATTAAAGGATCAGACCACGGTTTCAGCGGTGAAAAGGGGGATGAATACAAAAAGACAGCTTATCAGGCTACGTTAGAATTTTTCCTTAAGTTTTTATGAAAATGATACCTTTGGGAACCAACGGGTTTTTCTCAAGTTTTGACCGGCAGACTGCCTGTTTCGTGCTTCCTTATAAGGACCGGCTTTTAATTTTTGATGCAGGGTCGGGACTTTTCCGGTTGGGAGAGCCTGAGGGAAAAAAATTATTAAGAAATGCCAAATACATCGATATATTTTTATCCCATTACCATTTTGACCATACCTTCGGTTTTTATGCCGCATTCAACCTTTTTGAAAAGAAAAATGTAACCGTTTATGCCCGATCAGACAGAAAAGTATTTTCAGATTTTTCTTTTCTTGAATATTTTCCGATTAATTATGATAAAGAATTTATCAATTTCAGCTGGAAAGCCGTTGATAAAGGCACATATTCTTTAAGCGGATACAAAATGAGGATAAGGAGGCAGAACCACCGGGGCGAGGTCAGTTTAGCGTTTACAATTGAGTTTCCCGGGGGAAAAACAATTGCATATGTAACTGACGGCGAGCCGATACAGGAAAGCGTTGAATTTGTCAGAGGTGTTAATCTTCTTTTACATGAGCATGAACCCGGCAGCAAAGAAGCCAAAAGTAAAAAACTAGAAGATCATATCCGGGACGGGCATGTGACAACGGAAGGCGCGGCTTTGATCGCCAGGGAAGCGGCAGTGAAAAGATTATATTTAATCCATCATAACCCCTTTCTTGATAATGAAAAGTTGGAAAAAGAATTGACGAAGATAAAACCGATTTTTAAAGAAAGTAAACTTGCAAAAGATTTGGAAGTGATTGAGTTTTAAAAAAAGCGGGGAACTCTTTTTTTGTAGGCCAAATACTCATTGCCAAAATATTTTTCCAGAAGTATTTCTTCGATTAAGACGGCTTTTTTTATAAGAGTGAATAAGGGAATAACCAGAAGAACCAGATAACTAGACAGTGAAATTTCGATTCCGGCAAAGAAAAGCATAAGACCCAAATAAATAGGATTTCTGGTGTATGAAAAAGGACCGAAAGTCACCAACTTTTTTTGTTTTTTTACATCGTGCTGTGCCGGCGGACCCCAATTTACTTTCATGGTTAATTTAGCCCAGACGCAAAGAATCAATCCGGAAATATTAATGAGCAGTCCGCCAATTGAAAGATAAGTTAAACGGACGGCAGGTAAATATGTCGAATTGATAATTGTGAAGATTTGGAGGTATAAAAGAAGACCGAGGGACCAAATAAAAAAAGTTCTGATTTTTTTCAGATTATTCAAGTAATCTCTGAAGGATAAGGAAGAGGTAATCAACCAGATAAGCTGGAGTATAAGAAAATTTATAAGCAAGATAACTTTTATTCCGTTCATGTTAAGATCATTATAACAATCTGTTTTGACATTTGTGGTATGATATACGGAATTTAATAAAGGCGATGATCCGGAGGGTTGGAACCGGGGAGCTGCCCCTTTAAAATCGGGGACGGAGGCGAAACCGTATCCTCCTTCGCTTAAGCGTCGGAGGACAAAGAAAGTCAGCAACGAGTGTTGCTTCTCAAAGTTCAGTACAAGCGCGAAGATAAAGCTCGTCAAGAATAAGCCCTGTACCGTCCGGAACGGGGGAAACAAGGTGGCACAGCGAAATGATATTTCGCCCTTGAATGTTCAGTTTTTATTTCTGAATATTTGAGGGCTTTTTTTATGAAGAAAAAACTTAATCATTTTTTATGGGGAGTAGTTTATCCGAGAAGCGGATGGCGTTTTTGTTGGCGGCAAACAGTTTAACAGTTATTAAGTTTTAAAAATTTTAACTATGAGAGCAAAAATAATATTGGAAGAAAATGAATTACCGGAAAATTTTATAAACATTAATTATTACCTGAAAAAATTTTTGGGAAAATTACCCGATCCACCGCTAAATCCGGAAACGCATAAACCGGTTGGAGCAGCTGACCTGGAGGCTATTTTTGCCAAAGAATTAATAAAACAGGAAGCAACACTCAAGGAGGTTGTCGGTATTCCTGAGGAGGTCAGAAAGAAAATGTCGGGTTACCGGCCAACACCTTTGTTCCGGGCCGGGTCTTTGGAGAAAATTCTGGATACTCCGGCCCATATTTATTACAAATATGAAGGTGCAAGTCCGGTAGGCAGTCATAAAATGAATACAGCTCTGGTGCAGGCATATTATAACCGGAAGCAAGGAATAAAAACTCTGATAACCGAAACAGGTGCCGGACAATGGGGGTCGGCGTTAAGTTTGGCCTGTTTTTACTTCGGGCTTAAGTGTCTGGTATTTATGGTGAGGATTTCATATGACCAAAAACCTTACAGAAAGACTGTTATGAATATTTACGGAGCCGAAGTAAGACCGAGTCCGTCAGCGACAACCGAATACGGAAAATTGTTATTAAAAGATAATAAAAATCACGCGGGCAGCCTGGGAATTGCCATAAGCGAAGCTCTGGAATCGGTTGTCAAAGGAAGGGAAGCGAGATATTCTTTAGGAAGCGTTTTGAATCATGTCCTTTTACATCAGACAGTAATCGGACAGGAAGCAAAAAAGCAGATGGAGAAGACAGGCGAATATCCGGATATTATTATCGGTTGTTGCGGCGGAGGAAGCAATTTTGCCGGTATCGCCTTTCCTTTCCTGGCAGACGGATTGAAAGGAGAACGGGAAAATACAAAATTCATCGCGGTAGAACCGGAAAGTTGTCCATCGTTAACCCACGGAGCATACCGGTATGATTTTGGTGATTCAGCACAAATGACACCGCTTCTCAAAATGAAAACACTGGGAAGCGATTTCATTCCGTCACCGATTCATGCGGGAGGATTAAGATATCACGGAGTGGCACCTCAAGTTGCCTTTTTACATGAGGAAGGATTAATTGATTCCAAGACTTACGGACAGCCGGAAGTATTTAAGGCGGCAATAATATTTGCCAGAAGTGAGGGTATTATTCCCGCTCCCGAATCGGCACATGCCATTAAAGCGGCAATCGATGAGGCGATTAGAGCCAGAGATGAAGGAAGGAAAAAAGTTATCCTTTTTAATCTCTCCGGACACGGATTGCTGGATTTGGGTGGATATGAAGGCTATCTGGCGGGACATTTAAAATAATGTAAATACAGAAGATAGTTCACCCCGGAAGAGGAGAATGTTACTTCCGGGGTGGAATTTATATAATATAAGCAGGAGAAAAAATGAACACAGTTAAAAAGAGAATTTTATCCGGAATAACGCCGTCGGGAGACGGTTCGCTACATATCGGAAATTATTTGGGAGCAGTCAGGCAATTTGTCGAGCTTTCTAAAAATAATGAATGTTTTTTGTTTGTAGCTGATATACATGCTCTGACGACAATTCAACGAAAAGATGAATTGAGGGCAAATATTGAAACTCTAATTTTGAATGAGCTAGCTCTTTTGGGAGACCTGTCGAACATCATTTTTTTCAGACAGTCGGATGTGCCGATGCATACCGAACTTCAGACAATACTGAATAATATCACTCCTTTGGGACTTATTAAAAGAGCACATGCCTATAAGGATAAACTTGAGAAGGGAGTCGAAGAGGAAGAGGTTAACATGGGTCTTTTTTCTTATCCGGTACTGATGGCGGCTGATATTTTAATGTATAAACCTGATTTGGTACCGGTCGGCCGAGACCAGAAGCAGCATATTGAGATAACCCGGGATATAGCCGAGAGATTTAACAGGACATTTAAATCTAAAATCTTTCCATTGCCTGAGCCGTATATTCCGGAAGAGGCGGCGGTTATCATGGGAACGGACGGCAAAAGGAAGATGAGCAAGTCTTTGGGTAACTTTATCAGCATTTTTGAAGATGAGGCTGTTATAAAAAAACAGGTAATGTCAACATATACAGATCCAACCAGAAAGCACGTAACCGACCCCGGACATATTGAAGGGAATATGGTATTTAATTATCTGGATTTTTTCACAGAGAAGGAAGAGGTAATGATGTATAAGGAAAAATACCGCCAGGGGAAAGTGGCCGATGTGGAAGTTAAAAACTATTTGTTTGAATCCCTGATGAAATATTTTGCCCCGGCCAGAATGCGATATGAGGAGTTGAAGAATAGCCCGGATTCTGTCAAAAAGATTATACAAACCGGAGCGGAAAGAGCGAGGGAAGTGGCGGAAAAGACAATAAATGAAGTAAGAGCAACAATCGGATTAACCAATAAATATTCTTTTTAAAGGGGTTAACCTTTTCTTCCTTAAACAGAAATGCAAGCGGGAGACGGATACAGAGTTTTACGGGAAGAGATTTTTTACAGAATTGTTATATTAATGCAGCTCTAATTTAATATAGGGTTGTTAGCCTGATTAGTTCCTCTGCCTCCCTGTTTAGTTCCGGATAAAATTTATTATGCCCAGAAAAGAAGAATTTCAGCAAGCTGATATATTTGTGGAAGAAAAAATTCAACCGGTTAATGACGGGAAGATCGGCAGTCCCTTTAACGGTGCAGTTGATGCGGTTGTCAGTCAACCGGGAGAAAAAACCATAAATGAACCGGATGGGACAGTTAGGACAAACAACGGAAGCGGTGTTAATAACAAGCCAAATGAAATAACAATAAACAGTGGAAACGGACATCAACCGGATGAATTAAGAGGTGAAATAAATTTTCCACCGCCTGATGAAATAAATGGCAGGGATGAGGGAAAAAATGATGAGATAATATTCCATCAAGCTAAAAACAAGAGTATTGTTCCAAACGGAAGAGGAGATAACGGTAAAAAGCAGGCAATTACCAAGGGAGAAATTGATTTTAATAAGCTATCAAAATTATATGAAAAAAACAAAGTATTAGTTACAGGATATTTATACAACCATCTTAAAAACCGATCTACTGCCGAAGAATTAGCTTCCGAGGTGTGGTTAAGAGTGATCACAAATATCGGGAGATTCAGGGCAGAAAATGACGGCAGTTTTAAAGCATGGTTAATGAGGATTACCTCGAATTTACTCGTTGACCATTACAGGACATCCGTGCACCGGAATCATGTTGAATTGGAGGATTATAAAGTTACCGATAATAAAATTGAGGATATCGAAGAAAAAATTGACAGAAGTGAGTTATTTGAACTAATCGATTCTATTGTCAGAAATTTATCCGGTGATGATGTAGAAATATTTCAATTGATGAGAAAAAACTTATCCTCTTCAGAAATAGGGGTGATTATCAATAAAAAACCCGGGGCGGTAAGAGTGTGGAAACACAGATTATTGGGTAAAATACGAGAAAGATTAGATGAACTGGGGATTTATGATTATTAATATTAATCTTTAACTTACCTTGTTTGAGCTTCTGTTTTAGGCTATAATTTAACTTCATGAAAAAGGACGAGCTGATACTTGCCGATTTCCAAAAAACTGACTTGCGGGTCGGCAAAGTGGTTGAGGCTGAAGCCGTTGAAGGATCGAAAAATCTGTTACGACTTAAGGTTAACCTCGGCTATGACTACGGAGTAAGACAAATAATTTCAGGAATTGCCCGCTGGTATAAACCTGAAGAATTAAGAGATAAAAAATTCATATTTGTAGCTAATTTGGAAGGGAAGAAACTGATGGGTGAAGAGAGTAAAGGGATGATAGTATGCGCTGATTATGACCATACGGCAGTACTGGTGCCTGTTGATGATAACATTCCCGAAGGGACAATATTGAGATAAAAAAAATAATGGCAACAAACAACAATAATAATAAAAAGAAAAAAAGTAAAAAACTATTTGAATTCCGGCTTAATTTTACCCCGAAAAATATTTTTCTGTGGTCGATAATATTTCTTATCATGCTTTTCATATTTATGTCGGCAAGGGATTTATCAAACCTTTTTCCGGAAAAACCACTGTCGGGATTAATTACGGATGTGAGAAATGGCAAAGTTGATAAAATAGAAGTAGTCGGAGACAAGTTGCTGGCAACTTATACCGACGGAAAAGTATACACATCAATAAAAGAAAGCCAGGATTCTTTATACAATATTTTAACCGATGCCCAAATAGATCCGAATAAAGTTGAAGTTGAGATAAAAGACACTTCAGGAGGAACGGTCTGGTTTAATATACTATCCAATGTTTTACCGCTTCTTCTTATGGTCGGGTTTTTTCTCTTTCTTATAAGACAGGCAAGAGGAGCCCAGGATTCAATATTTTCCTTCGGGCAATCTAAAGCAAAACTTTTCTCCAAAGACCATCCGAAAATAACTTTTGCTGATGTAGCGGGAGTAGACGAAGCTAAGGAGGAACTTGAGGAAGTAGTTGATTTCCTGAAACACCCCCAGAAATACAGGGCACTGGGAGCCAGAACTCCGAAAGGTGTAATACTGGTGGGACCTTCCGGAACGGGAAAAACACTGTTGGCCAGGGCATTGGCCGGTGAAGCAGGAGTGCCATTTTTTTCCATGGCAGGAAGTGAATTTATGGAAATGCTGGTCGGAGTCGGAGCCAGCCGTGTCCGTGATTTGTTCAATACGGCCAAGAAGAATTCTCCGGCAATTGTGTTTATTGATGAAGTTGATGCCATCGGCCGGATGAGATCAATCGGAGTTGTCGGCGGACATGATGAGAGAGAGCAGACTTTAAACCAGATTCTGGTGGAAATGGACGGATTTACACCCAATGAACATGTAGTCATAGTTGCAGCGACAAACCGGGGAGATTTATTGGATCCGGCCCTTTTGAGACCGGGAAGATTTGACAGGAGAGTTGTTTTGGATTTGCCTGATTTGGAAGGCAGGAGAGCAATATTGAAGATTCATGCCAAAGGAAAACCGATGGTTCGCGATATTGATTGGGATAAGGCAGCCAAAAGAACCGTCGGATTTTCAGGAGCTGATTTGGAAAACATGCTGAATGAGGCAGCTATTCAGGCAGCCAGAAAAAATAAAACAGAGATAGAATTTTCCGATATCGAAGAAGCAGCAACAAAAGTCAAACTCGGGCCTGAGAAAAAGCGGTTGCAGACTGATCTGGATAGAAAAATGACAGCTTATCATGAAGCAGGACATGCCATTGTCACTTACGCTTTACCAAATATGGACCCGGTTCACCGGATATCGATTGTTTCCAGAGGAATGGCGCTGGGATTCACTTTAATTCCACCACAAAGAGACAGAATACATGAGACAAAAACACATTTACTGGAACAGATTACTTCCATGATGGGCGGAAGAGCGGCAGAGGCACTTATTTTTTCAGAGATGACTTCGGGGGCGGCCAATGATATAGATAAGGCGACAATGCTGGCTAAAAACATGGTGGTTGAATACGGTATGTCCGATCTTGGTCCGATTAATTTCGGTCCGACTGTTGATACGACTGAATGGGGAGGCAGATATATGATGGACTCCAAAATTTCTCCGGATATGCAGAGTAAAATAGACAGCGAAGTGAAAAAAATAATCGATAAAAGTTACCAAAAGGCTACGTCTATTCTTAGTAAAATGAAGGATAAACTTGACAGGGTAGCTGAGGAACTAATTAAGAAAGAAACTTTGGAAGGCGAAGAATTTGAGAAAATTGTCGGTACGAAACCGGCTTTGGCGAAAATTAATTCCTGAGCGGGTGAAAGAATATTACTGAAAGTTAAGTTACCTTCATGCTAAAATAAGCCCCATGCAGAAACTGGTCTTAATTGACGGGCATGCAATTCTTCACCGGGCATACCATGCTTTACCTGCATTAACAACCAGCTCGGGACAACCGATTAATGCCATTTACGGCTTTTTGTTGATGCTTTTGAGGACAATTGCCGATTTGAAGCCAACCCATATGGCAATAACTTTTGACAGGCCCAAGCCGACTTTCAGGAAAAAACTTTATAAGGAATATCAGTCACAAAGGCCGGAAATGGAAAAAGAACTGATTGATCAGGTGGAGTTAATTCACAAAGTCATTAAAACCATCGGATTGCCGATTTATGAACTGGACGGATTTGAGGCGGATGATATTATCGGTACTATCAGCGATCAGGTTTATAGAGGAGAAATCAAGAAAGAAATAGGATCAGAGGATGAAAAACCAGAAGTGGTGATTGTGACCGGAGACAGGGATATTTTGCAGTTGGCCCGTGACAGCGTAAAAGTTTATATGCCGGTTAAAGGAATTTCCGAAGCAAAACTTTACTCTAAAGAGGACGTTTTCGAAAAATACGGTATTTCACCCGATCAAATAGCAGATTATAAAGGACTTATTGGGGACGCTTCGGATAATTATTCCGGTGTTTCAGGAATCGGGCCTAAAACGGCAGTTTCACTTCTTTCCAAATTCGGATCAGTTGAGAAGATATATACTAATTTGGACAGTTTAGATGGAAAGGTAAAAGAGAAATTGGAGAAAGGGAAGGATGCCGCTTATTTATCAAAAAAACTGGCCACCATTGTGACAGATGTTCCCATTGAATTTGATTGGAAAAGCAGTAAGATCCCCAGTCTTGACAGGCCTGACATACGGGCGATATTTGAGGAGCTGGAGTTTAGAAGTTTGATTCCAAGACTGTCAGGACAGGATATAAAAGAGACAAAAAAAATTAATAAAAAAGAAGCAATTAAAAAAGATGAAAATAAAAAAGTGGAGCAAAAAACTTTATTTTAAAGCATGCAGGTAGCGATAGTTCATGATTATATCAAAGAGTATGGCGGAGCTGAACGGGTACTTGAAGCTTTGCATGAAATTTGGCCAGAGGCACCTGTTTACACCTCAATTTACCTTCCGGATAATTTAGGTCCGCACAGGCAAAGATTTAAGGATTGGAATATAATTCCATCTTTTTTCCAGTTGATTCCTTTTAAGAGTAAAATTGTCAGCCCGATGAGGATTTTCAGTTCAATAATTTTTGAATCTTGGGATTTTAGTAAATATGATCTGGTTATTGTATCGGCAACCGGAGCTTATAATCCCAATCTGATAAATAAAAAAACCGGAAGTCTGCATATATGTTACTGCCATACTCCTCCCAGATATTTATACGGTTATCCGACAGCAAGAAACTGGAGAAAAACATTCTTTGGCCGATTAATGGGAGAAATCATTAACCACAGACTCAGACAGACGGATTATACTTCTTCGCAAAAACCTGATTTTTTTATAGCCAATTCCAATGAAGTTAAGGCACGCATAAGAAAATTCTACCGGCGCGAAGCTACAGTTATTTATCCTCCCGCCGGTAACGGATATATTGAAAGTACTGCGGGCAGTCCGAATAAAACCGACGAAATCCCCGCTTCGCCGGCAGGCAGGCGAAATCCGGAATTTCAAAATGAATTTTTTTTAACGGGAGGGAGGCTAGCCAGAGCAAAACACATTGATTTAGCAATTCAGGCAGCCAATCAATTAAAATTACATCTGAAAATATTCGGAAAAGCATTCGCCGGGTATGAGAATGAATTAAAAAAAACTGCCGGGCCGACAGTTGAATTTACCGGTGAAGTAGATGAGGCCGGTTTAGCTTTACTATACCGGAATTGCCGGGCTCTTTTATATCCTTCGGAATATGAAGATTTCGGAATTATTCCGGTAGAAGCACAGGCCTTCGGAAAACCGGTGATCGCATACAGAAAGAGCGGAGTTACGGAAAGCGTTGTTGAGGATAAAACCGGAGTTTTTTTTAATGAGTTAACTGCCGGGAGTTTAATTTCCGCGATTAATAAACTAAAGAACATAAATATTTCAGAAAAAGATTGCATAAAAAACGCTCAAAAATTCAATAAAGAAAGATTTAAGAAAGAGATTACCGATTTTATAAAAGGAAAGATGAAGGATGCCTGAACTCCCGGAAGTAGAAACGATCAAGCTACAACTGTCAGACGCAATAACAGGATTAGTAATCAGCCAAATAAAAATCCCTTCAGAAAAATCTTTTAAGGGTGATAAAAAACTTCTCCACGGCTGCAAAATCACATCACTTACCAGATCCGGCAAGATTCTGATTATTAATACAAATAAGGGTTTGTCTTTGGCGGTTCATCTTAAAATGACAGGACAATTAATATATGAAAGCAAAAAACAAACGGTAAATAATAAACAGAAGGGAGGATTTGCCTCAAAATATACCCGGGTTATTGTCTGTTTTACTGACCAAAGCCGCTTGATTTTTAATGATTTAAGAAAATTCGGCTGGATGAGACTGAACGTTCTCGATAAGGGAAAAAGGATACCCTTAAAGTTTAAAGGTTTACCTTTTTTAACAGATATAACTGATAAAACGGGACCGGATCCTTTTAAAATCAGTTTCGAACAATTTTTCATGATCATAAATTCTTCCGGACGGCCTATAAAATTGATTCTTACGGATCAGGAAAAACTTTCGGGAACGGGCAATATTTACGCAAATGAGGCTTTATTTCTTTCAAAAATAAATCCGAATACCAAAGCGAACGAATTAACAAAAAACAAGGCTAAATCCCTTTTTAACTGTTTGAGAAAAACCCTGAAAAGAGGAATAAAATACGGGGGAGCTTCTGATAATGATTATTTAAACGCTTACGGTGAAAAAGGGGCAATGCAGGAACATTTTCAGGTTTACGGAAGAGAAGGAGAGCCCTGTCTTAGTAAATGCGGCGGAGTTGTCAATCGAATAAAGCAGGGCGGAAGGAGCAGTTTTTACTGTCCAAAATGCCAAAAATAATACTAATAATGTTATTTTCTGCTATAATTTGCTCCTATAATGGATAAGGAAAAACCAGTCGTTATTTCATTAGGAGGATCTTTGGTTGTGCCCAACGGGGGAATTGATACAGAATATATCAATAAGTTCAGCAAATTCATCAGAAAAAAAATCGCCGATAAATGGCGATTTTTTATAGTTATTGGAGGAGGTGCTACAGCACGCCATTATATTGCCGCGGCCAGAAAAATTACCGGTAAAATTACCGATTGGGATCTTGATTGGCTTGGTATTCACTCTACCCAATTAAATGCGCATTTTATAAGGACAGTTTTTAAAGATACGGCACATCCGAGGGTCATTCTAAATTATGAAAAGAAAATAGTTAATTTAAGAGAACCCCTGGTTATTGCAGCCGGATGGAAGCCGGGATGTTCGACAGATTATGACGCCATGCTTTTAGTCCGGGATTACAACGCCAAATCTTTGATCAATATATCCAATATTGAGTGGGTCCATAACAAAGACCCGAAGAAATTTCCAGATGCCAAGCCGATCGAAAAGATATCCTGGGAAGACTATGAGAAATTAACCAGCCAGGAATGGACTCCGGGAATTAATTCTCCGTTTGACCCGGTAGCAACAAAATTAGCCAAGGAGCTGAACTGTACTGTTTATATTATCGGAAGCAATATTGACAATTTGGATAATCTTTTAAGCGGAAGGGATTTTAAAGGAACGATAATTTCTTCTTAATGATTATTTCTCAAATAACTCTTCTTAATTTCCGCAATCACAAAAAGCGGAATTTTTCATTTTCACCTGATTTGACTATTGTTGTCGGAAAAAATACTTCCGGTAAAACTAACCTGATGGAAGCGGTCTATCTTTTATCAACGGCCAGAAGCTTCAGGCACGGAAGGGATTATCAGACAATTACATTTAACAGGGAAATGGCCAGGATTAAAGGATTAGTCGGGACTGACGATGAAACTAAGGAGCTGGAAATTACATTAACCCGGGGTGAAGTAACAGGAATAAAAACGCCTTTAAAAAAATTCACAATAAACGGTGTTTCTAAAAGAAGCATAGATTTTGTGGGAATATTACCAAGCGTGCTGTTTTGGCCGGAAGACATGGAACTTGTTACAGGTTCACCAACAATCCGGAGACATTACCTTGATTCAGTTTTGATTCAGATTGACCGGGAATACCGAAGGACACTTAATTCATATGAGAGAGCTTTAAGACAGAGAAATAAGCTTCTGGAAGCTATCAGAGAAAATCAGGCAGACAGGCAACAGTTGCTTTTTTGGGACCAGTTACTTATTAAACAGGGGAATTACCTGACGGGAAAGAGGGAAGAATTCATATCTTCCGTTAATGAAACGGAGCTTCCGGCGCTTTTAAAAACGGGTGCCAAATACATGCTGTATTACGATAAGAGCATAATATCGCATCTCAGGTTTGACCAGTTAAGACCAGCGGAAATTGCTAGCGCCGTAACACTGGTCGGTCCCCACCGTGATGACATGATTTTTAAAATAAGAAATCCTGATATTAAAAGCGAAGAGAATGAAACAGAATTCGAAAACCAAAATAATTATAAAGATTTATCTTTATACGGAAGCAGGGGAGAACAAAGACTGGCTGTTTTATGGCTGAAACTTTCAGAGTTACGATACATGCAGAAAGAAACAGGGGAGAGAGCGGTTCTTCTTCTCGATGACATATTTTCAGAACTTGACCATGAACACAGGGAAATTATTTTTAAGATACTTCCGGATCAGCAGAGTATTTTAACGGTTACCGACAAGCATTTGATTCCCGAAGAGCGGTTCAGACAGGCAAAAGTGATAGAATTAAGCGGTGAATATGAATGATAATGAATTCAAGAAAGTTTTAAAAAAGTTATATTTGCCGCCCCCCGATTCACACAAGGGGCAAAACGGAAGACTTTTAATTATCGGCGGATCGCACCTATTTCATGCGGCATCTTTATGGGCGCTAAAAGTTGCCAGCAGGATTGTTGATCTGGTTCATTATTCATCCGTTAAGGAAAATAATGAGATAGTTATGAGAGTGAAATCGGAATTCCGCAATGGGATAGTCGTGCAAAGAAAAAATATTGAAGAATATATTGAGGAGGATGACTGCATCCTGATAGGACCGGGAATGGTTCGGGCGGAAAAATCAAAAATCAATAATTCCGCCTTCGCCGCGCCGCCGGCAAAGCCTATGGCGACGCACGGCAAGGCTTCGACGGACAAGCAAATGACAAATATAAAAGATATTGAGAAAATTAAAAATGAGGGGACGGAGACTTATTTTTTAACAAATTATCTGCTTAGAAAATATCCGCACAAGAAGTGGGTGATTGATGCGGGGGCGCTGCAAATGACAGAACCGGAGTGGATACCTGAAGGAGCAATATTAACTCCTCATACCAGAGAAATGGAGTCACTGATAATAAAAATTAAAAACGAAAAAATTAAGAAGGAAATTGAAAAATCCAAAACAAAAGAACAGATAACAATCTTTGCCCGGGAATATAACTGCACGGTATTGCTTAAAGGCAGAACCGATTATATTGTTTCCGGAAATAAAGCGATAGAAATAACCGGGGGAAATGCCGGAATGACAAAAGGAGGGACAGGTGATGTTCTGGCGGGACTGGTGGCGGCATTATTTTGTAAGAATGAAGCTTACAGTTGTGCAGTGGCGGGTTCATATATAAACAAGAAAGCGGGAGACTGGCTGTTTAAAAAGACCGGCTATTGGTTTAATGCTTCAGACCTGGCCGACCAGATCCCCCAGACGATGAAGCGACTACTACTTTCCTGATATATTTATGGTTTTATGGAGGCGGTAAATCCGTTCAAATAAACTATATATATTCTTTTACAATACACAACCATTTGAACAAAGTACAAATTCCGAGACAGAATAACAAAAGACATTTAAAGCTAACAATATCACAGGGATTGTTGTATTGCCTGTTTCGGGAATTATGCGATAATTAAGTAACCTGTTAGTTTTCCCAACAGACGGTAACGACTGGAATCCAATTAAAATAATGTATTCACCGAAATATTCGATTACCAATAAAATTCTGAAAAATATCGGGGTAATTGAAGCCTGCCGGGAGGTGATCATTAACGCGCCTTTGGTTCCGGCTTATGAGAAAAAATTCCGGGAAGAGGCAATTATAAGAACTGTTCATCATGGAACACATATAGAGGGAAATGAACTTAACATGACAGAGGCAGCCCAAGTATTGAAAGGCAATCCGGTGACAGCAAGAGACCGCGACATACAGGAAGTGATGAATTACCGAAATGTTTTAAATTACCTTGACTACATGGGAAAAGATGATGAGTCAAAAGGCATAATTACCGAAGATATAATTAAAAAAATCCACAGTTTGACGGTTGAGAAGATTATGCCCTCTGATCAGTGCGGGGCTTTCCGAAAAACACAGGTGGTTGTTAAAAATTCTTTAACCGGAGAGATAACTTTCAGGCCTCCGCCGGCCATTGAAATACCATACCTTATATCGGATTTTGTGGAATGGTTGGGGAAAGCAGACAAAGACGATATCCATTCGGTTCTTAAAGCCGGTATTGTCCATTATGAATTGGTAAGAATACATCCGTTTGTGGACGGTAACGGAAGACTGGCGAGATCGGTGGCGACACTTGTCCTATTCCTGGAGAATTACGATATCAAGAAGTTTTTTTCTCTTGAGGAATATTTTGACCGTGACGCCGCCCATTATTATGATTCACTGCGAAGCGCGGCTGACGGAGAATTAACAAATTGGCTAGAATATTTTACCGAAGGGTTAGCTATTGAGCTGACCCGAATTAAGGAAAAAGTCCAGAAAATGTCAACAGATCTGCATTTGAAACAGAAATTAGGGGGGGAACAGGTTTTTCTTTCGGAAAGACAAATTGAGATCATGGAATATATTCAGCGGGTGGGTTATTTGAGTAATAAAGCATTTATTGATCTGTTTCCGAAAATATCGGAAGATACAATACTGAGGGATCTTCATGATCTTATAAAAAAAGGGATTATTAAAAAAGAAGGGAAAACTAAAGCAGCGAAATATCTTCTTAGATAAATTTCCCCCCGATATAATCGGGTATCCCGTTGAGGCGGGATAATTTTCAAATTTAAATATGACTTTTAGACGTTTGGCTGAATATCTGCAACGGCTTGAGGAAACTCCGCTCCGTAATAAAATGACACAGATTCTCTCTGAGCTTTTTGGGGAGGCAAAAAACCGGGAAATCGGAAAGATATGTTATCTCCTTTTAGGGAGACTTGCGCCTTTATATCAAACAATTGAGTTCGGATTGGGTGAAAGAATGATTATCCGGGCAATTGCCGATGGACTTTATAAGGAAGCGGCAACAGTTACTAAAAAGTTTAAAAAATCAGGTGATCTGGGGATTACCGTTGAGCAGATTAAGAACATATCCGGTTTTAATAAAGGAAAAGCATTAAGTTTAAATGATGTTTATGAAGCATTGATGACGATTGCAATCGCCTCAGGCACAGGTTCACAGGAACAAAAGATTAAAAAACTGGGAGAACTGATACAAGAAGTTGATTCATTATCCGCCCGGTATATCGTCCGGATTCCGATCGGAAAATTAAGATTGGGATTTTCGGACATGACTATTCTGGACAGCTTATCTTTTTTAATCAACGGAACAAAAAAACATAGACCGGTTATTGAGAGAGCTTATAATCTCCGGGCAGATATCGGATTTATCGCTTCAGTTGTCAAAGGAGAAGGTATTGAGAAATTGGAAGGCATACAACCGCAGGTGGGGACGCCCATTCTTATGGCCAGAGCTGAAAGAATGAGCAGCAGCAAGGAGATAATTGACAAGATAGGAAAAGGAGCAATTGAGGCCAAGTACGACGGATTCAGGATACAAGCACACCTGAAAAGAAACAAAAAAAAAGGATCAAATGAATTTATTAAACTTTATTCCAGAAATTTAGAAGATGTGACCCTTATGTATCCGGATATTGTTGAAGGTTTGAAACAACAGATAAAAGCGGATGAGGCGATTATTGAAGGAGAGGCTGTGGCATATAATCCCAATACAGGCGAGTATTTACCGTTTCAGGAAACGGTACAAAGAAAACGCAAATATGACATAGAAGCAAAAGCTAAAGAAATTCCGCTGAAACTATTTGTTTTTGAGCTTCTTTTTAAAAACAGGAAAAGTTATATCAATGACTGGTATGAAATCAGAAAAAAAGAACTTAAGAAGACTGTCGGAAGAGGAGAGACAATACTTTTTGCTCCTGAGGAAGTGACGGATAATCCGAAAAGACTGGAAGAGATATTTCAGGATGCCGTCAGCCGCGGTCTTGAAGGTGTCATGGCGAAAAAACTGGACGGAGTTTACCGGGCGGGAGCACGTGATTTTTCCTGGATTAAATTTAAAAGGAGCTATGCCGGAAAATTGACAGACACCATTGATGCGGTTGTCATGGGTTATGATTTCGGACAGGGTAAAAGAGCGGGTTTTGGGATCGGTGATTTTCTGATCGGCGTGTATGATAATCAATCAGATATGTTTCTGACAATTGCCAAAATAGGAACAGGACTGACAGATGAGGAATGGAGAGCAATAAAGGTGAGAAGTGATAAGTTAAAAGTAAACGGTAAACCGTTGAATTATGAGGTTGATAAAATTATGGATTGTGATATTTGGATAGCACCTGAGATTGTAGTTGAGATCAGAGCGGATGAGATTACCAGATCACCGGTTCATACTGCAGGAAGAATCATGGGGCCTTCCAAAAGCGGATCGGCAATTGAAGTGAAAGAGGCAGGACTGGCTTTGCGGTTTCCGAGACTGGAGAAATTCCGTGATGATAAGACACCAACTGATGCGACTACCTTAAAGGAACTTAAAGAGATGTTAAAAAAGCAGAAGAAGTTATAAATTAATATAATAGACAGTAGTATGAAAATTTCCGTAGTTATACCGGCCTATAATGAGGAGAAATTTGTTAGTAAGACACTGGAATCAATAGAGAAAACCGATAAAAAAAATTGGGATGTTGAAATCGTTGTTGTCGATGGAGGATCAACGGACAGGACCGCTTCTGTTGCCAAAGAAAAAGGAGCCCGAGTCATACATGAACCGCATAAAGGAATAGGTTTTGCCAGACAACACGGCCTTCTTCACGCAACGGGGGAAATCGTTATATATACTGATGCCGATACTGTAGTACCCCGGGACTGGCTTACCAAATATATGAAAGCCTTTGAAAATGAAGAAATTGTCTGCACGTACGGGACATACAGAGTGTCGGACGGTAAATTCCCATATTTTCAAGCTACAAACTATCTGCAACCATGGGCAGTTTCCTTATATTACCGATTCGGAATATATTTTGCGGGAGGACAAAATATTGCTGCCCGGAGGGATGCGGCAATTGATGCGGGCGGATTTGATGAGAAGTTAGAACAGATGGAAGACGCTGATTTTGTCAAGAGAATGAGTAAAGCAGGAAAAATTGCATTTTTACCTGATAATATTGTCATATCATCTGGCAGGCGGAGCAAAGAAGGAATTTCCTATTTCCTCAGAGCGGGAATATCGGATTTTAAATTTTTTATTCTGGGAAAGAGAGATTTTCTTAAATTTCCGGATTACAGATAAAAGCAAAGAGAAAAGACGGAAGTAATAAGATTATCTGACCGGTTTGGCTTTAATGAGGGATTTGTGGAAATACCGGGCAAGGAAATAATTAAGACTATAGTAGAACAGAGCATGTTTAAACAGAAAGGTGAAGAAGCCGACTTTATACCGGCGGCCATCCGTTCGCGGGCACAAGTTTTCCGAAAAAGCTATTTTGCCAACACGTTTTAATCTTCTGGTGACATCAAGTTCATCACCTCCAAAATCAAGTTCAGTATCATAACCGCCGAGCTCCAATAATTTTTCCCTGCGATAAGATAAATTGTATGCCGGCGCGTAGAGGACTTTCCCGGTCAAGCGGTAAAAAAGTGCGATAATTTTATAGGTCCAGTCCCAGATAAGCACTCCCCACCAAGGCCCATTGACCATTTTTGCGGCGCCGGTAAGAGCGACAATTTCCCCGTCACTCTCATATTTTTTGAAAATTGTTGCCAGATGATTGGGAGGATAGAATGTATCGGCATCAGCTCCGACCAGTATTTCACCCCGGGCTGCTTTTAAACCGGCATCACGGGCGCGGACGACATTCGAATTTTTTACCGTAATAAATTTAGCGTTATATTTTTGGGTAATTTTTTCAGTTCGGTCCGTTGATCCGCCATCAGCGATAATCAGCTCAAAATCCTTAAAAGTCTGATTTTTGAAACTGTCAAGAGCCACCGTCAGATACTTTTCTTCATTGTAAGCCGGAATAACTACCGATATTTTCGGAGAGGGCATAGTTTCTTTTTCAGTGTACTTCGTGATATTATTTTCCGCAACCATGAGAAAAAAAGTGTTATGTTTACCAATCGGAGTAGGACTGGCACATACAGGAAGGCTTATTATGGTTGCCAGGGAACTCCGAGAATCCGGTATTGACGTTATATTCGGAGCCGGAGCTGACGCTATCAAGCTTATGAGGAAAGAAAAACTGCCTTATGTGGAAATTCTCGATTTTTCCAGAGAAACTTATGACAAGAAAGTAAAAAAAAATAATTTTTTTGTTTATAACAGGCATAATTTTGCGGATTTTGTCAAAGATGAATTACGAGCATATGACATTATTAAGCCTGATTTAGTTGTTTACGATACCAGAATTACAGCTAAAATATCCGCCTCAATCGCAGGAATTCCGACTGTTTCCATAACCAATGCTGACGCAACGGCTTTTTATGATTACGAGAAAATCGAATTTCCGGTCCAGACAACTTTCGGAAGATTTTTACCGATGGAAGTTGTTTCGCTACTTAACAGGGAATACGGGCAGAGATTCTTAAAGAAAATAAGTAAAAGGGCAGTGTCGGCAATGCTGATTGCGGCAATGATTAAGGTTTTTCCGGCACTTATAAAACTCGGATATAAACCTTCAAAAGATCCATTCCAGTATTTCATGGGAGATTTAACGCTGATTGCCGATATTTCAGAGTTCAGGCCGATAAGGAATTTACCGGAAAAAGTAAAGCAGATCGGTCCGATTTTTTGGGACGGGGGCAATAAACTACCCTCCTGGAGCAAAAACATTGAGGATAAAAAAAATCTGATATATGTCAGCGCCTCGGGCACAGGAGATAAAAATACTTTCATTAAAATACTGGAATTTTTATCAACCACTGATTATACAGTGGCGGCAACAACGGGAAATACTTTAAAACCAAGCGAGGTAATTTTAAAAAGCGCGACTATTTATAAAACCGATTTTTTACCCGGTGATTTTATTATGCCCCGGGCAGATCTTATTATTTTTCCAGGAGGAAACGCAACCTGTTATCAGGCTTTGACATACGGCGTGCCTCAAATTTGCACTCCGTTTCATATTGATCAGGAAGATAACGCTAATCAACTTGAGCGGCTTGGTACGGGTATAATAGTCAATCCTTACAATAAATTTAATGAAAACAAATTACTTAATGCCGTTGAGAGAGTCCTTGCGGATAGGTCATTTAAAGCTAATTCTTTAAAGATGAGATCGATACTGTGCGAATTTAACGGGAAGAAAAATGCGGCAGTCCATATAAAAAATTTTCTAAACACCAAAATCTGATATACCTCAATAAACTTCATGAATAAGGCATGTTAAACTTTCCTTAATTGTGCTTTGATACAATTCTTACTGTGCTTAATCAACTGCAAAAAGATTTATATAAACTGAAAAATCCGGACAAAGCAAAAATTCTTTCACGTTTTTTTAAGACAGGGAAAGGACAATACGGTGAAGGAGATATATTTTTAGGCATAACAGTTCCGGTTCAGCGCAAAGTTGCCGGGAAGTACATTAATTTAACCCTGAAAGAAACACAACGATTAATAGAGAGTAAAATTCACGAGCACAGGCTGGTCGCCATTTTGATATTAGTTGAGAAATATAAAAAAGCCGGACCGGGTAAAAAGAAAGAAATTGTTGATTTTTATCTTAAAAATACAAAAAATATAAATAATTGGGATCTGGTTGATTTATCAGCGGAAAAAATATTAGGAGAGTTTTTATTGGATAAAAATAAAAATTTACTTTACAGACTTTCTAAATCAGAAAATCTTTGGGAAAGAAGGATTGCTATTCTGGCAACCTTCCAATTTATTAAAAATAAAAATTTTACGGATGCGTTAAAGATTTATAAACTCGCTCTTAAAGATAAACATGATTTAATTCAAAAAGCCGTTGGTTGGATGCTAAGGGAAATCGGTAAAAGAAACCCAGAGGCAGAGACAGAGTTTTTAAACAAGCATTATAAAAATATGGCAAGAACAACTTTAAGGTATGCTATTGAGAGACTGGATGAAAAGAAAAAGAAATACTACATGAGAAAATAAAGTTTCACACCTGCTATAATATATTTTTCCTTTTATGGAAAGCCCTTATTTTTCGATAATAATTCCCGCACTAAATGAAGAAAAATATATTTCCGGACTTCTTAAGTCACTTATTAATCAGACCTACAAAGAATTTGAAGTGATATTAGTTGACGGTATGTCCGCAGATAAGACCGTTTCAGTTTTTAAAAAATTTCAAAATAAACTTCCCCGTTCGCAGTATCTTGTTGCAGATAAAAAAAACGTTTCATATCAAAGAAATTTAGGGGGGAAAAAAGCCACCGGAAAATACCTTATTTTTTTTGATGCGGATGTAAAAGTTAATCCTACTTTTCTAGAAGAAGTCCACTTGGCTTCGTTAAAACAAAAATTTTCACTAGCAACCACATGGATTGAACCCGATTCGGAAAAGACAGCTGATAGGATAATGTTACTTTTAGCCAATATCGGCCAGGAAGTTTATAAAATAGTAAACAGGCCTTTTAGCGGGGGCTATAATACAATAGTTACGAAGAAAGTTTTTTTAAGGTTGAACGGATTCCGTGAAATGAACATTAATGAAGATCATGATTTTGCCATCAGGGCATTCAAAAAAAAGATTGAAACAATCATTCTACCTGAGCCGAAAGTGATCTTCTCTCTGAGAAGATTCAGGTCGGAGGGAACGTTAAATGTTTTAAGGAAATACGCTCATGCCGCCATATATGCCATGCTGAAAGGTCCGGTAATATATGAAATGTTTGAATACAGGATGGGCGGGCACGTGCATAAAAGAAGACGGAAAAAAATAAATTTTGTTAAGATTAATACTTATATCAAAACAATCGAAAAACTGGAAAATAATCTGAATAAATTATTGAGAGTGTAATATAATCAGGCGCTTTATGAAAGGATAATCAGATAAATGAAGATAATATCAGACCTGCAGTTGCATTCAAAATATGCCAGAGCCGTATCCAAAGATATGGTGATTCCCAAGATATGGGAGTGGGCGAAAATTAAAGGAATAAACCTCATAGCCACGGGCGACTGGACCCATCCTCTATGGCTTAGGGAAATTAAAAGCCATACGGAGGAAACGGGAAGCGGATTACTTAAGTTAAAAAACACCGGCAACGGACAGGGGAGCACCGGACCCCAGTTTTTACTGGAAACAGAGGTTTCATGTATTTATTCCCAAGGAGGCAAATTAAGAAGAATTCATATTCTAATTTGGGTTCCGACCATAAGTTCTGCCGAGAAAATCAATAAGAAACTGATGTCGATGGGGGCAAATCTCATGTCGGACGGCCGGCCGATAATGGGATTGACCAGTAAACAGATTGCCGATACGGCATTATCAATTGATCCCAAAAGCCTGATAATACCAGCCCATATTTGGACACCATGGTTTTCTTTATTCGGCTCACAATCCGGTTTTGATTCAATTGAAGAATGTTTCGGGGATTACGCCCGGTATATATACGGGGTTGAGACAGGTTTATCAAGCAATCCGTTAATGAATTGGCGGATTAAAGAACTTGACAGCCGGTCAATAGTGTCCTTTTCCGATGCCCATTCAGGACCAAAGCTGGGGAGAGAAGCGACAGTATTTGAAGTTTCAGAGCTGACATTTGACAACATCCGCCGGGCAATTATGGAACCTTTTCAAAAAGCACAAGGCAGTAGTAAAAAGTCAGAATTATCAAAAAACAGGATTGATTATACAATTGAATTTTATCCGGAAGAAGGCAAATACCATTATACCGGGCACAGAAATTGCAATATTAAGCAAACTCCGGAAGAAACAAAAAATAAAGGAACAATTTGTCCGGTTTGCGGACGAAAACTGACAGTCGGGGTAATGCACAGAGTAGAACAACTTTCCGGCAGAAAAGAAGAAATATTAAAAATAAACTTTAAAGAAATTGAAGGAATACGTCCAAAAATCTATTTTTCTGAAAGTTTTAAGGAAAGACCTCCTTATATGATGCTGGTTCCTTTACATGAAATATTGGCACAAGCAATAGGAGGTTTACCAACCAGTAAAAATATCCAGAATGAGTATAAAAAGTTAACAGATTTTTTTAATTGCGAATTTAATGTTACGTTGTCAGCTGACACAAAGGATATAGCCAGAATTTCAGGAGAAAAAACAGCTGAAGCCATTTATAAGGTCAGACAAGGAGATATATATGTTGATCCGGGTTATGACGGAGTTTTCGGCAAAGTAAAAATTTGGCATGAAAAAAAAACTCAAGAGAAATCGGATAAAAAAGACC
Organism: Candidatus Gottesmanbacteria bacterium RIFCSPHIGHO2_01_FULL_40_15; assembly: GCA_001779115.1. Classification (GTDB taxonomy): domain Bacteria; phylum Patescibacteriota; class Microgenomatia; order 2-02-FULL-39-11; family 2-02-FULL-39-11; genus 2-02-FULL-40-10. The sequence goes on from MFJF01000012.1 coordinate 84,296, forward strand.
AAATGAGTCTTTTTTAATAAACAGGCATGAAGACAAAAAAACTTCTGGTTGTTGTTGCCCATCCTGACGATGAAGTTTTCGGACCCGGAGGAAGCATTGCCAAATATTCTTCATTAGGGGTTGAGATTCATCTTTTGTGCGCAACCCACGGAGAAAGCGGACAATCAGTTAAAAACAATCAAAAAGAATACAAAAGCGGTAAAACAATCCATCTAATCCGCGAAAAGGAACTCCTGAAGTCAGCGGAAATATTAGGAATTAAAAAAGTTGAGTTTTTGGATTTTATTGACGGTTATTTGAGTAATGCAATATATCATAAATTAGCCGGTAAGATTATAAGGAAAATAAAATCTTTTAAACCGCAGGTAATTATGACAATGGACAGATCAGGAATATCGGGACATCTTGATCATATAGCAGTGTCATTGGTGACAACATATTCATATTTAAAAACCGCGGAAGCGCAAAAACTTTACTATTTGTGCCTGCCGAAAGCCTGGTATGATGAGCGCAAGCTTGATTATTTCATTTATTTTCCTGAAGGGGTTGATGACGATAAAATAACAACCAGGATTCAATTTCCGGATTTTTGGGAAATTAAAAAAAAAGCCATGAAAGCACATAAAAGTCAAATAAAGGACGTGAGAAATCTACTTCAAAGTTTTGAGAACTGGCCAAAAATTGATAATTATATTTTGCAGTATCACAGAAGAGCAAAAGTAGAAATACCGGAGAATGATTTATTTTCAGGAATTTAAATATTTGTCTTATTGACGCAAAATCAGACAGGATGTTATGCTGAATGGGAGGTTAATTTAACCTTTTCCAAAGGAGGTGATCAGATGGCTGAACAAAATACTTCAAATGAAAAAATGATGGGTGCCGTATCCTATTTATTAGGTCCTATTACCGGAATAATAATTCTTTTAACTGAAAAAAATAATGCAAATATCAGATTTCACGCAATGCAATCAACGCTTTTATTCGGAGCAATATTTCTTTTCAACATAGTTTTGGGAATTATTCCTGTTTTAGGCTGGCTGGTTGCTCTGGTATTATCTCCTCTTATCGGTATTGTTTCCCTGGTTTTATGGCTTTTATTAATGTGGAAAGCATATAACGGAGAAAAATTCAAACTGCCATATTTCGGTGATTTAGCGGAAAAACAATTAGCAAAGATGAAGTAACTGGTGGAACGGAATTTTTTGAAAAGGGTATTAAAAATTTCTGTCCGGAGCGGGCGGATTTTTTTACTTTGGTATATTACAATGATTTTTGAGAGCAGACAAGCGGCAGGAAAAATGCTGGCTAAGAAGCTTTTTGAGTATAAAAGTAATAATGAGATGTGTGTTATGGCAATCCCGCGGGGAGGAGTGGTAACAGGAGCTGAAATAGCAGAACAATTAAATCTTCCACTTGAAGCAATATCCATAAAAAAACTGGGGGCTCCTTTCAATCCAGAATTGGCTATCGGAGCAGTGGCACAAAATAATACAAAATACATAGATCGGGATTTAATTGCGAAACTGGCAGTCACAGAAGAATATCTTGAGAGGGAAACAGAGGAAAAAATGAAAGAAGTGGAAGAGAGAGTATTTAAATATAAAATTAATTTAAATTCCCTAACAAAACACGCAAAATTCATCTTAACCGATGACGGAATTGCCACAGGAGCAACAGTCAGAGCAGCCTTAACGTTTATTCAAAATTTATCCAAATTAACGGGAGTAAAAAGATGGGCTATACTGGCGATACCGGTGGCTGCCAAAGATACGGCGGCCTTATTCAAGAATGAAGCTGATAAAATAATTATTTTACACGAATCCGAAGATTTCGGAGCCGTAGGTCAATTTTACCGTAATTTTTCCCAAGTTGAAGATGAAGAAGTTATAAATATTCTTGAAAAATACAGGAGGAAATAATGAAAATGATTGTCGGTTTGGGAAATCCTGATGAGAAATTCAGATATACCAGGCATAATGTCGGTTTTATGGTTATTGAAAAATTAGCCAAAGAGATTTTGCCATTTGATAAATCGGAAAAAGCGTGGAGAAAAGAGGATAAATTTTTATCTTTCTTATGCAAGGCAGGAAGCAATCTTCTTATTAAACCGAAAACATATATGAACAGGATAGGAACGGCAATCAAGCTTTTAGTTGATTTTTATAAAATTAAACCGGAGGATTTATGGGTTGTTCATGATGATATCGACTTACCGTTGGGAAAGATCAGGATTAGACTCGGAGGCAGTTCAGGCGGGCATAACGGCATTGAGTCAATTATTAATTCACTCACCAATGCCAATTTTTACCGATTCAGATTAGGAATAGGCAGGGGAAAACTTGATTTAAAAAAGACAACCGATATTAATTTATCAAGAAGAATGATAGAAAAATTCGTATTATCTCCATTTAAAGACAGTGAGGGCGGAGCGGCGAAGAAAATGATCAAAAATACCGTTAAAGCACTAGAAATTGCCCTTGATAAAGATATTGATTCGGCAATGAACAGGTTTAACTAGCGGTGAAAGCCTTATGGAGGATAATTTTTTTAGATTTTAGAAAGCTTAAAACATTGACGAGAGAATAATAAGATACAGAAATTCCTCCGGCCATTAAAAGTCTCTCCATTAAAGATTGCGGAATTAAAGCCAGCCAAATTTCACGGCTTAATCCGAATGCCCAAACCCAAAGAACCCCTCCTACAGCGTGAGCCGTATAAGTGGCAGCCAAGCTTCTTACAAAAAGATTTTTACGGAAATAGTGGCCTATAACAGGTATAAACCACATAAGAGAATATTGCCAAGCGGACCGGCCGATCGGATGGAGGTTAAATAAAAGTATTGAGAGCAGAGGAATTACGAGATTAATATTCCTTTTTTTACCAAATATGATAAGAGCAAACAGAACAGGAAAAAGCCTGATAACGGCAGCAAGTCCGCTGAGTTTTTCAGGGTGAAGAAGAAAATTTACCAACTGGATGAGAAAAACAGTCAGAATACCGGGTAAAGTGGCTATAAAAACTCCAAATGAAGGAGCCATAAAATCATATAGGGTGAAGTTAACACCTGAACCTAAAAGGCGGGTAAAAGGGATTTGAAGGGCAATAAGTCCCAAAAGAAAGAAAAGTGGTGTAATAATAATTTTTGAGGTGACTGTCCGCTTCACAAGATTTTATTTTATCATCACGGATTTTTGTGTCAAGACCGTTTTTTTGAACAAGCCTGAAAAACCTGAGATAAGATATAATTTGAAGAATGATTAAAACTTATGAAGAAGCCGTTAAATATCTGGAAAAATTTATTCCAACTGCCGATAAAAGACATCCGGGAGAATTGGGAATTGTACGAATGAGATTATTAGCTGCACTTTTAGACAATCCTCAAAATAAATTCAAAACAATTCATGTGGCAGGAACTTCCGGCAAAGGATCTACAGCAACAATTCTGGCAAATATACTTGCCAGGAAATACAGAGTCGGTCTGCATACATCCCCGCATTTGGAGAGATTGAATGAGAGGATTGCGATATCAGACAACAGAAAAATATTCAGAGAAGTAACTAATAAAGAATTTGTTGAACTTACAAATGAAATTAAACCAAAAATTGAGAAGATGGAGAAGGATCTTTTAGCTCCAAGTTATTTTGAGATCGTAACAGCGTCGGCATTTAATTTTTTCATGAAAGAGAGGGTTGATGTAGCGGTTATTGAGGCCGGACTTGGCGGGAAGGTAGACGCAACAAATATTATAAATCCGGTTATTTCAATTATAACCAATATCGGGCTTGATCATACGGATGTTTTAGGCGAAACGGTCGAAGAGATAGCCAAAGATAAAGCCAAAATAATAAAAAAGGGTATAACCCTGGTAACAGGAGTCCGTCAGACCAGAGTCGTTAACATAGTTAAAGCAGAAAGCCGGAAGCTGCGGGCTAAATCACTTTTTTTAAATAAAGATTTTAGCGTAAACATCAGAAAAATCACTGAGAAAGGTACATATTTTGATTATGCAGGAGAAAAAAATTATAAAAATCTTTTTATACCGCTTCCGGGAAAACATCAGGCTGAGAATGCAACTTTAGCAATAAGAGCTGCGGAGGTGATGGGTAAATACGGATTTGAAGCAGATGAAAACAGCATAAGAAGAACTTTAAAGACAGTGACTATTCCAGGAAGGATGGAGATTATCAGGGAAAAGCCGTATGTTATTCTCGACGGTGCTCATAATCCGGATAAGATCAGAGCATTGGTAAATGCTTTTAATGATATTTGGGCGAACAGAAAAGCAACAGTAGTTCTTGCCATAAAAGAGGGGAAAAATGCATTTGAAATGATTTATAATCTTTTACCCATTTCACAAAAAATAATAATAACACAATATAAAATAATGACTGAACAGGGGGAGATAACATCATATAATACAGGTATAATTGAAGAGAAGATCAGAAAAATTAACAAGAAAATTCCAATAATTTCAATTACCGATACTGAAAAAGCGGTGAAGTCAGCTATTAAAAAAGCAGAAAGAAGAGATATTATTCTTATAACGGGATCACTTTATCTGGTTGGTTTAGTAAGACCAATATTCAAATAATGAAAGATAAGAGTTCAAAAATACTTTCAATCGGAGATATTTTATCAAAGTTTAATCCCCTTGAAGATAAATATATATCCCGCGAATTTCAATCATACGGTTATTACCTGGCTGAAGAATTAAACGACTTTAAGCATAAGTCACTTTATATCAAGCTGGCAAAAACCGTTTCACGGCCGCTTTTAGAAAAAGCACTGGAATTTTCAGCTGATGCCAAAGCAAAAAATAAAGGCGCACTGTTTATGTGGAAGTTAAAAGAATTGGGAGCGTGGAATCAGGAGAAGATAAAAAACACGGGAAAGAAAATCAAAGCGAAAATAAAGGATATACCCTTTTAACACTTAATAAACCCCGATGAAAAAAAATAAAAGAGAAGAAAAGCCAATTCCGATAACTGACAGTTTATTTTTCCGGGCAGTAATTTTGTCAATTTCATTGATACTATTACTGATAATCCTTATTTACCGGGATGAATTGAAAAGCCTGTCAAGGTACGGATACTTCGGAATTTTTGTAGTTAATTTCATATCTTCAGCAACTATTTTTTTGCCGGTTCCAGGGATAGCTACAGTATTTATCGGAGGAGCCGTCTGGAATCCAATACTGGTAGGATTAATTTCAGGAGCGGCATCATCTATCGGAGAATTGTTCGGTTATTTTCTTGGTTTTGGCGGAAGGGGCTTTTTAAAAACCATCGAGCATGAAGGTAAATGGGTTAAAAGACTGGAAAACACTTTTCTTAAATCCGGATTTAACACAACACTGATTTTTTCCCTAATTCCGCTGCCTATTTTTGACGCAATCGGTATTATCGCCGGCGCGGTAAGTTATCCGGTTGAAAAGTTTTTTTTAGCAACGATATTGGGAAGAACTGTCAGAAATATTGTTTTAGCCTGGACGGCATCACAACTATTACCGTTGAATTAATATTACCTGCATAATAAGAATTGCCACGTAGCTAAAAAAAAGAACAAACCCTTCTTTTCTGGAAACACCTCTTCCTGAAGACATAAAAATAAACAACAGAAAACTGATCCACATCATTATAGGGATATCAAAGGCGATCCAATTAGGTTCAAGGTTAACGGGGGATAAAATGGCTATTATACCGGTGGTAACAAGAAGTGTAAAAACATTTGACCCAATTGTTTCAGATACGGCAACTTCAGTTAGTCCTTTTTTAGTAGCTTTGTAGGCGGCAGCGATATTGGGAATTGACGGAACGAATGCTCCCAGAGTCATGCCAATAAAAAGAGGATCAAGATTGAACAGTTTGACCATGGTAACAAGCTGACCGGAAAAAAAATAAGCTCCGGCCAGAAGAAGACTTAACCCGGAAATAAAAGAAAGCCAACCGGCTTTTATATGACCGAAATCAAAACCGATCATTTCCAGTTCTATATCAATATCCCTTGTAAGAGCCTCTTCATTATATTCAGTATGCTTTTCCTGAAGAAATACATTGGTGAGATACGGGATAAATAAAAGCAAGAGAGCAATTCCATGGAGCCTGTTGATTTGCCCGCCGCTGGAGATAGCAAAGATAAGAATAGGTATAACGATAGAGAAAATACCATCCCTTAAAATCATATTTTTGGATACGGTTAATGGTCTTATTATGGCCGGAAAACCAACCATTAGGCCGATATTGCAGATAATTGATCCAAAGATCACTCCAAGACTTATTGCCTGAAATCCTCGCAGACTACTGTCAACTGCAACCAAAATTTCAGGCAAGCTGACAACAACAGAAACCAGGATAAGAGCGACCGATATACTTGATGTTTTCAGTTTACGGGCAATAGGAACGAGAGAATCGGTCAACCAGTCAGAACCTTTGGCTATAAGCAGAATACTTACTATAATTGAAACGGGTAAAAGAATCGGCATGCGGAAAATAAAAAAATCTATTATTTATGAGTTTACATTAAATTTTCAGCTATTAAAATAATAAATAATGAAAAAGGTCAGGGTACATTTATTAATATCGGGAGACGTAACCGGGGTAGGATTCCGATATTGGACTAAAGTAATAGCGCAGAGTCTTAATTTAACGGGATATGTCAGAAATGCTGACCGGGGTTTGGTTGAGGCTGTATTTGAGGGTAATGAGGATAACGTGAAGCAGATGATTGAAAAATGCCGAAAAGGTCCTCAAGTTTCACAGGTTAATGGGTTACAAATCCAATGGGAGGAGGCAAACGGCGGAAATATAGGATTTGAAATCAGACAATAAGACTTGATAGTTATACGGGGACTTCATACAATGGAATTATGAAACACCAGACGTTTTTAATGTGGTTTTTCATTTTTCTTGTTTGGGCTTTTTACCGGGCTAATTTTCAATTACCGGAATCCGTTGACGAATTCATTGTTAAACCACTGGTTTTTGTAATGCCGATTGTTTATCTGGTATGGGTAAAGGAGAATAAATCGTTAAAAGAAATCGGTTTAGGGATTAAACTAAAAGGATTGGTTATTGATCTTTACATCGGGGTTGTTTTGGGGATACTTCTGGCGGTTGAAGGGTTACTGGCCAATTATCTGAAATACGGAAAATTTTCCTTTCTACCTATTGAAGCGCTGTTTATTGCCGGCGGAATAGGCAGTTTTTTACTCATTAACATAGCAGCTTCGGTTTCTGAAGAAATTTTCGGACGCGGCTATTTATATAACAGACTTTTTAAAACGTCCAAAGAACAGGCAGCTTGTGCGGTTGTTTCAAGTTTTCTTTTTATGCTTATTCATATTCCGATAATGTTCACCAGGCTTCATTTAACCGGTAACGCACTGATTTTTTATCCTTTGTCAATTTTTACGATGGGAGTAGTGAACAGTTATGTTTTTACAATGCGGAAAAATCTTGTTTTACCGGTGTTGATTCATACCTTCTGGAATATGACGGTCAGTCTTTATCTTTAATCTTTATAAACAGAGGAAATGTAGCCGGCGTTTTTTATCACTGAAATAATTATTTCCTCGGTTACTTTTTCCGGATCAAATTCAACAAAACAGAGTGCTTTAGCGTAGTTGGTATTTGATTTTTTAACTCCAGCAGTATCCTCCAGTTCAAAATCAATATTTAAAGCGCAGGAAGTACAATGCATATCATGTATTTTAAAAAGAGTTTTTTTTGTCATAACAAGTTATTTTTATAAATTCAGATTACCCGGATTACACCACCGTACATTCCCATACTGCAGGAAAAACTTATATCCCCAGCCGTATTCGGAGTTTTTATTTCAACAGTATCATTTGAACCCGTTCTTATTATTTTTTGCACGTTAAGTTTGGGTATGGAAAATGCCTGGATGCAGCCGTAACCGTCATTATTTACCAGATTTAATTTCACCAGTGAATTCTTTGGGACAGTAATTGAACGGGGAGAATAGCCGTTTGACCGGAAATAAATTGTTGCTTCAGTTACGGGAACGTCAGAGGCGGCCAGAATCTGATGAGGACAAATACTTAGCGCTGTACAGGAAAAGTCCAACCAAGCTGATTTTATCAAAACGCGGCCGCCGGAGAGAGAAAGAGCATTGTTAATATTAAAAACAGCCAGAATCAGGATGGCAAAAGCAGCTACTCTCATAAATCTATTTTGAAAAACATTATTTAATTTTCCGGCCAGGAAACCGAAAATAAAAAATAACGGAGAAGTTCCGAGAATAAAGGAAAACATAATCAGGGCAGAATAAAAAGGATCAGCCGTGGCCAGGGCTAAGGCCATAATTGCCTGAGTAGTACCGCAGGGAATAAAAACCGTCAGAGCGCCAAGAACACCCGGCGCGAAAATGTCGTTGCTTTTGCTTTGATTTTTCAGAAGCCGGAAGAGAAATTTCGGGGGAGTTATAACAAAATACCGAAAAACGGGATGAATATTGAGAATATTTAAAGCCGTGCCGATCATAAAGACAGCAACTGCAGATTGGATAAATGCCTGAGTGATGACGGAAAAGCGAAAGTATGAACCTAGGAAGCCTAATAAGAATCCGAGAACAGTATAAGCGACAAGCTTTGAGATGAGAAATGATAAAACAGGGAAGAGACTGCCGGATTTTTTCATTTTTGACATGAGCCGTTTATTTTCGCGTTGCGCCAATACAGCTGCCAGCAGACCACCCTGGACAGCCATACAGGTGAGTCCGCCGGTTAACAACCCTGTCAGAAAAACGGTATAGATTTCCATGAATATTAAGATTTTAGCATATAGCGGGCAATTAAGAAGTGTTACCGATTCAATTGATAGATTACAAAAGGTTGGTTGTCATAAATAACTGAATATTTATTTACAGTTTCTCTTCTTACAATATCGGCAAAATCACCAGTCAAACCATTATTAAAAAGAATATAGGTGAAATACCCGTCCGAAATAGCTTTCCGGAAGCCTTCATAGCTTGACAGACCCTGATAGTTAATTTCAAAAGGACCGGTAAGCGCTTCTTGTGGAATTTCCGGTAAGGCCAGATCGGTGACATTGCCTTCACTTGAGAGAATTTTGTCTCCTGTTGAGACAACTGATTTCAAACCAGTCATAGCATTTTCAGAATTAGGCCATGATGTTTCCAAGTCTTTTTTTTGAGAGAAAGAGTAGAGAAAAACCATAATTAGGAAAATAAAAGACAAACCTGCTCTTATGGCCATGTTTTTCTTACTTATATTACTTATGAGGAAGCCGGCAGAAGGGAGGAGAAAGACAAGGGACAGGAAGACATGCTGGTGTGCAGCATCGAGATTATTGGTTAAAAGGTGAGCCAATGGAACAGTCAGAGCTCCAAACAGCAAAAAAAAGGCGATACCTTTTGCTTTTAGAAAAAGGAAGAAAAATCCGACAAGGGCGAAAGGCAATACAGGCAGAGAAAAGACATAAAACTCGTTAATTATTTCAGAATAGTGTCTTTGCGGGTCGGGAATCTGATTGATGACAAATTCGCGAAGATCAGGAAAATAAATTACCAGATAAGAAATTATTGCCAGTGACAAAGGGAAAATAAAATACTTAAGGGTCAGATTCAAAGATAACCGGTCTTGTTTCAAACTTTTATAAATTGCCCAAACAGCAATAAGCGGGAAAAGGATCAGGGTCGTATATTTAGCCAAAAAGGAGAGAAATAAAGACAGCGCCGACAGAAAATAAAAATTTTCCTTCTGCCAGAGTCCGTGTTTTTTAACAGCCAATCCAGAAAGCAGGAAAAAAAGGCCAGCTAAGAAAAAGGTAAATGAAAGCATGTCGTAAATTGCCAGACGGCTCAGATAGACCGGAATACTCATTACAGCCAGAAGAAAAGCGGATATACCGGCAATAAATTCATTATTATCAGATATATCGGATAAATGAAGTTTGAACGTGAAACCGTAAAGCAAATAGACTGACAAAGTACCCAGAAGGACGTTTAAGAGACGGGAACCCAATAAACCCCCGATGTTATAAAAGAGAGCTGAAAGGGACGGATAAAACAGAGGCATACCGCCGATCCAGGAAAAGGGTGATTCTTCCTGCCAATGACCTTCAAGGACTTTTTCCCCCAATTTAATATAAATAGCCTCATCCAGAAAAGGAGTGTTGTAGTTGAGGTTAATTACCCTGAATAGAAATGCCGCCAAAATAATTAAAACCAGCGGATTATAAAAAAGCCATTTAAAAACAGATTTGTTATTCATTTATAATGAGTATCCCTTGTCAAACCAACCCGACAATATTTATCCGGTTTAACAATTTATTAATAAAAATCACATTAAATTTCATAAGATTTATGTCAGAAAGAGAAAAAATTGAATTTCAGGCGGAAATTAATTTTTGTCTTAATCCAAGGAGGTAAATAATACTCAAGATATTGGAAATTATGGCTATTATCAGAATTAATACCTGATATTGAATAATAAAGAAGGTTAAGAAAGAGAGACCAATTAAAGGCAGAATGTCGGTTAAATGATGAGCGCAACAGGCAATCATACCAACGGTTGATACTGCCGAGTTGGCGGCAGCCAATTTTCCGGAACTGTCTGTGAGATTTTTCAGGGAAACGTAGAGACCTATTTGGACTCCAAATCCCAGCGATAACGGAATCATATAAAACCACAGTTTTTTAAATTGTATCAGGGTTGTTTCAAAAGAACCGGCAAGGTAAGTCATGGTGATAAAATAAAAAAGCAGAAGAAATGATCCGGCGGTGATACCTGAAGCTATCGGTTTATATTTATTCATTAAAATTCAAATTCCCTCCTTGTTATCCCGGCCAGGTCTTTGATAATGATTTTATAAGGTGGGGGAACTTGCGGAAAACTTAATTCCGCCTGACGGTGATGACCCCCACCGTAAAGAGTTATATCACGGGGTTTTCCGGATGAATTTTGATACTCCAGCAGAACGTTTTTTCCAAAATTGAACTGATCGAGATCGACTGAATGGGTATCCAATGAAACGGAGAAAAAGAGCGTGTCTTGAGATGATTTTTCCGATAGAAATTTTATACTTACCGAAACATTTCCTTGCTCCTGAAATTGAGAATTTTTATTAAGATTAGTGTCAAGCGGATTAATTTTTTGTATTTCCCTTTCTTCTTTTGCCAAACTGATAAGAGAAATAAAAACTATCAGAAAAATTACAATTATTAATGTTTTATATTCCCAGGACAGTTTTTTTATCATCAGACACCGCAGCCTCCTCCGCCTTCCACTTTGGGCAGCAGACCTTCCGTCTGGAGTTGTTTGTTAATGGCAGAATATCCCTGACCGCTAGAATAGTCGGCACCAAGAACTACTTGTGGATCGACCTTATTCCAATCCTGACCATTTTTTGACTTAAAATACATTGCCAGCTCGACATAAGTCTGCGGAAACCAATATGAATTAAGAACTAAAGCATTTTTATAAATTTCTTCTTCGGGCATATTTTGACTTACGGCTAATTCAATAAAACCAAGCATGGCAGCGCCGTGGTTGCAATCAGGGAAAAAAGTGGAATTACCGCAACACGGCCGGTAGATTTTTTGGGATATTTTGGTGACAAGAGTTTCCTGTTTTTCAGTTAAAAGGAGTATGGGGAAGCGGTTAAACAGGGAACCGCCATCTTCCTTACCCAAAGTCCAACCTCCGGTTGAGGCAAAACTACCGGCATCGTATTCCGACTTCGTGCCCATGGGACCCTGGGATAATGTTTTGGTTTTATTGGCGATTCCCAATGGCCAAAGAAGATTTAGAATAATTTGAGAGTTATCATTGGTGACAATGATATCCTGATCCGATTTATTATCCAGCAGAAGGCTTATTTCGTCAGGCAGACCACCACGGCTTTCATAAAGGGCGAGGAATTTCTGTTTGTCTATAGCGCCAACCTCAACTAATTTTTTAACGGTTGAACCGAAAGAAACGCCCAAATTATGTTTTTCCGGCAAGACTTCTTTGGTTATCTGATCAGTATCAGCAGTTTGCGGGGGAGTCGGAGATAAATTGTTATTAAATGTTGAAGAAAGGTTCAGGCCGGCGAATGGTGATTTGTTATAAATTTTCGGAACCAGAATAAAAAGCAGAAAACCGGCTAAAAGTCCGGTAATCAAACCGGTTACATATGATTTCCGGGGTTTATATTGCAGCGGATTAAAATCAGCAGATTTAAGCAAATCTTCTGAATCTTTCCCCGTAATGCAACAACAACTTTTGTGTTGGTGTTCTTTTTTTAAATTTTTTACCGGGGTGTCTAAACTTTCCGGATTTTCAATTACTGCTTTTTTATTTTTTCTGACTGCCATAACGGGCCTCCTTAATGAAAATTTTAAATAACAGGATAAGAGCCAAAAGAACTAAAGCATCAAGAAGAGGATTTTTCAAAACACCTGATATCCGGAAAATAAAATTTCTCAAAGCATCACCATAGGCCATATTTTGTTCCATCTGAATTTTTCCGGTTAAAGCAAGATAGGCTATTATGATTGAGGAAATCATGAAGGTTATAGACGAGATTAATTTTAATGGTTTATCGGCTTTACTTTTTATTTTATACAGATAGCGACCGGTCAGTTTTTCATAAAAAACCGAGAGAAAAAAGAGCGGAAAAACGATTCCCAAGACGTAGACTAATGATACAATGAGTGATGTTATAAGAGTCGGGGAAAGAGAAGAGAGAGTAATGGCGGCAAATAAGACAGGCGCACAGCAGGATGAGGTTATTCCGGAAAAGACTCCTAATATAAACGTTGAAAGAACAGTTGTTTGGCGAGGCATGGTGTAACGGGGGAGGGGCAACATAAGTTTAACTTCAAAAAGAGTCATCAATCCTACCAGAAACAAAAAGAGGGAACCCAACAGATAAGTAGTGGTATGGAACCGGTCGAAAAGGCTGACAATAATTTTCATACCCAAAGCAACCGGAACCAGGATTGAAGCTAAACCGACAGCAAAAACGAGAGTCAAAAAAACAACTCTTTTTCTATCTTTGAATATAGTTCCCAAATAAGACGGAAAGAGAAAAGTAATGCAGCAGGGAGCAAAAAGGGCGACCATACCACCTAAAAATGAAGCTGTTAAAGAAACGCCAAAAAAAAGATCAGGAGTCATTTTCAGTTAAATACGGCCAGCACTTTATTCCACATCAGCTTTGACGGTGAAGGTCAGTAATTTGTTTTCCGGATCGTTGGTTGTTACAAAAACATCCCGGGTTACCGGACCCTTAACAGGCATGATATAAGGGCGGTAGATTACGGATAGGGAAGCTGTTTTTCCCGGTAAGATCTCCCCGCTCCAATTACTGTTATTGTGCATACCGAATTCAGGACTGATATTACCATCGATCGTTATTATTCCAACGGTACAACCGCAAGAGGAAGAAACTTTAAATAACTGAAGGGGTTTATTGCCTTTATTTTCTATTGTGAACTGTGCCGCTTTTTCTTCATTAACTTTCATGGAACCCAAATCAGAAAAAGTAGAATCAGCAGCAGCTTCCGGTTTAGCCTGATCATTGGTATTATAAGAGGCGATCTTAACAGCGCCATTTATTTGTTTTTGTTCACTTACTGAAAAAATGAATATCAGAACCAAAGCCAGGAATGTCAGACCTCCGATTATTAAAAAAATAATTTTATCAGTACTCAAAGATTTTTTTGGCAGGTCCTGCCGGTAGCGGTATTTCATATAATTTCCTCCTTTTAGAGCTATTTTATCAGGACGTTTATTAAGATTTTGTGAAGATATCCAATAATGATGATGCAGATTCAACTCACAGGGAGTGAAAGGAGGACTTTTGTTCCACGGTTTTTTCTGCTTTCAATTTTTAGATGACCCTGATGGGCAGAAATAATAGCTTTGGTTATTGATAAACCTAATCCCCCGCCTTGAATATTTTTGACATTTTCACCCCGATAAAAGCGTTCAAACAGATGAGGAAGATCTTTTTTATAGATTCCCTGTCCCTGATCGGTAATTTCCAGTTCTACAGAATTTATTTTTTTTCTTAAAGTAATTCCTATGTTTGTTTTTTGGGGAGAATATTTAACGGAGTTATCAATAATGTTGAGGATTGCCCGGGAAAGTTTTTCAGGGAAACCGGTGACTTTGACATTTTTGTCAGAATTTAAATTTACAGCTATATGTTTAGCTTGAGCCATTTTAACGGCAATTTCATAGAGTTCATCAAGCATCAATGAAAAATCAAATTCTTTAAGATTGCCTTTAAAAGCATCAGCTTCACTCCAGGCTAAATCCAAAATATTATTCAGAGTATCAGACATGGAATTGACGTCAATAACAGAATCTTTAAGAGCTTTTTTGTATTCTTTTGAAGAACGGCTTTTTGAGAGAGTTAATTCTATATTACCGCGGATTATTGAAAGGGGAGTTTTTAATTCATGAGCAATGTCGCCGATTAACTGTTTTTCTCTTTTAAAAGCAGAATCAAGTCTGTTAAGAAGCAGATTGAAACTATCGGCTAATTTTTCCAGTTCATCACCGGTTTTGGGATTTTGAACTTTTTGGTTAAGATTTTCACCGGAGATAAATTTAAGATTTTCAGATATGGACGAAATCGGTTGCATGGCTTTTTTTGACAGAAGGAATCCGCCAATAATTGTCGGAATGAGAAGAAGGACAGCGACAATTCCGAGGATTATCAGAATTGAATTTAAAGACTTTTGAATAATGTCAATCGGATGGGCGACAATAACTGCGCCAATAAGATCTTTGCCTGAGTAAACACCTGAGGTAAAAAACCGCAGATTTTCACCGGAAACTACCTGATTTTGTATGAAACTTTCATTTGTTGAGGCGGTTTTTTGGAACAGCTGATTATAAATTCCCCGATCATAGCAACACATCATTGAGGAGGAGACGAGATTCCCTTTTCCGTCGAGAATGGTAACAAGCATACCGGGTATTTCACTGAATTCAGCCAAAAAAGCACTTTGAGCTAATATTTGATGCATATCGTTACTTTTTTGAGAGACAACTTCAACAACTTTGTTGCCATGATTTGTTAAAGAAGAATCGGTTTGGTTTAAAAGCACCTGACGGGTAAGAATATAAAAAGATATGAAAGCCAAAATCAGGCCGGTAAAAAAAGTCAGACTATACCAGAAAGACAGACGGAAACGAATACTGTGAGTGTTCATAAATTAAAGCTTCAAACTAAGGCATAAGAAATAATCAGTATTATCCGCCAGCAGATATTTTATAACCGATCCCGTGAAGGGTATGAATTAATTTTACTTTGGCTTTATGATCAATCTTTTTTCTTAAAGTGACCATAAACACATCAACGACATTACTCAGGCCGTCAAAATTATAATCCCAGACATGTTCCAGAATCATAGTTCTTGAGACAACTTCATTTTTATGGCGGAGTAAAAACTCAAGGATAGCAAACTCTTTGGGGGTTAATTTAACAAACCGTTTGTTTCTGGAAACAGAATGCTTCAGCGGATCAACTGTAAGATCAGCAATTTTTAAGACAGGGGACGGATTTTCTTTACTTCGGCGGATAAGAGCGTGTATCCTCGAACGAAGTTCCAGAAAAGAGAAAGGCTTAATCATATAGTCATCAGCGCCACTGTCAAGCCCCTTTATTTTTTCCTCGACTGTTGTTTTGGCCGTTAATATGAGGATAGGGGTTTTAAGATTTTTTAATCTCAAATTTTTGCAGATAGTCACACCATCAATTTTAGGGAGCATCAAGTCTAAAACGATTAAATCGTAAGGTTCTTCACAGGCCAGATATTGACCTTCCTGTCCGTCAAAAGCAAGATCAACGGCAAAACCGTCTTCACTCAAGCCTTTTTTGATGACATTTGCTAACCGGCGCTCGTCTTCAATAACAAGAATTCTCATAGTATCATAGGGAGCCCACGGGTATTATAGCGTAACTTTGGTTAAAAATTCATTAAGTTTTTATGACAGTACGGCGGAGGAGGTTAGCGTTGGTAACCACGGTTATTGAACTTGAAGCCATGGCGGCTTCGGCAATAACAGGGTGAAGAAGACCAAGAAAAGCTAATGGAATGGCAACAATATTATAGAAAAACGCCCAAAAAAGATTCTGAACTATTTTGTTATAGGCAGCTTTGGAAAGGCGTATAGCTGAAACAAGCAAGCTTAATTCGCCACGGACCAGAATGATGTCACCGGCTTCTATAGCGATATCGGTACCTGTCCCCATAGCAATACCGACATCAGCCTGAGTGAGAGCCGGCGCATCATTGATTCCGTCTCCGACAAAGGCGACTTTATATTTTTTCTGAAGCTCTTTGACTTTGGCAACTTTTTGGTCAGGCATAACTTTAGCCAGAACATTTTCCGCGTATATTCCGACTTTTTCGGCAATGGCGCGTGCTGTTTTCAGATTATCTCCGGTTAACATAAAGACTGAAAATCCCATTTTTTTCAATTCAGATAAAGCCTGTTGGCTGTCATCTTTTATTGTATCAGCTAAGGCGATCGATCCCCGGTAGACACCATCAATTGAGAGATGAACGACAGTTTTTCCCTCAGTTTCCAACTGTTCTACTTTATTGGAATCAAATTCCTTTAAATTTACATTTTCTTCCTGTAATAATTTATCGGTACCGATGACTATTTTTTTCCCAGAAACTTCCGCTTTTATACCGCCGCCTGAGACGGCTTTGAAAGCAGTCACTTTTTGGAGAGACAGACCGTCTTTTTTGGCTTTTTCAACTATCGCTCGGGCCAGAGGATGTTCACTGCCTGATTCAGCAGAAGCAGCTAATTGGAGAAGACTACCCTCACTTAATATTTGTGCTGTTTTGGCAAGCAAGACATCAGTCACATCAGGTTTGCCTTTGGTTATGGTTCCGGTTTTATCAAGGACTACAGCTTTGACATCTTTCATTGTTTGGAGAGCTTCACCTTTTCTTATGAGGATTCCATTTTCAGCTCCTAATCCCGAGGCAACCATAAGTGCTGTCGGAGTAGCAAGACCCAGGGCGCAAGGACAGGCAATGACCAATACGGCAATGGTAGCAAAAATAGCCCGGGAGAGGGGAGAGATAACGGCAATATTTTTGGTCCAAGGCAAAAAGAAACTGAAAATCGCGGAAAATTGTGACAACTTATCAGGAAAAGCCAACCAAAGAGTGAAAGTGAATATCGCCAGCATGAGAATTACCGGAACAAAAACTGAAGTAACTTTATCGGCAAATTCCTGAATGGGAATGCGCGACCCCTGAGCCTGTTCAACTAATTTTATTACCTGAGACAGAAAAGTATCTTCTCCGATTTTGGTGACTTTTATTTTAAGCAGGCCGTTAAAATTGACTGTCGCACCAATAACAGTATCACCTTTTTTTTTGGTAACCGGCAGGCTTTCACCGGTGGCCATGGATTCATCGATTGATGATTGACCTTCAATAATTTTTCCGTCTGTCGGGATTTTCTCACCCGGTTTGACTATCATAATGTCGTTCACTTTCAGATTTTCCACCTGAATCTCAATTTCTTGCCCATTTTGCAATACCCGGGCAGTCTTAGCACCAAGCTCCAGCAATCTTTTTATTGCCTGAGAAGCGCGACCGCGAGCATTGGCTTCAACGAAGCGACCGGTTAAATGAAAAGACATGATCATAGCACCAACTCCGGCATAATTGTTTATTTGATCGGTCAGCAAGGAAAGGGGACCGGTTATAAAAGCAACCGTGGTACCCAGCGCTATAAGAGTATCCATATTGGCGGTCCGGTTTTTCAATGCTTTAAAACCGGTGTTTAAAGTCGCAAAACCGGGAAAGAATATGGGAACTACCGACAAAATAAGAATTCCCAGATTGAATAAATACATATTAGGCCAGGGGGAGACTAACATTTCAAGAATCATCCAAATTGCAACCGGAAGGGAAAAACCCCAGGAAAGCCACATTTTTTGCCGGGCTTTTTCCATTTCCGCAAGTGAGGGATCCTGATCCATTTCAGAATTGTTTTCAGAGTGACGGGAAGTATCTTTGATGGCATAACCGACTGAATTTACTTCGTTTTTGGCAATATTTATGTCAATTTCCTTATCGGAGTCGATATAGGCTTTATTGGTAGCCAGATTGACTGAGGCTTTGGTTACTCCGGGAACTTTTTTTAAAGCCCGTTCCACCAGTTTGACGCAGGAAGCGCAATGCATACCTTCAATTTCCAAAGTTAATTTTTGTTGTAATTGAATGTTATCGGATTTCATATTTTTTAATCTTCAACGATAATTTTTCCGTGGAACATATTCATACCGCAGTGAAAGGGAAATATTCCCTTTTTGTCCGGATTTATTTTTATGTTTATTTCTTTATTTAAAGGCAGGAATTTTTTTATATTCCAAACAGGCAAAACTATTTCCTCCAGGCAGTCACTGGGATCAGATCTTAATATAGACAATTCAACCGGTTTATCCTTTATGAGCTTGATGACAGACGGTTTATACCCACCGTCAACCTTGATGTTTACCTTTGGACCGGCAGCTTCAAGTACCGTATCTTTACCGGCGAAAAAGAACCAATAAGTAAATATTATTCCCAAAGTGCCTGATAATAATATAATAATTTGATCAGGCGTCATGATTTTTTTATTTTCTGCTCCTTTTAAAAACGTACATTATTTCATTTATTACTTCTTTCGATTTGCCTTTTTTTATTGAATTTACGACGCAGGTATTAAGGTGATTATTCAGGATGAGATTATCTATTTCTTTTAAGGCTGCCTGAACAGCCCTAGTCTGATGAAGGGTGTCAATACAATAAGCATCATTTTCCACCATACGGGTAACTTTATTCAGATGACCCCCGGCGATTTTTAATCTTTTAATAATATTAATCTTTGCAGTTTTATCATCCATATTGACTTTATATCCCCTACGGAGGGATAGGGATAGTATACCGGCCGGTATTCAATATGTCAATTTCCGAAATATATGAAAATAGTGAAAAATTCAGGCTACCGGTAAAGGAGAATTGAGAAAAGAATAAAGTTCGAGCGCTTTGGGCTTTACTGCGGGACCCTTCAGAAGACCGGTTTCGGTAATAAGATAAATATTTTCGTAATAGGGGATAAAATCGAATGCGGGAGCAATAAATTTCAGACCTGACGGGGCGTAATCCCAGATTTCAGAACTGTTTCGTGATTCTATTAATTTATCGGTGAAAATTCTGGGATCATACTTCAGAAGAATACTCATGCAATAAACAGGAATTTTATTTTTTCCGGCACAGTAAGCGATTCCCTGACTTCCGACTTTGTTGACGAACCCCTTGTCCGATAAGAGATCGGCGCCGATAAAAACGGCATTTATGTTGATTTTGTTTTCCAATAAAAGCGAGGAAGCGGCGTCATCAATAATCATGGTAATATCGTCAAATCCGGCATCCAAAAGCTCTTTAACCGTCAGTCTGCCCTGATAACGCGGCCTGGTTTCAGTGGCAATTATCCTGAATTTTTTACCGCTGTTTCTAGCCGCAATTAACATATTGTTTACGGTTGATGAGTGGCAATGCGTCAGATAAACTCCGCCCGATTCAATCAGATTTACACCAAATTCACCCATTTTATACTTGCTGTTGCCGATCATATTTTTATATTGTTGCGCCTTTTGGAGGTACTTTTCAAAGTTGTTCTCTTTTTGACTGAATATAAAGCGCAATGCATTTTGGGCCAGCGGTTCAGTCGGCCTGGCAAAAGCGAGCCGAGAGACCTCTTTTTGTAAAAATTTATCAGGATCCGGGAAATCTTCTTTTTTTAATCCTTCAACAGCCAGGGATAAACCTTTTAAAGTTGTCAGGGCAATATTGGTAGCCCCCTGAATTTTCAAATTTTTAATATCTTTTTCAAGCTGAGATATCAGGTCCATAAATATATTATAGAATATAATCATGCTTTATACTCCACACCTTTTAACCGGAGCTTTAGTAATGAAATATTCGGCAAATCCATACATCGGTCTTTTTTCAGCATTTATTTCCCACTTTATCCTGGATCTTATGCCCCATAATGATTTCGGTTTGGAACCGGGTATAACACTGAGAGGTTTTTTTTCGATGGAGAAAAAAAGGAGAAATATAATTATTATTGCCATGAGTCTTGATTATTTATTTTGCGCGGTTTCATTTATATGGCTAGCCCTTCGTTTCAAAAACCTATTTATTAATCTGGCCGGTATTGCCGGAGTGTTACCTGATTTAACGGAGCAGATTTTGATGCTTTTCGGAACGGCACTGCCGGGGTGGCAGGATAAATTACAGTTCAGGGTGTCAGCCAAATACGGATTTATATATTATCCGGTTATTACAATAGCAGCCATATATTTTCTGATTAAATAAACATATTATTTAAGGAGATGTTGAAAATATTTTCAGAGTGGATTTTTAGGGCGTTTATTTATTAAGATAACATTTATGATCAAAAAGATAAGAAGAAAATTAAAGGAAGAAAAAGAGGAAGGCCATCATATATCTTCAGGATTGGCGTTATTTTTCATTTTAGCAACTATTATTTGCGCATTCGGATGGAGCCGACTTAAAGGTGTGACGATTATTTCGTCAGACATTTTGTACCCTAAAAGCGGTAATATTACGGCAGTAATTGACGGGAATACAGTAATCATGCAAAACGGTATTACGGTGAATTTGTTAGGAATTGAAGTACCTGACGAGGGCAGAGCCGGATATCAGCCGGCAAAGGATATGTTAACTTTGTTAACGGAAGGAGACCATGTTAACTTCGAATACGACAGAGTTGAGCTGACAGACGGAAAAGATTTAGAGGCTTATTTGTTTACCAGTTGTACCCAGGTATTTGAAAAATATTGCAGAAAAGGAAAAATGCTGATTAATGAGATTATGGTTAAAGAAAATTTGGCTAAGTATTACCCGGGAGAAATTAATCTCCGTTACGATAAATACTTAAAATAATTTTTTATATCCTATTCATAAAACAGTATTATCTGATAAAATAGACAGGTTATTATTTAATTTCAGAAGGGAGAAATATGGCAGGAGTTACGGTAACTGACAGTAATTTTGACAGTGAAGTTTTGAAATTAACAACACCGATTTTAGTTGATTTTTGGGCCGTTTGGTGCTCACCATGCAGAATACAAGATCCAATTTTGGAGGAATTGGCTAAAGATTTTGAAGGGAAAGTTAAAATTGCCAAATTAAATGTTGATGAGAATCCTTCAACAACCGCTAAATACGGAATTATGAGCATACCGACTCTGATGCTATTTAAAAACGGAGATACTCTGAAACAGTGGATAGGAGTACAAAGTAAGGAGACATTGGCCAGCGAGTTTAACAAAGTTCTTGCTTAATTTTTCCCCGCCAAAAGCGGCGGACCCCAATGAATGAAACTATTTACGATGTAATTATATTAGGATCAGGGCCTGCTGGATTAACGGCCGGAATTTATGCGATAAGAGCCGGGAGAAAAACTTTACTTATTGCAGGTAGCCGTTGGGGCGGCCAGCTGATGCTGACAACTTTGGTAGAAAATTACCCGGGTTTTGTTGAGGGTATTGAGGGGCCGGAGTTAATGGTTAATATGCGAAACCAAACAGAAAGACTCGGGGTTGAGATCCTGAATTCTGATGTGACGGAGGCGGATTTTAACAAAAAACCGTTTGAAGTAAAATCTGACGGAAAAATATTTAAAGGGAAGTCAGTTATTATCGCAACGGGGGCTGACAGCATCTGGCTTGAAGCGCCGGGTGAATTGCAGTTACGGGGAAAAGGAGTATCAACTTGCGCGACATGTGATGCCTTCTTTTTTAGAGACAAAGACGTAATTGTGGTGGGGGGAGGAGACAGCGCCATGGAAGAAGCTCTGGTATTGTCACAAGTAACAAAATCGGTAACAATTATCCACCGGCGGAATGCATTCAGAGCATCCATAGCAATGCAGGATAGGGTGTTTAAGGAAATTAAAATAAAAGTCAAGTGGAATACAGAACTTATTAAGTACAACGGTACAGCGAAACTCGAATCGGTTATATTGAAAAACAGTAAATCAGGAAAAGAAGAGGTAAAGAAAATTGACGGGGTGTTTATCGCGATCGGACATAAACCAAACACGGGAATTTTTAAGGGGATTGATTTGGATGAAAAAGGTTACGTTGTCAGGAAAGTAACAAAAGATGAGAAGGGATTGTTAAAATTCAGAAGTTCCACTTCCGTTGAAGGTGTTTTTACAGGCGGAGACGTTCATGATTACCGTTACCGGCAGGCTGTAACAGCAGCCGGTTTTGGTTGCATGGCTGCTTTGGATGCTGATAAGTGGTTAATGGAACAGGAGAAATAGGAATTTATTTCTCCGGACTGAACCGGAGAGCGGCGGAATTGATGCAATACCTTTTTCCTGTCGGAGGAGGGCCGTCCTGGAACAGATGACCCAAGTGTGATCCGCAATTTCCACAAAGAACTTCGGTTCTAACCATTCCCCGACTACTGTCTTTATTGAGATCAATTATACCGGTATCGGCCGCCTTGTAAAAACTCGGCCAACCGGTGTCTGAATCAAATTTTTCTTTTGATGAAAAAAGAATGTTGTTGCAAGCAACGCAATGGTAAGAACCGGGTTGGTGATTGTCCCAGAATTTACCTGAGAAAGGAGCCTCCGTACCTTTAAGACGGCAAATTTCAAACTGTTCACCGGTGAGCTTTTTTTTCCAGTAATCTTCGGTTTTATTTTTCATATTAATGATATTAAAATTTATTTAGGTTTTTCACCATTCGGAGTATAAACTGCTATATATACGCGTCCGGCTTTATCGTCTGAAATGTAAAGATTACCCCTGGTGTCAAAAATCAAATCAACAGGCCGGCCAATCGCCTGTGAGCCTTTTAAAAAACCATCAATAAAATCTTCCATTTTGATTATTTTACCATCTTCAACATCGAGTCTGATAACTTTATATCCTACCGGAGTGGAACGATTCCAGGAACCGTGCAGAGCAACAAGCAAGTCATTTTTCCAGTATTTCGGATATTTATCTGAAATGACAAAAGTTAAACCTAAAGGAGCAGAATGTGCCTCAAAATCATAATAAGAAGGAGTTTTCCCAAATTCATTACAGACATTAATCTTGCCAATAATTTTATATTCAGTTTTGTCAAAACTACTATCGTGAATATTTTTTCCGAAACAGACAGGCCATCCGTAATCTTTATTTTCTTCAATAATATTGATTTCA